>JAPOQU010000095.1 GCA_026710545.1 Gammaproteobacteria bacterium | reverse complement strand
GGACTGCGTACGTAACAGACATGCAGCATCCCGGTCAAGGTGATGTCATCCAGGTAACGGCCCCGCCCCTGGATGAATTTGCGGGCGTTAGGCCTGGGCAGGACCGGGTCGGTAATGCAGGGATCAGGCATCGGTTTGCTTCGCTGCTATCTCTTCAATAGCGTCGACGATCGCGTGGTAACCGGTGCAGCGGCAATAGTTGCCGGACAGGAAAGCCCGGATCGATTCCCGGTCGGTCGCCGCGTGCGTGTCCAGAAACTCCGCCGCGGAGATCAACATGCCGGGGGTACAGAACCCGCACTGCGCCGCGTTATGCCTGAGGAATGCCTCCTGCAGGTCGGCCAATTCCCCGCTGTCCGTGACTCCCTCGATGGTTTCGATGGAATGTCCGTGCGCCTGCGCCGCCAGGGTCAGGCAGGAACGGGCGATACGGCCGTCGAACCTGACCGTACAGGCGCCGCAGATACCCTGCTCGCAACCGACGTGGGTGCCGGTCAGCCCCACCCGGTGACGCAGGAAGTCCGCCAGGCTTTCCCGCGCCGGCGCCTCGGCCTCTACCAGCGCGCCGTTGACCGTAATTGCAACGGAAAAATGCGCTTCCTTAGCCATACAATTCCTCAATAACCTCCCTCAGGTAGTGTTTAGCCAGATGCCGCTTCATCTCCGTACTCATATTGCTGTCGCCCGTTATCTCAACGTCTTCATCCACCGCGGCGAGCGCCTGTTCGACCAGGTCTGCCGTCAGGGTCCTGTTTACCAGCAGTTGCGCGACCCCGGCGGCCGGCACGGGGGTGTTTGCCACCGCAAAGAATACCGGGCTGAAGGAAGTAAACACCCCGTCTTCAAGTTCTGCGTTGACCACCAGGCCGGTTGCAGCGAAATCACCCCGGCGCCGTACAAACTCGCGCAAGGCGCATACGGTGGTCTCGGCGGCAAGAGGGAAGGCGATCGACGTCATCAGGTCGTTTTCCTGCAGGTCGGTTTCATACAGGTCCCTGAAATAATCACGGGCGCGCACGACCCTTGTACCTTGCCTGTTTTGTATCGTGATACCGGCGTCCAGGGCGACACAGCAGGCCGGCAGTTCAGAAGCGGGGTCAGCCAGCGATACGTTGCCGCCGATCGTGCCCCGGTTGCGCACGGCCGCATGGGCCACGTGCCGGATTGCGGTTGCCAGCAGGGGTGTGTGCCTGGCAACGAGTTCGGATTGCTCAAGTTCTGCGTGCCGCGTCAGCGCGCCGACGCGCAACATGCCGTCTTCCACTGAGATTCCCTTGAGTTCATCCAGGTCATTGATGTCGATGAGCATATCGGGCGCGGACAGGCGCATGTTCAGGGTGGGATTAAGGCTCTGTCCGCCCGCAAGGATCTTGACGAAGCCTGCCGGCTGTTCCAGCAGTTCCAGGACCTGGTCCACGGTCTCGGCCCTGACGTAGTTGAATTGTGCGGGTTTCACAGTCAGTCAGCCTTTACTTTTCCGGGGACAGATTTAAATCTGTCCCCCGTTCCCTGCGCTTCCTTCTATTGCCAGACATACGTTCCGGGCCAGTTGTTCCCAGATGGCATCGGCCTTTTTCATCATCATACCGGCCCCGTATTTGCCGAGGCGGCCGGTGATGGATGATTCCGAACTGCAATAGACCTCGGTGGACCCGTCGTCGTTGGCGCGCAGGCGCACGACGTTGTGCGCGGTCAGCGTGCTGGCCCGGGTGCCTTCCTCGCCGCGGGTCTTGGAGATGATTTCAACGGGCGGCGTTTCTTCGATGATTTCCAGGTCCAGGTTGAACTTCGCAGAGATCGGCCCCACCTTGACGGCCACCCGGGCCTTGTAGCGGGTTGCATCGACAGCAGTGATCTCCTTGCAACCGGGGATGCACGGCGCCATCTTTTCCGGGTCTTTGGCAAAATCCCAGACGGTTTGCGCGGGCGCCTGCACTGTAAATGTCTTTTCAACTTTCATCGATTCTTCTCCCCGGTTGACAGGAGTCTATTTTTTACCGGCCGCATAAGCAACCGGATTGTTCGGGTTAGCGGCGTGGGATTGGTATGACAGCAGGGAGCCGATTTGCGAGCGGCATCTCTGCTTGTTAAACTG
The DNA here is from genome assembly GCA_026710545.1 of Gammaproteobacteria bacterium. Classification (GTDB taxonomy): domain Bacteria; phylum Pseudomonadota; class Gammaproteobacteria; order Eutrophobiales; family Eutrophobiaceae; genus JAAXHV01. The sequence goes on along the minus strand of JAPOQU010000095.1, from coordinate 72,825 downwards.
GAAAGATTACCAGGATTAAATGAGGCTAGCGATAAATACCATGTTTACCGGATTCGATGGAACGATACGCCGATCCCCGTTGTTGTTCCGTTTCTGTCTTTGCCTTGGTCTGGCTGTCAGCGTTTCCGTGTCGGCCGATGATGAGGAAAGACACACGCACGGCGGGATTGAGGAAATCGTCACCATCGGCACGCGCACCTCGGCACGGGTCATGGCTGATGCAGCAGTCCCGGTTGACGTATTCACACTGCCGGACCTTGAAAGCGTCAATTCGTCAGACATGGTGGATGTGATCAACACCATTGTCCCGTCGTTCAACGTTACCCGGCAGCCTATCTCCGACGGTGCAACCTTCATACGGCCGGTCAGTATGCGCGGCCTGGATTCGCACCATACCCTTGTGCTCGTCAACGGCAAACGGCGCCAGCGCGCGGCGTTGATGCAACTGGGCGGTTTCGGCGCGCACGGTCCCGATATCGGCAGTATTCCCTCCATTGCATTGTTGTCCGTGGAAACGCTCAGGGACAGCGCCGCGGCCCAGTACGGTTCCGACGCCATCGCCGGCGTCATCAATTTCAACCTCAGGGACAATCGCTCCGGTTTCGACCTGCGCACCAAGTACGGCGGCTACACGGAGGGCGATGGCGAGGAGATCACCATCGAAGCCAACGCCGGACTTCCGCTTGGCAGCGAGGGGTTTATCAGCATAAGCGGACAATATTCGGATACCGATCCGACCAGCCGTTCCCAGCCGTACGATATTCCCATCGGCAGCTCGGGCCTGACGCCGCTGCAAGCCACCCGCAGCCGGTTGACGGTGGACGGTGTGACCTATTACGGGCCCGATGCCTTTACTTACAGCTATGGCGCCGGCGGTACGATAGAACAGGTGCTGCCGGGCAGCGACGGCATACCGGACGATCTTGACACACGCTTCGCCGACAACTTCACCGGGGTGGGGGGGGCGCGTGAATTCGACAGCCCGGCACAGGTATGGGGGCAGCCTGAGCGTGAACAGGTGCTGTTTTTTGCCAACGCCGCGCTACCGGTCACGGAGACGTTCGAACTGTATGGTTTCGGCAACTACGCCGAAAAGGACCAGACCGGGGGTTTCTTTTACCGGCGCCCCGGCGTCAGCCAGTTATTGCCGTTGCGGCTGGCGGATGGTTCCATCTACGACCCCCGGACCAGCCTGTACCCTTCCGGGTTTACGCCGCAGTTTTCCGGGAAGGCTGTCGATTACAGCGTCATCGGCGGCCTGCGCGGCGAATTTGCCGGCGGCCTGGCACTGGACCTGTCGGCGAACTATGGTTTCAACGAGATCCGTTACCGGATTGGGAATACGCTGAATCCGTCGCTGGGCCCGGAGACGCCGACCCGATTCCGGCCGGGTACCCTGGGCAATGAAGAGATGGCAGTGAACGCCGATTTCGTCTGGCCCCTAGAGCTGGGTTTCAGCGGGCCGCTGAACGCCGCCTTCGGTTTCGAGTACCGCCGCGAGCGCTACAGAATCGGTGCAGGCGACCCGTTGTCGTATGCAATAGGACCGTTTGCCGCGCCCGATCCATTTAATTTCGAGATTACCCGGGTTGAGGCCGACGCCGACCCGGATGACGGACTGACCGGTGTCGAGTGCCGCATACCCGGCCTGGAAGCGACCGGCTCGCTATGCCCTGCCGGCGATCCCGTCAATAACGCGGTACCGGTGGGCTCCAACGGTTTCCCCGGTTATTCACCGGGGTTTTCCGGATCGCTGAGCCGGAACAACTATGCCGGCTACGTCGATTTCGAAATGGACGTGACCCCTGAGTGGCTGCTCAACGCCCAGGCGCGGTTCGACCATTTCAGCGACTTCGGTGATGTCGCGACCTGGAAGCTGGCGACCCGTTACCGTCTCGGCGACCGTATCAACCTGCGCGGTTCCGTCGGCACGGGCTTCCGGGCGCCGACGCCGGGCCAGACGTCGACAACCAATGTCTCGACGCGGGTTGACCCGAACGGCCTGCCCATGGCCGAGGGTGTATATCCGGCCACGCACCCGGTTTCCGCCTTGTTCGGCGCGCGTCCGCTGGACGCCGAAGACTCGACGTCCTATAACCTGGGGGTGGTTGCAGAGCCGCTGGACAACCTTTCCCTGACCCTGGATTACTATCACATCCGGCTGGACGACCGCATCGTACTGTCATCACAGTTCGCAGTGACGCCTGACCTGGTTGCACAACTCAGGACGCTGGGCGTGCCGGGCGCCGAGACCATTGCCCAGGTACGCTTTTTTACCAACGACGTGGATTCCAGGACCCGCGGCGTTGACCTGTCAGTGGCATTTGATTTTAGCGCCTTCGGTGGCGCCAATTCGGTGCACCTGCTCGGTAACCATAACAAGACCCGGCTGCTTGAACGGGGACGTTTCGTCAATGCAGAGGCGCAATTTGACGTTGAGAACGGCGCCCCGGATGTACGCGCGGTGGCAACCCTGCATCACGACCGGGAACATCTAAGCCTGTTGTTGCGCGGACGCTATTACGGCGGCTATGAAAACACCAGCACTGCCGACCTGTCCAGGATCCAGCAATTCGGTTCACGCTTCATGCTTGACGCTGAGGCGACCTGGCGTTTCGGCGCGCGTTATTCACTGACGCTGGGTGGGAGAAACCTGTTCGACACCTACCCCGGGCGGGGCGAGTTCGAAACCTGTTGCGGCCGTATCTATCGCAGCGATTCCGTGGTGCCCTGGCAGGGGACCTCGCTGTATTTACAGTTGCTGGTATCGATGCCGTAACCGGACTTGTCCACGAGTAGACAGGAGCATTGCGCCAGAGAGTCAGGACGACAGCTGGTAAACTTTCTGCGTTAATCTGCGTCATCTGCGGATTGCATGGCTTTCAGCACCCGTTCCGGTGTGGCAGGGATCTGGTTCACCCGCGCCCCCACTGCATTCTTGATGGCGTTGGCGATGGCCGGGGCGGGTCCCACTGCGCAGATCTCGCCGACCCCCTTGGCGCCGTACGGCGCTGATTCTTCAGCCTCTTCAATCAGTAACGAGTGGATTTTGTACGGCGCATCAGCCATGCCGGGTATCTTGTAATCCATCATGGTCGGGTTGATCATGCGGCCGTTGTCCCACAGCATCTCTTCGGTCAGGGCGTAACCCAGCATCTGTACGATTCCGCCCTCAATCTGGCCTTCCACCGAGGCCTTGTTGATTGCCTTGCCCACGTCGTGGGCGGCCCAGTACTCCAGCACTTCCACCTGCCCCGTCACCTCATCCACTTCCACCTCCGCGACCTGGGCGCCGAAGGTGAAGATGCCGATCGCGTCGGGCATCAGCGCAAACCCTCGCAGCAGCATGCGTTTGGGGTCCATGCGGTCTTGCGGCGTGTACAGCCAGTTATGGGTGCCCATGATGGGGCCCCCTTCCTGCCACAGCGCCCTGCCGGCAATCGCGGCAAACGGCAGCGCCGCGTCCGGGACGCCTTTCACGCCGACGACACCGCCCTGCCTGAGCTCCAGGTCCGCGCTGTTGCATTCCAGTATCTCCCCGGCATGACGGTAGATCTGTTCCCGGACATCGTCCCCGGCTTTTTTAACCGCGTTGCCGATGACGTAGGTGTTGCGGCTTGCCGAAGTCTGGAACTGGTAGGGGGACGAATCCGTATCCGGCGCGGCAAAGTTGACCTGGTCCATATCCAGGGCCAGGGCGGCGGCTACGATCTGCGTGAATATGGTATCCGAACCCTGGCCGATATCGACCGCCCCGCAGTTCAACGTGACGCTGCCGTCTTCATTCAACAAGACGTTCGCCCCGGCGCCGGCCAGGCCGGAGATATGGCTCATGCCGGCCACGCCGATGCCGCGTTTTTTACCAGGCCTGGCAGGTGTCCCGTGCAGGCGCTTGCCGGCCCAGTCTGAGGCGTCCCGCACCTTTTCCAGGCAGGCCTTCATGGTGGCCTTCTCGATGGTCTTGCCGCAGAAAAATTTATCGTCCTGCTCCAGCGCGTTGGCAAGGCGCAGTTCCACAGGGTCCATCCCCAGTTGCTCCGCCAGGTCATCCAGCTGGGATTCACTGGCAAACGTAGCCTGGGGGTTGCCGAACCCGCGGAACGCGCTGGCGCGGGACAGGTTGGTGTATACCGACCAGGCTTCCACCCGCATGTTCGGGATCCGGTACGGTCCCTGGCTGAAAAAAGCCGCCACCGGGGAGACTTCCGGGCTCTCATCGGCATAGGCGCCGCCGTCGAGGACGATGCGGCAATCACGGGCCACCAGGGTGCCGTCCTTCGTAGCGCCGGTTTTCATGTAAATCCTGCCGCCGTGACGGCGTTTCATCATGGTCATGTCGTCTTCCCGGGAAAACGTCAGCTTGACCGGGCGGCCCGTCGCCTGCGCCAGCAGCGCGGTAATGGGCTGGTTGGTAAACTCACACTTGCCGCCGAAGCCCCCGCCGATGCGCGGGGCAATGACCCGCACCTTCGACATGGGCAACCCCATCGCCAGGGCGGTGTACATCTGGGAGCGGGCGACGCCTTGCGTTGACGTCCAGACTGTGACCTTGCCGTTGCCGTCCATTTCCGCCACGGTAGAACTGGGTTCCATATACATGTGGTACTGGGCCGGTACCTGGTATTCGTCTTCCACGATGACGTCGCATTGGTCCCAGGCCGAACTGGGGTCGCCTTCCATGAACTCGGTGAAACAGATTGCGTTCGGCTCCCGGGGCAGTTCATACATGGTGGGGTATTCGTCGCGTTGTTCATGGATGACCGTCGCGCCCGGTTTCAATGCCTCTTCAATATCCGTCACGGGTTCGAGTTCTTCGTATTCAATCTCGATAAGCCGCAGTGCCCGCCGCGCCGTTTGCACATCGATTGCCGCCACGGCCGCAACCGGTTCGCCGCTGTAGCGGACCTTGTCCCGCGCCAGGGGAAGCTGGTCCTTGATGAACATGCCGATGTAGTTGTGCGGCAGGTCCGTTCCCACCAGTACCGCCTTGACGCCGGGCAACGCCCTGGCTGCGGAAGTGTCGACAGACAGGATCCTGGCGTGGGCGTAATGGCTGCCGAGCAAGGCCGCGTGCAACATGCCGGGACGCGTAATGTCGTCCGTGTAAATGGCCCTCCCGGACGCCTTTTCCGGTCCTTCAATGCGCGGGACGGAGGCCCCGATAATCGGGTTAACCTGCATATTGTCCGCCATGTTTGCACTCATGCCTGCTCTCCTTCTGTTACAAGGGGACGGAATTCAATTCCGTCCCCGTACCAGGTTGAATTTCGCCCCCGCCCTGCGCCGCTGCCGAAGGGGACAGAATTCAATTCTGTCCCCGGTCAGCATCGACCAATGATAATACCGCATCGGCTATTTTCACATAACCGGTACAACGGCACAGGTTGCCGCTCAGTTCGTCGCGGATTTCATCCAGAGTCGGGTCCGGGTTTCTGTCGAGCAACGCTTTTGCGGCGATCACCATACCGGGTGTACAAAATCCGCATTGCATACCCTGGTATTCTATAAAAGCCTGTTGTACGGGATGCAGTTCGCCGCCAGTTTCCAGTCCTTCGATGGTGGTGATCTCCCGGTCCGTTGCCGCTACTGCCAGCGTCAGGCAGGCGCGCATGGGCAGGTCGTCAATCAATACCGTACAACTGCCGCATACACCGTTGTTACAGCCGCATTTTGTCCCGGTCAGGGAGAGTTGTTCGCGCAGCACCTGCAGCAGGGTCCGGCGCGGGTCTGCGAGTACATCATGGCAGTCGCCATTTATGGATAATGTCACGGCTTGCTTATCAGTCATAATTTCCTCTCAGGTACGCAATACTTGCCGGATCCTGTCCGGAGTAAACGGTATATGGCGCAGGCGCTTGCCGGTCAGTACGGCAAAGGCATTGGCCACGGTTGCCGGCGCCAGGATTGAGCCGGTTTCACCCACGCCGGTGGGCGCACTGTCGCTGTGCAGCAGTTCTACATGGATAACCGGCGCGTCCGCCATCCGCATAACGGAGTAATCATGGAAATTACGTTGTTGTATCAAACCGTTTCTGATGGTGACGCGTTCCGACAGGGCATAACCCAGGCCGTGGATCATAGCGCCCTCCAGTTGCGCCCTGACGTTGTCGGGCTGGATGGCCAGGCCGACATCGGCTGCAATCCAGACGTTGTGGACGATGATTTTTTCACTCGTGTGATCACAGGAAATCTCGGCTATCGCCGCGGCGACGGTATCCACGTAGTGGGTATAGGCAATGCCAAGCGCACGACCCGGCCGCGCACGTGTCCAATCGGCCATCCCGGCAACGGTCTCGATAATGCGCCTGCCGCGTGCCGACTTATGCAGGAGCCGCAGGCGAAGGTCAACGGGATCGATGTTTCGCTGCGCGGCTATTTCATCCAGAAAGGATTCGATGGCCAGGTTGTTGGGTGTCGCGCCCACGCCGCGCACGGGATAGAGGCGTACACCCGTGTCCATGGGAATATGCTCGACCAGGCGTTGGGGCAGGTCGTAGGCGTCGCCGATGGAACGATCCATGCCGTGATGTGAAGAACCCAGCATGGACGTGATGGGGACTTTGCCGAATGCCTCGTAACTGGGCCGGTCCAGCAGTTTGATGGCCTCATCACTGGCCACCCGATGCTGCCACGCGCAGATTTTACCCTGGTCGTCGACCGCGGCGCGCAGGAAATGGGCCGTCATGGGCTTGAGGTGCCCGCTGCGGAGGTCATCCTCCCGGGTCCAGACCACTTTCACCGGTCGCCGTAGCAGCTTCGACAGCCAGGCCGCATCGACTACGAAATCCATAGAGGGCACAGTGCGCCGGCCAAACCCTCCGCCCAGCAGGGAGCGGTTGAGTTTGACGTCGTTCCCGGGGATATCCAGGATTTTGGCAACCGCGTCGACTGTATTTGCCGGCGCCTGGGTCCCTGCCCAGACCTCGGCTTTCTTTCCGGCGTCGGTGACCGACACCACCGCGTTCAGCGGTTCCATCTGCGCGTGGTAGACGTAATCCGTCCAGTATTCTGCCGAACAGACCCGTGTTGCTTCGTCCGCCGGTGTAGACATATCATCCTGCGCATCCCGTGAAACCCTCGGCTCAAGGGCAACCTGTCCCCGACCCGGTGCGGCAACGTCACCCTGCGTGTCTCGTAGAGTACCCGGTTCGAGGGCATTCTGTCCCCGCTCCAGCGAGGTAATGTCACCCTGTACGTCCCAGGGAAAACCGTTCCGTGACAGGTCCCGCGCCGCCGCTCGGTGTTCCTGCATCGATTCGTCGCTGTTGAAGTGGCTCATGCCTTCCACTTCATGCCAGGAGATTTCAAGCCTGTCGCGTGCTTTCAGGGCAGCCGGATAGCTGGTGGCGACGACCGCTACGGATTCAGACCGTTTGATCACGTCAATAATGCCGCTGATACTGCGCGCGTCGCGTTCATTGACGGCGCGCAAGGCAGCGCCTTCAACGGGCGCCCTGGATACCGCAGCGTAAACCATACCCGCAGGCCGGGCGTCCATGCTGTATTGCGCCGTTCCGGTAACTTTCCCGGGCAGGTCCCGGCGGGGGACGTTCCTGCCCACCAGCCGATAATTTTCCCTGGCCTTGAACTGAATCGGTTGGTTGTCAAGGGTTCCCGCGGATGCGCCAATCTCGCCAGGGGTCTCTCCCGGGGCGGCGCTGTCAGCGGAGATATGCGCGAACGCGGCGATCTCGCCGTAACTGATACTGCGTCCGGATTTGTCGTGTATGACCAGGCTGGGCGCGGTCCTCAATTCCGCTACGGGTACGCCCCATTTCCCCGCGGCGTTTTCCAGCAACACCTGTCGCGCGTCACGGCCGAACCTGCGCAGGCGCTCATAGTAATTGGCGACTGTTCTGCTGGAGGTGGTAAAAATCCTGTTGAAGAACAGGGGATCGCCATAGACCTCGCCGATGGGCGGGGAGGATTCAATGCGCACGTCATCCCATTCCACGTCCAGTTCCTCCGCGACGATGACGGGCAGGGCAGTCATGACGCCCTGCCCCATTTCCGCAGCGGGATTGATAATGGTCACCGTCCCGTCGGGAGAAATGCGTACGTAGGCGTTGAACTCGGCCATCGCCGGCCCCGGAGTAGGGTTCGACTCGGCAGCATATGTGCCGCCGTTACCGAAAAAACCGGCAAAGGCGAAGCAAAAGGTCAGCCCTCCGGTCTGTTTCAAAAATTTCCGCCGGCTCACACCATAATTCAGGTTTAAGCCGTCATTCAGGGTTAAGTCGTCATCCAGGTTTAAGTCGTCATTCTGGCGGAAGCCAGAATCCAGTGGAATGACATGCAGCCGCGTGGATTCGCTGGATTCTGGCTTCCGCCAGAATGACGTTTTACGGCAGTACGACGACTTCGAATTCAATATTTCGCTCACCCAACTTCCCGCAGTTCGTCCACGGCCCGCTGCAACAGTCCCGGGATGATCATGCGCCGGTACTCTGCACTGCCGCGCACGTCATCGACAGGGTCGGCGGCCTCCATCAGTTTCCGGCCTGCCTGCCTGATTGTCTCCCCGGCCAGGTCCGAACCCGTCAGAATTTCATCTACTTCGGTCAGGTGCAAGGGTGTCGGACCCACCGAACCGACCGCCACCCTGGCGTAACTGCATGCGCCTGCATCCAAGACCAGCACCAGGGAGATGGAAACAGTGGCGTAATCGCCGTGGGTACGGCTGAATTTAAGGTGTCTGGCCCCGGCGCCGGAAGGCTCAACGGGTAGCATCACTGCGCTGAGGATCTCGTCCTCTTCCAGGGAAGTTTCCAGGTAGTCCAGGAAAAATTCATCAGCCGGGATCTGTCTTGTCCCCGACTGACCGGCCGCTACCAGCACGGCATTGGCTGCGACCAGGGCGCCGGGAAAGTCGGCATTTGGATCGGCGTGGCAGATCGCCCCGCCGATGGTGCCCATGTTACGGATTGCCGGATGGGCTATCTGCCTTGCGGCATCCCTGACGACGGCCGCGTTGCCCGTCAGCCTGCCATCCACGGCAATCTGCGCGTGGGTCGTCATGGCGCCGATACGTAATTGATCACCAGTTGCCGTAATACCGGCAAGTTCATCGATACGGCGCAGTCCGATAAGCGTCGAAGGCTCAACCAGGTCCGCATTCAGCATGGCCACCAGGGTGGCGCCGCCGGCGAGACAACGGGCCTCGTCGTCGCCCGCAAGAATCTCAAGCGCTTCGGACAGGCTGGTGGGTTCGACGTATTTCATGGGTTGTCCTGTTACTGAGCGTTGTTAGGCTGACTATAAATATCCTATCATAATCGCCGCTAAGCCACTTGTTCGAATCAATGGGGTCAGACTCGATCGATTTCTTAATTTGGGACACCCATAAAATAGAGAATCAGGACAACATAAATTTATGGGTGTTCTAGATTGCGTGCTATCACAATCACTGTTAAGCCACCTGTTTTGGATCAGAGTGCAATCATGGTTACAGCGAGGTAAATTATTACGCGTCGGACAGCAGTTCAGGTTTCTTTAAGGCTGTCTGTGTCATGGTCGGAACGCTTTTGCCAGTTGGTCGCCACACTTTAAAAGGGCGATTCTTCTCCTCTTGCCGCGCAACTGGATTATTTCAGAACGAAGCCTCCTGAGGTCATTTTTTTGGATAGTCTTGCCATGTACTAAAACCGGAATAAATTGAAACGGAATGCTTTTTTTGAGCCAGTCGTCCGCAGCTTTCGCGCCACCTTCGAGCTGCTTCCTGACGGCAGTAACGCTCTTCACCCTACCGCTCTTCAACTCGATGGGCGCTACCCACCTGGTGTTATTTTCTTCGCCGATAAACAGGTAATCACATCGATTTTGATCATCCTGAACTTGATGATTCCGGCAATCCATATCAATCACGACGCGCTTTGGCGGCGCGCCAACCAAGCTCATCTTGCAACCATCTCTATCGCAGCGGTCAGCGCTGCAGCAATCAGGAACTGTACGAGACAATCCCCTTACACGTCCCTTCATCCGTGTTCAATATCCTGGATTCGATTAAATATGTTTACGCTCTCGTTATACAGCGATTCGCTTACTTCGTCGTAATCGGTTGGATAGAGGCCTGTTTCATCATCCAGTTTCACTTCCTCCACTACGGAACCCTTTGGGCGGTTCTTCTTCTTGAATAACCATGCCCCCACCTGGTCGGGGCGTAGCGCACAATCTCCGTGTTCCAGCTTATCCCGCTCGCCAGAAGGAAGTCGGGAACGCCGCACTATGTTCGCGAGTTCCTCAAGCACCCATTCACTGTGTGTGGTAATAAGTACCCTGACGCCCGATTTAACCAACGCCGCAAGCTGGCGTATGAATTCGACCTGCATACCCGGGTGGAGGTGAGACTCCGGTTCCTCAACTATCAGCAGATTACCGGGTCTGATCCTGTGGCGCAGGTATAACACCACCGGCGCCAGTTCCGACACCATGGAGGAGGCATTTAATAGCGGCAGTTCGTCTTTCCATCCTGTCGGCTGATAAGTGAAGCGAGGGTAGCCTGTTGTAGCCGCCCAGTCTACACGCACCGAGCCCTCTAAAATCGCTTTTTCGATCTGTGCGGCATGACAGTTCCAGGATTCCTCATGCCGGTATGGAGGTCGGTCGATTTCAATCAGTTGTTCAAGAAAATCCGCCAGCACGCCCGACAGCATGGGCGCGCGCGCAGCTGGGCGCACACCAGCCATCGTTGCTCCTTCGATCAGCGCGCTGACGACCACTCTATGCGCATGCATCACTCCGGTTCGGTCGGCGGGGAGATAGAAAGCGCGAAGATTTAATGGGCCGAAGAGATAAGGCTTGATGAAGTCGGCTATAGTACTGATCAAGGGCCAGCAAGAGCTTCGGATTTCCGGATCATTTATATCAATATCTGGGCCATGTGTTATATCAGAAAGGTGACTAATAAGTTCACTGAATTGTTCCTTAAGTTCAAAGTAACGATCTCCTGGAAATCCAATACCCTCAGGCACCATTGTTTCAAAGATCGTTTTTTGTGACCTGATCGTCAGCCTATGCTCAAGAGGTTGTGTATCGTCTGAGAAATGACGGCGAATAGCAACCTGCGCCCCGGTTCTACTTGATTTTCGAACCAGTCTGTCAATACCGTCGACGCCAAAGCACCTGCGAATTTCGTGACCAAGAGGGCCACCTTGTGTGTTGAATATCCATTGAACCGGTTCTGTAATCTGCTCAGGAATAACAAAAGACTTCTGGTCAGGTGGTGTTTGACTGTTTCCAAACAAATCGTGCATTCGGGTCCCATCACTGAGCTCCTGCTTTGCCCAGGTAAGAAGAGCATCAACCGGCGCGCTGGATAGAACGTCTTCGTGTTTTCTGGATATTCGAGCCTCACGGCGCCCCTGGTCTGGTCCATTCGTACCGCCGGTATACAGGGCTCGCCAGATCTGATCAGGGCGAAGAGGTTCCAGTCTCTTCGCTTCACTGAAATACCGGTGCAACGCGTAACTCAGGACAGCCATCCAGGATTTCCCGGTGTTGCTCGGACCAACGAAGACCGTGAAAGGACGCAACTCGATATTAGCCTGAATGATCGGCCCGAAATCAGTCACTTCAAGTTCGAGCGACCCTTCGTTCATGTAATCACTCATATTTCCGTCCCGAAATCGTGGTTTGATTGTTCAACACTGTTTACAGCGTCATGCCGCTCACTGCGTCAGGTTTCATGCTACTCCATTAAAGACTAGAATGCACTCGTGACGATGATAATGGCAACAGTAAAAACGACATGAAACTCGAAGACCTCCAGGCCAACAGCACGGTCGAAGGCATTCTTTCCAATGAGACCGTCACCGTAGTCAACGTTCGCTGGTTCGGTTCCGAGGCGCTTGAACTGACCTACAAGACGGCTGCGGGAAAGGTCACAAACGAGATACTGTTTCGACAGCCACAGGCTGCCCTCCAACTGGATTGGAAATACCAGCATCACCTGGTACAGCCCCGATAACCATTGGCAGGTGACCGGTTTTGTCAGGAACTTCACCGACAGCCGAGCCCAGAACAGCGCGTTCGACCTGGCGATTGTCGATGGCTCGGACGAGCAGTCCTTTGAGAAGCCGCGCCGTTATGGAGTAAGCCTGCGTTACACCTACTAGACCGTATATCTCACCAGACTGGGGACGGAATTTAATTCCGTCCCCATGTAGTGGTCAGGAATCAAAAAAGTTCAGTACGATCCGCTCGAATTCTGCCTGGTGCTCCACCTGGGCCCAGTGGCCGCAGCGCTGGAAGATGTGCATACGTGCGTTCTGTAACTTCTTGAGCAACTGCAGGCCCACTTCAAGTGCGCCGCCTTTGTCTTCCTGGCCCCAGACCAGTAACGTGGGACAGGCGATCCGGTCCAGTTCCGCATAAAGGTCGCGGTGCGGCAGTCCCAGCAGGCGCATCTGCCCCGGGTCCTTGCTTGCCTCGAAACGTTCCTGCAGGGTTTCATCGGTGACCCAGGATGAATCGTACAACAGGCTTTCCACCAGGCGCCGCATCTTCTCCAGGGTCGGTCCTTCCCCGCCATAGTACGTGATGATGTTTTTCAGCGCTTCCTGGGGCTGCGGCTGGATGACGATGCCTGCAGAAGTGGGCTGGCTGCCGATAAGCACCAGGTGTTTGATCCTGTCCGGGTATTGCAGTTCCAGACCCAGGGCGGCCTGTCCGCCCAGAGAGTTGCCGATGATGTCCACGGCGCCCTCTATACCCAGCGCCGACAGGAAACCGTCAATCATCTTGCCCATGAAATCGAAAAAGTCCTCGGTGGAGCCGTCGGGAAATCCGGATTTACCGTAGCCCGGCATATCCATCATGACCATGCGGCGCCTGGCGCCGGTAATGACCGGGATGTTCTGCTTGAAGTTGCTCCAGGCAGTAGCCCCGGGACCGCCGCCATGCAGGCACAAAATCGGCTCGCCTTCACCGACGTCGTTGTAGTGGATGTTCACTCCCTGCACGGTCACGAACATACTGGTGGATGCCTCTGTTATATCAGTCATTGTTGTATGTATCTCCAGGTTATTATCATCCCAATTCTGCCACAATTTGTTTCACGGCCCTGAAAATATTCCGGTATCCCGTGCACCGGCACAGGTTGGCCGAGAGCATGCCGGTGATCTCCCCGTCCGCCGGGGCAGGATTTTGTTCCAGCCACGCCGCGATCAGCATGATGAACCCGGGTGTACAGAAACCGCATTGCAAGGCGTGGTTATCGCTGAACGCGCGCTGGATCGGGTGCAGGTCATCGCCTTCAGCCATACCTTCGATGGTGCGGATTTTCTTTCCCTCGGCCTGCGGCGCGAACATCAGGCAGGCGCGCACCGGCGCGCCGTCGACAACGATGGTGCAACTGCCGCACACCCCGTGCTCGCAACCGACGCGGGTACCGGTGAGCCCGCATTCCTCGCGGATGACATCCGCCAGCGTCTGCCGCGCTTCCACGTTCACGTGGTAGTCCCGGGAATTGATGTCCAGACGGAGCGCGATTTTACTGTCCATGACGGGAACCCTGCGCTGCTTCCAGTGCGCGTCTTACCGCGGTCTTTACGATCTGTCGCCGGTAATCTTGCGGGATCAGCGCATCTTCAAGGGGCGTTATCAAGCTTGCCGCGAGTTCCGAGGCCATGCGGATCTGTGCGTCCGTGAGCGGCTTGTTGTTCAGCGCTTCCTCCACCTGCGACAGCCGGCGCGGCGTCTCCTCGGCGCCGCCCACTCCCAGGCGTACCTGCGTCACCGTTTCGTCCTGCACGGTGAACGTAACCAGGGACATCGCGGGGGCAAAATCCCCGGCCCTGCGATTGAACTCGTAGAAACCGAAACGTCCGGTTTGGTCGGGGACAGGCAGGTGTACCGCGCTGATCATTTCGTCCGGCTCAAGCGTGGTTGTCAGGGGGCCTTGAATGAACTCCCCGGCAGGAATTTCCCTGGCGCCGCCACGACGCCGGGCTATCACGGTGCCGCCCAGGGTGACCGCGGCAAGGCACCATTCCGAAGCGGGGTCGGCGTGGGCAAGACTGCCGCAGAAGGTGCCCCGTTGCCGTATCGGGTAATGCGCGATGTTTTGCGCAACTGTCGCCAGCAGCGGCCCCAGCGGGCCGGTCAGCGCGGGCTGATGAAAGTCGGCATGCCGCGCCAGGGCGCGGATCACCAGGGTTTGCCGTTCCACACCCGTACCCCGCAGCGAGGCTATCTCGTTAATGTCAACCAGGTGCGCCGGTTGGGCGAGGCGTAATGCCATCATAGGCACCAGGCTCTGGCCGCCGGCGATGATGCGGCCGTCCTGTCCGGCCACCCGGGAGAGAATATCCAGCGCTTCTTCCAGCTTGCCGGGGCGGTGGTAGGTGAACGGTGCGGCCTTCATGATTTACAGCAGCACCCCCTTTCTGTACGCAGCAGTGTCTATCCCCGGCGAGCGCCAGTGTTCCGGCGCCGAAATGCCAGGTGCCGGGCGGATCAGCCCCCACAGTACAGCCGGCGTGAGCGGCGCCTGGTTCAGCTTTACGTCAAAAGGCTTCAGTGCATCCTCGATAGCGGCAACGATGGCTGCGGGTGTAGGGAGACAACCGGATTCACCCACACCCTTGACGCCCAGTTCGTTGAACGGTGAAGCTGACTCGCGGTGAAACAATTCCAGCGCAGGCATCTTATCCGCGGAGACCAGCAGGTAGTCTGCAAACGTGGTGGTGACAGGTTGTGCGTTATCGTCAAAACCCATCCATTCGAACAGCGCATTACCGATGCCGTGGGCAATGCCTCCGGCAACCTGTCCTTCCACCAGCGCGGGATTGATCATGCGGCCGCAATCGTGGACGATCAGGAAACGGTGGATGTCCACCTGGCCGGTATCGATGTCGACTTCCACCTCCGCAACGGCCGACCCGTTTGAGTAGACCATGTCGTCGATGACCACGCTCTCCGTGGCTTCCAGTCCCGGACCCGATTCGGCCACGGGCAGTTTGAAACCCGGCAGGCCGGATGCGGCGCGCGCCAGTTGCGCAAACGTCAGTTTCCGGTCCGGCATATCCTTGACGAATACATTGTGGCCGTTGATTTCAAGATCCCGTTCCGCCGCTTCGAGGCGGCGGCTTGCCAGCCTGAATACCTTGTCTCTCACGGCCCTGGCGGCGGCATGGGCCGAAGCGCCCGCCACGACCGTCTGGCGGCTGTTGAAACCGCCGAAACCCAGGGGCGTGGCGTCCGTGTCGCCGCAGTTGACGGATACCAGCGACAGGTCGCCGCCGAGCTGTCCGGCAACGATCTGCGCCAGCATGGTTTGCGTGCTTTGCCCCATGGCCGTTGCGCCCGTCGCCACGAGAATATTTCCTGACGGGTTGATGCGCACCGTGACCGTTTCGTAAGGCCCGCGGCCGGTTCCCTCGACAAAATTGGCCAGGCCGATGCCGATGTGCCGGCCCTGTTCCAGGGCCGCTTGTTGCCGTTCCCCGAACGCAGCCCAGCCGGCGTGTTCCAGTGCGAGTTCCTGGGTTGCCGGGTAGTCTCCGCTGTCCAGGATGACTTCGGTACCACCTCGCAGCTTGAGGGATTTACGGCACGGCATCTGTTCCTTGCGCACGAGGTTTCGGCGGCGCACCTCGGCGCGGTCCAGGGATAACCCTGCGGCCACGCGGTCCAGCAACCGCTCCATCACGAACACCCCCTGGGGCTGACCGGCGCCCCGCACCGGCGTGACCGGGACCTTGTTGGTCAGCACCGCGTAGACGTCCAGGTGGTAGGCCGGGATATTGTAGGCCAGGGGCAGGGCTACGCCCGAGGCGTAAGGTACGTTAAGGCCGCGCGCCGTGTACGCGCCATGGTCGTGCAACAGCGCGCCGCGCACGCCTTTGATCATGGCGTCGTTATCGACGGCGATTTCGACGTCCCAGTACTGATCCCGTTCCTGGGTGGTGCTGAGGAAATATTCGTAACGGTCCTGTGTCCATTTCACCGGCTGTTGCAGCAACTTCCCGCATACTGCGACCACCACCTCTTCAGGGTAGCACACCAGCTTCGGTCCGAAGCCGCCGCCGATTTGGGGAGCGACCACGCGTACGGAATCGTCATTGCATCCCAGCAGGTCGCAGATTACCCGTTTTACCCCGTGCGGGCGTTGCGTGGAGGTCCACAGGGTCAGTTTGCCGGTAACGGGATCGTGACTGGCAACAGCGCCGCGGCCTTCGATGGAATGCGCTCCGCCCCGGTGCAGCCGGAAGGATTCATTGATGATTACATCCGCCTGCCGAAACGCGTCTTCGACGTGACCGTAATCGAAATCGAAAGCGGCTACCAGGTTGTGAGAGAGTTTTCTGTGGGCGCCGGGGCTATCCGCAAGCAGGGCAGCACGGCAGTCGGCTACCACCTCCAGGGGTTCGCAGTCAACTTCCACCAGGTCTGCCGCGTCTTCGGCGGCATAACGGGATGCGGCAATCACCACCGCGATGGGTTCACCGACGTAAACCACCTCATCTGCGGCCAGTACCCGGGGATTGACATCGAGCCGAAAACTGTTGCTTGGCAGTCCTGTCGCCATCCTGGTATCGGTAAGCCAGGGTTGCAGGTCAGTCAAGGTATAAACAGCGACAACTCCCGGCACCTGGCAGGCCGCTTCCGTATTAACCCCATTGATCAGCGCATGGCCGTAAGGACTGCGAACAAAGGCAGCGGACAGGGTCCCGGGCAGTTGCAGGTCGTCAATGAAGCGGGACTGTCCCGTCAGTAAACCGTGGTCCTCAAGCCGGGATACTGACGCGCCCAGGACACTGTTGTTCGGAGTCACCTGAATCCTTAAAGGGAGGTCAGCGCTTCAACTTCGTCCAACTGCATGTTTTGGGTGTACTTCATTTTCATGTCAAACAGGTTGGCTTCGTGTTGTGCAATAGAACGGTCTCCCACGCAGTCTTCCACGATCACGGGTTTGAAACCATGGCACATGGCATCAACCGCCGAGGCGCGCACGCAACCGCTGGTGGTGGCGCCGCTGATGAACAAGGTCTTGACACCGTGCATTGCCAGCGAAGACGCCAGGTGGGTACCGAAGAACGCAGACGGGAACTGCTTGCGTATAACCAGGTCGCCGGGTGCAGGCGGCAAGTCCGGCACTACCTGACTCAGGGCGCTGGTTTCGGTAAATTCCAGGCATCCGGGAACCTTGTCGGTGAATACGTTTGCATCGGAACCGTCTTCCGAATAAACCACGCGGGTGTAACTTACCAGCCAGCCACGTTCCCGGGCCAGGGACAACAACTTCCGGGTTTTCTCAACGGCAGGCCGGATATTTCCTCCGCCGAATACATCAGGATCGGCAAAGCCGTTAATGAAATCAACTATCAACAGGCCGGCCGGCGGCGTTAACTCCAGCCCCTGTCCGAACCCCTGGCGTTCATATACAGTTTGTTCCGTCTGCTTACTCATACGGTTCTCCAGTTGCTGTTTGGCACAACCCTGAATCCGGGACTCCCTCAGGTTTCCTGTGATTCACGGGCTGCGTGTTCTCCGGCAATTTTACCGAATACCGACCCGGACATCAGCCCGGTACCGCCGGGATAATTGAAATAAAACAGACCACCGACCAGTTCACCGGCCGCATACAGTCCGGGTATGGGTCGATAATCCGTGTTCAGCACCCTGGCGCCGGTATCGATGCGCAGGCCGCCGAAGGTGAAGGTCACGCCGCAGGTGACGCCGTAAGCATGGAACGGCGGGGTATCGATGGTATTGGCCCAGTTGCTTTTCAGGACAGTAAGTCCGTTGGTGCCGCGGCCGTCCTTGACGTTGGGATTAAACGGGGTCCCGGTTTGTACTGCAGCGTTATAAGCCCTGATGTGGGTCAGGGCGCGCCCCGCGTCCACCCCGTCGAGTTGTTGCAACAGGCCTTCCAGAGTGTCAGAGACAGCTTTGGTAACCTGTTTGATGCGGTATTCATCCCGCAACAGGCGCAGGACTTTAGCGTCAAATACCTGGTAGGCAAAGTTGCCGGGTTGCTCCAGGATAACGCGACCGTATTTTGCATAGGTATAGTTGCGGAAATCAGCGCCTTCATCGACGAAGCGCTCACCGCGGGCATTGATCATGATGCCGAAAGGATAGCTGTGCTTCTGGAAGGCATCACCTACGGCAAGATCACCGAATTCCGGCGCATTCCGGTCCCAGCCCACCGCGTGGCAACCCGACCAGTTGCCGGCGGCGGAGGCGCCGATATCCAGCGCCATGCGGATACCGTCGCCGACGTTGTAGCGGCTGCCCCTGACTTTCGCCAGGTCCCAGCCTGGGCCGAGATAACGGCTGCGCCATTCGCCGTTGGCCTCGAACCCGCCGCTGGCGAGGACTGTGCTTCGGGCAATAATCGTCGTTGTTTTCCCGCCGTTGCGCACACGTGCGCCAAGCACTGTCCCGTCTTCGTGCAGCAGTTCCAGGGCTCGTGTGTCGTAGCGTATTTCGATGCCTGCGCTGTTCGCGGCCGTTGTCCAGGCCTCGATCAGGCCGGGCCCGCCGCCCCAGGCTTCCACCGTGAGGCCGCCCCAGAACTTGAATTTCCCGTTGACCTTGAAGGCCTGGCGGCCGTAAATCGGCGTGAAGCGGATGCCCTTGGCGCGCATCCATAACAGGGTCGAGCGGCTGTTGCGCACCAGTAACTCACACAGGTCGGGGTCGGTGCGG
Source organism: Gammaproteobacteria bacterium (assembly GCA_026710545.1). Classification (GTDB taxonomy): domain Bacteria; phylum Pseudomonadota; class Gammaproteobacteria; order Eutrophobiales; family Eutrophobiaceae; genus JAAXHV01. The sequence goes on along the minus strand of JAPOQU010000095.1, from coordinate 54,171 downwards.
TAATCGGTCACCCGGCCCATGTCATCAAAGAACTGATCTTCGGTATAACTGCCGAAATCCGTGTTCGCCAGTTCTTCCTCACTGAGGTCCGGCATAAAGGACTTGAGGTCTTCCACACCATCATAGACCACCCGTATCGCTCCGGCGGTGAAGCGGCTGTTGCCTCCCGCCTCAGCTTCCGGCGAACACTCAAGCATGATGACTTTTGCGCCATGCTCCCGGGCCGCAAGAGCCGCGGCGAACGCGGCATTGCCGGCGCCGACTACCAGCACATCACAGTCGGGTATTGAGGTCATCGTTTTTGTGCGGGAGACTTGGCTGAAGCGGCAGCGTAAGTTAATAGAGCATCCATTGACTGTATTTTACAGGAATTTGCCTGAGACCGAATTGATTGCCACGCGGGCGCGCCTGTTCATGATCTGATCAAAGGCGGGGAATGGCAACATGGCGTCAAACATTGCAAGGAAAAGAAAGTTCCGGTGCGGCAGGGACGGACCGACTCTGACCTCGTTCTACGTTGACCCTGAAAACCATCTTACAAACGCCAGAGTCTGTACCCGTCGGGCCACGCTACGAGCGGAGGCGGGGAACCAGGCCAGTTCGCGACCTGCGCCCGCGCGGGATTGCGCTGACCGGGCGCGAACGCCGCGCAAGCACGTTGCTTTAGCCCGTGCGCCGATGAGTTGGCAACGAGCATGCGGAACCGGCGTACCATCTTTTTCGAGAGGATAAGTGTCCGGCAATCCGGCGGCGCGAACACCGGCCCGGGAATGTGCGTCAGATACGACCTGGCGGCGCGGCAAGGCGCAACCTACCAGAATCGGCCCTGTGTCGTCGCGAAGATCTTCCGGTTCATAGGGCCATTTGTCGATAAAGGCGCGCAGGTTCAGACGCGCCGTCATTCTATCTTCGTTAAGATAAAGTACAGGAAAGCTGCCTGGCGGGTTCCAGCGCCCGCCTTGCTGTTGTGCGAAGCCGGAGTCGAGCGGGTCGGCCCATGCCGGACTGGTGATACGCCACCAGACATGAGCATCCGGAATCATTTCTCGCAGCAGTTCGGCCATCAGGCGTGAACCCGTTCGAACCGGAACATGTCCCGGCAAGTCGCCAGCAAAGTCCTGGTATCGCCCTGTGCCAGCAAATCTATCAGGGTAATTCCATTGAGGACCTGGATTGGTCTCCGCACCACCGCTGGTATCCTGTCGCGCTTGAGATGCAACACGAGCAGGTCGGTGGCAGCGGCCAGGTCCGAAACCGCTCCCGCGCGTTCCGGGGGCACACCATGCCGCAGCCACTTACCGACTGCCTGGCGGCTCACGCCAAAGAAGCGGGCTGCCTCGGCCTGACTCAGGTTCCAGACCTCGATCGTGCGCGCGAAAGATTCGCGGGAGCGTCGCCGATCAAGACTTTCGGTGAAGGCATCAAGCCATGCACCCTCGTGTTTGTGCGCTGTGAATATCTGCTCGGCCGCAACTTCCGGGTCGAGTTTACCAATCGTCGTGGCTGCACTCACGTTTCGGCCTCCTGTTTTTGTGCAACCATAAGTCAACCGCAACCATAAGTCAACCTTTCGCTATCCCGGGTATTAAAGTGGTAACGTATCCAGCCTGGCTAGTATTTCTGTGCGATGGCTATACAGGTCCGACCCCAGGTTTTTCGCAATAAGACTTGAGGCAGAGGCAGTGTTGGCAATTTCAGCATGTGTTCAAACCGGTGATGTTTCGTTGCTGAGTTCAGAGGCGCTTGATTACGAGGTCAGGCGAATTCCGAATGATGCGCGGCGGACCGAGTGGAGATTTTACAATGAGCGCACATATTCAACCACTCTCCAAATTGAATCAGCAAGTAACTGATGCACTGATTCGGGAAGTAGGCATAGTTGATACCATTCGTTTCCTGAACCAGTTCAGGTCCGGGTATGGCGATTACACTACAGAGCGAGAAGTATTATTTCAGGATATGACGACAAAAGATATTATCAGCGCTATCAAAGCCCATCGTAAAGAGAAGGAATAGAGGTCAAATCTATCGAATGCTGAGAGAGCGGCCTGGTATTCATATTTTCAAAGCAACTCCAGGGTCGGACCAAAGTAACCTTTGATTACGCAGGATAAAAGTATGATTAGATGCCTGGTTTAAGGCTTAAACAGCGTTTTTTAATGTGGCTGTACGAGCCCGGCCCAGCCAGGTCCGGTGGGGCCGGCCGACCTGCCGGGTGCGGGAGATTTTGTGGTATAGTCAGAAGTTGATATGAACAACTATGACGGCATTGTGGATGCTATTCTGGCCGCGTACCCGGATACCCTGGCGATTTACCTTTACGGCAGCTGGGGGACGCCCTACCAGCGCGCCGACAGCGACCTGGACATCGCCGTGCTGCTGCCCCATGACATTGCCGTTGGCGTCGACTTCATGAACTGGGTGACCCTTAACGGTGAAATTGCTTATGTCTCGCGCACTGATTATGTGGATCTCGTCAATCTCCAAACGGCAACCACAGGCATCCAGGCAGAGATCATTCGCACCGGAGAGGTCGTGTTCTGCCAGGATGATGATGCGCGGGTGGAATTCGAAGCGCTTGTCCTGTCCATGCACCAGGATTTGAATATACAACGTGAGCCATTGTACCAGGACATGATGGCCGGCAGCAGGGCGGCGCAACCATGAGCGAGGTATTGTCTGATAAACTGGCAGACCTGAAGGAATGCATTGAAAGGATACGGGAAGACTGGAGGCGCCCTTCCGACATGTCCTTTGAACAGGACCGGGTTAAACGACAGCTCGTTATCATGAACCTGCAGCTTGCCTTTCAAAACCTGTTGGATATGGCCAACCACCTGGTGCGGGTGAAGCAACTCGGCTGGCCCAAGAACAGCGCTGAAACCTTTGACCTGCTGGAGGAAGACGGATTGATCACTGCTGAAATGAAAATCAGACTGCAAGCGGGCATGGGTATGCGCAACATCATGGTGCACAGGTACAAGAAAATTGATCTCACAAAGGTTGTGGACGTGGTTGAAAATCACCTGGATGACCTGCTGGAAGCCGGACAGACCTTGTTCCGCCAAGGCCCTAAATCAATCTCTTAGCAGACTTTATCCTGAACATTTGCTTGGTTGGCGAATCCTGGGTTGTTAGGCTTTGTACTCAAATCCTCCCGGTAAATCTTTGACGCTGTGATTTTATCAAGTATAATTACGTTATTTAACGTTATAAAACTTGAGGTATATAATGGAATTCCAGGAGTTCGTTGAAAATCAGGTGTTCTCGCCTGCGCTCGTCGCAACTGCATTGCGTACCACCAAGACCGAGATTGCCAATACATTGGGGCTGGGCCAGGATGCGTTTTCCCGCGCTTCCCGCATCCGGGCAACAAAGACACAGACGCGTTTGCGGCAAATGCTGGAAATTCTCCACCGGGTCTCAAGCCATACTGGTTCCGACCTTGCGGCGTATGCCTGGTTTCGCGCAGAACCGTTACCGGGCTTCGGTGGTGTGACCCCCGACCAACTGGTGCGGGAAGGCAAGGCGGATGATGTGCATGCCCATCTCGACCGGGTCATGGCCGGCGGCTACGCCTGATCTGCCGTCCTGCTGATGCGTTTCCGCGGACTGGTTTACCGCGCGCATAACCCGCGCTGGAACTGGTCACCGCCTTCGGGAGAAGGGGCGCGCCGTTATGGAGGACGCTTTAACCGGGCCGGAGTCCCCGCGCTTTATACGTCCCTGTCACCGCTTACGGCCATGAGAGAGGCCAGCCCGATAGGGCGGCCACTGCAACCGATCACATTATGCGCTTACGAGGTTGATGCCGAACCTGTTTTCGATGCGCTGGACTCTTCGCAATTGGAGGCTCGGGGGTTAGTGGAGGAAGAGTTACGTTGCCCGAACTGGGAACGGGAAATGTTGGCGGGCATTATCCCGGCCTCCCAGAGACTCGCTGATTGGCTGATTACGGCCGGTTACGTGGGAATGCGCGTTCAGAGCTTCGCGCCGGGAGCCGGAACGAACGATCTCAACCTTGTGCTCTGGCGCTGGGGCAATCAATTGCCAGGAAAGGTCGTACTGGTTGACGATGAGGAGCGTTTGTCAAAGGATTCATTTTCAGGTACAAGCTGAAAAATGTCTTACTTGGAGTTGCATATTATATCAAGTTTGGTATAATCAGATCATGGAAAAACGGATCGAATGGATGGGCGATAGTTACGAATCCCTTTGTGCTTTTCCAGTACTTGCCCGTCGGGATGCAGGTTTTCAACTTGATAGTGTCCAGCATGGTCTTGCGCCTTTACGTGATGTGCAACGTATGCGGAGTGAACGATGAAGAGTAAACATACAACGCCTTCGGACGGCAATATTTTTGCTGATTTGAACCTGCCCGATGCAGAGAACCTGAAATTGCGCTCGGAACTGATGATCGCTATAAGAAAATGGGTAAAAGATACCGGCCTGACCCAGGCAGAAGCCGCGAAACGGCTGAACACGACACAGCCGATCCTGAATGACGTAATCAGAGGACGATATGAAAGGTTTACAATTGACCGGCTTGTAAACATGCTGGACGCGGCAGGTCTGCGTGTATCGGTATCTGTCAGTAAAGCAACTTAATCAGTCTTATGTCATTTTTCAATAGTAGCCTATAGTGAGTACTGTCGCATGCCTATTTCGTCTCTCTGATCAGGCCCATAGGCCTCCCAGTATTCACGTAACCGACTCCAGGGTCGGACCAAAGTAAGCTATTGATTATGAAGAATAAAAGGATGATTAGATGCCTGATTTAAGGCTTAAACAGCGTTTTTTGACGGCAATAACATCATTTTAAGTGCAGCGCATTGGATCTGTGTTTGAACCCGTCTGCTCTACCACGCTGACACCCACTATTTCTTATTGTGTGTGTTTTCATCACAAAAAAGCGTCTTCTAACGCTGAAAAAGCTCATTCATAGCGATATAATCCAGTAAAATCAAAAACTTATTATGGCTATACAGGTTCGGCCCCAGGTGGCGAAATTGACGAGATCCTCGTGTTCAACAGGATACGGTGGAACAGGTTGCGCTATGGCCTTGCACTGGAGTAGGTAATCCCGCATGTATTCAGTGGTGTCACGCTTCGGCATAGCTCATATAGTTATGAAAACGCTTATTCGTGCCCAACCACAACGCTGCATAGCCCCGCCATGTGTTCAACTGGTGCCATAAACGGATTAGTAATCGGATAGGTCAGCGGAAAAATCGATGTCAACTCCCAGCCGTGATTGTAGGCAGACTTCCAGGCCCATCTCTAACAGACCGAGGCGGGTCAAAAGGTCATGTCCATCCAATGCTCGATACCAGCTTGCATAAATTTCCTCGTTACTTTCTGCTGAAGCTTCCATAACATATTCCATCATCTTCCGTTTATCTCTGTCGTAAATGTAGGCATCGGATGAATTGGCCACAATCTCGATTTTTTGTTTGTAACAGGGTTTCAGCAAAAAGGAGTCGATTTCACTCCGGTAGGGATTTCTCGGCGGCTTGGAATCACAGCTTACCGCTAGCGCCAGACATAACAAAACAGGTATTAATCGTAGGGTGTTACCTCGCATTGCAGTCTCTTTCGATATGGTTAGTCAACAGGTTGATGGCTTGGACGTATTCCCGTCTGTAGGTCCTGCGAATTTCTTCGTATTCCACGATTGCTTTATCATATTCATCAAAGCAGTGGGTTTCAGTCTGCCAGAGTTTCTCAAATGACGAACTTGATAGTGAGCAGCTCATCAAATTCACATCCTGAGTTTATGGTGCTTCATTATCGTACATTTGCAAAAACTCAGCGACAACCACTTCATTCTTTTGTTCAAGTCCTGTATACGAATCTGACTGATATTTTGGTGGAATCAGGTAGTTTTAGAGAATAGGATCAGGTTATTTGCAACATTAGGAGAAGACACGTGAAGTTTGTTATTTTGTCTCTTATTTTGATGATCTCAACTAATGGTTATTCTCAGGCCAGAGTGAACAGACCTGAAATAAAATTTGAAAATCAGTCAGAAGTTCTAAATCAAGCAACAGGTTGGTCATACAATTCAACCTTGGGCGAATGGATCGATCATGACAATGTAATTTCAAGTGACAAACGAGAATATAGACCGTCACGGCACACTCAAAATTTCATTGAGATGCAGTTCAAAACAGTAAATGTTAACAATGAAAAATACTATGTCTTGATGGTTCAAAAATGGGCGGGCAGTTATCTCTATCCCGAGATTTATGAAGATTGGGTGAGATGGGTGCAAATAAGTGGATATATATTTTCAGAAGCACAATATAAGAAGATATGGGATTTTGATACTACAGGTCCAATAATAAAATTAGTAACAAAGCGATGGGTCTCGTTTAGGAAGCATAAGGCAGATACCTTCTTAGATTTAATACAAACTGAATTGCTTTCAAACGAAAGGAGCTTGTCAGGAGGGTGTACATTGCCGATTATGAAAGCCCTAGTGGAAAATGAGGAATTTATTCGATTCTATGTGCCTGAATGTTATGACGACTCATTTATAAATTTCGATAAGGAATATTTTGAGGTTGTTCCTTCAGAGTTTGAAAAGCTGAAGATCAGTAAGTAAAAGTAGTATCTCGATCATCCGTGAACACTTTTCGGATGAAACCGGAATCGGTGTTCACGACCCCAGAATAGCCGTTCACGTTGAACCAGAATCCGTACCAGTGCCCCGTCATCCATCTCAACAGGTAACGGCCAACTCAGCTTTCACGTGAAATGGGTGGCTTGCTAATGAAATGGGCGGCAGGTTTACCGTGAAATATGCAGTAGGATCAAACTATATATTGCCTATGCAGTGATTTCTTGCATTACTCTCTCATGTGTTCCATTATTTGAAGCGTTCTAAAAAATGGGTTATTAACATCATGGGTTGTATTTTTTGCTAGCACCCTTAATTCTTCAATGCGTCGCTTATACTCACCGTTGATGATTACTTCAAGACTTTCCATTTGATCGAAATGCTCAGTAATATAACCAACAGGAACAACGGGAGACCAAAACATAAACTTATGTTTTTTGAAATTTGTTAAGTGGATACTGGCATATTCCTTTTGACGTTCGTGCTTCTTCTTGATTCGATTCACCGTTTCTTGATTATTTTTATATAGTAGGCCTCGAATATGGGTTGTAACCTCGCACAAATAAGCTGTACTTGAATGTAAATTAAGGCCAACTACATCCAATTCACTGAGTCCCTTCAAACCTCCACCGGGAGGGCGGACATTGTAATCAATGAAATCACATTCTTCGACAAGTTGAAGGTAAGCGCCAACAATGAATTCTCCAATGTCTGTGAGCATGAAAGTTGGTTTCCTTGTGATGTTGTAATTAAAGAGAAATGCGACCATCAATAAAAGCCTGGGCGCACTCGTAGTACCAGACTGTTCTGGCTTTTGTGTTGAATTTTACAAGCTCACAACCCGGAGCAGAGGGCTCATAAGCCGAGTTATAAAACACAATGCGGCGTCCACAGTGCCGGGCTGTCAATTTGCAGAAGAGGGGAATGTAAAATTTGCTGCCGAAGAACACCATCGGCTCATTGCCGTGGTCCGTGACCAATGGCAAATCTTTGTATAAATCCCCTTTATTCCTGCGTTGATAATCCTCGGCAAGTGAGGACAACGTGATGTCATACAAGGGTGTCAGATAGCTTGCCGGGAGCAAACCCCACCCTGCAGACAAGACATATACGTTTTCTTCACCAAGTTGTCGAACCAATTGTCCATAGGTTTTATGTCTATAAAGTTGCCAGGCTTTCAAAAGACCCAACTGATTGGCATCCCGATTTTTTTTGTTGTAGTCAGAAAGCAACTCGCGCCAGGTACCTCTGACATCCGCAACATCATCGGGCCTCGCATAAGTATATATTTTGCTGAGTGGGGCTAAATCAGGCTGTGCTACAAACCGGGCTGGCTGGCCGTTTCTGTTACGAAAATAACCCGCATCATTGTGTTTTCTTGCTGCGCACAGAATAACGGCAATCGTCATCTCATTACGTCCTGCTCGGTGTCGTTGTCAGTCACTCAAATCGTAACGTTATCGCCAGCCATTGATACAGCATCGGGTTAAAACATCCTTGTTTGAAATCTTTATTACATAGTGAAACGGATTAACCCATCCCAGGATGTTCTGTAAACAGGACGCTCGCGCGGATCAATCAAACCAACTTCTTCCAGGCGCCAATTCCCGCGTCCGTAGTTACAGGGAGCGCAAGTAATTACGATGTTATCCGGCACGGATTTTCCTCCCCAGCAATGCGGCAGGATATGGTCAAACTGGAGCCACAGGCATTGGAATGCCGCATGTTGGTCGAGGTTCTTTTGGCTGCGCCAATATGCAGAATCTGGATATGCTGTCGTTATTGCTTTACGGATTTCGAAAGGAATTACCGGGATTCCACAAAAGCGGCAGTTATAACCATCACGAGCAATGATTTCAAGCCGTTGCTTTTTTGTTGGCATCCGGTCATAGACTTTTGGTTCAGGTTTACCTATACCTTGAATTTCTCTCCAGCGATGGTAACGCCATTGTTCCGGATTTTCCCGCTTGCCACCCCATAGTGATTCAGTCCAAGCTCGAATTTTGGGCATATCCGCCTCACGGAAAAGTTGTTCGGCAGTTTTCCGATCTTGACGGAGATGTGCGTCTACTGCGCGGTCCAGAAGTTCCGCTGCATGGAATATCTCATTTATAGGTTCACGCATACAACGACGAGGCGCCAGAAACTCTTCTAACAGACCTGTTTGGCTAGAACCATCGATGTAAGGCAGAGTATGCAATGTCGTCTTGTACCTCAATTCTATAAGTCTTTTGCACTGGACAGTAACCTGTCAAAAAATCTGGGTCAAATACCTGCACATGAAACCGAATGATCTCAATTGTCCCAACTCCGTGCTGTACAAATTGAATGGACGGGATTTATTTTTTGAAAAAAATATAGATGGAGTCTTTAAAGTGTGCTCACTTACGATAGCGCAAGTGAGCACATAATCAGGAATCTTGATATCAGGACTCGTATATCAGGAGTCTGGTTGTGATCTTTAGTTATAAGCACCTATTTTTCCTTGGTGACACAAAAAGTCACTTATTACTATCTTATAAAAGTCATTTTGACACATAAACGTCACTATATTTAAACTTATAAAATGACTTATAATTATAAACGTCAGTAACATTTTTTTATCTTTCAACCGCTGATTGAGGAAAATTTTATGAATATCAGTCCAGAACGTCTGAAAACGTTGCGTGAGCGGAAAGGTTGGACTCAGGACAAACTTGCCAACGAATCAAAAGTTTCAAAAAGACAGATTATACGTATTGAAAACTCAAAAAGCAGCGACAATGTACGTCAAAATACAGTGAAGCGACTTGCTCATGCACTGAAAGTTGAGCAAATGGTGCTTACTGGCAACAAACCTCTTGATCCCGAACAACAGCTACTGTTGCCGGATGTCCAGCTGAGTTCCAGAATCAGCTCTCAGGTGCAGCTCGCATACGACTTGGTTAAGCATCGTTACGGTCCAAGTCACAAAGATCTCATAAATCTGGCACCGTTGCTCTTCGTACTGCTGGCCGAAGGCAGCCTAGCTTGGCGTCGGCAGTGCCTTGACGGGGTAGAGGAGGCAATGGAACGTCTAAGAGCAGTTAGCAAGGAACGGAAGCACCTTTACTTTACGCACCAACAAACAAACATCGAGTTGGGTTTATGTGCTGAAGAAGAATCCATTGATGCTGCGGACCTGCGGGGCGATACGTTAAGAAACAGGGACGATACTACTTTGGACTTTGCTGGAGAAGATCTATACGAGGTTACACCGTTCGCGGATTATTTATGCAAATTTTCGGAAGAGCTCGGAATCTCCGGCGTTGTCGATTTCGGATATGGTGTTTCGGATGATCCTTGGGGAACTGAACCCTACCAGATTTGCCGAAAGGAGCTAAATGAAATCACGAGCAGTTCCAAGTATGCCCGATGGGCCTTGGAGCATGGCGATGTGCGCCTGTCTGATATCCCCAAGGAACTCATGGCAGAACAGGCCAGGGATAGGCGTATCGAATGGCTTGAAAGCAAACTGAGCGACAAGACGCGCAAGGCTATGGAAGAACACGAGCGGCTAAAGAACTTATTTGCGAAATTTCTTAAGGGTGATGTGCAATGAAACAGACGACAAAAATCACTGACCATGCCTTATTGCGGTACCTGGAACGGATTATAGGAATTGACGTCGAAGGATACCGCCGGGACTTTGAGGAAACTTTGAATACGCCCAGGTTACAACTAGCAATTGACTTCGTAGGCAAGAGCGAGTGTAAAATCAAAGTGAAAGGCACCATCTGTTGTTTTCGAGGTGGGAAGATTACGACCTGTTATCCTGGATAATATTGATGTTGCGTCCGTCCATCAGCTATTGCGGATTCCGGTTCGAATCCCTTGCCGAATGCCCGTCAGTCCAGCCCATCAAAGGCATCGTTGATGATCATCTCGAGTTCCGTAACCTCATCATCCGTCAGGGCTTTGAACTCCTTCTCCCGGCGTTTTTTCGCCAGCGTTCCCCCGTTTTGGCGAACAAACAAAATTAAATTCTGCGCCAGTCGGTCCGGCATCTCGACCCGGTTCATCACAGCTGCCTGTGCGGCGTCGAAGCGTATCAGGTAATCGGCTTCCTGGGGCAGGTCTTCCTCTATTGTCCGTTTGACGCATTCATACAGGAATTCTGCGTGAGGAGTTGCATCGAAATAACGATAGAAATCTGCCGTATCATTCAGTACCTCCACGTTGCCGGAGGACGTTGACTGCCACCTGATTAACGGTAAAAGTCGCTCGGAATAACTTTCCAGAACAGTGCGGTAGCGGTCGATCTCATCAAGGATGGCGGATGAGAATGGCGCGACATAACCCACCGGCTTCGCCTTCTCAGGCAAACGTCGTTCATGAAAAACGATAACTGGGCCTGAAAAAGGATTTTTTTGACATACTTTTCATGAAAAAAGATTATTTTTTTCCTTTAATATGAAAACTGATTACTCCCTGTCTCCAGCCTCGCGTTGGCAGCGATTTGCCTTCTTTACGGCACGACCCCTTCTTTCAAGGAAACGACGTGGTCGTAAATAGCGCCGGGGCGGGTAAACCAGACTTGGTCGGCGTCGGGGTGGTTGACGATATGCAACAGGATATCGCGCAGACCCGCGAGCCGGTACGGCTGGCCTGAGACGAAAGTGTGCAGGGCCAGGCTGAATACCAGCGGTTGATTACTGCTCTGGCGCAGTTGTTCGTCGAAGTGCGCGGTGACCATGCGGGTAAAGTCGTCTGCTGTATGGCGGCGCGTCAGTTGCGCGGGGGAATCGTTGATTTCGATATGGTAGGGGATCGATAGTATCGGACCCGACCGGGTGGTCATCCAGAAGGGCTGGTCGTCCGCGCACCAGTCAAGCAGGTAACGATAACCGGCCTCCTTCAGCAGATCAGGCGTATGCATACTCTCGGAAATCCAGGGTCCCATCCAGCCGCCGGGCGCCTGCCCCTCGCGCCGGCGAAACGTTTCCGTGGTTTCCCCGATCAGCAGGCGTTCTTCATACTCCGGACAGGCCGCCTGTTCTTCGGAATTGGTACGGCCGTGGCCGATGAACTCATCCTTGCGTTCACGTATGCGGGCAGGGATCTGTGGTGCGTAGTCGTATACCGCCGTATTCATCAAGTGGCAGGCCGGCAGCCCGAATTCGTCCAACAGGTCGAATATACGCCAGATTCCGACCCGCAGACCGTAATCCCGCCAGGCATAATTGCGTACGTCCGGCGGGGTGCCCGGTTGGGTCGGAGTATGCCCCAGTCCCTCACCGAAACTGAAATGCTCTATATTCAGGGCGAAATAGACGGCCAGCCGCTTGCCTTCCGGCCAGTCGTAATCGTGTCGCTCAGTAATGGGAGAATAACCGTACCTGTTGTGGGTTATGAGTTCCAAGCCGCTTGATACGTTATAGTATTGACCATGGAATAATATCTTAAAAATGAATAACCGGAAAATAACAATACACAACGCGGAACAGCGGCGGCAATACCGTAACTCGGGTTTCTGGCAGGATAAGACAATTTACCAGATCGTTGAGGCTCATGCAGAACTCGCGCCGGACCGTTTTGCCGTACGCGATCGGTACCGCCGGTTAACCTACCGTCAGTTGGTATCAGCGGCGCAACGCCTGGCGCTGGATTTGTCGGATAACGGACTTGAACCGGGCCAACAGGTGGCGGTCTGGCTGCCGAACCGCCTGGAGACCGTGGTGACTATGCTGGCCTGCTCAAGAAACCGCTATGTCTGCTGCCCATCGTTACACCGCAACCACACGGTTGCGGAGGTCATGGAGTTGCTGGAACGGTTTCATGCCGCTGCGCTGATCAGCGAGAAAGGTTACGGTGCGGGTGCAGATGAATACGATGTCGAAGCAGCACTGGCGCGCCGGGGAATTACTCCCGAACACTATGCCCTGCCACCACTCACGCCGGAAAATGCCGGGGATCCCCTGTTCAGTGATTTTCCGGAGTCGCGCACCCGCGCAGATGTTACCGTAATACCGGCGGATCCGGACCCCGATACCCTTGTTTACCTGGCGCTGACGTCCGGCACGACAGCAGAACCCAAGGGAGTGATGCACAGTGACAATACCTTGCTGGCCAATGCCCGCGCTATTGCCGCGGACTGGCATTTTGACAGTGCTTCGGTGATTTATACATTGAGCCCGCTGAGCCATAACCTGGGCTTCGGCGCCATGGTTACCGGTCTCTATGCCGGGGGGGAGATCGTGTTGAGCCGGCTTGATCCCGGGGATTCACTCGTTGAAGACCTGCGCAGTACAGGTGCGACTTTCATCTACGGTGTGCCGGCCCATGCCGTTGACCTGCTGAAAGAAATGAAACAATCCGGCGACAGGGCGCCTGATAGCATCACGGGATTCCGTATTTCAGGCGCACAAGTCCCCGGGAGTGTCGCAACGGAGTTAATGGAGTACGGCATCACCCCGCAGACCGGGTACGGCATGACGGAGGCGCATTCCCACAACTATACCTTGCCCGGCGATACCCCGGAGCGGATTACCGGGACCGCGGGGCGAGCCTGTCCCGGCTACCGGATAAAGATCTGGTCCCTCGATGACAAGGATATGGAAATGGGAGCAGGGGAGGCAGGCCAGATCGGCGGCAAGGGCGCCAGCCTGATGCTGGGGTATTACGAGGACGAACAGGCAACCGCGAGCTCACTTAATTCGGACGGCTGGTTCATGACCGGCGATACAGGCAGCTTGGACGAGGACGGCTACCTGTACATCAAGGGCCGTATCAAGGACCTTATCATACGCGGAGGTCATAATATTTACCCGGCCCGTATTGAGCAGCTTGCCGCGCGCCATCCGCACGTGGACATGGCCGCCGCCATAGCGTTCCCTGACGAGCGACTGGGCGAAAAAGTCTGCCTGGTAATCAAGCTCGCCGACGCTACCGGTCCCGAACCCCGGGAAGTCCTGGAACACCTCGAGGCTGAAGGGTTGTCGAAATACGATATGCCCGAATACCTGGCCGAGATAGACGATATGCCGATGACCCCCGGCGGCAAGGTGATCAAACGTGATTTACTCGCCTTGATCAGTGCGGGCAGGATCAGTCCCCGGGCGGTCGGAAGATGAGGTTATTATGCAAGCCGTCATTGTAAATGAGTTTGGAGATATTGAAGCGACCGGCCTCGGTCATATGCCGGGACCGATACCGGAGCCCGGTGAGGTGCTCGTCCGTAACAAGGCCGTTGCGGTCAATTACGTGGACCTGCTGGTGATAGCGGGGACATACCAGTTTCGCCCGGAGTGCCCTTTCGTGCCCGGGAAAGCCCCTGCCGGGGTGGTGGAAGCGGTGGGTGACGGCGTGGACCGTTTCAAGGTCGGGGACCGGGTGCTGGCCATGGCCGAGGAGGGCGGCTACGCGGAACAGGTAACGGTCGCGGCTGACCAGTGCTATGGTCTTCCCGACAGCATGCCTTACGCCGCTGCCGCGGCGATGGCATTGGTCTATGATACGGCCTGGGTGGCCCTGCGGGACCGGGTGCGTGTCCGTGAAGGAGAGGTTGCGCTCATACTTGGCGCATCCGGCGGAGTGGGTTATGCGGCGTTGCAGCTTGCACATGCCATGGGCGTACGCACGCTGGCAGGCATTGCCAGGCCGGAAAAAGCCGAATTCGTACTGGACGCCGGGGCAGAAGCGGTGATCGACCTCAGCGTCCCCGATCTGCGTGAAGCATTACGCCGGCAGGTCTACGAGGCCAATGGGGGGAAGGGCGCCGATGTCATCCTGGATCCCCTGGGCGGCGATATATTCGACGCGGCGCTGCGCGCACTCGCCTGGCGCGGCAGGATGGTGGTCATCGGTTTTGCCGCCGGCCGTATACCCGTCATCAAGGCCAATTACCTGCTCCTGAAGAACATCGAGGTGAGCGGGTTGCAGGTAAGCGATTACCGCAAGCAGACCCCGGACATCATGCGGCAATGCTTTACTGACATATTCTCGCTGTATGAAGCAGGAAAAATTAAACCGGCTCCCGTCACACAGGTTCCGTTGAAAGATTACCGTTCAGCATTGATCCAGGTAAGGGATCGCAGCGCCCACGGCCGGCTTGTCCTGGCAATCGAATAGCCGGCTGACCAGGCCGTTACGGGCCGGTGTTAATCCGATAAAGCGCTCTCCAGGTCGGTGAGGAACTGATTGATATGCTCCTCAGTCGTATCCCAGGAGCACATCAAACGTGCGCCCGTGTCACCGGTGACGAGGTGATAATTCCAGCCTTTTTCCCGCATCGAGCGGTGCACGGCTGCCGGCAAGCTGACGAACACGGCATTGCTTTCCACCGGCGCCAGCAGTTCAGCCCCGGCAAACCGTTCCAGCCCTGCAGCCAGCAATGCCGCGCACTCGTTTGCATGCCGGGCATGATTCAACCAGGCCCCGTTTTCCAGCAGGCCGACCCAGGGGGCGCAGAGGAAGCGCATCTTTGATGCCACGTGACCGGCCTGTTTGCAGCGGTGCCCGAAATCATCAGACAGGGATTTGTCGAAGAAGACAATGGTTTCCCCCACCGGCAGCGCCAGTTTCGTGGCGCCGAAGGAAAGCACGTCCACCCCCGCCTGCCAGGTTACCTCCCCGGGGCTTGCACCCAGGGCGGCAACAGCGTTGGCAAACCTGGCTCCGTCCATGTGGAAGTGCAGTTGGTTGTCTTTTGCCACCTCGCCAATGGCTTTGATTTCATCAACCGTGTAAACAGTGCCGGCTTCCGTCGATTGCGTGATGGACACCGCCTTGTGAAGCTGGCGGTGAAAATCGTAAGGTTGCTGCGAGACCCGTTCGATATCAGCGGGCCGGATTTTCCCATCCGCGCCGTCCAGGAGTTCCAGCCCGGCGCCCCCGGTGAAAAAAGCCGGACCGCCGCACTCGGCGGTTGCAATATGGGATAAGCGGTGGCAGATGACCTTGTGCTGCGGGCGGCAAATCCCGGCCAGCGCCAGGGAATTGGCCGCAGTGCCGGTGAAGACGAAATACACGTCACAGTCGGTTTCGAACAGTTCGCGAATACAATCCGAGGCCCTGGCAGTCCATTCATCCTCGCCGTAGGCGGCGGCAAAGCCCCGGTTGGCAGCGGCCAGGGCGTCCCAGGCCTCGGGAACTATCCCGGCGGTGTTATCGCTGGCGAAGTGGTGTTTCATGTTCCGGGATAGTGAGTTCGAATCGATTGATCATACGGACTGCTGAGGATGCCCCGCTCGGTAATGATGCCCGTAATCAGGTCGTTGGGAGTAACGTCGAAAGCGGGGTTGCCGGCCTTCACGTTTGCCGGCGCGGTACGGTGTCCGCCCCAGTGGGTAACCTCGTCCGGCGCCCGTTCCTCGATGGGGATATCCGCGCCGCTGGCCGCGTCCAGGTCAATGGTCGAATAGGGGATGGCGACGTAGAACGGGATGTTGAAATGGCGCGCCAGGACGGCAAGACCCAGGGTGCCGATCTTGTTGGCGGCATCGCCGTTCGCGGCAACCCGGTCCGAGCCGGTGATGACCAGGTCGACCCTGCCCTGCGCCATCATGGTGGCGGCCATGTTGTCGCAGATCAGGGTCACGTCGATGCCTGCCTGCAGCAGTTCCCACGACGTCAGGCGCGCGCCCTGCAGAAGGGGCCGGGTCTCGTCCACGAACACGCTGAACCCGATGCCGTCCCGGTGGGCCAGGTACATGGGCGCGGTCGCCGTTCCCAGTTCGGATGTGGCCAGCAGCCCGGCATTGCAATGGGTAAGTATGCCCATGTCTTGCCTGATCAGCGGTTTGCCTGCCTCGCCGATTTCCCGGCACAGCCGGCGGTCTTCATCATGGATGCGGATTGCCTCAGCGAGCAGTTCCGCGTGCATCTCTTCCGGGCCGGCGCCGGTCATTTCCAGGACGTGTGACACCTGCCGGCGCAAGGCCCAGCGCAGGTTCACCCCGGTAGGGCGGGCAGCCTCCAGCCCGGCGGCCTGCTTGTGCATTTCAGCGATGAATGCATCCCGGTCCAGGTGCAGCTTGTCGCGCAGCGCCACGACCAGGCCGTAGGCCCCGGCGATACCGATGGCCGGGGCGCCGCGCACCTTGAGTTGCTTGATCGAAGCGCAGAGCTGGCCGACGGAAGCCTGCCGTTCTTCCATGATCTCACCGGGCAGGCGGGTCTGGTCCAGCAGGTATAGTTCGCCATCCTGCCAGCGTACCGGTTGTACCTGGACAGGAGTGGAATGGGTTGGCCCGGTCACTGTGCGTTCAGCTTCCCGTGAACCGGGGTTCCCTTTTTTCCAGGAACGCCGTGACTCCCTCCTTACAGTCGGCGCTGTCGAAACACAGGCGCTGCAGGGCGGCTTCGGCGCTGATGGCCTCTGCATAGCCGAGCGTCGAGGTCCGGCGCATCATTTTCTTGGTGCGCGCCAGCGCCAGCGGCGCTTTGCCGGCCAGCCTGCCGGCCCACTCCCGGGCTGTTTCCATCAGTCCGTCGTCTGCCGTTACCTTGTTGACCAGTCCCAGTTCCTTGCAACGCGCGGCAGGCATGCGCTCGTTCTCGACGGCCATTTCATAAGCGTTTTTGTACCCTGCAGCATGGGTCAGCAACCAGGTTGAACCGCCGTCCGGGATCAGGCCGATGGCGCTGAACGGACAGAGCAGGAAGGCATTTTCTCCCATCACCGATAAATCGCACGCCAAGGCGTAGGACAGGCCGATGCCGGCCGCAAAACCGTTTATGGCGCTGATGACGGGTTTTTCCATTTCCGTAATGTCGATCAGGCTGGGTCCGTATTCTTCATTTACTATCCGCTCAACTTCTGCGCCGGTTTTGAACCCGGCTTTCAAATCCGCCCCGGCGCTGAAGGCGCGTCCGGCGCCGGTGAGTATGACGGCGCGTATCCCCGCATCGCCACGGGCCTGTGCGGTGGCGGCAGCCAGGTCGGCCCGCATCTCCCTGTCAAATGAATTCAATGCCGCGGGCCGGTTGAGCGTAATCGTGGCAATGGCCCCTTCGGTCTCGTATAAAACGCTGTTGGTCATGTTACAATCTCCTGTCCAAGAGGTTCTTATTATTCACGAACCGGGCATTGAGTCCAGCGTATCACGTAATAAGTTCGCAGATTGATACAAGAGATCAAAAAGAGTGGAACCGCCTCCCAAGACTGACCCGCTGTTGCTGACGCCCGGACCGCTGACCACCTCCGCAACCGTCAAGCAGGCCATGCTGCACGACTACGGTTCGCGGGATAAGCGGTTTATTGAACTGAACCGGCGCATCTGTAACGAACTGCTGGCACTGTGTGACGCCGGGCACTCGCATTTGTGCATCCCGCTCCAGGGCAGCGGTTCGTTTGCGGTGGAGGCCATGATAGCCAACCAGGTCCCCGGGGAAGGGAAACTGCTGAACCTGGTCAACGGCGCCTACGGTCACCGGATCAGCGAGATCTGCAGTTACCTGGGGAGACGGGTCAG
Organism: Gammaproteobacteria bacterium; assembly: GCA_026710545.1. Lineage (GTDB taxonomy): Bacteria > Pseudomonadota > Gammaproteobacteria > Eutrophobiales > Eutrophobiaceae > JAAXHV01. The sequence goes on along the minus strand of JAPOQU010000095.1, from coordinate 36,117 downwards.
CGTGCTGGAGACCAGGGAAGACCGGCCTGTAGACGTGGCAGTCCTGGACCGCGCCCTGGCAGTGGATGAAGAGATTACCCACGTCGCAGTGGTTTACTGTGAGACCACGTCGGGTATAGCGAATCCCGTTGCGGATATCGCGCAGGTGGTCGAAACTCACCGCCGCAGTCTATTGATCGACGCCATGAGCGCGTTCGGCGCGTTACCGCTGAGCGCCGCCGAAATCCCGTTTGCCGCCCTCGCCGCATCCGCCAACAAGTGCCTGGAGAGCGTACCGGGGATGGGGTTTGTCATTGCAGCCAGGGAATCATTTCCCGCCACCGAAGGTAATGCGCACTCGGCCAGTCTTGATCTCTACCGGCAATGGCGCTCCCTGGACGAAAGCGGCCAGTGGCGTTTTACCCCACCCGTTCATTGCCTGCTGGCGCTGGACCAGGCCTTGCTGGAACTCGAGGAAGAAGGCGGTGTGGCGGGGCGCCGCAGGCGCTATGAAGAAAACTGCCGGGTACTGGTAGAAGGCATGCGCGAGCTTGGCTTTGCCACCTTGCTGCCGGATGAATTACAGGCGCCGATCATCGTGACGTTTTTGCTGCCGGGCAATGACAAGTTCAGCTTCCCGGACTTTTATCAACGCTTGAATGACCGGGGTTATGTCATCTATCCCGGCAAGTTAACAGGTACGGACAGTTTCAGGATCGGCTGCATCGGCCACTTCGGTGCCGACCGGATGCGGGCGGCGGTAGCGGCGGTCAGGCAGGTGTTGCAGGAGATGGGTGTCGGATATTCGGGGTCAGAGTAAAAATACGCAGAGAGAATGGGGACGGACTTAAGTCCGTCCCCGATAGGTCTGAAGATATTTTTACTCTGACCCCGAATATTCCCGGTTTCAGTTCACCCTCCAGGTATCGCCGCTGTTGAGGTGTTTGAAAAAATCACCCCTGCCCAGTTGATTTTTTGCCTGTACGATTTGATCATCCAGCAACTCGCCGTACAGGGGCTTATCTATGGAGCGGAACACGCCCAGGGGTACCGGAAAGTCGGGGGTTTCCAGTTGCGCCAGCAGATACGCAAGCGCCGAGCCGGCCGTTCCGGAAGCGGCCTCGTCGTGAATGAGGATTTCCGACCGGTCACTTTCATCGACGTTGATGACTTCCGGTTCCAGCGACCCGCTTGCACCGCCGCGTAATGAAATAGCCTTGTCGTTATTCTTTCCGAAAATGATGGGTTCGCCGTGCTGCAGGTAAACCGTGCGGTCGCTTTTTACGTCCTTGTGGGTGAAGTCTTTGAAGGCGCCGTCATTGAATACGTTGCAGTTCTGCAGTATTTCCATGAAAGCCGAGCCCCTGTGCCTGGCCATGCGTAACAGCATTTTTCTGAGATGGCCGCTGTCCGTGTCGATGGCGCGTGCCACGAAACCCGCCTTCGAGGCGATAGCTATCGACAGGGGATTGATGGGTTTTTCGACGGTGCCGAAGGGGCTGGACTTGGTCTTTTTACCCATTTCCGATGTCGGTGAGTATTGCCCCTTGGTCAGCCCGTAAATCCGGTTGTTGAAGAGGACTATTTTAACGTCGATATTCCTGCGCAGGCAGTGCATCAGGTGGTTGCCGCCGATACTCAGGCCGTCGCCGTCGCCGGTGATGACCCACACCTGCAGGTCCGGGCGGGTGATCCTCAAACCGCTGGCAATGGTCGGGGCGCGGCCGTGTATGGTATGGAAGCCATAGTTATTCATGTAATAGGGGAAACGGCTGGAACAGCCGATACCGGATATGAATACCACGTTCTCCCTGGGCAGGTTCATTTCCCGGCAGATTTCCGGCATGGTTCGCTGCATCTGCGCCAGTATCGAATAATCGCCGCAACCGGGGCACCAGCGTATGGTCTGGTCCGAAGTGAAATCCTTGCGCTCGTAGGCCGGCGCAGTATTGAAATCGGGGTCAGCCTGTATGTCGATTACCCTTGCCATTTATATGCTCATCATATTGTCGTGATAAGTCAGCCGTGTGCCGCGCTGGGAAGCGTCGCGCCGAGGATCTCGTATATCTTTTCCTCGATTTCCATCGTGCTCAGCGGTTGACCCTGGACCTTGTTAAGCCCGATAGCGTCAACGAGAAATTCCGCGCGCAATACCATGCGCAGTTGTCCGAGATTCAGTTCCGGCACCAGCACGTATTTGAAGTTGTTCAGCACTTCGCCCATGTTTTTCGGGAACGGGTTGAGGTAACGCACGTGCGCCCCGGCTACGGACAAGCCGTTTGCCTGTGCGTATTCGACGGCGTGGCGGCAGGCGCCCCTGGTACTGCCCCAGCCCAGGACCAGCAGGTCCCCTGTTTGCGGTCCGTGTACGACCAGGTCCGGGATGTCGTCGGCGATGGCCTGTATTTTCGCCGCGCGCAGTTGCACCATGCGCTCGTGGTTTTCGGAGTCGTAGCTGACGTGGCCGGTGATGTCCTCTTTTTCCAGGCCGCCGATGCGGTGTTCCAGTCCCGGGGTGCCCGGCACCACCCAGGCCCGGGCCAGGGTTTGCTCGTCCCGCGCATAAGGCGCGAAGGTCTCCGGGACCGTGCAGTAATTCTCTTCGAATTCGGGCAACTCGTCGGGTTCCGGGATGCGCCAGGGTTCGGAACCGTTCGCCAGGTAACCGTCGGACAGGAAGAATACGGGCGTCATGTACTTGACGGCGATGCGGAATGCCTCGATAGCCAGGTTGAAGGATTCGCTCGGCGTTGTCGGTGCGATAACCGGCACGGGACATTCACCGTTGCGTCCGTGCAAGGCCTGCAGCAGGTCCGCCTGTTCGGTCTTGGTGGGCATCCCCGTGGATGGCCCCGCCCGTTGTATGTTGGCGATGACAACCGGCAGTTCCGTCATCACGGCCAGGCCGATTGCCTCGGACTTGAGGGCAACGCCGGGCCCGCTGGTGCCGGTCAGGCCCAGCGCGCCGCCGTAGGCGGCGCCGATTGCCATGCCGATGGCGGCGATTTCATCTTCGGCCTGGAAGGTCTTTACACCGAAGTGCCGCAATTTGGATAACTCGTGCAGGATGTCACTGGCAGGGGTGATCGGATAGGAAGCGTAGAACAGTGAACGGCCGGACATCTCCGATGCCGCAAGGAAGCCCAGGGCGGTCGCTTCATTGCCGCTGATACGCCGGTAGTTCCCGGGCGGCAGCACGGCTTTGCTTACCCGGAAACGCGCGGTAAACACTTCGACCGTATCGGCATAGTTGTATCCTGCCTGCAGGGCCAGCTTGTTGGCTTCGGCGAGTTCCGGTTTCTTCTTCGCGAACAGCCGATCGACGCGTTCGATAATATCCTCGATGGAACGGTCATACATCCATGCGATGATGCCCAGGGTGAACATGTTCTTGCTCAGGGCCGCCTGTTTGCGCGTCAACCAGGATGATTTGACGGCAGCGACCGTCAGCGAGGTAATAGGCAGGTCGTATACCTGGTAGCCTGACAGGGATTCATCTTTCCTGGGGTCGCTCGTATAACCGGCTTTTTTCAGGCCCTGCTCGTCGAATGCATCGTGATTCAATATCAGGACGCCGCCGTGCCTGACCTCTTTCAGGTTGATTTTCAGGGCTGCAGGGTTGAGCGCCACCAGGACATCGGGTTTGTCCCCCGGTGTATGGATGTCGTAAGAGGAAAAATTAAGCTGAAAATTACTTACGCCCGCCAGGGTGCCGGCAGGCGCGCGGATCTCGGCGGGGAAATCCGGTAAGGTGCTGATGTCATGGCCGACAATCGCCGAGTCATGGCTGAACAGGGCGCCCGTCGTCTGGATGCCGTCGCCGGAATCTCCGGCAAAACGGATAATGACATTCTCAATTTCAAACATACCAAGAGACGGGTCCTGTACCCGGCCCCTGGATTTTCTATAGCTCATCTGCCTCATAGAAAGGTCCGACAACGGCATATATTGTACTATGTTTGCAGAAATTTTACTACATAAAGTTACCACGCCAACGTCGTTCCCGCTTGCGCAGGGATTACGGCCAAGCGCAGGACTGACGGGGGGTGCGCCCGGGAAGGGACGGATAGTGTATCATTATCCCCGATACAGCAGCAGGACAATGTCCATGATCGAGGATCGAACCAACAATAACAGGGCTGCTCCGGATTCACGCGCTTCGGACCCTTCCCAATTACCGCCATCTCCCGGCACCGGGCCGGCGTGGAACGTAACCGACCTGCCTGTACCACCGGATTTCAATTTCCGCAACGCGCTCAGGATCATCGGCCCGGGCGCCATCGTCCTGTCCATGTCCATCGGTCTTGGGGAGTGGGTACTGGGGCCCCTGGTCGTGACGCAATACGGTTTCACCATGCTCTGGGTGGTGACCGTCGCCATTATTTTACAGCTTGCCCTGAACCTCGAATTTATCCGCTACACGGTCTATACGGGGGAACCCGTAATCAACGGTTTTTTGCGGCTTGCTCCCCATCCGCTGTTCTGGGGCGGGATATATATCCTGTTTTCCCTCTTTCATGCCGGCTGGCCGGCCTGGGCCGCGGCGTCCGCGGCGCCGTTATTCGCCGGCTTTACCGGCCATATGCCGGGGCCGGGTGATGAATCCATCATGCGCTGGTTGGGCATAATCAACCTGCTTGTCTGTGCCGCCATAGTCGCATTCGGCAACAAGGTCGAGCGCACCCTGGAAATAGTCAACTGGTTCATGGTGATATTCGTGTTCGGTTTCCTGTTGTCCGTATGCCTGTTAATCGTGCCTGCGGAGACCTGGTGGGCGGGTGTCCTGGGCTTTTTCGGTTTGACGCCCGGGTTCGAATTCCTGTTGATCCCGGATAATGTAAGCTGGATATTGGTCGGTGGTTTTGCCGCATTCGCCGGGGCGGGAGGCATGGCCAACCTCACCGTGAGCAATTACATGCGGGACAAGGGGATAGGCATGGGGCGCGAGGTGGGGTATATCCCGACCCTGGTCGGCGGCAGGAAAGTGGTGGTTTCACCTGTCGGCAGTGTCTTTCCCGCGCACGGGACCAACATGGCGCGCTGGCGGGTGTGGTGGCAGTACGTACGCTGTGACCAGATACTGGTCTGGGCCGCGGGTTGTTTTGTCGGCATGTTCCTGAACTGCATCCTGGCGGCCCACGTCGTTCCCGCGGGGACGCAATTGAGCGGCCTGTCCATCGGCGCGTTCCAGGCCGAATACCTGGCCCGTGAGGGCGGCGAGTTACTGGGTTTTGTTACCCTGGTAAACGGCTTCTGGATACTGTTCGGCAGCCAGTTGGTAACCATCGACATGATGGCGCGTATCAATACCGATCTCATCTGGAGTATGAGCGGGCGCGTCAGGGGCATGGCCGGCAACGACATCAGGCGCCTGTATTATTGCCTGCTGGGTGCCTTCGTGCTGTGGGGCTGCATCGCCATCAACCTGGCCCAGCCCAGGGCGCTGGTGCTGATTTCCTCCAACGTCGCGGGGTTTATCCTGGTCGTCAGCGCCGTGCATATCCTGCTGCTCAACCACATGGCCCTGCCCCGGGCCGTCAGGAGTCCCTTGTGGGCGCGCGGGCTGGTTGCCTGCACCGCCCTGTTCTACGGTTTCTTCTTCGTACAGAACCTGCTGGAACTTTTTGGGCGGTAATTCCCTGCGAAACGGTAGATACTTCATTGACTGTCATCGTGCATTGGTGTACACTAGGTGTATGTCACGCACTAACATAAATATCGATGATGAAGCCTGCGCGGAGATAATGCGCCGTTACCGGCTGGCGACGAAACGTGAGGCAGTCAACTTTGCGTTGCGTACCCTTGCGGCTGAACCCCTGAACATCGAAGAAGCGCGGCGCATGCGCGGGTCAGGTTGGGAAGGGGATCTTGACGAGATGCGAGCCAGCCGTCTGACGTGATACTGATCGACACGTCCGCGTGGATCGAATTTCTTCGGGATACAGGTTCTGTAACCTGTAATCGTGTTGAAGCGCTACTGGAAGGCGAGGTTGCAATATGCGATGCAGTGTGGATGGAGGTGCTTGCCGGGGCGCGAGATGAACAACACTTGCGCAGCTTGCAACGGTTTCTGGCGCGAGCTGTTGTGCTTTCAACGATACCGGCAGACTATGACAGTGCCGCCGCGCTTTATCGCCAATGCCGCCGGAAAGGAAACACAGTTCGCAAGTTGCTCGATTGTTTGATAAGCGCTGTGGCTATCCGCACAGGTGTACCCGTTCTTCATAACGACGTTGATTTTGATATTCTGGCGCGCCATACGGAACTGAGGATCGATACGTTCGCAACGCGCCTTATCTGATATATTAACGGCCATGTCACTCAGCCGCAGAAACTTCATCAGGCAGTCAGGACTTGCTGTTACCTTCACCGTGGCAGGCAGGACGCTGCTGCTCACCCCGCGTGAGGCTTATGCAAGGGAGATGCCGTTTTCAGTCCTGGACCGGGCGGAAGTCGAAACCCTGGAAGCGATCTGCGATCACCTGTTGCCCGGCGCCGGGGAGAACGGCGTAGCGCATTTCGTCGACCACCAGTTGCCGCTTGACCCGGACGACAGCCTGTTGTTCATCAAGTGGTTTAACGTCCAGCCGCCCTATGTCGATTTTTACCGGCCGGCGCTGGCGGAAATAAGCCGTGCATGTGAAACGGTTTATGGAAAGAGCATCACCGACCTGGACCCGTCCGGCGCGGCAGCGCTGATCGAATCGTTGCGGGACGGGAACGTGCCCGGCTGGAACGGCCCGCCGCCGCCGCTGGTATATCACGCCCTGCGCAATGACGCGGTGGACGTGGTGTACGGCACCATGGAAGGCTTTGCCGACCTGGGCATTCCCTACCTGGCGCATATCGAACCGCCGCGGGCGTGGTGACGTGAAAAATCCCGAGAAAGTGGATGTGGTAATCGTCGGCAGCGGCGCGGCCGGCAGTGTTTATGCGGCCGTATTTGCCGAGGCCGGCAAGAGCGTCCTGGTGCTGGAAAAAGGCACTGACCGCAAACTGACCGATTTATACAGTTCGCAGATCTGGGCCAGGCGCCTGAAGTGGGGCGCGCCCCACGTATTTGAAGCGGGCAAGGACAGCATCTGGTATAACTTCAATGCCGGCAACGGCTACGGCGGCGCGGCAATGCATCACTACGGCGTCTGGCCGAGATACCACCCGGAAGACCTGCAGGAGTACTCGCGCTTTGGCAAGGGACTGGACTGGCCCCTGGAATACGATCAACTCCGTCCCTGGTACGACCAGGTCCAGGCAGACGTTGGCATGTCCGGCGATGCGGAAAAGGAAATCTGGCGGCCGCCGGGAGCGCCTTACCCGTTGCCGCCCCTGCCCGTATTCGTGCATGGCGAGGTCCTGGCGCGCGGCTTCGAGGCGCTGGACCTGCGTACGTCGCCTATCCCGGTGGCCATCCTGTCACAGGATTACAAGGGAAGACCGGCCTGTATTTATGACAGTTGGTGCGATGCGGGGTGTCCCACCGGCGCCCTGGCCAACCCCCTGGTCGAATACCTGCCCAGGGCGACCGCGGCAGGCGCCGTATTACAGCCTGACAGCTACGTTACCCGGGTGTTGACGGACCGGAACGGGAACAAAGCCACGGGCGTTGAATACTATGACAAAACCGGGGAACGCCATGAACAGTTGGCGGACGCGGTGGTCGTCGCCGCGTTCACCGTTGAGAACTGCCGTATCTTGCTGAACTCGGCGACCGGTAACCATCCCGGGGGCCTGGGTAACTCAAGCGACACGCTGGGCCGTTACCTGATGTCCCACCCTGCCGTCAATATCTTCGGCATGTTCAGGGAGGAGACACATTGTTACCAGGGCGTGTCCGGCGGCCAGTTATTCAGCCAGGATGGTTTCGACAAGGATAAAGGCAAGGAGATATTCGGCAGCCGGCAATGGGAGATCGGCCTGGGCACCAAACCGAATGACCTGCTGGGTATTGCCATGAGCCGGGCAGAGCTGTTCGGGAACGATCTGCACGATTTCGTCAAACGGGGCAGCCGCCACTTCGGCGCCATGGTCGGGGTCTGCGAATGCCTGCCCCACGGGGACAACCGTATCGAGCTTACCGACAGCAAGGACAGGTTCGGAATGCGCCTGGCGCGGTCCACCTTCAACCTGGATGATTATGCCCGCAACCTCTGGCGGGAAACGGCTGACCTGGGCGTGGAGATCTTCAAGGCGGCCGGCGCGATCGAAGCCTGGCACAGTCCTCCGGGCGGACAGCACATCATGGGCGGCACCATCATGGGCAGGGACAGGAATACCTCGGTGACCAACGAGTATGCGCAACTGCACGATGTGCCTAACGTCATCATCGGCGGACCCAGCGTCTTCCCTACCAGTTCCAGTGTCAACTCCACCTTCACCGCCCACGCAGTCGCGCTGCGCTCTGCCAGGCATGTAGCCGACCACTGGGGCGGGCTGCTTGCCTGAATGGCCTCCTTTATTTTTATTGAGGCTGTTTTATAATCAACAGTCCCGTTTCAGACCAGGACTTTAAGGAGACATGTTATGAGATTAAAACGTATTCTGTATATTGTACTGCTTTCTTCCACCTTCTTAGCGCTTAGCAGAGGTGCCGTTGCGGCTGAATACGAAATTGACATTGAAGGTATGCACGCGGCAATCCAGTTCCGGATAATCCACCTTGGCTACAGTGTTTTGACCGGCCGCTTTAACGACTTCGGCGGATCCTTCACTTGGGATAAGGACAACCCTGAAGCCTCGTCGATAAACGTGACAATTCAAACGGCCAGTCTCGATTCAAACCATGCGGAACGGGATAAGCACCTCCGGGAAGCGGATTTCCTGGACGTGGAAAAATACCCGGAAGCGACCTTCAAGAGCACGAAGTACAACGGTGACGCCGCCGGCGGCAAGCTGGATGGTATACTGACCCTGCACGGCGTCAGCAAGCCCATCACTATAGATATCGAATTTATCGGCGAAGGGGATGATCCCTGGGGCGGCTATCGCGCCGGTTTTGAGGGCAATGTGACATTACGCCGTTCGGACTTCGGCATGATGTATGACCTCGGCCCCAGGTCGGACGAGATGGAACTGGACCTGTATATCGAAGGCGTCAGGAAATAGCAGCGACGAGAACCGGATTGGGGACAGATTTCAAATCTGTCCCCGGCACTTTTGGATGTTGATCAAAAACACCTTGTCCGGGTTTGGCCTGTTCAGCAAGTTGCTGCACTGGCTGATCGCGATTCTCATTCTCGGCCTGATCTGGCTGGGCTGGTACATGGTGGATCTGACCTACTATGACAAGTGGTATAACGATTCGCTGCATTACCATAAATCCCTGGGTATCCTGGCGCTGGCCCTGGCGCTGTTCAAACTGGGCTGGCAGAGGTATACCCCTGCACCGGGTCCACTGGCTGATTTACAGACCTGGGAAAGGAACGGGGCCAGGATCATGCACTATATTCTGTGGGGCATGATGCTGCTGATACCTATCACCGGTTACCTGATTTCCACTTCCGCGGGAAAACCCATCCAGTTTTTCGACTGGTTTGACATACCCCCTGTGGTGGACGTGGATGAGGAACTCAGGGAGCTTGCCATAGACATCCACTACTACCTGGCATACGCCACCCTGTTCCTGGTTGCGGGGCATGCCGGCGCGGCGTTGAAACATCATTTCGGCAACAGGGACGACACGCTCAAACGCATGTTGTGGAAGTGAGGGTTCGCCGCCGGGGACAGAATTCAATTCTGTCCCCAAACTCACCCTGCCCTGCCTTCCCTGTCCATTTACATGAATCACCCCTGGCCCAGGGCCAGGTAACACACCAGGGTTATCACGACCGCCAGTATCAGGTTCAGCACGAATCCCCCCTTCACCATTTCCCGGATGGTGACGTAGCCGGTGCCGAACACGATAGCATTGGGGACGGTAGCCACCGGCAGCATGAAGGCGCAGGTTGCCGACATCGCGGCCGGGATCATCATCAATTCCGGGCTGACGCCCACGGCCATTGCCGTTGCCGCGAAAATTGGCATCAGCAACGTGGTTGTCGCCGTATTTGAAGTAATCTCGGTCAGGAAGGTCACGCCCAGGCAGATGCACAGAAGCAGTACGGGCAGGGGAAACCTGGCCAGGACTGCGAGGTTTTGAGCGATCAGCTCGGCAAGGCCGCTGGATGAAAATGCCTTGGCGAGGGTGATGCCGCTGGCGAAAAGCAACAACATGCCCCAGGGGATATCTGAAGCTGTCTTCCAGTCGAGCAACCGGTCGCCCTTGCCGGAGGGCAACAGAAACATGGTAACCACGGCAGCCAGCGCAACGGTAGCGTCGCCTGCTCCCGGCGTCCCCAACAGGCCTGACCAGCCTCCGAACGGTTCGCTGCGTGTTATCCATAACAGTACGGTGATTCCGAATACGATAAGCACGCGCACCTCGTTCGCCTGCCACGGGTCGGCTGCCGGCAAACTCAGGGTCTCTTTCCACGTGACGTTGCGGGTCAGCCACAACGCCATCAGGGGCAGGCCGCACAAGACGACCGGCAGGCCTATCTTCATCCAGTCCAGGAACGTGTATTCAAGGCCGGTAAATTCTGTATAGATGCCCGCGAAAATGATATTGGGCGGCGTGCCTATCAGGGTTGCCACACCCCCCAATGATGCCGAGTGGGCCAGTCCGAGAACCAGCGCAATCGACAGTGCCTTGTCCTCCACCTGTTTCAGTACCGCCAGCGCGATAGGAATCAATATCAGGGTCGTGGCCGTGTTGCTGATCCACATGGACAACATCGCTGCTGTCAACATGAAGGCAAACACGATGCGTTTACCGCTGCCGCCTACCGTATGCAGGAGCGCCAGGGCAAAACGCCGGTGGACACCGGACTTTTCCAGGGATTTCGCCAGCATGAAACCGCCCATCAGCAACAGGATCACCGGGCTGCCCAGGCCCGCCGCCGCTTCCCTGTGGGTCAGGACGTTGGCCAGCGGGAATGCAAAGAACGGGATCAGCGAGGTCGCCGGTATCGGAATGGTCTCGGTGACCCACCAGGTTGCGGTCAGCAGGGTTATTGCCGCGGTTACGGCGATGACGTATTCAATATCAAAATGGCGCAGCAGGAAGTACAGCAGAATAGATGCCAGGGGAGCTGCAAATAACGTGATTGACCTGATTTTCATTCTTATAATTCCTGATATCCTGGCTGTTTTCTATTACATTATATTATCAGGGGTATTTCGGAGATATTACAATGCTGTTTACTCGCCGTGCATTTATGGGCGCAGCGTCGGCTGCCTCCGCGTTGCTGGCCGGCGCCACAAGCGCAAAACCTGCTTCTTCGTCACAGGACCCTCTTGGTGTCCGTGCTGATTTCCCCGGCGTACAGAAAACCATATTTTTCGATTCAGCCTACACGGCGCTTTCACCCAGGCAGGCGGTCGGGGCGGCGCAGGCCTTCCTTGGTTCAATAGGTCACAACCCGCCAAATGTGCCGGAAATGATGCATGAATCAGAAGTTGTGCGTGAACGCTTTGCCGGATTGATAGGCGCGGAGCGGGAAGAGGTTGGATTGCTCTATGCGACCAGTGACGGTGAAAACATCGTCTCACGGGCGTTGAACATGCAGGCAGGCGACAATGTGGTCATTGATGATCTTCATTACCAGTCCACCTATGTCCTCTATCAGCACTTGAAGGAAAAACTGGGGATCGAGGTACGGATCGTGCGGAATATAAACGGAGCAACGCCGCCGGAGTCGTTTGCGCCACATGTGGACGAGCGCACGCGATTAATCTCCGTGTCCTGGGTGTCCCATTTCAACGGTTATCGCCAGGACCTGCAGGCCTTGGCAGATCTTGTCCATGAACAGGGCGGCTACCTGTATGCCGACGCCATACAGGGCATAGGCATGCTGGCCCTGGATGTGAAAGCCGTTGACGTCGATTTCCTTACCAGCGGCAGTTACAAGTGGTTGCTGGCCGGTTATGGTGTGGCGCCGTTTTATGTACGCAAAGAACTTTTGGACCTGGTGAGCACGGACCGTTCCGGTGGTTTCCAGGCGGCAGAGGCACTGGGTGACCATCAATACAGACTCCACACGGATGGACGTAAATATCAGTATGCCACCATGTCATTCGGCGCTGTCTATCACCTCAATGCGGCGCTGGAATATATTCTTGGGATAGGTGTCGCTAATATTGAGCGCCATACGGTCGGCCTGGCCCATCGGCTGCGCGCAGGCCTGGCATCACAGGGATTTGACATCGACACACCTGCCGGCAATGCAGCGTCTATTGTCACGTTTCAACACGGGCGAGACGCCAAAGAGGTTCGGCATGATCTCAAGGCAGGCGGGGTTAAAATAAACATCAGCGATAACCAGTCCCACCTTCGGGTCGGTATCGCGCTTTATAACAATGCAGAGGAAGTAGATCAGTTTCTTGAGCTGACCGGTAACTGGAAACAACATTGATTATCTATACGTATCGATTGACGCCATGAATTACGCGGTCAAATATAGCCTGCTTACACTGTTGCTGACTCCGTACACTCCGCCCGCGGCAAGCCAGGAGTGTACGCCGGATGATTTTCCCGAACATTATATGCAGGTCTACGATAACCGGGGACTGCTTGACCGGTGCTACGAGCAACTCATCGACAACCTGGATGACGCCCGGTCTGTCCAGGCAGACCTGGTCGGCCTGATGGCCGGCAGATATCAGCATGCCGGTTACAAAGTGGGACTCACCGACAGGAAAGCACAGGAGATGTTCGGCATACCCCAACCGCTGGTCGGCGTCCTGTTCAAGGAAATGTTACTGCCGGACGGGGCTGTTATCGCGCTGGATTCCGCCACGTCGCTGCTGGTGGAACTGGACCTGCTGGCGCGGGTAAACTCGGCTGGAATTAACCAGGCCGTTTCAATTGAAGACGTAGCCCGGCATATTGATGCAATCATGCCGTTCATTGAATTACCCGACGCGTTGTTCAGGCTTGACGGCGCCAACGCGGCAGCGCTGTTACTGGCCGCCAACGTAGGATCCAGGTGGGGCGTCACCGGCACCCCCGTCACAATAGTTAATGCGCAGGACCTGGTCGGACATCTCCCCGCCATGACATTTCACCTGGAGACGGATACGGGAGCGATATTACGCCAGGGGCAGGGAAACCAGATTTTGGGACACCCGTTAAATTCAGTCCTGTTTTTACTGCAGGAACTGGCCCTGAGAAATGAATCACTGAAGCCCGGGCAGATAATCAGCCTGGGCGCCATCGGCGGACCGGTGAAAGCAGAGCCGGGCCGGCGTTACACCGCGCAGTACTCCGGCTACGGTGACGAGGAATTCAGCGTATCCGTCACAATCCGATAGCCGTGGCGCGTTAAATCATCCGTAACAGTTCTTCCGATGTCATCACCCGGGCGCTCCAGTCATCCAGGATCTCGAAGTAGATGTCCAAATGGTGTTCCCAGGGCGCCGCGCCGGTGCAGTCGTTGATGACCACTGTCGGAATGTCCCGGGCAAAGGCATCTCTTGCGGTACTGCTGACGGCATTATTCACACTTAAACCACATAGCAGCAAAACATCGATATCCAGGGATTTCAGTATGTCAGGAAGACCGTCTCCCCGGAATGCGCTGGGACGGTTACGGCTGATAAAAATATCCGAGTCCCGGGTGTGCAGGCGACTGTCCCATTCCATCCACCTGGAACCCGCGCAGAAATACCCCTGTTTGACGAGAGGATTATCCTTCAGCAGTCCTGCGTCCGAAAGGTCATCGGCCAGGACATAGCTGGAATAAACAATGGGCAGGCGCTTGTCTCTCAGGGTTTTTACCAGGCCGTTTACGTTCTCGATTAATGAAGCCGCTGCAACATTTTTCAGGGGACCGTCGGCGCTGGTAAATAGTTCCTGCAGGTCCAGGACCAGCGCCAGGGGCCGCGAATTTTCCAGGCTGAACTGCATGAATGAGGGTGAACCCCGGCAGCAGAAAAATTATTTAATCGCAAACGGCCGGGCCGGAGAACCGGTCGCGCCCTTGAACGGTATGGCGCCGAAGACAAAGGCGAATTCATACACCTGGTCCTGCAACAAGGCGCTGAAGTCTATGTTTTCCATGATATAGATACCGTTTTCCACCAGGAATTTCTGGTGGTTCGGGGCAAATTGGGTCGGGTCCGGTCCGGGTATGGCCTCGACCGCCCAATTATCCGTGCCGACCAGGATGACTTTTTTGTCCACCACCCAGTCGCCGGCCTTGTCCGTCAGGCCCGGTACGCAACTGTTGAATTTTTTATTGTCGGTCTTCCACAGGGTTCCCCAGCCGGTGTAATAGAATAACGCGTCACCGGGCTGGATGGCGTTTTCATCCATTCCCTGTCTGTTCAGCGCTGCATGCAGGTCGCCAAGCGTGACTTCTTCCGTGCATTCCAGCATGCGCTGTTTTAACCCGGCGATGTCAATCAATATGCCGCGGGTAAAGATCGGTACGACATGTTCCACGCCCAGTTTACGGAACCCGCGCCCGGTGCCTATTTCTGCATGGCTGTGACCATTGTAGTAGCGCACCTCGTTCAGGTCTCCCGGTTTGCCCGTCACCGTTGCCATGTGGCTGAGCGAGTCGAATTGTGTCCCGTCCTGGGTGATATGTCCGGCGATATAGTCCTCATTCCAGGCCAGTCTGTTGTCTCCCATGGGTCCCCAGGAAGTGGCGCCCGGGACGGTCAGGGAGTATTTGCGGTGTTGCGGAGTCAGGTCGAACAGGGGCATGTCTTCCTCAAACACACGGCCCATGTCATAAATCTTTCCCTCGGTAATCAGACCCGCGGCGGCCAGTACCTTGGCCGGCGTCAACCGGTTCAACGCGCCCAGCTGGTCGTCCGCTCCCCACTCAGAGGGCCACCATTTTTTTTCGGGCTCGTCTGCGGCATGGATACTGACCAGAACGCAACAACAGGCGATTGTCAGGAAAGTGTGTTTTATCATGATCGTTTTCCGGAAGAAATGAATTCAAGGTACAGTATAATTAAGAATTAATTCTTAATTGATTTTTTGCGATGGTTAAACGGTTTCAGGACAAAACGGTATTGATACTGGGGGCTACCAGCGGGATCGGCCGGACTACGGCCCTGCTGTTCGCCGGAGAAGGCGCCAACGTGGTGATCGGGGGCCGCAACGCGGACGGCGGCAACGAAGTGGTGCGTTCCATCGAGGCGATGGATGGCAACGGCCTGTACGTACGGACGGATGTCACCGACCTGGGCGCGATGCAGAATGCAGTGGACAGGACAGTCGGCACGTTCGGAGGGTTGAACGTAGCGTTCAATAATGCCGGGCTGGCCGGTACGGGAAACAAGACCGCCGATGAGAGCGAGGCAGACTGGCTGGATATGGTCAATACCAAGTTGAACGGCGTGTGGCGCGGGATGAAATGCCAGATACCGGCCATACTCGAATCCGGTGGCGGATCAATCGTCAACATGGCGGGCAACTGGGGCCTGATCGGGTTTCCCACCTACGCCGCGTACTGTGCCGCGGCCCACGGGGTAATGGGTCTGACCAGGGCGTCGGCCATGGAATACGTGGGCGCCGGGATCAGGATCAACGCCGTATGTCCCGGTGCGGTGGATGCGCCGATCCTGGATCGCATGACCGGCGACAATGAAGAGATCAAGAACAGTTTTGCCCAATCACTCCCCGTTGGCCGGCTTTGCAGCCAGGGAGACATCGCCGATGCCGTGTTATGGCTGGCGTCCGATGCCGCGTCCTATGTTAACGGGGTCGGCCTGGTGCTGGACGGGGGCGGGAGCCCCTGATACGCCGGGGCAACCAGCGTAATACCTACAGGTTCTGCTTTAACTCGTCAACCGGCTTCAGCCAGTCCTCATCCATGCTCACCCGCGTCTTTCCCCAGCCTTCCTCGTAGTTGCAGAGGATCTGCTGGGTCAGCGCGGTATGGGTTAACTTCCACTCACCGTTGATCCTGATCATCTCGTCGTCATAGTAACCGGCGACCCAGACCGGGTCGTATTCCTTTGTCCTGGAGTTATGTACCGTGGCGGCTTCAAACAGGTACCAGCGCGCCGTGGCCGTGCGGCAGTCGTCGGCGACCTCTATCCTGATGGGAATCAGGCAGTGGAACATCCAGGTGAACGGGTTGACTTCCAGGAATGCGCGAATCTCGTCACGCCCCTTTAACACCGTATCCCAGTTGGTGAATTCCATGACCCCATCCTCAGTGTACAGGTCGACGAACATGTCGATATCCATCTGCGGGTCGGCAGCTACCGCGGACCGCTGTTTAAGGTGCCTTATCTCCTCCATGGCTTCCAGTCTTTCAAGGCGTTTCAACAAATCATCGATCTTGTGAGATTCACTCATAGCATTATCCTTCCTGTTCTCTACAACACATAAAGTTCATGGAAACTATAGTATCGTCATACAGGTCTAACGTACCTTATCCCTCATCCTCGGCATTAAATGATCAGCAAAAAGCTGCTGCGTGCGCAGCGCCTGTTCCCGTTCCAGGCCGCCGTAATGACTGATGATTATTGCCTCGTCAAACCGGAAGTCCTCGTACAATTCTTCCATCTTGTCTCCGACTGACTCCGGTGTCCCTACGTAAACAATGTCATTTTCGATCAATTCTTCGTATTCCATTCTGCCGATACTGGGCATGTAGTCCATGGTGTAGAACTTGTAACCGGCGCTGATCAAGCGTCCCCGCTCGGCATCATTTGTCGGCATGATCGTCAACTGTGGCGCGACATTGTAGCGGACAAAGTTTACCGCGGCCTCCCTGGCTTCCGCGTGGGCGGTAGCTTCGTCCTCGTGCAGGTAGATCGCCTTGATGAAGCCGACGCTGGGCGTGGTGCCGGCGGCTGTACAGGCGTCCCGGTACACGTTGACGGCATCTTTGAATGCCGCACTGGGAGCAGGACCGCCTACGACGATGCCCCATTCCTTTTGCGCGGCCATGGTAAACCACTTGGCGCTGGTGCCGACCTGGTAGATTTTGGGATGTGGTTTCTGCACGGGTTTAGGAACAACACTGACGTCCTTGACATTGAAATACTTGCCATTGTAGGAAAAGCGCTCTTCGGTCCAGGCCTTTTGCAGGATTTCCAGGCTTTCCATATAGCGCCCCATACTTTCTTCCATGGGTATGTCAGCCGGACCGCACAACCAGGGATGGCCGCGTCCCACGCCGCACTCGATGCGCCCCCGGGTCAATATATCGACCATGGCAATCTCGCCGGCCAGGACCATGGGATTGTGCAACGGCAGGGTATGACACAGGGCGCGAAAACGCAGGTTTTCGGTGCGCCCGGCCAGGTGGGTGAATACGGCCAGGGGGTTTGGATTTATCGCAAACTGTTCGTAAAAAGGGTGTTCCAGCGTGGTAAACACATGGAAACCGTTTTGGTCCGCGTGTATACCGAGCGCCAGCACATCTTCGATCAATTCAGCATGATCACGTCCGGGCGGGCATTGAAATTCAACATACGTGCCGAAGCGCAGGGGTGCAGTCATCAGTTTTCCTTTTTTTGGTTTTTAGTAGTCGGTTCCAAGCCGACTTGCAATCCATTATACTATACTGACGAGAACCTGCGTGGAGGAGGAGGAGATGAGTGCAGCTGTAGTTGGGGAGCGCCGCTGGGCCAGGACTTATCCCTGGCTGGGTGAGGACCCCGTTCCGACCAAACCCTGTATTTCGGAGAACATCTATCGCCAGGAGGTGGAGAAGGTGTTCAAAAAGGTCTGGCTGCACGTGGGCCGGGACAATGAATTACCCGAACCCGGTTGCTACAAGCTCAAGCGGCTGGATTTTGCCAGTACCACGGTGTTGCTGATACGGGGCAAAGACGGAGTAATACGGGCTTTCCATAACACCTGCTCCCACAGAGGGAACACGGTCGTGGTGCCGGAAGGCGAATGGGACAACTTCGGTCAGAAGGCGGCCTTCTCCTGCCGCTTCCATGCCTGGACCTACAACGATAAGGGCGAGCTTATCGGCGCCCAGGAAGAAACCGGCATGCCGCCCTGTTTCCGCAAATCGGAAAACGGTCTGACGCCGATCAACTGCGATACCTGGGAAGGGTTCATCTTTATCAACCTGGATGAGAAGCCATCAGTTGGACTGCACGAGTACCTGGGGGAGATGGGCGTACATTTTTCCGGTTTTCCCTACAGTGAAATCACCCACAATTTTACCTATTACACGTACCTGAACTGCAACTGGAAGGTGGGACTGGATGCCTTTGCCGAAGCCTATCACGTGAACACCATCCATGCGGGCTCGTTCCCGGGCACCTTTTCGACCGGATTGCAGATGATCAAGCTGTTGGGTGATCACCGCACCACCGCAGTCTGCTTCAACCCGCCCAAGGATGCACCGCCTGTGGCATCGCTGGCCCAGGCCAAAGCCAGGGGCTCACTGGTGAACAACGTCAGGGAAACGATACTGCCGCCTACCCTGAATGATGAGAAGCGCGACGATTATGCATTCGAACTGAGCGTGTTCTTTCCGAACTGGCTGTTGCACGTATCTGAAGGTATCTGGTTCACCCACCAGTTCTGGCCCATCGGCTATGACCAGTGCCTGTGGGAAGGCAAGTATAACGTCATGGAACCGACTACCAACAGTGAGAAATGGGCGCTGGAACACGCCATGGTGGTGCAGCGCAACGCCTGGCTGGAAGATACGGCAACCATGGAGGGGACTTTCTTCGCGCTGAATTCCGGCAGCAAGAAGCACATGAACCTGCATGATGAGGAAATCCTGGTCCGGCACGGTTATCACGTTCTGGAGAAATACCTGAACCAGGGAAACCCTTGATGAAACTGTTGCCGCAAGGGTTTGAAGAGCTGGAAACCTGGGCAGGCGCATGGGCCTTGCCCACCCAGAACAGCCGCTGGGATAAACGGCTGGAGTCGACCAGGGAGGAGTTGAAAGCATTCTACAACGCCGTCGTACCCTACCTGGAGCGCATCCTTGACCACGTGGACAAGTATCCTTTGGGGGGGTTACCGGAACAGTCCGCAAGACTGTTTGACCTGGCGCTCATGCACGCCGAAATCGCGCCCAACGTGGAACTGTATGACGGCGACCCGAACGTGCCCCACAGTTTCGAGGAAAAACGCTTTATTGCCGTGCACGGCAATGACAGGCATTGACATGGCTACGGATATTGAAAAACAGGTCGCCTGGTTGACGGCGAACGAACACATCAGGAGCGTCATAGCGAGATACGCAAAAGCGGGGGATGATCAAAACAATCCCGAACAGATGCGCCAGGTGCTGGCGGAAGACGCCATCTGGGAAGCGAAGGGGTTCGGGAAGTTTACCGGCAGGGACGTCATTGCCGAGGAATTATCGAAGATCGGCCAGGAGATGATCGTCTGGTCGTTGCACTATCCGGTTTCCCCCATAATCGATATCGCAGACGATCTCAACACGGCCCATGCCTTCTGGTGGTTGTGGGAACTGACGACCATGCGCGGCGAGGAAGGCGACGAGGAAAGCAACTGGCTGGCGGCCACCTACGAATGTGATTTCATCCGGGCCGCTGACGGCTGGAAGATAAAACACCTGGTACTGGAGGTAAAAAAAGTCGTTCCATACCAGGATGTACCCAGTGAAATAGCACCCTGATACTTTTGAAGGAGGTTCTCCCATGGCTGTTAAAGCTGACGAATACATCCGCATTGATCGAACCCGGCAACTGGGCGAGGAACCCGAAACGGGACACAACCGCTGGCACCCGGATATCAAACCGGTAGCCGAGGTCGACCCGGGCCAGGTCATCGGCATGGAAACGCGGGATGCCCTTGACGGGCAATACAATCATGCAACCACGGCTGCACAGGTAGCCGACTCCAACCTGAACCTGGTGCATCCCCTGACCGGTCCCGCTTATGTTAACGGCGCCGAACCTGGTGACATCCTGGAAGTCAAGGTCCTTGAAGTGGCGCCGGAACCGTTCGGCTTTACCGTGCAGGTGCCGGGTTTCGGCTTCCTGCGCGACCTGTTCACGGAACCCTATATCATCCACTGGGATATCGCCAATGGTTTCGCCACTTCAGCGGATTTGCCCGGCGTGAAAATCCCGGGCGCGCCTTTCATGGGTGTCATGGGCACGGCGCCGTCCCATGAACTGCTGGAAGAGATCAACAGGCGGGAAGCCGACTTGCAGGCCCGCGGTGGCATGGTCCTGCTACCCGACACGGCCGATGCTGTTCCCCGGGAACCGGGCATTGCCGCCAAGGCGGTACGCACCATCGCCCCCCATGAAACCGGCGGTAACGTGGATATCAAACAGTTGACAGCCGGCACCACGGTACGCTTCCCCGTGTATACGCCGGGAGCCCTGTTCTCGGTGGGCGATTCCCATTTCGCCCAGGGGGACAATGAAAGTTGCGGCACCGCGGTGGAGATGAGCGCGACGTTTTACGGCTCTTTCAAGCTGCTGAAGGGGGAAGCGGCGAAACGCAATATAACGGACTTGCAGTTCTACCGGGATGATTACTTCACTGCGCCGGAGATGGCGGTTCCGCAACGCTTTTTTGCGACCACCGGCCAGTCCTTCAGCAAAGACGGACGGGCGGAATCGGAGGAGACCACCCTGGCGGCGCGCAATGCCTTGCTCAACATGATCGAATACCTGGTCAGCGAACGGGGTTACAGCGAGCAGCAGGCGTACGCGATATGCAGCGTTGCGGTGGACCTGAGGATATCGGAAATGGTGGACGTGCCAAATTTCGTTGTCTCAGCCTTCCTGCCCCTGGATATCTTTACGGAATAAACAGCATGGCGGCGTCCGCCGATCAGGTAAGGCAGGCAATGCCGTTCACCACCCGCTATCCTGAACTGGGTACGGGCCCGGTGGATGTCAGGCCGATGATTGACCCGGAGTTGTTCGAACAGGAACGGGAGCGCATCTTCGGGCAGGCCTGGCTCTACGTCGCCCGGGCTGAAGAACTGGCCGAACCCGGCGACTATAAACTGCGCCGCCTGGATGTGGCGAATACCTCCGTGATTATCGTCCGGGACAAAAGCGGCGAAATTCATGCCTTTCATAATATCTGTACCCATCGCGGCAACAAGCTTATTCCTGAACAGGATGCGCAGTCACTGGGCCGTGCGGAGACGCATTCATTCACCTGCCGCTTTCATGCCTGGACCTTCAATACCGATGGCACATTACGCGGGGTAGCGCGCCAGGAGAGTTTTGCCGACCTGGACAAGTCCTGCCTGGGACTGAAGCGGATACACTGCGCAGAGTGGGAAGGCTTCATCTTTATCAACCTTGCCGAACAGCCGCGGCAGAACCTGGTAGATTACCTGGACGGCATGGCGGGCCACTTCGCCGGATACCCGTACCACGAAGCGACCTTGCGGTTCCGTTACTCGGCCGTGTTGAACTGCAACTGGAAAGTAGCCCTGTATGCCTTTTCGGAGGCATATCATGTCCCCACCATTCACAAAGGCACGTTTCCCAGCCTGGCCAAACTGGAACATACGGAGATCAAGTGTTTCGGACCACACAGCACGTCCGGTATTTATGTGCCCCCGGTACCCGGTCTGGAACCGACCCCGGTAACGGCAAACCTTGGCGGCCGGCTGAGGACTTCGGAACGCCACAGACCTCACCTCGAGTTGTTGCCGGAAAACATCAACCGGGACAAACGGGGTGACTTCCAGTTTGAATTCCCCGTATTCTTCCCCAATTTTTTACTGCACCTGGGCGCGGGGAACGGTTATCCGGGTATGGCCTATTTTACCCACCAGTTCTGGCCCATCTCGGTAGACAGCACCCTGTGGGAAGGCACGAACTTTTTCAGGCCGCCTGAAACCGTGAGCGAACGGATTGCAATCGCGCATATCAACGCGTTACACCGCAATGCCTGGCTGGAAGATACCTCGACCATGGAGGACACTTACCAGGCCCTGGCATCCGGCGTACTGGAAGACATGGTATTGATGGATGAGGAGTTGATGATCAGGAACACCCATAAACACTGGCATGATTACATGGGAATTTGATGTTACCTGAACAATTTTCCAGCCTGGAACCCTTCGCCGGGGTCTGGGCGTTTCCTACGGAACTGCAACGCTCACAGCAACGCTGGGTCGCTACAGCGGAAGAATACCGGGAATTTTATGAGGCCATGTTGCCGTTACTGGATGAGGTGCTGGTTTACCTCGATCAGTATCAGCCCGGCGCTACGCCGGAGTCGGTCTTACCGCTGTATCACCTGGCGCTGGCCTTTGCCGAAGCCGCGCCCCATAACGAGTTGTACGATTGCAGTAACACCGTCCCGAACAGTTTCGACGCTCACCGGTTTGTCGCCGCTCACGGCGAAAATCTCGACCGATAGGACTCCACCGTCATTCCCGCGCAAGCGGGAACCCAGGCTCTGCGGGATGACGGGAAGCTGAGACTACTCTTCGAAATTGCCGGCTATAGTGGCAAGGCCGCCATCGTAAATACCGTTGATGACTTCTTTGGCCTCGTCATCCGTTGCGCCCTCGGACATGAACGACGATGACCAGTTGATGGTTGTGCTCCCGGCATCTTCCACGGCCTCAAACGTCGAACTGTAATCCTTGACCGGTAACGGACCCTCAATGATCGTGTAGGAATACCCGGTAGCCGTAGCGCCATCATGCCTTTCCTTGATCTGTGCCCCGTCCCCCAGGGTGAGAATCCGATAGGTGGTGCCGTCCTCATCGCTTATTTCGCAGGTTTCAACAGCCGGGTGCCAGACGCTGATGGCACAGAAATCGCCCGCATATCCCCAGACATCGTCAAGCCCGGCATTGATGGTCATCGATTTACTGACCTCAAGCATCGGGGCTGGCTGCTCGCTGCTGCAACCTGATAGAATCAATAGCATTGCTGCTGGTAGAATAAGTTTGAATAGTTTCATGCTAAGCTCCTTTGTGTTATGGACTCAGGATATTTTTCCTGATTGCGGGATTATAGGGCAATACAATCAAGGATCATACAGGAAATTTCCCCGGTTCCAGTTGAAATAATGACATCAGAATTACATCGTCTCAATCTTGCTGAAGCCGCCCGGGGCATTGCCGGCGGCGTGTTTACCCCGGTTGACCTGGTGACTGCCTGTCTTGAACGGATTCATGCAAGAGAGGACCAGGTCAAGGCCTGGGCCTGGCTTGACCCCGACCAGGCGCTGGCCCGGGCACGCGCCTGTAATGGGCGGCCCGCAACAACGCCGTTGCACGGCATCCCCATCGGCGTCAAGGATATTATCGATACGGCGGACATGCCGACCTGTTACGGGTCACAGGTTTTTCAGGGACATTACCCCGCTGAAGACGCAGAGTGCATCCGCCTGCTGAAACAGGCAGGGGCGATTATCATGGGGAAAACAGTGACCACTGAATTTGCTTTTTATGCGCCGGGTAAAACCGCCAATCCCCATGCCCTGGACCACACGCCGGGCGGGTCTTCCAGCGGTTCCGCGGCGGCAGTGGCGGATTTTCATGTGCCGCTTGCCCTGGGTACGCAAACCTCGGGCTCCATCATCCGGCCGGCAAGTTTTAACGGTGTTTTCGGCTGCAAGCCGACGTATAACTCTTATTCACTCGGCGGCATCCATCCCCTGGCGCCGGAACTCGATACCCTGGGCGCGTTCAGCCGGTCGCCTTTAGACCTTGCCCTGTTGCATGGCGTGTTGGCGCAACAGGAAACCGGGACGCCGGGCGCAGCGCGGCCCGCTACGGTTGCCGTTGTCCGCACCCCGGCCTGGGATGACGCCGATGCCGAGGTACAGGACAGTATGCTTGACTTCGCGGGACGGCTACGGCAGGCGGGCATTGACGTGGTTGAAGCGGATGAAGACCTGCTGAACGGCATGATGGAAGTACAGCAGGCGTACCTTGCCCGCGGCGCCGCGGGCTCCCTGGGGCATATTACGGATCGGCACCCGGACCAGGTGCGCCCGCAGACCCGGGACCTGGTTGTGGAGGGCCGCCGGGTGGACAAGTCATTCGATGCCGGGCTGAATGACGCCCTGGCCAGGGGTGAACGCTTCCTGTCCGGGATATTTTCCCGGGCAGACCTTGTCATAACCCCAAGCGCGCCGGGTGGAGCGCCGGCGGGCCTGCACAATACCGGCAACCCCATGTTCAACAGGATCTGGACTTTTCTGCAGACCCCCTGTATGAATCTGCCGCTGACAAAAAGCGCTAACGGGCTGCCCATCGGCATACAACTGGTTTGCAACAGGCAGGAAGATGGACGGTTATTTGCTTACTCGGCTTACCTGCAGAATTTAACCGGGTATGATATTGAACAACCTTGAGGGAGAGTGATAATGACAACCTTGAACACCAGAGACGTCCCATTGAGCCGGGAACAACGGCAGTGGTACGAGGCTGCCTGCGATAAAATTGACCTGGCGCGCCTGAAGCAACTGATCTTCGACCTGACTGGCAAACACAGTCCCACCGGCGCCGAGCGGGAGGCCTGTGAATTCATGACCGATTACCTGAACAGCGTGGGGATCAGGGCGCATTATCAACCGATTACGGATATCTCGGGCAACTGTTACGGCCGGGTAAAAGGATCGGGCGACGGTCCCACGCTGATGCTGTACGCCCCTGTCGACACACTGCTGGAAGGGGACCCGGAACAGGATTTGCCCCACGCCGGCCCGGAGCACCGGGCCGACATGCGGCCCGAGCCGTATATCGACGGCGACCTGGTCATCGGCCTGGGCGCATCCAACCCGAAATCCATGGTCGCCCTGTTGACCGAGGCATTGACCTGTGTTGTGGAAGCGGAGGTGGAGTTGAAAGGTGATGTGGTCATCGCCACGGCAGGCGGGGGGATGCCCTGGATTGTTCCTGAACGCAACCACACGGGCATCAGCAACGGCGTGAACCACCTGCTGTCCCACGGCGTAACCGCGGATTTCGGCGTGATCTGCAAACCCTGGGATGATATTTATTATGAACACCCGGGCATGGTCTGGTTCAAGGTAACCGTCTGGGGGACCATGGGTTACGCCGGCATTCCCCGCGGGGTGCCGGGCTTCCGCAGTTCGATCATTCCCGCAGCGAAGGTCATCCTGGACCTGGAGGAATGGTTGATAGAGTACCCGGATAAACATACCAGCGACCAGGTAAAACCTGAAGGCTGGATTTCCGCGTTACGCTGCGGCTGGCCTGATAAACCCGCGTTTCCGGGCGCGGCGACTGAAATCTGGCTCGATGTGCGCACCAGTCCCCTGCAGAAGGCGGCCCAGGTTGAGCGGGAATTCGACCAGGTCATGAAAGCCATCCTGGACAAACATCCTGAGGTGGAGGCGGAATGGGAGACCGTCGTGACCTGTGACGCAGGGTCGACCGACCCGGATCACTGGGTGGTGCAGTCTGCCCTGCGGGCCTGGCAGGAAGTGCACGGCAAACCGTATCCCGGCGCCCCGCACATGGCGGGACAGACAGATGCCGCAACCATCAACCGGACCGGTTTCCCCCTGGTGCGTATAGGCTATGCCTGGCTGGGCGAAGCCGATACGCCGCCGGAATTTACCGAGGGTCTGGGCGGCATGGGTGTCATCCGGGTACCCGATCTGGAAATTTCCATCAAGGAAGCGATCTATACTGTTATTGATTCCTGTACCCGGACGCGGGCGGAAGTCGGACTGACAGATTGAGAAACTGCTGCGGAGGAGGAGACAAATGCCATTAACCGACCTGCATCACGTGGCGTTGAGAACAAAGGACCTTACGGCCAGTGAACATTTCTACACGCAAGTGCTCGGCATGGAAAAAGTGGACCGGCCGGATTTCGATTTCCCCGGCGCCTGGTTACAGATGGGGGAGACCATGTTTCACCTGATGGCCGGCTACGCAGCCCTGGGCCCGGACGGCGAAATTTCCCGCGGCAGCGGCGCCGTCGACCACCTGGCAATCAAGGCACAGGGTTTTGATGAGATGCGTGATAAATTCGAAGGATCGGGTATCACCTACAAGGAAAACAATATCCGGGACTTCGGTATCTGGCAGCTTTTCGTCAACGACCCCGACGGCGTCATCATAGAATTGAATTTCCACTGCGCCGACGAACCGCAAGATTCCAGAGGCCCTGGACGGGCCACGCTGAGCAAAACCACCTGAGAGAACAGAAAATTGGGGTCAGTGCAAATACACTGACCCCATACGTTACCGCGTTCGTCGTTCCTGCTTGCGCAGGAATGACGGTTATTCGATAGTTATATAAATATACCCGTCTTCCCCCAGCCGGGTTTCGTACCTGTCCAGCGGGATTACGCAGGGGGGGTCGACGGGTTCTCCCGTCCTGATTTCGAATGAGCCTTCGTGGTACGGGCAGACGACCTCGTCGCCCCTGATTTCACCGTCGGACAGGAACGCCTGGCCGTGGGTACACACGTCACTGCTGGCAAAGTACTCCCCTTCGAGGTTGTAGATGGCAACCGCGGTGTCGTCTTCCAGGTAGTGCTGCGTGACGGAGTTGGTCTCCAGCGCGTCATGCTTTATGGTTTTTACTTCAGGCATATCAGTTGGCATCGTAGGTTTCAAAGCGAAGCGGCGTAGGCTTATCGCCGTTCACCACCTCCGGCCAGGCACAGACCGACACCATCCAGGTCAGGTCCATTTCCGCCCTTAAATCAATATAATCCCCCGCCTTGGTAACAGGCCTGTCGATGAGCCAGTCCCCCTCCGGGGAGTAGATCACCGTCATGAAGATATTGAAACAGGCAACCGATTGCAGGTAGTTCGGGTCAATCCCGAGTTTACGGTATTCTTCCTGGATCGTGTCGCGACAGCCGTTCTCATCCGAGCCCAGGTACAACCTGCGTGCGGCGTTGGAGCAGAAACCGCCACCGGTGTAATGGTTGGCGGTCCTGTCGCCGGCAATTGTCCACATGTCGTTCATGAGGTTGCTGCGGATAGTATCCCCTTCCTGCCATTTGTAGCGGCCGTGATGCCAGCTGGTGTAGACGCAATCCTGGAATTCGTTGGGGTCGCCGGATTTTACGGCGACAAAATCTGCCACCTGCTGTCCTTCCACGTCGATAATCCTCAGGGTTTGTCCTTTCCTTATATGTCCATGGCCGCCATGATGCGCCTGGATAGTGGTTGTATCGATCAATTTGCCCGGAGTATCACTCATATCTGCCACCTATTATGCTCAATAATTATAACCAGGGTCCCTGTTCAGGTTAGTATGGGAACCTCTGGATTAAGACACACAGAGTTACCTATAATACCTGATCCGTTGTTTTCTGTGATCCCGATATTGGACTGGACATGATAATCGAAGGCGAACACAGGCTGCCCTGTGAACTGGCAAGAGCATGGCAGGCCTTGAATGACCCCGGAGTACTGAAACTCTGTATCCCGGGTTGTGAAAGTATCGAAGCGGCAGGGGAAAACCGCTACGAGTGCCTGATAACGGCTAAGTACGGGCCGGTCAAAACAAGGTTTAAAACCGTCCTGGCGCTTACCAACATCGATGCGCCGTATTCCTACACGCTGGCCGGCGAGGGCAAGGGCGGCGTTGCCGGTTTCGGCAAGGGCAAGGCAGACGTACAACTTGCCCGGGACGGGGAGGATACGCTGCTGCGCTACCAGGCGGAGTTTTCCGTGGGCGGCAAACTCGCCCAGGTCGGGTCCAGGTTGATAGCGTCAACGACGAAGAAGATGTCGAATGATTTCTTTTCCCGGTTTTCGGAAGAGATCAGCGGCGGGTAAATACATATTGAATTTAAATAAACTTTTTATTTAAATTCCAGGAGTCATTATTTATACTTTAATGTTCACTGTCCTGGAATATCAAACATGGGGGTTTTGGCATGGGTAAGTTTAATGAAATCGCGCTGGACCTGATGAAACGCACCGCAGCTTACGTCCCGGATTTTGAGTTCGAGGGGGCGGATCCCGCTACGGCTGCAAAACCCTGGCAAGCGTGGCTCAAGGCGGAACTGGGGTTTCGCAATCACTGGTACCCGACGGAGGCCAGCCGCAACATCGGGGATGGCGGGCACAAGGCGATCAAGTTGCTGGGCGAGGATATTCTCTACCTGCGCCGGGCCGGCCGCCTGTACGCGATTGAAGACCGCTGCAGCCACCGCGGCACGCGCTTCTCGCAACGGCCCGTGTGCTATACGGACGATACCATTACCTGCTGGCACCACGCATTCACCTTTAACCTGGACGACGGCCGCATTCGCTGCCTGTTGAACGACCCCGACTCCTCCCTGGCCGGGCGCAAGGGGATAAAGAGCTACCCGGTGCGGGAAGTAAAAGGCGTAATTTTCACATTCGTCGGTGATATGAATCCGCCGCCGCCCCTGGAGCATGACGTACCCCCCGGGTTTTTTGACGAAGACATGGCGATCTGCGTGGCGGACCCGTACCTGGTAAAGGCAAACTGGCGCCTGGGCTCGGAAGGCGGTTACGACCCGGGCCACCATTACATCCACAACTGGTCAAAATTCTCCATCAATTCACGCATACCCATGACCTTCGGCTGGGTGTCGAAGAAGGAAGCGGTGCTGGAGACCAGTATTTACGAGCTGATGGAAAACGGCCCGAGAGGATTTACCCGCCTGGCGGCGGAGACCAACATGTCCATGACTGCAAAAATACCCGGACGGAACGGCGGGGCGGATACCGATGTCATCCTGCCCATCGCCAAGGGCCAGTCCCCCCGGGAAATAGAAATTCTGGGACAGCACGCGTTCACCACCGAGGTTGGCGAGTGGCTACCCTGCGGGCTGAAGGTCAATCCATGGCCTTTCCCGGGGGTGGTTCACAACGAATACTACGTGCCGCGGGACGCCAACTCCCACTACTATTTCCAGTGCGGCTGGAAGCGCGTGGAAAATGAAGAGGAAGCCCGGGAATGGGCCGAAGGCGACCTGGGGCAGGTGCGCTGGAAAGTCCCTGTAGTCGATGACTTTACCATACAGGATGCCGAGGCGCGGGAATACATCCACGAATTCTATGCCAGCGAAGACGGCTGGAACCAGGAGCAGACGGCCCGGTTCGATATCGAGCTGCTGATGTGGCGCGTGTTCGCCGGTGAGTATAGCCGCGGTATCCAGGAGGAAAAGCACACGAAAGGCCATTTCAAGAGATAAGAATCAATGGGTACGGTATTGCATATCGATTGCAGTGCTCGTACTGTCAATTCGGTCAGCCGCAGGTTATCCCGGATTGTGGTTGAGCAACTCCTGGAGGCGGAGCCGTCGGTCCGGGTGATCAGGCGGGACCTGGGCGCTTCGGCGCCTGCGCCCGTTAACGCGCTGGAGGCGGAAGCCTTTTTTACCCCGCCTCCGGACAGGACCGGGGAGCAGGTCGGGGCGTTGGCAGATTCCGATGCCTTGACGGAAGAGTTGTTGCAGGCCGACACCGTGGTGCTGGGAACACCCATGTATAACTTCACGGTGCCGGCCAGCCTGAAAGCCTGGATCGATTACGTGGTCAGGCCCGGAAAGGCCTTCCGCCGGGTGGCCAACGGCCGGCTTGAAGGCCTGTGCGGAGGTAAAAAGGTCTATGTATGCACCGCCGGCAGCGGCAAGTCCAGGGGCACGGATATGGACCACCTGCGCCCGTACCTGGACACGATCTTTGCGTTTATCGGTATCACGGATATCGTTTATTTCGATGCGGAGGGACTGGCATGGGGAGAGCAGGAACGGGAACGGTCGATAAATGCAGCAATCGAGAACATTCAACAGAATCTGTAAAATACACAGAACATATTTCCTGACAGGAGGAGAGACGGCATGTCGAAGATCAAGGGTCTAGGTTATATCGGTTGTGAGGTGACGGACTTTGATGCCTGGGACAGCCTGCTGGACACCGTGTACGGACTGGAGCAGCGGGCAGACAGCGGGAAGTCGCTCCGGCACTACCGCATGGACGATAATCACCACAGGCTGGCGCTGCATAAATCGAACAGCAACAAATTGAAATACATCGGCTGGGAGGTCGAATTCCAGGGAGACCTGGATAACCTGGCCGCTGAACTGAGCGACAAGGGTATAGCGGTAGAAGCCGGCAGCGCGGCGTTACGCGAGGAGCGCGCCGTGATGGACCTGTTTGTGGTCAGCGGGCCTGATGATATCCGCCTGGAAATCTTTTTCGGCCCCGTGCAGGACTGCAAACCGTTTACGCCGAAGCGCGGGATGGAAGGTTACAATACCGGCGACCTGGGTATGGGGCACATAGTGCTGGCTACGGCCGACCGGCCGGCCTCGGTAAAGTGGTACGAGGACAACCTGGGCTTCCGCCTGAGCGACCATATTTTCTGGGATGGCATACAGGCGACCTTCCTGCATTGTAACCCGCGCCACCACAGCCTGGCCTTCATGAACCCGGTCGGCGGTATGAAGCCCGGCGACCTGGGTCATTTCATGTTCGAGAGCCTGTCGCTGAATGACGTGGGCCGCGCCTATGATATCGTCCACGAACACAAGGTGCCGCTGGCCCTGACGCTGGGACGGCATAGCAACGACCACATGATGTCGTTTTATATCTATTCCCCTTCCGGATGGTGGATCGAGTACGGCCACGGCGCCCGCCTCATTGATGATGCGGAGTGGGAACCCAAGTTTTACAGTTCCCCGAAGATCTGGGGCCACGAGATGCTGCCGCCACCAGGCGAAGCAGTCGCAGGGGAACAGCATAAACGCTGAGAAGATTTATCCGCAAATTACGCAGATTAACGCAGATAAAAGATAAATAGACAAGTAGACATACACTCTTCAAATCATTTGCAACAGGCCAAAAATAACACACGCCATTATTTTGGCGCCGACTTGCTCGTTTCCTTAAGGGACAAATCTGATCGGGACCCCCATACTCAATGAATAAAATTTTAATCTGCGTTAATCTGCGTAATCTGCGGATAAAATAATCTATCGTTATGTCAGAAATAAAACACGCACGGGTCATCATATTGGGCTCAGGACCGGCTGGGTATTCCGCGGCGGTTTACGCGGCGCGGGCCAACCTGAATCCGGTGCTGATCACCGGGGTGGAGATGGGAGGCCAGTTGACCACCACTACCGATGTGGATAACTGGCCCGGCGACGTGGAAGGTCTGCAGGGACCGGACTTGATGGAACGGATGCGCCGTCATGCCGAGCGGTTCGAGACCGAGGTTATCTTTGATCATATTCACCAGGTCGACCTGGGCGCGAAACCCTTCAGCATGCAGGGTGGTTCGGGCAGTTACAGTTGTGACGCCTTGATCATCGCCACCGGCGCCTCGGCGCGCTACCTCGGCCTGCCGTCCGAGCAGGCGTACATGGGGAAAGGAGTCAGTGCCTGCGCCACCTGTGATGGCTTCTTCTACCGGGGCGAGAAAGTCGCGGTGATCGGCGGCGGGAATACGGCAGCGGAAGAGGCGTTGTACCTCTCCAACATCGCTGATGAAGTCATCCTGGTGCATCGCCGGGACAAACTCCGGTCCGAGAAAATATTGCAGGACAGGCTTTTTGAGAAGGAGAGAACAGGCAATATCACCATTTACTGGGACCACGTGCTGGAGGAAGTGAAAGGAGATGAGGGCGGCGTCACGGGGATGCGCATCAGCAACGTCAAGTCGGGGGACAAGACCGACCTGGAACTGAAAGGCGTATTCATCGCTATCGGGCACACGCCCAACACGGAGATCTTCGCCGGTCAACTGGAGATGAACAACGGTTACATCGTCATCAGGAGCGGCCTGAACGGTGATGCGACATCAACCAGCGTACCGGGTGTATTCGCCGCGGGCGATGTATCCGACCAGGTATACCGGCAGGCCGTCACCTCGGCCGGATTCGGCTGCATGGCCGCGCTGGACGCGGAGAAATTCCTCGATGAGTAAACACTGGAGAGAACAATGACAAATATCTGGAACCACCTGCAGGGAGTGGAATTCAAACAGACCTGGTACGACGCCGGGGGTATCAGGACACGCGCCATCGAAGCAGGTGACGGCCCCCCGTTGATATTGCTGCACGGCACCGGCGGCCATGCGGAAGCCTACGTGAAAAATATCGAGGCCCATGCAGAGCATTTCCACGTCTATGCCATCGACATGGTGGGCCACGGCTACACCGACGCCCCGGATATCGGTTATGACATGCAGTGTTACGTGGACTTTATGAAAGACTTCCTGGACGCCATCGGCGCAGACAAGGCCCACATCTCGGGAGAATCCCTCGGCGCAACGGTCGCGTCCTGGTTCGCCCTGCAGTACCCGGACCGGGTCGGCAAGATCGTCATGAATACCGGTATGATGCTGCCGCCGGACGAGGCAGGCGCGGTGGAATTAAGAGATCTGCTGGAACGCAGCCGCAAGGCCGCCGGCTCACCGGACCGTGATGCGGTCAGGCAACGGATGCGCTGGCTGATGCACCGTGATGAGGACGTGACAGACGAGATCGTCGAAGTGCGCTACCGCATCTACCAGCAACCGGGCCGCGCCGCGGTGATCAGGAAGATCGCAGAGCAAAGCATCGGCGCACTGCTGGACCCGGTCGAGCAGGAAAAATGGTACAAACCGGAATTGCTGCAGCAGTTGCCCTGTCCCACACTGGTGTTGTGGACGCGTTACAACCCGGGCCAACTGGTGCCGCTGGCGGAGCAGGGCGCCGCCCTGATTCCCGACAGCGAACTGGTGGTGCTGGAAAATTCCGCCCACTGGCCGCAGTGGGAGGAACCGGAAGCATTCAACAAGGCGCATATCGGGTACCTGCTAAAGTAACCCCGCAATATAATTTTGAAAACTGAGATGAGCGAAATCACCCGAAACCTGCTGGAAGAGACCCAGGACTACGTGGAACAGGCCAGGGCCAGGACAGCGCGGGCGCGCAAGCCCTGGCAGGTCTGGCTTGACGCGGAGTGGGGGTTTCGCAATTACTGGTACCCGGCGGCGTTGTCACGCCACCTGAACGAAGGGGACGCAAAAGGGATTGAACTGCTGGGAGAGGAAATCCTGCTCACCCGGCAGAACGGCAAACTACATGCCATGGAAGACCGCTGCCCGCACCGCGGCATCCGTTTTTCGGCCCGGCCCCTGTTCTACACAAAGGAAACCCTGACCTGCTGGTACCACACCTGGACCTACGACCTGGAGGACGGCAACCTGCGCACCATACTCAGTTCGCCTGACTCGAAGATGATAGGCAAATGCAGCATCAAGATCTACCCGGTGGAGGAGCGCAAGGGCATCATCTTCATCTTCGTGGGCGATATCGAACCACCGCCCCTGCACTACGACCTGGCGCCCGGCCTGCTGGATGATAACGCCGTTGTTTACTGCGGCGAACCCTACGAGATCAACGCCAACTGGCGCCTCGGGTGTGAAAACGGTTACGACCCGGGCCACCAGTTCATCCACAACTGGTCGGAGATGTGCATCAACGCCGGCATGCACACCTCCTACGGATACACGTCCACCAGGGAAGCCGTGCTGGATACCACCCGTTACGTAGAAAATGAAGACGGCCCGAAAGGCTTTACCCGCAAGGTGGAGAAAACGGAATTCAAGCATGAAGCATTTATCCCCCTCAAGGATGGCGGGCGCAAGGACCTGGTCCTGCCCCTGGCCAGGGGCAAGTCTCCGGAGGAACTGGCGCAGTTGACCGATATCATCCGCCTGGGCACCGTCGGGCTGTGGATGCCCTGTTCGCTGAAGGTGACCACATTCCCGGCGCCCCAGTGCACCCACTACGAGTTCTACGTGCCGAAGAACAAGGACGTGCACATCTATTTCCAGTTCGGCGTGATCCACACGGACGACGAGGACGAAGCGGAACGCTGGCTGGGCGAAGACGGCCGGGTCATGTGGGAGGTGCCTGCAGTGGAGGGGTTTACCGTGGACGATGCCTTTGCCCGGGAACAGTTACACAAATACTATGCCGAGGAGGACGGCTGGCAGCGGGAGCGGCTGTTCCAGCCGGACGTCGAACTGACCATGTGGCGCCGGTTTGCCAGCAGGCATGCCCGCGGCATACAGACCGTTGACCATACCCGCGGATATTTCAAGCGGGATTAGACGCTATGTTTAAACCTGTTGAGAAGGTTAGACAAGACGTCTTTATGTTTTCCTGTTTGGGGACAGATTTGAAATCTGTCCCCGGAAAGAAAGCAGGTAAAACATAACAGCCCGGATATTCCCACGAAGGATTCGATGGATAATCCCTATGATGACCTGACTTACGGCGGTCGGCAGGTGGGTTTCGGCAACAAACCCGCGATTGCCATCGTGGATCTGCAATTGGGGTTTACCGATCCGCACTATCCTATGGGAGGACGGCCCCTGGTCGCAGCGGCCACCGAACATACCGCCAGCCTGGTCAGGGTTGCCCGCAAAAAAGGCGTACCCATCGCTTCCTGCGCAATGGCCTACAAGGACGCGGGAGACATGCCCCACTGGAAGATCCCGGCCATGTACGCAGGGTCCTTCTTCAAGGGGCACCCTGCCGTTGAACTGGACCCGCGCATCTACGATGCCGGCCATGACCTGGCCGTTATCAAGAGCGCGCCCTCCATCTTTTTCGCCACGCCGGTACACCAGTACTTCACCCGGCACAACGTGGACACGGTGATTGTCTGCGGCTGCATGACGGCAGGCTGTGTGCGCGCCTCCGTCATCGACAGCTTTTCCCACGGCTGGCGCACCATCGTTCCCGAGGAATGTGTGGGCGACGTGGACCAGGCGCCCCATGACGCCAACCTGCTGGACATGCGCCGGCGCTATGCCGACGTGTTGCCCCTGCAGGAGGTTATGGCTTATATTGACAACCTAGATTTGACACTTAATACAAATCCATGACAGATAACAAAACAAAAGTACTGGAAGGCAAGGCAACACCTCGGGGAAAGTATCCCCATGCCCGGCGCGCCGGGGACTACATCTTCATTTCCGGCACCAGCGCCAGGCAGGCCGATAATACGGTCATCGGCGCACGGGCAGTGGACGCGATGGGCACGTCGGAACTGGATATCCGGGCGCAGACCCGGGCCGTGTTGAACAATCTTGCCGATATACTGGCCAGTTTCGATGCAACACTGGATGACCTTACCGAAATAACGGCTTTTATTGTCAACATGAACGATTTTGCCGGGTATAATGAGGCCTACGCGGAAGTGTTCGACTATGACGGCCCGGCTCGTACCACGGTGGCCGTGCACCAGTTGCCGCACCCGCTGTTAGCGATAGAAATAAAGGCCATTGCCTACAAACCTGAATAAGCTCAAGGGGGAGAGCAGATATGAATGATGGTCAGATTATTGCCGGATTTTTGGCGCCGCACCCACCCCACCTGGTTTACGGTGAAAACCCGCCGCAGAACGAACCCCGTTCCCAGGGCGGATGGGAACCGCTGAGATGGGCTTACGAGCATGCCCGCAGGAGCCTGGAAGAATTAAAACCGGACGTGTTGCTGGTGCATTCCCCCCACTGGATCACCCAGCAGGGTCACCACTTCCTGGGGGTAAGGGACTTGAGCGGTAAATCCGTCGATCCCATATTCCCCAACCTGTTCCGCTACAAATTTGGACTGGAGGTGGACGTGGAACTGGCCGAGGCCTGTTGTAACGAGGCCGCGAACATGGGCCTGACGACCAAGATGATGCGCAACCCGAATTTCCGCGTGGACTACGGCACCATCACCACCCTGCACATGATCCGCCCGCAGTGGGATATCCCGGTGGTCGGCATCTCCGCCAATAATTCGCCTTATTACCTGACCACGGAAGAGGGGCTGGGAGAGATGGATATCCTGGGCAAGGCCACGCGCAAGGCTATCGAGCAGACCGGGCGCCGCGCAGTGTTACTGGCGTCGAACACCCTGTGCCACTACCATTTCCACGAGGAACCGGTGCCGCCCGAGGATATGTCCCAGGAGCACCCGCAGAACTATGCGGGCTACCTGTGGGATATGCGTATGATCGACCTGTTGCGGCAGGGAAAGATAAGCGAAGTCTTCAAGGTTTTGCCCCAGTTCATCGATGAAGCCTTTGCCGAGGTAAAATCCGGCGCGTTCACATGGATGTTTGCCGCCATGGACTATCCCGAACTGCCGGGAGAACTCTACGGTTACGGCACGGTGATCGGGACCGGCAACGCGGTCATGGAATGGAACCTGATAAAGGCCGG
>JAPOQU010000094.1 GCA_026710545.1 Gammaproteobacteria bacterium | reverse complement strand
AGCTTGTTGCCCACCAGCGCCCGCGAAATGGGGTAGATGACGTTCCTCACCAACTGACGCCGTTCGTCCGGATCAGTAATGTTCGCCACCAGCGGCGCGGAGTTGATCAACGCATTGGTCATGATGATCGCATCCTCGGTAGGAGGAGGCTCACAAAGGGACCCGATCCGGTACATGTGCAGTGCGTGGCTCTCATCGGCAAAGAGGATGGTCTCGGGGATACCCATGAGATAACCGGCGTAGCGCCAGACGTCGTGGAAACTGGCGCGCTCCTCGGTGCTGTAACGGGCTCCCAGCGCCTCCGAGTGTTTGACAGTGCGCGCCGCGAAACAAGCGATCGAGTAGCCCATGTGCGCGGCGCTGAGCGGCACGCCCACGGCGTCGTGTTCCCATTCCGCGGTCTGTCCCAGCAGCCACCGGACCTGCGCGTGCACAAACCGGATGCGGACCGACAATTTCCAACCCTCGCCGTACCGTTCCAGCCCGCCGGGAAAGAATATTTCCACCTGGTGACGGTTGTTCTGCTTGAGCCGCCACACGCCATTTTCGAATATGCGCCCGGTTTCCACGAAAGATTTGCTTATCAGGGTTGAAAAACCGTCAATCAGCACACCCGTGACGAAAGCCGAAAGGATGAGGACCGAGTTTCTTTGAAAGGCGAGGATGCCCGGTTCGAAGGCGTCGTGGTCAAGCCAGTCCGGGTCAGGCTGCGGTGCGTCAATGAAGAAGTCGCGCAACGCTTGCGGCGCATTGCGCAAACCGTCGCGATCCTCATCCATCCCCGCTCGAATGAACTTGTGGATCTGTTCCCGAGGCAGCGGCGCCATTTCTTCCACCACCGCGTCCATGACCGGGTCGCCTATACGGGTGTGGGCGATGTAGTTGTCCGCAGCCTCATGGTCGACGGCGCGCGCCTTGGTGTAGCCGTCAACATATGCTGACGGGGCGTTCAGCATGATCAGGATCTCCTATGCCAAAAGTGGGAAGTATATAATCAAAACGGTTTGAAGGGAATGTCAAACGCCGCCCCGACATTGGTGAATACGGAAGGCCCCGATTCCGGGAAGCTGGTGCGTAAGGTTCACCGTTTGTCCCGCGCTCTTATTGGTGATAAACTCGCAGACACTCTACAATACACACCGAAATCTCAAATTATGAGGAACGGGGTATAAGTTACAAACTTCCGGATAGTGCGGACTCGGCGCTTTCGCAAAAATGGTGATCAAGGATTTTCCGGTGGTTATATTCCCATATCTGTCCCATGAGTGATAATTTGAAGATACCTTTGCTGCTGGACCGTTACATCGACGCCATTTTGCGGCATCGCTGGTTGGTCCTTGTAAGCGCGACGTTGATCATGCTGGTGATGACAGGAGGCGTCCGCTTCATAGGCGTCACCAACGACTACCGCAGCCTGTTTGACGAAGGAAATCCGCAACTTGCCGCGTTTGATGCCCTGGAAGCCACTTACACCGAATCCAATACCGCGCTGATTGCCATTGCCCCCGGGGAGGGCTCGGTGTTCACCCGTGAGACGCTCGCTGCGGTTGAGGAGTTGACCGACGCTGCATGGCGCGCGCCTTATTCCACCCGGGTCGACTCATTGACCAATTACAACCACAGCGAGTCGTTCGGAGACGACCTGGTGGTCGAGCCGCTGGTCGATGACGCACAATCCCTGAGCGATGCCGACCTGAAGAGAGTCGAAGACATTGCGTTGAATGCAACCGAAGTTGCCGGGCGCCTGGTCGCCCGTGACGGGCGCGTGGCCGGCATGGCGATTACCTTCGCCCTGCCGGAAAATCCCGACGCCGCGGTGGTTGAGATCACCGATTATATCCACACCCTGCTGGATGAGTTACGCACAAACCACCAGGACATCGATTATTACCTCACCGGTAACGTTGTCCTGAACCGCGCTTTCGGGGAGACCACCAAGGATGATACGGAGAAACTGACGCCGGTTGTATTTCTTGTCATCCTGGTTGTCACCGCCGTGCTGTTGCGTTCCGCGTTCGGCACCCTGGCAACCATGCTCCTGGTAATGTTTACCGTGAACACAACGGCTGGCTTTGCCGGTTGGATCGGCACGGTGTTCACCCCCATCAATGCCGGCGTGCCGATTATCGTCATGACCATTGCCGTCGCCGATTCCATCCACGTCATCACGGCCGCGTTGGCGGGTCTGGGTCGCGGCCTGGATAAAAACCAGGCGATTATCGAATCGGTGCGCAGCAATGCCTGGCCGGTATTTCTCACCTCGGCCACGACCGCGGCCGGGTTCCTCACCCTGAATTCCTCGGATTCGCCGCCATTTCACGTGCTGGGCAATCTCGTGGCGTTTGGCGTGTTGTGGGCTTTTATCTACACCATGACCCTGTTGCCGGCCTTGCTGTCAATCCTGCCGTTACGCGCGCGCCGGGTCAGCGCCGAACGCCCCGGTTTCTTCGACCGCTTCGGCGCATTCGTCATCGAGCGCCGCACGTTCCTGTTTTGCTTCTTCACCCTGCTGGCAATTGCCCTGGCCGCAGGCATTCCCCGCAACGAGTTGACCGACAACTGGACACAATATTTCGATGAGCGTTACCAGTTCAGGCGCGATACCGACTTTGTGATCGAAAACCTGACCGGTATGGAAACCCTGGAGTACTCCCTTGAGTCCGGGCGCGAAGGCGGCATCACCGACTCCGGCTACCTGGCTTCTGTCGATGCCTTCGCCCGCTGGTACCGGGAGCAGCCCGAGGTGTCCCACGTGCGGGCCTTCCCGGACATCATGAAACGCCTGAACAGGAACATGCACGGCGACGACCCGGCCTTTTACCGGTTGCCGGACAACCCGGAGCTCGCCGCGCAATACCTGCTGTTGTATGAGCTTTCCCTGCCGTTCGGAAGCGATCTCAACAACCGTATCGACATCGCCAAATCCTCCACCCGCATGACTGTCGTGGCGCGCGGCCACATGTCGTCCCAGAATTTGCGCGACCTGGACGCCCGCGCGTATGATTGGCTGCTTGCCAATACGCCCGATCTTGCGACTCCTGCAACGGGTATCAGCATCACTTTTGCCCACCTGTCCCAGCGCAACATCAACAGCATGCTGCGCGCCACAATTATCGCCATGGCCCTGATTTCCTTCATTTTTATCTGGGTGTTCAAAAGCGTGCGCCTGGGCTTGATCAGTCTTGTCCCCAACTTCCTGCCGGCGCTGATGAGCTTCGGCCTGTGGGGCTACCTGGTCGGACAAGTGGGTCTTGCCGGTTCCGTGATGACTGCGATTGCGTTCGGCATCATCGTGGATGACACCACTCATTTCCTGAGCAAGTATTTGAAGGCCCGGCGCCAGGGCCAGCCGGCAGAGGAGGCCGTGCGTTACACTTTTCGCACCGTGGGCCCTGCCTTGTGTACCACCACCCTGGCCCTGGTTGCGGGGTTCCTGGTATTCACTCTATCCGGGTTCCAGGTCAGTTGGACGCTGGGCCTGATGGTAACAGGCACAATTACCTTCGCTCTCATCGCCGATTTCCTGCTGCTCCCGCCGTTGTTGATGGCTGTCGACAGAAAGAAATTATGAAAGGCGCACGGACCATTGCCCTGCTGCCGGTAACCGGCAACCGGAACAGGATATGATACGGACAGGTTGCCGCTGAACATGTCAATATTAAGTTGAAAGAGTGCTAGTCACACTCACAGGAGAAAATTATGGTTCGTATATATCCTGTTCGCTCAAAGGCTTTGCTGGTTACACGCTGCTTGTCGTTATTGGCATGTTTGTGTGCTTCGTTATATACAGCCGCAGAAAATCCCACGCCTGAAGAAATCGGATTGAATATTGCCCGCGCAACCGACAAGCGGGCGCAGGGTTACGGCAATTTCACGGCGCGCCAGACCATGGTTCTGCGCAACAAGCAGGGTCAGGAAAGCACGCGCTCGCTCCGGGTCAAGGTGCTGGAGGTGGAGGGCGACGGCGACAAGAGTCTGTTTGTGTTCGATGAACCGCGCGACGTTGAGGGGACCGCTTTTCTCATCCATGCTCACAAGGTGGAAGCGGATGACCAGTGGCTGTACCTGCCGGCGTTGAAACGGGTGAAGCGCATCAGTTCGTCGAACCGTTCCGGCTCTTTCATGGGCAGTGAATTTTCCTACGAGGACATGGGCGCCCAGGAACTGGAGAAGTACACTTACCGCTACCTGCGTGATGAAGCATGCGGCGAGTTGACCTGCACGGTCATCGAGCGCGTGCCTACGGACAGGAAATCCGGCTACAGCCGCCAGGTGGTGTGGCAGGACCGGGACGAGTTGCGCACCTGGAAAGTCGAGTACTACGATCGCAAGGATGCGCACCTGAAGACGTTGACTATGGTCAACTACGAGCAGCACCTGGACAGTTACTGGTACGCCGGTCATATGATGATGGTGAATCACCTCACCGGGAAGAGTACCGACCTGACCTGGTCGGAGTATCAGTTCCGCACCGATTTGAACGAACGCGACTTCACGCAGACCGGGTTGAAACGGGTGCGTTGATGTTGAGATATGCGGGCTAGTACCGCTCTCTGCCGTGCGGCATTCGGGGCTGTGTGGCTGTTGGCGCTGATCGTTGCGCCGGTGACATGCGCTGGGATTGAGATTGCCGACTACGATTTTTCCGGCAGCATAGGCATTGAGGGTCGCTGGTATCCCGAGGCCGCTTTATTTCCCGGGCAGCGTGACCACGCGAGCGGTTTTGTCCTGGAACCGGAGTTCTACGTTGAGGATAGCGCGGGCAGAAGTTTCACCCTGGCGCCTTTCTTCCGTCTGGATGCCGCTGATACTCGCCGTACCCACGTGGATATTCGCGAAGCTTACCTGTTGTTGTTCGGTGGGCTCGGAGATCATGACTGGGAATTGCGTCTGGGGGTCGACCAGATATTCTGGGGCGTGGTTGAATCACAGCGCCTGGTCGATATTATCAACCAGGTGGATTTCGTAGAGCATCCGGACGGTACGGCCAAGCTGGGGCAACCCATGGCACATGGAACACTGTCCGGTGATTGGGGTGTGCTGGAACTGTTCGCATTGCCTTACCACCGCGCCCGTACCTTCCCGGGCCGGCGCGGCCGCCTGCGCCTGCCCCTGGTCATTGATGATGATAATATCCGCTATGAGAGCGCGGCCGAACGGTGGCACCTGGATTTTGCCGCGCGCTACAGTAACAGTTTCGGTCCCGTGGATGTTGGCCTGAGCGTGTTTGACGGCACCAACCGGGAGCCGGCAGTACAGTTGGACTTCACACCGGGCGGCGACCTGAACCTGGTCCAGTATTACACCCAGATCCGCCAGTTCGGCCTGGACGCCCAGTTGACCCTGGGTCCCTGGCTGCTCAAGCTGGAGGCGATCCAGCGCGCCGGTTCTCTGAACCTGCCG
Organism: Gammaproteobacteria bacterium; assembly: GCA_026710545.1. GTDB lineage: Bacteria > Pseudomonadota > Gammaproteobacteria > Eutrophobiales > Eutrophobiaceae > JAAXHV01. The sequence goes on along the minus strand of JAPOQU010000094.1, from coordinate 34,027 downwards.
GGCAGGGAAGAGAATTACGTGGCGACCGTTGTCGGCGGGGAATACTCGTTCTATTCCATATTCGAATCTGTGGCCGACCTCACCCTGTTCGGCGAATGGCATTACGATGATCGGGGACGGGATGCGCCCCCGAGCCGCGCCCCCGGCACGTTTGAAAACGAACTGTTCACAGCTGCGCGCCTGGCGTTCAATGACGTTCAGAGTACCGAGATTACTGCCAGTTTTATCGGGGACCTGGGACGCTCCAGCCACTCACTGGCTGTCGGGCTGGACCGGCGACTTGCCGAAAACTGGTCGCTGCACCTGGAGGCGATTGTCCTGCTCGGCATCGATAAGGAGGATATCCACTATTACACGCGCCGCGACAGCTTCATCGAGCTGAACCTGAGTTACAACTTCTGAATTTGGGGTCAGAGTAAGGGGTCAGAGTAAGGGGTCAGAGCAAAAATACTTCCACCCCGGTTAGCGTTACAGCTTCGTTGTTGTGTATTTTTACTCTGACCCCTTACTCTGACCCCTTGCTCTGACCCCAAATATCCCTGGTCCACGGCAGGAACGGAGAGTATGTAGCTGACCACGGCCTGCAGGTCTGCCGGGTCCATCAGGCTGGTGGAATTGTCGATCACGTCGACCATGGCGCCGCCGGCATAATCACCGTCGGGCAGTTCGCCTTCTTCCAGGTAGAGTAACAGTTCATCTTCATCCCAGTCACCGATGCCGTCCGCTTCGGAGGATGTGATGTTGGGTACCGGGTCTCCGTCAGGACCGGCTTCAGTACCGGCCAGGAACAGTTCGGGGCGGGCGGCGCCAAGTAAATTTCTGGGTGTATGACACTCACTGCAATGGGTCAGGGCGTTGGCAATATAGGCCCCGCGCACCAGGGTTTCATCCAGGCCGGCATCGGGCTGGAATACACCGGGTTGGAAAAACAACGACTGCCATACAGGCATCAGCAGCCGGTTGATATACCAATGTGTTTCATGCGGCTTGTTCCTTGTTGCAACGGGCGGCGTTGTCTGCAGGTAAGCGTACATGGCGCGCAAATCGTCGAATTTTATCTTCGTGTAGGACGTATAGGGAAACACCGGGTAGTAGCGTTCTCCCGTGGGGGCGATCCCCAGGTGCATCGCCCGGACAAAATCCGTGAAATTCCAGGCGCCTATGCCGGCTGTCCGGTGGGAGGTGATATTGGGAGCAAAAAAACTGCCGAACGGGGTATCCAGCCCAAGTCCGCCTGCCAGGTATGCCCCCTGGCCTTCGGCATCCGTGTGGCAACTGACGCAACCGGCAATATTCACCAGGTATTCGCCACGGCGGATATCAGCTTCTGCAGGATTGTGGTCGGCTGCGTGTAACGCGGCGAGCGGTTCCGGCCGCGTTAACCACCAGGCCAGGACGAACAGGAGAACAGTGCCTGAAATCGCTAACTTTAACCAGCGGTTTCCGGCCAAGGACAATCCCGGATTACTGTAGTTTTTCAGTAACTGCCGGAGAGGCGGGCATCGTCAGGTTCCAGGCCTCAATCAGCAGCAATAATTGACCTTCGATACGCGCCGTCCGTTGCTGTAAATCCGCTATATCGCCCTTAATGCCGTGCATTTCACCTTTAATTCCGTGTATTTCACCCTTAATTCCATGTTGTCCCGTCAGGATCAGTCCCGCCAGTAAAGCGCCAACTCCGAAAATACTTATAATGATGCCGGTAACATCCGTCAGTTTGTTCATAACCGCCTCCTTTGTTTTACATATTCCGAGGATAGCATTATAGCCGGTTTTCAAACAACGGAACACACTCATGGCGGGTAGGGATGGACCCCAGCTTACAGCATGCTGGGGCATGCTTCAAATCCGTCCCCGGAAAACTTCCGGCAGCCAGGGACGTACTTAAGCCCGTCCCCTGCTTCATATCACTTCCTGAACGGGCGGTGGCACGCCTTGCAGGTCTGCGTCAACTCGCCGAAGCGGGTATCTATCGCCCCTGCATCGCCGGATTGTACTGCATCCAGCAGGGCTTGTGCCGCCTGCCGGCTTTCAGCGGCGCGTGCTTCAAAGTCCGACCAGTCTTCCCATATCTCCGGTTTTGCATCGGTTTTCCCTGTTCCCGTTCCCTCGGGAAATAACAGGGCGATATCCCTGGCCAGCCGGGCCAGGGCCTCCGTGTGCATCTGCAGGTGTCCTTCCGCAGTGAAACGGCCATCCTTGAGCCGCCGTATCGCTCCGGTGTGTCCACTGATGGCATTCATATAGTTCTGGCGGTATTGAATAGTCCCTTTTACATCAGTGTCCGCTGCCGCCTGGGGCAACAGGTAACATATTGATAACAGGCTCAATAATGTTATGTTTTTCAGGGTCATTGTATTGTCCCCCCTGCTCGGGATGTTATCCCGGCGGTTTTGGCCGTATCAGGAAACTCGTCTATTGCCTGGCGCACCGGCACGACCAGGTCGAATAATATCCTGGCTGCTTCGTCCAGCAACGGGTCGAGATCTTCCAGTTTGTCTTCATCCTCAATATCAACGGCATCTGCGGGTACCGGTTCCAATCCCAGGGTAACGCGGTATTCGTTGCGTAGTTCTGCTGTTGCAAGCCGGCGTTCTTCCCGTTCGGCTTTGCGTTTGCTGTCCTGCAGGCTGACGGTCTTTTTGTTTTCCATCGCCTGTGCCGTTTCCATGTCTTCAAGCAACAAGCGCATCAGGCGGTTATCTTTTATCCGCTGTTCGTGCAGTTCCCTGGCCCGGGCAAAACTCTCAACCGGCGCGCTGACAGGCATGAAATAGAGCGGTTTAACCTCATCCCAGGGCAAGGCGTTGTCCAGCACCCGTTCACCGTAGTCCTGACCGAAGCGCGCAGTGGGAAAAATGATGTCGGGGATCACGCCGCGATGCTGATTGCTGCCGCCGCTGATACGGAAAAACTGGGCAATAGTCGCTTTCAACCTGCCATGGTCCTCATCGGAGGAATCGGTAAAATGGTTTAAATCGATAATATTCTGCACCGTGCCTTTGCCGAAAGTCGGCTCACCGATAATGATCCCGCGCCGGTAGTCCTGGATAGCGCCGGCAAATATCTCGGAAGCCGAGGCGCTGTTACGGTTAACCAGTACCGCCAGGGGCCCGCCATAAGCGATATCCGGGTCCGGGTCACTGTTGATCTCAATTTTACCGGAGTAGTCCCTGGTTTGTATGATAGGTCCCGACTCGATGAACAAGCCGGTCAGTTCCAGGGCTTCGAGCAATGACCCGCCGCCGTTGCCGCGCAGGTCTATGAGCAGACCATCCAGGTTTTTTTCCTTAAACCCGGCAAGCAGACGTCTTACGTCCCGGGTTGTACTGCGATAGTCCTTTTTCCCCTGTGCCTGGGCCGGGAAGTCGCTGTAAAAAGCAGGCACGGTAATGACACCGATCTGTCCGCCGCTTTCCAGGTCGATGACCTCCGACTGGGCTGCCTGTTCTTCCAACCTGATTTCGTCCCGGGTAATGGAGATTATTTTGCCGTTTCCCGTAAATCCATCTCTCTCGGACAGGATCTCCAACCTGACTACTGAGCCTTTCGGTCCTCTTATCATGTCGACAACATCGTCAAGACGCCAGCCAACCACGTCCGTTATCTCTCCCTGGTCGCCTTGCCCGACGCCTGTGATCTTGTCACTGGCCTGTAATTGGCCACCCAGTTCGGCCGGGCCTCCCGGGATAATCCTCTGCACCACCGTATAATCCTGTTCCGCCCGTAGCACCGCACCGATTCCTTCCAGCGAAAGCCTCATGGTGATATCAAAGTTTTCCGACGAGCGCGGGGTGAAATAGAAAGTGTGAGGTTCTACGGCGATGGTGTAGGCATTGATGAATGACTGGAACACGTCGTTGGAATTGAGTTGGAAAGTACTGGTCCTGAAGCGTACATAGCGTTTGCCCAGTATTTCCTTTATCTCATCGTCCTCCTTGTCTGCAAGCAGCAACATCAGGTAATCGTTCTTTACCTTTTTTCTCCAGATTGCGTTCAATTCCTGCTCTGTTTGCGCCCAGTCACTTTCGCGGCGGTCAAACATGTAGTCCTCATCAATACTGAAGTCAAATTCGCCTTCAAGCACAGACCGGGCGTAGGCGGAGCGCTCATCGACCCGCTGCCGGTAAACCTTGAAGATAGCGTATGCAGGTTCGAGGTCCGGGTCTTCAATCGCTTCATCGAGCAGGTAGCGGTAACGCTCAAAGTCCGTTATGTCTTTCTGCAGGAAAAAGCTGCGGTTTCCATCCAGACTTTCCAGGTAGGAATCCAGTATGCGGCTTGACAGGACATCATCAAGCGGCTCCTTCCGGTAGTGGTATTTATCCATTATATGGGTAATGATCAGCGCGGCGCGGTCGTGGCGTTCCCAGGCCTGAAGTTCCTCGTCGGTAACGAGCGGCGGCGCGGCGCTCACAAATACTGCGGGCGCCGTTAACAACAGCCATGCAAGCAGTCTATTCATTGCTGGCCGTACGGATTTTCTGCAATTCTTGCATGCGTAGTCCCAGGCGTTTCGCCTCCTTCCTGTTGCCTCCCAGGAAGCCCGGCGCCGTCTCCAGGTAATCTATCAGGTCACGCAGGGCTTCATGGTTGTTCACATCAAGTTCGACAGCCTTGCGGAACTGTTTCAGGGTTTTTCTGGCATAGGACATGGACTTGAACCAGTTGCCCCGTTCGGCCAGTCTTCCGTAACACTTGCCCAGCCAGTGATGCAGGTGCGAGTTTTGCGGATCAGCCTGAAGCGCGTGGGCGAAGCTTTGCATGGCCTGTTTGTAGTTACCGTCCTCGTATGCGGCAATACCGGCAGCAGGCAGGTGGTCATCTGCCCGCACGCCCAGGGCCGCTAACAAGACGGCCAGGGCCAGCAGGCGGGAAACCCGGACGAGGTTAATGGACTTCAATTAACTCGACCTCGAAGACAAGCGCTTCATCCGGTCCTATTACACCCTGTCCGGCTGACCCGTAGGCAAGATTAGCCGGGATATAGAGCTGCCACAGGGCGCCTGTCTTCATCATGGGTAACGCCTGTTGCCAGCCCTTGATGACGCGGTTAACAGACAGTTTCGCCGGCTGGTTGCGCATGTATGAACTATCAAATTCCTCGCCGTTAATCAGCGACCCGCGGTAATGGACGGTTACTTCTCCGTCAGGCTTCGGGTTTGCACCCGTTCCGGGCCGCAGGATTTTGTATTGCAGGCCGTTATCCAGTTCGATAACACCTTCTTTCGTCCTGTTCGCCTCCAGAAACGCTTTCCCTGCCTGACTGTTTGCGGCCGCCTGTTCTGCCCTGTTTTCCTGCTCCTGCTGTTGAAACCTTGCAAAAATGGCCTGTATTTCCTCAATCGACAGTTTCGGCTGATTTTTATTCAACACATCCGCTACCGCCTCGAGGAAATAATCCGTATCCATATCAATATCCTGCTGGGTTACGCTCTGGGCAAAAAAGACACCCAGGGCATAGCTCAGTTTCTGTTTTTCTGTCATTTCGTTTTCTTCCCCATATACCGGGGTAAAAAATACAGAAATAACAATAAGTAAAAATATATTTTTCATGTGTTTTATTAAATACTGGGAGACTTACTCCTGTATATCAGGATTATCATTGTGATTCCTGTGCGTATTTTTAGTTCCTCACATTCTGATAGTTAATTTCCGTCAAAGCCAGCGCCTCATTGACAATGTCCACACCGGCATTCGCTTCATGGGCGCTTACTGTCAGGTGGCGCCGGTAAGCGCGTGCGCCGTACTGTCCGTGAAACAAACCCAATATATGCCGTGACATGGCGTACAAATGCTCGCCTTGCGCGATTTCCGTTTCCATGTAGGGTATGTATTTTTGCAGTATCTGCATGCGTGTAGCTGCTATATTGTTCACGCCGAAAAGGTTTTTGTCTACCCCGGCCAGCAAATAGGGGTTATTGCACACGGCCCTGCCGAGCATGACCCCATCTACCTGGGGGAAATGATTGTGCACTTCCGCAAGACTGGTTATACCGCCGTTAATGATGATTTCCAGGTGCGGAAAATCCTGCTTCAACCGGTAAACCAGGTCGTACCGCAACGGCGGTACGGTCCGGTTCTGCCTGGGGCTCAGACCGTTCAGCCAGGCCTTGCGGGCATGGATGATAAACGTATGGCAACCGGCTTCCGAAACAATCGAAACAAACCGGCCCAGGTGTTCATAACTGTCGTGCCGGTCGATACCGATGCGCGTTTTGACTGTAACCGGGCGGTCGGTCACCGCCGCCATGGCCGCGACACACTCGGCAACCAGACCCGGTTCAGCCATGAGGCAGGCGCCGAAACGGCCGGACTTCACCCGTTTACTGGGACAACCTGTATTCAGGTTTATTTCGTCGTACCCGTAGGCTGTGGCGATTTCTGCACAATTTGCCAGGTCGGCGGGGTTGCTCCCACCCAGTTGTATCCCGACAGGGTGCTCCGCATCGTTGAACCTGGCATACCTGTCCGTGTCTCCGTACAGCAGGGCGCCGGTTGTCAGCATTTCCGTGTATAGCATGGAATGTCCGGAAAGCAGGCGCAGGAAGTAGCGGAAATGCCTGTCCGTATGGGTCATCATCGGCGCCACGCATAACTTGTGACTTAATTTCATGATTTTATCCGCAGATGACGCAGATTAACGCAGATGAATTGATATTGTTTGTTTTGTTTTTTTCTGAAAGCACGATTATCTGTTTGGACATTTAAATCAAAGAGTAAATAAAAATAATCTGCGTTAATCTGCGTCATCTGCGGATGAATATTCTTTTGTTCTGTTTTTTTTCTGAAACCACGATTATCTGTTTGAACACTTAAATCAAAGAATAAGTAAAAATAATCTGCGCTAATCTGCGTCATCTGCGGATGAATATTCTTCAAGCAACATGTTGGTAAAGCGGCTGCGCAGGTAAAATCCCCTGGGCAGGGTCAAGCCGGTTTCTCCGTCGGCCAGGGTGGCCCGGGCCAGGCTGGCTGAACTGGCCGCCTTGGGCCGTATCTGCAGGTACTCACCGTGTTTTGCGCTGATCTTGTCAAATTCGCCAAAAGATATCATTTCAATCAATTCCTGCCAATCCTGCTCAAGGACCTGGAGTTGTGGCTGCGACGGGCTCCACAGGAAACTGTTTCCTACCCTGCTGTTGGCCGGGAGTATGCCGGGGTCGGCTTCTATGGGAACCCACAGGACCCGTTCCAGTTTATGTCTGACGGTGGAATCAGGCCAGCGCATGCCGGAACTGAGCTTCAGCGGCGCCATGCACACGAAAGTCGACTCCTTGGCCCGGCCGCGCCGGTTGACGGGTATGGTTTTGAGTTCAACACCGAGGTTCAGGAAGTCCGGTTCCGGCTGGGAGGCCGCAGTGGCTCCCAGGTAGTGTTCAATAAGTTGCCCGGCCCATCCCTTGGCCCTGGTGCGGGAGGCAGGAACGGTGAAATTCAGTTCACCTGCGACCTGACCCAGTGACCTTCCGGCCAGCGCGCGGCACCGGGCAAGCAGTTCTGCTTCAGATTCAGGTGGCCGCCGGTGGATGTTCATTCAGTTATATCCGCAGATGACGCAGATTAACGCAGATAAATATAATATATTTTAAGGATAAAGCAGAAAATCTGCCTGGCTGCACATTTTTCCCGGACTCCGTTGTTATTTTATATAAAATAATCTGCGCTAATCTGCGCTAATCTGCGGATGAATCAAGGAGGATTAATTCATACTCAGCGACGTGGTGATCGTGTCTGTCAGGCACTTCAGTTTGGCGGCGTCGGTGATGACCTGGTTATTCCGGTCGGTAATAAAGAAGATGTCTTCGACCCGTTCTCCGTAGGTTGCGATTTTCGCTGCCTGCAGGCGTGTACCGCAAAATTCCAGCGCGGTTCCCACCGATGAGAGAAAACCGGGCCTGTCCATGGCGCTGACCTCCATGATATTGCGTTTGTTTTTCTTGTCGATGTCAAAATTGATACGGGTGGGTATGGAAAAATGCCGCAGCCTCCTTGACCGGATCCGGTCCGCGCGCCTTATCGGTTTATCCAGCGACAACAGGTTTTGTTTCAGGGCGGTCATGATCTCCTTTTTCCGCTCGCGTCCTTTCACGGTAGCCCCGGATTTTTCCAGGATGCTGAAGGTGTCCAGTGTAAAACCATGATTGGAGCTCATTATGCGGGCGTCCACGACGTTCAGGTCCAGCAGGTCCAGGGTGCGGCTGACACGCGAAAATATATTGTCATGGTCATGCATGTAGATAAACAGTGCAGTTGCCCCGCGCTCTGTCTCCTCGCGCAGCAGAATCATGGGTAGCCGGTCTTCGCTGCATTTCATGATGGCTTGCGTGTGCCAGGCAATTTCCGTAGGTGAGTAGCGCATGAAATAATCATCACTCAGGTACGACCATATCGCCCCGGTATCGGGCACGGCCTGAATTCCATTATTAATGATGGTCAGGGAGCGGGTTTTACTGTCATGTATGAACTCTTCCTTGTTTATCGGATTTTCCAGGCCGCGCCATAAGGCCGACAGTGTTTTGTTATACAGGTCGGCGATTAAGGCGTCTTTCCAACTGTTCCACAGACGCGGGTTGGTGCCGTTGATGTCGGCAACCGTCAACAGGTAGAGGTAATCCAGGTGAATGCTGTCTCCCACTTCCCTGGCGAATTTGTTGATCACTTCAGGATCATTGATATCCTCTCTCTGTGCCGTCTTTGACATCAGCAGGTGATGTTCCACCAGCCACGCCACCAGTTTCGCGTCATAGTCGCTCAGGTGGTGTCTCTTACAGAACTCCAGCGCGTCGCTGGAGCCCAGGGTGGAATGATCGCCGTCTCTTCCCTTCGCCATATCATGAAACATCCCGGCAAAATAAAGTAACTCCTGCTTGGGAATTTGTTCCAGCACCTGCCGGCACAACGGGTATTTTTTCCTGTATTCGTCCAGGCCGAAGCGCCGCATATTCCTGATTACAAACAGAATGTGCTCATCAACCGTATAGATATGGAACAAATCGAACTGCATCAAGCCTTCGATCTTGGCAAATTCAGGCATGTATGCTCCCAGCACTCCGTACTTATGCATACGTCTTAACTCATGTCCGACGCGATGCGGCTGGCGGATTATTTCCAGGAACAGACTCTGACTTTTAATATCTGCCCGGAAGCCGTCGTCAATCAGGTCCAGTGATTCCCTTATCAGCCTGACCGTACTGGCCCTCACCCCTTTGATGTTCTGGTTCTGCTGCAGCAACAGGAATACCTCGAGCAGTGCAATGGGATATTTTTTGAAAACCTGGCGGTTCTTTATCTCGATAAAATCATTTCGTATCTGGAAGCGTTTGTTCAACGGCCGGATTGTTTCTCTTCGGCGTGCGTAAATGATCTCTTCCTGGAAATGCTGCAGCAGCATTTCATTCAGGCGGCTGACCTCCTTCACCGTACGGTAATAGAGCCTCATGAATTGCTCAACGCCGGAATTGTCCGCGGCGGTAAAACCGAATTTGGCGGCGACATTTTTCTGGTGGTCGAACAGCAGCCGGTCCTCTCTCCTGCCGGAAATAACGTGGAGCGCGTAGCGCACACGCCAGAGGAAATTGTGTCCCTGGTCGAGACTATCGTACTCGGTCTGGGACAGGAAATCGTGTTTGACCAGGTCCCGGAGCCGCTCTGCGTCAAAATGTCTTTTCGCGACCCAGCCGATCATCTGGATGTCGCGCAGACCGCCGGGGCCTTCCTTCACATTGGGCTCCAGGTTGTTCTCGCTGTCGTGGAACTTATGGTGGCGCGCCGTCTGTTCTTCCCATTTGGCTGCAAAGAATTTCCTGGAAGGCCATACCTTTTTCGGCCCCGTCATTTTGACCATGGTTTCATACAAGGCTGCATTGCCGATTATCAACCTGGATTCCATGAGGTTCGTGGCTACCGTTATATCCGACTTTGCTTCCTGGACACAGTCCTTGACTGTTCTGACGCTATGCCCTACATCCAGACCCATGTCCCAGAGAAAGGCCAGAAAGGTCTCGATGCCGGGTTTCAGGGATTTTTTTTTGCGCGGCTTGACGAGCAGCATCAGGTCCACGTCGGATGCCGGCAATAAATTCCCGCGACCGTAGCCGCCTACCGCAATCAACGCCATTGCATCACTGTCAATATGGTGATGCCACGCGCTGATCAGCAACTGGTCGATTAACCAGGCGCGCTTGTAAATAATCTCACGTATCGGTTTGCCCGCTTCAAAGTGTTCGTTCAGACAGTGATCGCCCCGCTCAAGGGCATGTTTAAAGCAGGTTACGTCAGGAGGGGATCCGGCCAGGACTGATTTATCCAACAGCAACGACTCATCAATAGTCATACGGGTTAAAAGTCCTCTTCGGGGCGCCGGGTCAATACTTCAAAGCTGTCGCCGGTTACCAGGATGGTATGTTCCCATTGCGCGGAAAGGGAATGGTCTTTGGTAACCACAGTCCAGTTGTCAGGCAGCAGCTTGACAAAGCGTTTGCCGGCGTTAATCATCGGTTCAATGGTAAACGTCATCCCGGGTTCAAGCACCAGGCCTGTGCCCGGTATACCGTAATGCAGCACCTGCGGGTCTTCGTGGAAGTTTCTGCCGATGCCATGGCCGCAATATTCCTGTACAACCGTGAAGCGCCTGGCTTCGGCATAGGATTGTATAGCATGGCCTATATCACCCAGACGCGCCCCGGGCTTTACCATGCGGATACCCAGCAACATGCACTCGTATGTCGTTTCAATCAGCCGCTGGGCCCGTACTGACGGTTTGCCCACGCAGAACATCTTGCTGGTGTCGCCGTGAAATTCATCTTTAATCACGGTGATGTCAATATTAATGATATCGCCGTTTTTCAGACGTTTATTCCCGGGTATGCCGTGACAGACGACGTGATTGATCGAAGTACATATTGACTTGGGAAAGCCGCGGTAATTCAGCGGCGCAGGTATTGCGTCCAGTTCCCCAATGATAAATTCGTGGCAGATCCGATCGAGTTCGGCCGTGGTGATACCTGCCCTGACATGAGGTTCTATCATGGTCAGGACCGAAGAGGCCAGAGCCCCGGCGATGCGCATCTTTTCTATCTCATCAGCGCTTTTCAGCGATATCGTCATAATAACAACACATAAATAATGTTTGTTGCTCCAGTGCTTCTATGTTATAAAGCGCCTGCTGTTATGGCAAGAACCGGATATCGGAAAACTGTTGTTATAAAACACACGCACATTACAGAACGCATTTCGGGGTCCTGGCCGGCTCAACGGTAAACGGCCGGGTGTAATGCGGGATGTGCGGAGGCTTAACCCTGTCAGGAGTATGAATATGTCTGAAATCAGCATGCGCGAAATGCTGGAGGCTGGTGTGCATTTTGGCCACCAGACGCGTTACTGGAATCCCAAAATGGCCGCTTACCTGTACGGCCATCGTAATAAAATACACATTATCGACCTGGAGAAGACCAAGGTGTTGCTCCAGGAGGCCCTGAATTTTGCCGGCAAGTTGTCGGCAAACAAGGGAAAAATCCTGTTCGTGGGCACAAAACGCGCCGCACAACAGATTATCAAGGAAGAAGCGCAGCGTTGCGGCATGCCGTATATCAACCTGCGCTGGTTAGGCGGCCTGCTGACCAACTACAAAACGGTCAGGCAATCAATTAACCGCCTGAAAGAACTGGAGGAGATGAAAACCGACGGCGGCATGGAGCGCATGAGCAAGAAGGAAATACTGCATATTGACAGGGAACTGGAAAAACTGGAACGGAACCTGTCAGGGATTAAGGACATGGACGGCTGGCCGGATGCACTGTTTGTGATCGATGTAGGCTACGAGGATATCGCCGTCAGCGAAGCGGTCAAACTCAAGATACCCGTTATCGGCATAGTCGACAGCAACAACAGCCCCGCCGGTGTTGATTACGTTATACCGGGGAATGATGATGCCATAAGGTCTATCAGGTTATATACGAAAGCCGTAGCCGATGCGATTATAACGGGCAAGGATTCGGTTGCACATCTTGGTGAGGGCGGAGACAAGGACGATTTCATAGAGCTTGACGCCGAGGGAGCGCCTATTGTCGAGACCAAGGAGGAAAACGTCCTGGTCAAGAAGAAAACTGTCAGGAAAAAGACCAGGAAGTCCGCTGAAACGGAAGCTGATGCCGGCAATGCACAGGAAGACGAAGCAAGTTCTGAAGTACAGGCGGAGGAACAGGCTGCTGAGGCGGCAAAGGGAACGGAGACCCCTGCTGAGGCCGAAGAGCCGAAGGTTGTTACGGCTGCTGATGACGCTGGTGAAACGGAAGACGGGGCCGCTGCTGAAGCACAGGCTGAGGATCAGGCAGGTGAGGCGGTAACGGAACAGGCGAGCCCGGCTGAAGTTGCTGCGCCCGAGAGCGTCGCGCCGGCTGCTGATAGCGGCAGTGCAGGAGAGGAAACATCCGCAGCTGAGGCGCAGACAGATGAGCCGGCAGGTGAGGCGGTAAGCGAAGCTGTGACGCCGGCCGAAACCGAAAAGCCGAAGCGGGCTGCGACAAAATCCGCGGGCACCAGGAGTGCGGCGAAAAAAGCCCCGGCAAAAACGACGGCTAAAGCCTCGGCAAAGACGCCGGCAAAGGCCACAACGAAAGCCTCGGTAAAGACACCGGCAAAAACCACGGCTAAAGCCCCGGCAAAGACGCCGGCAAAAACTACGGCTAAAGCCCCGGCAAAAGCCAAGGCAAAAACTACGGCTAAAGCCCCGGCAAAAACAAAAAGTGCTGCAAAACAGGACAGCACGGCCCCGGAAGATAAAACCGAAGTGAAACAGGATTGAGAAGTACAATGCAAATTTCTGCGTCAATGGTTAAAGAGTTGAGGGACAGGACCGGTGCCGGGATGATGGACTGCAAAAAGGCGCTGCAGGAAGCTGCCGGCGATATTGATGCCGCAATCGATGTGATGCGAAAATCCGGCATTGCCAAAGCGGCAAAAAAAGCAGGACGGATCGCTGCTGAAGGGACGATAGTCGTTAAGCCGGATCAGACCGGCAACCAGGCAATGATACTGGAGGTCAATTGTGAAACGGACTTTGTCGCCAAGGATGAAAACTTTCAGAGTTTTTCCAGTCAACTTGCAGACACGCTCCTCGAGCAACCCGGCGCAACTGCAGACAGTGCAGGGGAGTTGCCGCTAAACAATACGGGAACTCAAACGGTCGAAGATACCAGGCAGCAGTTGGTGACCAAGCTGGGAGAGAACATCAGTATCCGCCGCTTTGCCCGGCTCAATAAAACGGCCGGGGGTACCCTGGGTATCTACCTGCACGGTATCAGGATAGGTGTAATAGTGGACTTGTCTACGGATAATCCCCGCCTGGCCAGGGATCTGGCTATGCATATCGCAGCCAGCAATCCGCTGTGCGTCAATGAAGAGGATGTTGCGCCGCAGGTATTGGAGAATGAAAGACAGATCCAGCTTGCCCAGGCCAGGCAGTCGGGAAAACCGGATGAGATTATCGAGAAAATGGTCAGCGGCAGGATAAAAAAGTTTTTGCGGGAAAATACCTTGACCGGGCAGGCTTTTGTCAAGGACCCCGATACCTCCGTGGCAGCCTTGTTAAAGGCAAACAACGCGTCGGTGAATGGTTTTATCAGGTATGAAGTCGGTGAAGGTATCGAAAAGAAAGCGGATAATTTTGCCGCTGAAGTCATGCAACAAGCCGGATTGACCAACGAGTAGGTGTGTTTTGCCTGAATCCCCGGAACTGCAATATCGAAGAATTCTGATTAAACTGAGCGGCGAAGCGTTAATGGGCGAAGCCGCTTACGGGATCGATCCTGTTACCATCAAGAGGTTGGCGAATGAGATTCGCGACCTGAGCCTGTGCGGTGCGGAGATTGCCCTGGTCCTGGGGGCGGGAAATTTCTTCCGCGGTTCGGGGCTTGCTGCCGCAGGGATTGACCGGGTCACTGCCGATCACATGGGTATGCTGGCTACCATCATGAACTCCCTCGCTTTACAGGATGCCCTGGAACAGCTTGGTTCCTTCGCCAGGGTGATGTCGGCCATTGAGATCAACGAGGTCTGTGAAGATTACATCCGGCGGCGTGCGGTACGGCACCTGGAAAAAGGCCGGGTGGTGATTTTTGCGGCCGGGACCGGTAACCCGTTCTTTACCACCGATTCAGCTGCCAGTCTGCGCGCGGTAGAGATCAATGCCGACCTGTTAATCAAGGCAACCAAGGTGGACGGCATCTACACCGCCGATCCGGTACATGATAAAACGGCGACCAGGTATGATGTTTTGGGTTATGATGAAGTAATTGAAAGAAAACTTGCAGTGATGGATACGACTGCCATAGTGTTGTGCCGCGAGAACAACATGCCCTTGCGGGTTTTGAATATGATGCAGCCCGGCGCCTTGTTACGCGCTGCCAGGGGTATGCCGGAAGGTACGCTTGTAATCCAATAGTATCTGGCTGCTGTTTAATGGTAATTTCTGGTAACCGGAAACTCAAGACTGAAATGATTGAAGATATCCTCAAAGACGCGGATAACCGCATGGATAAAACGCTCAAGGCATTACGCAGCGAGCTGTCAAAAATCCGCACCGGACGCGCCCACCCGAGCCTTTTGGAACATGTCACCGTCAATTACTATGGCAGCCAGGTTCCGTTAAACCAGGCGGCCAACATTACCGTTCTCGATGCCCGCACACTGGGTGTGTCGCCCTGGGACAAGAATATGGTTACGGACATCGAGAAGGCGATATTGAATTCGGACCTGGGTCTGAACCCGGTTACCGCGGGAAGCGTGATGCGGGTCCCGTTACCCGCCCTGACACAGGAACGCAGGAAGGAACTGACCCGGGTAGTCAGGTCGGAAGCGGAGAAAGCCAGGGTTGCCGTCCGCAATATCCGCCGCGATGCAAACCACCACATGAAGGAAATGCTGAAGGAAAAGATGATTACCGAAGACGAGGACCGCAGGGAGGAAGGCAACATCCAGAAGAAGACCGATGCGCATATCAGGGATATTGATCAAATCCTCAAGGATAAAGAGGCGGAGCTGATGGAAATATGAAGTCCGGAAACAGCGCCGGCGGGTACCCCTTCGGGGCGTGCGTGATGAAAGATACACGTCAATATCGTGCGCGCTCACCGCACAGGCTGACGCCACGTCCGGTCTGATGGAAAACACGCCGAGGCACGTGGCCATCGTTATGGATGGCAACGGCAGGTGGGCAAACAGCAGGGGACTGCCACGTGCGGCAGGCCACAAGGCCGGGATAGATGCCTTGCGCGGAACGGTCGAACACAGTATTTGCCGCGGGATCAAGACGCTTACCGTTTATGTTTTCAGCAGTGAAAACTGGCAGCGCCCGCATGCCGAAGTCGCGTTATTGCTCGAGTTGTTCATAACCGCACTGGATGATGAGATCGATGAGTTGCATAAAAATAACGTCAGGTTGTCCTTTATAGGCGATATTTCTGTTTTTCCCGAAGAATTACAACTTTCCACTCAAACTGCAGCACGAACAACCTCGGCAAACAACGGGTTGAACCTGGTTATCGCGATAAATTATGGCGGGCGCACGGAGATCGTGTCGGCCTGTAAAAGACTCTTTTCCGCACTGTCCGGCGAAAACAAGGGCAGCGAAGCCGTATCTGAAGAGGCATTGAGGCGCCAACTGGATTTGCCGGACTACCCTGATCTGTTCATTCGTACGGGCGGAGAAGTCCGCATCAGTAATTTCCTGTTATGGCAACTGGCTTATACGGAAATGTATTTCACCGATGTGTACTGGCCGGACTTTAACCATGCAGAGTATGACAAGGCATTGCAATCCTATGACGGCAGGCAACGCCGCTTCGGCCGCACCTCTGAGCAACTGGGACAACATGAAACTGCGCTTTAATACGAGGATCGGCACTGCGCTGGTACTGATTCCGCTGGTTCTTGGAATAACCGTTTACGGCACACACGAACTGTTCGCCGGCCTGTGCGCGGTAATCATCCTGACGGGAATATGGGAATGGGTGGGTCTTGCCGGAATACATGACAGACGCTGGAAGGCATTTATGGTGGTGCTGACGGCGTTACTCCTGACAGTCTGTTACCGTAATATTGACAGCAGCATGACCTTGTTTATCGTGGGTTCGTCGCTGGCCTGGTGGGTGGGAGCCCTGGTACTGATCATACGCCGGCAACTCGGCAGAAAATTCAGCCCGGGGCTGATGCTGCAGACAGGTATCGGCATCATCGTGCTGGTCCCCGCGTGGGTATCCCTGGTAGCCCTGCATGCGGATGCTGATGTACACGGCCCTGTTCTGGTAACCTGTCTACTGATATTGATCTGGAGCGTGGATACGGGAGCATATTACGTGGGCCAAAAATGGGGCAGGAAACAACTTGCCAGTCACGTCAGCCCGGGCAAAACCCTGGAGGGTTTATACGGCGCCCTGGGCTGTGGCCTGTTCGTCGCGGTCATATGTTCCCTGCTGCTGCAACTGGGGCTGTACAAGTCCATTCTGTTCCTGCTGGTCTGTCTGGTCACGACTGCCGTCTCCATAGTGGGCGATCTGACGGAGAGCATGATAAAGCGTAGCGGGGGGGTCAAGGACAGCGGTGAATTGTTACCCGGCCACGGGGGGGCATTGGACCGGATAGACAGCATGACGGCCGCGGCGCCGGGTTTTTTTACCGGTGTTCTGTTACTGGAGGCAACGTCGTGACCGGCGTAACCATACTGGGGTCGACCGGCAGTATCGGGGTAAGCACCCTGGATGTGATCTCCAGACACAGGGATTTGTTTGAACCGGTTGCACTCACGGCCAACACCAACGTCAGGGGGCTGTATGAGCAGTGCCTGGCCTGGCGGCCCAGGTATGCGGTGATGGCGGACGCTGATGCCGCGGTCCGGTTAAAAGACATGCTGCAACAAGGAGCGCCTGAGATCAGGGTATTGTCGGGGGAGCAGGGATTGCAGGAGGTGGCAGGCTGCGCCGAGACGGACTATGTCATGGCAGCGATCGTGGGGGCCGCGGGACTGCTGCCGACCCTGACTGCTGCGCGCAACGGCAAGCGCGTATTGCTTGCCAACAAGGAGGCGCTGGTCATGTCAGGAAAACTGTTTATGGACGCAGTCAGGGAAAACGGCGCCCAGCTACTGCCCATCGACAGTGAGCATAACGCCATATTCCAATGCATGCCGCGGGACTTTAACGACGGACCGGCAATGACCGGGGTCACGCGCATCCTGCTGACCGCATCAGGCGGGCCGTTCCTGACAAGACCCGTGGGGGAACTGGATAGTGTGACACCTGCTGAGGCCTGCGCACATCCCAACTGGGACATGGGGAAGAAGATATCCGTGGATTCAGCCACCATGATGAACAAGGGACTGGAGGTGATTGAAGCATGCTGGCTGTTTGATACCGGCGTAGAGAATGTCGAAATCGTTATCCATCCCGAGAGCGTTATCCACTCCCTGGTTGAATATTCCGACGGCTCGGTTCTGGCGCAACTGGGAAACCCGGACATGCGCACACCCATAGCCCACGCAATGGCCTGGCCGCGCCGCATCGAGTCCGGCGTAAAAAAGCTGAACCTGTCCGACATATCACAACTGAACTTTGAAAAACCCGACCCGGAAAGGTTCCCGTGCCTGGAGTTGGCGAGGCAGGCATTGGCGCAGGGCGGAACGGCGACGACGATATTGAACGCCGCCAATGAAGTCGCCGTTGCCGAATTCCTGGGAGGCCGTATCCGGTATACGGCAATTGCGGAGGTCGTGAAACAAACCCTGGAGGGCGTAACGAACCAGCCTGCCGACACACTGGAACAGATCCTGGAAGCGGATAAGCAGGCGCGGGATTACGCCGGCAACCAGTGCCGCATGTCAGCCGGGACTTCCAGGCAGGTGATGTCATGATCGCCTTCATACAAACAGTGTGTGCGTTTATAGCCGCACTGGGGATTTTGATCACCTTCCATGAATTCGGACATTACTGGGTAGCCAGGAAATGCAACGTTAAGATCCTGACGTTTTCAGTTGGTTTCGGGCGTCCCCTGTGGCGCAGGGTGTTCAGCAGCGACAACACTGAATTTGTCATCGGTGCGGTTCCGCTGGGAGGCTACGTGAGAATGCTGGACGAGCGGGAGGGCGTTGTCCCCGAGCAGGAACGTGCCCGGGCGTTCAATAACAAACCGCTCGGTGAGCGCACAGCCATAGTGGCTGCAGGGCCCATTTTCAATTTTATTTTTGCAGTCCTCGCTTACTGGCTTGTCTACGCAATCGGGGTGACCGGGTTGAAACCGGTGATCAGTACCGTGGAAGAAGGTTCCATGGCCATGCAGGCAGGTTTTCGGGCAGATGATGAAATCACGGATATCAACGGGCGGGCAACACCGACCTGGAATACGGCCGTGGAACTGCTTGTTGCCGGGGTGATAGAACGTGACGCGGTGGCTGTCGGTGTGAAGGATACCCGGGGCAATGAGCGATCGCTGGAAGTCGACCTCGCGTCGATTCCGATTGATGCCATGGCAGAGGGTAACCTGTTGCGTCTGCTGGGAGTAGAACCGTTGCGGCCGGTCGTGCCGGCTGTCATCGGCGAGGTTGCCGACCAGGGCGCAGGTATGCGGGCCGGCCTGGCGCAAGGTGACAGGATCACAGCCGTAGACGGAACTCCGGTGAGAGACTGGCAACACTGGGTGGAACTCATCAGGGCTGCGCCCGGTATTCCGTTATCGGTAAGGGTGTCCCGCAACGGTGATGACATGGAACTGATATTGACGCCTGGAGAAAAGGCAACCGGGGAAGGAGAAACGATCGGTTTCATCGGCGTCGGCCTGAACGCGGACTCCATTACCGATCAATCCCTGTTGGCGATAGAAACCTATCCCCCCCATACGGCATTGCTGAAAGGTATCGGTAAAACTGTTGATATGACCTTTGTCACCCTGCAGATCCTGGGGAGGATGATTAGCGGGGAAGCATCCCTGAAAAACCTCAGCGGTCCGGTCAGCATAGCCCAGTACGCAGCGCAGACGGCGCGCATGGGTATCGTAACCTTTCTGGGGTTCCTGGCTATCGTCAGCATCAGTCTGGCGGTGCTGAATCTATTGCCGATACCGTTACTGGACGGCGGTCACCTGTTCTATTATCTCATCGAATTTATCAAGGGCAGCCCGGTATCCATGCCGGTACAAATGCTGGGTCAGCGGATCGGCATCGTGTTGTTGTTCGGTCTGATGGGGCTGGCCATATATAATGATATTCTCAGGCTTGCCGGCTGATGGAGAGATGGGAGAGATGGATTTGTCCGGTGGAGTAATTTATTATTAGGAACATGTTGTCCGAAATATTCAAAGCACATCCATTCAGGTCGTTTATCGCGGTACTGGTATTTGTTGCCTTCGCCCAGGGCACTGCCGCACAGGAATTTGTTATTGAAGATATCCGGGTGGAAGGCCTGCAGCGCCTGACGCCGGGAACCGTGTTCAACTACCTGCCGCTGGAAGTGGGTGATACATTTAATCCGGCGGTTTCCTCGGAAGCGGTCAGCGCCCTGTTCAAGACGGGTTTCTTCGATGATGTGCAACTGAAACGGGACGGTAACATCCTGGTCATCGTATTGAAGGAAAGGGCTGCAATCGGCAGTATTGAAATCAGCGGCAACAAGGATATAAAGACGGAGGATTTACTCGACGGCCTGAACCAGATCGGCTTTGCCCAGGGACGGGTATTCGACCAGTCGCAACTGGACGGACTGGAGCGGGAACTGCGCAGGCAGTATTTTTCCGCCGGTAAATATGGCGTGAAAATCGACTCCCAGGTAACACCGCTTGCCAATAACCGGGTTGCCGTGACCATCGATATTTCGGAGGGAAAAGCAGCCCGGATAAAACAGATTAATGTGGTCGGCAACCAGTCCTTCAAGGAGAATGACCTGCTGGATGGGTTTGAATTATCGAGGCCGACGCTGTTTTCCTTTTTCACCAAGGACGACCAGTACTCACGCCAGAAATTATCAGGAGACCTGGAAACCCTGCGTTCGTTTTACCTGGACCGGGGTTACGTGAATTTCAGTATCGATTCCACCCAGGTATCCATTACGCCTGACAAGAAAGATATATATATAACCATCAACATCACCGAGGGCGGCCAGTATACCGTGTCCGGAGTGAAACTGGCCGGTGAGTTTATTCTGCCGGAGGAGCAACTGTATTACCTGATCAGCGTGACCCGGGGTAGCCTGTTCTCGCGCAAACAGGTGACCGACAGCAGCGAACGCATGTCGGAACGCCTGGGAGGCGCCGGCTACGCTTTTGCCAACGTCAATTCCATCCCTGATATAAATGAAGATGACAATACGGTGGAAGTCACGTTCTTTGTGGACCCCGGCAAACGGGTTTACGTCAGAAGGATGAATTTTTCAGGCAATACCAGGACCAAGGACGAGGTGTTACGGCGTGAAATGCGCCAGCATGAAGGTGGCTGGATTTCGACGCCCAAGGTAGAGAGAGGCAAGATCAGGCTGCAGAGACTGGGCTACTTCGAGGAGGTCAACGTGGAGACGCCGGCCGTGCCCGGTTCCGCGGACCAGGTGGACGTCAATTACACAGTGACGGAAAAGCCGTTCGGCAACTTCCTGGCCGGTCTGGGCTTCTCGCAGAACCAGGGACTGATTTTCCAGACCAGTATTACCCAGGACAACTTTCTCGGGTCCGGAAAACGCATCCAGTTTGCGTTCAACAACAGTGATATCAACCGCAGGTTTGCCCTGGGTTACGTCAACCCCTACTACACCGTGGACGGAATCAGCCGCGGGTTCAACTTAAATTACCAGCAAACGGAAGCTTATGACGCAAATATCACCGCGTTCGACAGCCGGGTCATAGGGGCCGGGGTCAGTTTTGGCGTGCCTGTGACGGAATATAATTTTATCAGCACCGCATTCAATTACGAAAACACCACGCTGTCCGAAGACCGTTTCTTTGCAGAACAGGTCAGGGATTTTATCGAGCGGGAAGGCAATAAATTCGATATTCTCAGGCTGTCAGCTGCATTTTCCTACGATACGCGCAACCGGGCGATATTGCCGACCAGGGGTGTGCAACACCGGTTCAGTACGGAAATGGCGGTTCCCTCATTCGGTAACTCTCTCGAGTTTTTCAAAGTCGGATACCGGACCCAGTGGTACCACCCGGTCCTGCGCAGTTTCATATTTACCGTCAAGGGTGATTTCGGCTACGGCAACGGCCTGTTCGGCACCAAAGACCTCCCGTTTTTTGAAAATTTCTATGCCGGTGGACCCCGCTCGGTGCGCGGCTACGAGGAAAACACCCTGGGGCCCAAGGATACACCGTTCCAGGGAAGGACGAGGCGCCGGCCGCTGGGCGGCAATATCAAGGTGGTAGGCGGCGCGGAAATGATATTCCCGGTGCCTTTTCTCAAGGAATTCAAGCAGGTCCGGTTTGCGGCGTTTTTCGACGGCGGCAACGTCTATTCCAGTGATGAATCGTTTGAATTCAACGAACTCAGGTACTCGACAGGCCTGAGCGGCATATGGATCTCACCTTTTGGCCTGGTAAGTGTTAGTATAGCCAGACCTATTGGAGATAAGCCGGGAGATGAGACGCAGCCGTTTCAGTTTACGTTTGGTTCAACATTTTAGAAAAACCCTGTTTGGTATAATGTACGGAAGTTCCTGCTGTTTATGTGAGAAATTTGATATCTTTCGCTTTGAACTGCATACTTTATCGTTTGAGAATTACTGAGGCTGATTTAATAACCATTTGGAGTCAACGAGTACTATGAGGTTTACCTGTTTCCTGATCTGTTTTATTGCGGCCGGTTTTATCCCTCCGGCGATTGCGGAGGATTACAAGATCGGCGCCGTCAACGCGATACGCATCCTGGAGCAATCCCCCCAGGCTGAAAAAATGCGTAATTTGCTGGAGAAGGAGTTTGCTCCGCGGGACCGGGAACTGGTTGCCGCACAGAAATCATTGAAGGAAATGGAAGACAGGCTGACCAAAGACGCCCCCATCATGAGTGAGGCGGAGCGGAGCAAGCTGGAGCGGGATATCATCAACGAAAGGCGTGACTTGAAACGCAACCAGGATGAATTTCGCGAGGACCTCACCTTCCGCAGGAATGAGGAAATAGCAAAGATCCAAAAGGATATCGTCGATGCCATCAATACGATCGCCAAGGATAACGGATTTGACATGATTTTGAACGAAGGTGTGATTTACGCCAGCCCGAAAGTGGATATATCCCAGCTTGTCATTGACCAGTTAAAGCAGGAAAATGACTCGGGTAAAGACGTTGAAGGAGTTGAATGACGGCTTGCAGAGCCCATGACGGTGACTTTGGGAGAAATTGCTGCTGAAATAAACGCTGAATTACAAGGTGACCCCACGGACGAAATAATCAACGTTGCCAGCCTGCATAATTCCGCACCGGGCGACCTGACTTTTTATGTAAACAAACGTTACCTGGCTGACCTGGAAAAGACCCGGGCCAGTGCCGTGGTGTTGGCCGCAGCGGACGCGCCAACCTGCCCGACAGCCAGGCTGGTCGCGACGGACCCCTACCTGGCCTATGCAAAAGCCGCCAGGTTCCTCAACCCTGCAACACAATTCAATCCGGGCAGCCATCCCTCGGCCGTACTGGATGCCGGTGCGGATGTCGCCGACGATTGTTATATCGGCGCTAATTCCGTGATCGGTGAAGACGTCGTTATCGGTTCCGGGACTTATATCGGACCGGGTTGTATTATCGAGGCGAATGCCGTGATCGGGAGCCACTGCCGCCTCCATGCCAATGTAACCTTGCTGGAGCGCGTCGAGATAGGCGCGCGGGTATTGCTCCATCCCGGTGTCGTGATCGGGGCGGACGGTTACGGGATCGCCAACGACTCCGGCCGCTGGTTGAAAATTCCGCAACTCGGTAGTGTCATCATCCGGGATGATGTTGAAATCGGGGCCAATACAACGATTGACAGGGGGGCACTGGAAAACACCGTGGTGGAAAACGGTGTCAAAATCGATAACCAGGTGCAGATCGGACACAATACCCGGGTCGGGGAGCATACGGCAATTGCCGGCGCGGCGGTAGTCGCCGGTAGTGTAACAATAGGCAAGAGATGTATGATCGGCGGGGCCAGCGCAATTTCCGGTCACATCGAGATTACCGATGATGTTGTAATTACCGGGATGTCCGGGGTGCCCAACAGCATCAAAGAGGCCGGAGTCTATTCGTCGGGAGTGCCGATAACGGACAACAGGACCTGGCGCAAGAATATGGCCAGGTTCAGAAATCTCGATGAATTGGCGAGAAAAATCGCCCGTATGGAAAAACAGGCAGGCAAATGACTTACAATACATGCGGATGAACACGGGATCACGCGACCATGCCGGAACTCGATATTGAACAAATAAAAAAAGCGCTGCCTCACCGCTACCCGATGTTGTTACTGGACAGGGTGGTGGACTACACGCCTGGCGAATCCCTGACCGCTATCAAGAACGTCACGATAAATGAGCCTTTTTTCCAGGGGCATTTTCCCCAGCGCCCGATCATGCCGGGCGTGCTCATCATTGAGGCAATGGCGCAGGCAACAGCCGTACTGGGGCTGTTGTCCGAGGAGGGGAGCCGGCACTGGAACAAGCTGTATTACCTGGTCGGCGTTGACAAGGCCAGGTTCCGGAAAACGGTCGGGCCGGGCGATCAACTGGTGCTTGAAGTAAAGTTCGTTGCGTTACGAAGGAATATCTGGCGCTTTTCCTGTACCGCCAAAGTTAACGATATCACCGTGGCGGACGCGGATTTATTGACTACGATTGCGGATCAGGAGACTTGATCGACCCCACTGCGAAAGTACACCCTGGCGCTGAAATCGGAACCGGGGTCAGGATCGGAGCCTATTCCGTCATAGGGGATCAAGTTCAGGTTCATGACGACTGTGAAATAGGTCCGCATGTAGTCATCAAGGGCCCCACCCGGATAGGAGAAGCGACCCGCATCTCGCAATTCTCCTCGATAGGGGATGACCCCCAGGACAAAAAGTACCAGGGGGAAGCAACTTCTTCCCTGGAAATCGGCGCGCATAACGTCATAAGGGAGTTTTGTAGCATCAACCGCGGAACGGCGCAGGGAGGAGGGGTAACCCGGCTTGGCGACCATAACTGGATCATGGCGTACGTGCATATAGCGCATGACTGCCAGGTGGGAAATAATACTGTCTTCGCCAATAATGCCACCCTGGCCGGCCATGTACATATCGATGATTTTGCCATACTGGGCGGATTTACCGGTGTGCACCAGTTTTGCCGGGTTGGTTGTTACAGTATTTCGGCAATCGCCTCCATTATTGTCAAGGACGTTCCGCCGTACCTGGTGGTATCCGGAAATACCGCGAA
The DNA here is from genome assembly GCA_026710545.1 of Gammaproteobacteria bacterium. GTDB lineage: Bacteria > Pseudomonadota > Gammaproteobacteria > Eutrophobiales > Eutrophobiaceae > JAAXHV01. Next base: position 9,622 of record JAPOQU010000094.1, on the reverse strand, counting down.
ACCAAACGGGCTGAACAGAGTGGGTCTCAGGCGTAACGGATTTACCGACGGCACGGTTGATGCGCTCAGGAAGGCATATCGCATCGTCTATCGCGAAGGATTGTTACTGAAAGATGCCCTGAAGACACTCGAAGCGCTGGCGGATGCCGGCGACGAGGTCGCCAATTTCACCCGCTTTATCAGGGATTCCGAACGTGGAATTATCCGTTGATTTCTCCAAAGTGAGTGCGCTGCGGGCATTTTCCATCCAGCGTTGCCGCAACGCAGGAAGCGTTGGGCTGACGGGTAACTCATGCAGGTGAGCGGAAGTGAAAATCGGCATCGTAGCGGGGGAACCTTCCGGAGATAATTTAGCCGCTCAGCTGATTGAAGCCATCAGGGACAAGCGGCCGGATATCAGGGTCGAAGGTATCGGAGGAGAAAGGTTGCGCGAGGCCGGCTGCGACATTCTGTTCCCGATGGAAAAACTGGCTGTCATGGGTCTGGTGGAGGTCGTGGGGAAACTGTGGGAACTCAGTGTGGTCCGGGCAAAGCTCGCAGAACATCTCATTAATGATCCGCCTGATGTATTTATCGGTGTCGATGCGCCTGACTTTAACCTGGGCCTGGAAAGGAAATTAAGAAAGAAAGGCATAACAACCATCCATTACGTCTGTCCGACGGCATGGGCATGGCGCGGCTGGCGGGTACGGGGAATCAGGGAATCCGCCGACCTCGTATTATCGGTATTCCCTTTTGAACCGGAATTCTTCCGCAGGCACAAGGTACCGGTAAAATACGTCGGGCATCCACTGGCAGGACAGGTGGACATGCAACCCGATACGGAAGGCGCACGCCGGCGCCTGGGCCTTTCGCCGCAGGGTTTGACGGTTGCCGTGCTGCCCGGCAGCAGAAGTTCAGAACTGAACAGGTTGACCGGCCCGTTTATCGAGACTGCGGCCTGGCTGGCTGCACGATACGACGGTATCCAGTTCGTATCCAATGCGGTGAACGGCGCTACGGAAAGATGTCTGCGTGAGGCAGCAGAACGCAAGGGTCTGCAGTTGAAAATCGTGAAAGACAGTATCCGGGATACCCTGGCGGCTGCAGATGCTGCATTGGTCGCATCAGGCACCGTCACCCTGGAAACGATGCTGCACAAGGTCCCGATGGTGGTGGCTTACCGGATGCACAGCCTCACGTTTCGGATAGTACGCGCACTGATTAACGTGAAATTCGTGTCCCTGCCTAACCTGCTGGCGCAGCGCAGGCTCGTTCCCGAGTACTTTCAGGCGGATTGCCGGGCGGAAGTGCTGGGTCCTGCACTACAATACTGGTTGGATAACCCGGACAAGGCGCAATCGCTGTCCCGCCAATTCGCGGACTTGCACCTGTCCCTGCAGGAAACTGAAGAAACCGCTGCGCAGGCAGTCCTGAAACTGGTTGATTACGGAGAGCATGGAGCAAAATTATCCGCAGATGACGCAGATTAGCGCAGATTATATTATTGTTTATGAGGTGATGGTTCCAATCTGATATACGCTAGATACGGGAAACGGATTTATCCCCCAATCTGCAACGTCCGTATATCTGCGCTAATCTGCGTCATCTGCGGATAAATTATATGCACTTTGTGGTAACAGGAAAATGAGACACGGTTTTGAACTGGTAGCAGGTGTTGATGAGGCGGGGAGGGGGCCGCTTGCCGGGCCGGTTATCGCGGCCGCGGTTATCCTGGATGAAACGGACAGGATCGAAGGCCTGGCTGATTCCAAGAAGTTATCGGCACGGCGCAGGGAACAATTGGCGCAGCTTATCCGGGAACGGGCGCTGGCCTGTTCCATCGGCCGTGCGGACCACCTGGAGATTGACCGGTTGAATATATTGAATGCAAGCCTGCTGGCGATGCAGCGCGCAATTGGCGGGTTAAACGTAAAGCCCGCGCGGGTCCTGGTTGACGGCAACCGGTGTCCGGGCACAGACTATCCGGTGACAGCAATTATCAAGGGAGACCAGACCGAAGCCTGCATAAGCGCCGCCTCAATCCTGGCGAAAGTGAGCAGGGACCGGGAAATGCTGGAAATGGACCGCAGATACCCGGGGTACGGCTTCGCCCGGCACAAGGGTTATCCGACCCGGCAGCATGTCCGGGCATTGTCCGAAATCGGCCCTTGCCCGATACACCGGCGCAGCTTTATGCCGGTTCAGCGATGTCTGGAGCTGGATGAGTCCTGATGGAAAACGCAGACTATAAATTCGTCCATTTGCACGTCCACACGGAATATTCCCTGGTCGACGGCTTGTTACGCGTGGGCGAATATGTCGACGCCCTGGTGGATAAAGGCATGGGCTGTGCCGCGGTCACGGAACTGCATAACGTATTTTCGATGGTCAAGTTTTATCGGAAATGCCTGGAGCGGGGTGTCAAACCCATAATCGGCGCAGAGATTAACCTGGCGGATGAAAATGGCGGCGACCAGGACCACAGGCTGGTGCTGCTGTGCCAGGATAACGATGGTTTCAAAAACCTGGCGGAATTGATTACCAGGAGCTACACGCATGGTCAGGCCAGCGGCGCACCTGTTATCCGGAGAGACTGGCTGGCTCTTCACGCCGCCGGCCTGATAGCCATCTCCTGCGCAAGGAGCGGTACAATCGGCCAATTGCTGCTGCACAATCAAATCGATATTGCCAGGGAGCAACTCGCGTATTTCCGGGATTTATTCCCGGACAGGTTTTACCTGGAACTGCAACGAACCGGCCGCCAGGGGGAAGACGTTTACCTGGAGGAAGCCATGGAACTGGCGGCGGAGTTCGATATTCCCGTAGTCGCAACCAATGACGTAAGGTTTTTGACGCCTGGTGATTTTGACGCCCATGAGGCCCGGGTGTGTATCCATAACGGCTATACGCTTAACGATCCCAAACGTCCGCGCTTTTACAGCAGCGAACAATACCTGAAGACGCCGGAACAGATGGCTGAGTTGTTCCACGATTTGCCGGAAGCCCTGCAGAACAGTGCAAACATTGCCATGCGTTGCAACCTTGAGCTGCAGTTCGGTGATTACTACTTGCCGGAGTTCCCTGTCCCGGAAGACTATGACCAGGCCGGCTGGCTGCGCCGGGAGGCTCAGCAAGGGCTGGACAGGCTGGTCGGTGACGCCGAAGCAGCGGGCGCCGGTATCGACCTGGAACAATATAAACAGCGCCTCGACCAGGAACTTGACGTCATTATCGACATGGGTTTCCCCGGTTATTTCCTGATAGTGGCCGACTTCATCCGTTGGGCGAAACAACAGGACATACCGGTCGGCCCCGGGCGGGGTTCCGGCGGGGGTTCCCTGGTTGCATACGCCCTGGGCATTACCGACCTCGACCCCATTTTCCACGAATTGCTGTTCGAGCGGTTCCTGAATCCTGAAAGGGTATCGTTACCGGATTTCGACGTGGATTTCTGCATGGACAGGCGGGACGAGGTGATTGAGTACGTATCGAACCGTTACGGCCGCGAGCGGGTTTCCCAGATCATCACCTTCGGCAGCATGGCCGCAAAAGCAGTGGTGCGTGACGTCGGCAGGGTACTCGGACACCCTTACGGTTTCGTCGACAAGATAGCCAAACTGATTCCGTTCGCACTTGAAATGACGCTTGATCGCGCCCTGTCCGAAGAAGAGGCGCTGAAACAGCGCTATGAGGAAGAGGAAGAAGTCAGGATCCTGATAGACCTGGGGAAAAAGCTGGAGGGGCTGGTCAGGAACGCCGGGAAACACGCCGGCGGCATCGTCATTTCACCCTCGGCGCTGACGGACTTCATGCCCCTGTACTGTGAGCAGGACACGGCCGTCACGTCAACGCAGTTTGACATGGGCGATGTGGAAGCCATCGGCCTGGTCAAGTTCGATTTTCTCGGCTTGCGCACCCTGACTATCATCGATTGGGCGGTCAAGGACATTAACGACAGACTGCTGGGAGAGGCCGCCGCGGAACTGGATGTGAGCGCCTTTCCCCTCGATGACGCGGCCACCTATGCAACGATACAGCGCATGGATACCACGGCCGTATTCCAGCTGGAATCCGACGGCATGAAAAAGCTGATCAAACGGCTTGAACCGGACAAGTTCGATGACCTGGTCGCCCTGGTGGCATTGTTTCGCCCCGGTCCGCTGGATTCCGGAATGGTCGATGATTTCATCGACAGGAAAAAGGGCAAAGCGTCAGTACGTTATCTTCACCCGTCCCTGGAACCGGTATTGAAACCGACCTACGGGGTCATACTGTACCAGGAGCAGGTGATGCAGATTGCCCGGATGCTGGGAGGCTATACCCTGGCTGCGGCGGATTTGCTGCGACGGGCCATGGGGAAGAAAAAGCGCGAAGAGATGTCCCTGCAGAGAGATATTTTCGTCAACGGCGCGCTGGACAACAAGGTCAACGAAAGGACCGCCACATCCATCTTTGACCTTATGGAAAAGTTTGCCGGTTACGGCTTCAATAAATCCCACTCCGTCGCGTATGCCTTGCTGGCTTACCAGACAGCCTGGTTGAAGACCCATTATCCCGCTGCGTTTATGGCCGCGGTCCTGTCGGCGGATATGAATAATACGGACAGGATTGTCAGGTTAATCGAAGAATTGAGACGGATGAAACTGGTCCTGCAGCCGCCGTCGATAAATACCAGCGGCCACAAGTTCAGGGTGGTGGACGGCAAAACAATTTTGTTCGGACTGGGGGCTGTCAAGGGGGTCGGCGGGTCCGCCATCATGAGCCTGTGCGAAGAACGCGAGGAACATGGGCGCTTTTCCGACCTGTTTGAGTTCTGCCGGCGTACGGACCCGCGCAAGGTTAACCGGCGCGTTATTGAGGCGCTTATCCGCGCCGGCGCACTGGATGAACTGGGACAGCAGCGCAGCGTCCTGGCGGCAAGCCTTGAGAAGGCGCTGAAATTCGCCGAGCAATACATGGACAATACGGATTCCGGCCAGGACGACATGTTCGGAACGGAACTGCTGACAACGCCGGCGGCAGACGGTAACGGCCAGGCAATACCGTATGTCAGCGCACCTGACTGGGAAGAACACGAGCGCCTGATGGGGGAGAAGGAGTCGCTGGGATTTTACCTGAAAGGACACCCTATCACGCGTTACGAGGACGAACTGTCAAAGTTCATCACGGCTAACCTGTATAAAGTCAAGGCCGGCATGAATTTGACGGTAGCCGGTTATATCGAGAGTATTCGCATCCGCACCGGCGCCAGGGGAAGTCTGGCGGAAATAATGCTGGATGATAAAACCGCGCGGCTGCAAATCACGGTGTACAGTGAAAATTACCAGCTCTACCGTGAGTTACTGGTAAAAGATCAACTGGTGATCATCAAGGGAGATGCAGTGGAAGATGACTATTACGAAACGGGCGTTGCTATCGTCGCCAGGGAGGTTTACACGCTGGCGGCCCTGCGTGAACGCTATGCGGCCCTGCGCTTGAAGGTGACCAGGACCATGCTGCATAACGGGTTTGTACCCGGCCTGAAAGAAGTGCTGTCACACCATGGTGGTGGGACAAACCGGGTTTTTATGGAATATAATGATGGTCATGTCTCAACAATCTTGAGTTTCGGCAGCGGTTGGAGCGTAAAAATAAGCGATGAATTACTGGCAGAACTTGGCGAACTGGTTGGCGCCGCCAACGTGAACCTGGACTTTCCGGATAAAGCTGACCTGTAAACGGCCGGGACCATGGAACAACAGAATCACGCAGTCAATTTCCTCGATTTTGAGCAGCCTATAGCTGAACTCGAGGCCAGGATCGAGGAGTTGCGCCACGTCAGCGACGACGGCGAGTTGAACATTCACGATGAAATCACTCGCCTGCAGAAACGCAGTAATGATCTGACCCAGGCTATTTTTTCATCGCTCAGCGCCTGGCAGATTTCCCAGATAGCCAGACATCCGCTGAGACCTTACACCCTGGATTACGTCACCCGGATGTTTACCGATTTCAGCGAGTTGCACGGTGACCGCAATTTTGCCGATGACCCGGCCATATTGACCGGTATAGCCCGGTTTGAAGGCGAACCGGTTGCATTGATAGGGCACCAGAAGGGCAGGGATATCAAGGAGAGAATTCACAGGAATTACGGGATGCCTAAACCCGAAGGGTATCGCAAGGCGTTGCGCATCATGCAACTGGCGGAGAGGTTCAGGTTACCGGTATTGACTTTTATCGATACGCCCGGCGCCTATCCCGGGATCGGCGCTGAAGAGCGCGGCCAGAGCGAGGCGATTGCGAGAAACCTGATGGTTATGTCGGAGTTGCGCACCCCCATAATTGCAGTCGTTATCGGTGAGGGAGGCTCCGGCGGCGCCCTGGCAATCGGTGTGGCTGACAGGTTGAATATGTTGCAATACAGTACCTACTCGGTTATTTCACCTGAAGGCTGCGCCTCGATCCTGTGGAAGGATGCGGGCAAGGCTGAGCAAGCAGCGGAATCCATGGGGGTAACTGCGCGCAGGCTGCAGGAACTTGACGTAATCGACCGCATTATCGATGAACCCCTGGGCGGCGCGCACCGCGATTATGACCGGACGGCAGCCAGTATCAGGACTGAGATCCAACGACAGTTAACCGAACTCAGGCAGGTAAGCATCAACGAACTTCTGGAGACGCGTCAAAGACGGCTACGCTCATACGGGCATTTTAATGAGTGAAAGGGGAGACGAACCGTATTATTCACATGGATGTACAGGATATACGGGATAAATAAAGTTATTTCTTTTTTCAGGGTGACTAATGCAGGTCAGCACTGAAAGCATTGCAGCATTCCTTGACACACTTCCGGGTCGTAAACGATTTCTTATTGCCTATAGCGGCGGCCTCGATTCCCATGTATTGCTGCACCTGATGGTTTGCCTGCGGGAGGAGTCCGGCTACGGCATCAGGGCAGCACATGTAAACCATAATATACAGCGGGAAAGCCGGGACTGGGCCGGCCATTGCCGGGATACCTGCCGTGCCCTGGGGGTTGAGATGGCGGTGATAGACGTGGATGCAGGCCGGGCCGGCAAGGAAAGCCCGGAAAGCCGGGCCCGGCGCAAGCGTTATGCCGCGCTTGAGGGCATCCTGGCAGAGGGTGAAGTCCTGCTGACCGCGCACCACCGGGATGACCAGGTTGAAACCCTGCTGCTGCGGTTGTTTCGCGGTTCCGGGGTGATGGGACTGGCGTCGATGCGCGCGGTTCGGCCTTTCGCAAAGGGACTGCATGCACGGCCGTTGCTGCAACATACCCGCGAGCAGTTGTCCGCCTATGCCGGGAACAACGGCCTTGACTGGATTGAAGACCCCTCGAACGCCGATACGCGCCTGGACAGAAACTTTGTCAGGCATGAAGTGCTCCCGGTCATAAAAAACAGGTGGCCCTCGGTGGACCTCCCCGTTACCCGGACGATCCGGATCTTTTCCGAAACACAGGAACTGCTCGACGATGTGGCGCGGCAGGATTTGCAGGTATGCAGCACACAAAAACCGGATGTGCTGGCCGTAGACCTGCTGAAACGGCTGTCAATCCCGCGTCAGAAGAACCTGGTGCGTTACTGGTGCCGAACCCTGAACCTGCCGGGCCCGGACAGCCGGTCTGTGTCACGTATCGTTGCGGAAGCAATAGCGGCGAGACACGACTCGAATGCGCAAGTAAGCTGGAGCGGGGCGGAATTGCACCGCTATGGGAATTATGTCCAGCTGATCGTGCCGCCGGGAGGCTTCGACAAGTCATCGATACGGGTATGGGATTTTAAAGCTCCATGCCGCCTGGATTTTGGCGAACTGACCGCGGTCGAGGGTAACGGCAGCGGCTTAAAAAAGGAACTGTGCAACGGCGCACGGGTAGAGGTCCGGTACCGCAACGGAGGAGAGAAAATCCGCCTGCCGGGCAGGACCTGCCGGCACAAGCTGAAAAAACTGTTCCAGGAAACCGCAACACCGCCCTGGCTGCGGGAACGCGTGCCTCTCATCTACGTCGGTGACAGGCTCGCCATGGCCGCGGGTTTCTGGACCGATGCGCATTTTGTTGCCGGCGCCGGCGAGCCTTCATGGATTATTAACTGGAGTTATACATCAAACGTGTAAAGCCGGTATCCTTCCAGGTGGCAATCTGGCGACAGGGATGCAGTTTGACATTTCCAGCCTCACCTGTAATTTCAATAAAATCAACGGTATATCTAAATTTGGGACAACCATAAATTAAATGAGTTGTAGTGTGGTGATACCTTCACCCGTACTGACGAATATCCTTTAACAGGTGACTGATGATGACAAATAAAGAAAAATCCGGGAAAGCTGCGCGCAGCCTGATGATGAGCGAATACCAGGGCATCCTGTCCACCCTTTCTGTTGAAGCGCAGGGCTATCCGTTCGGTTCTGTCACTCCTTACTGCTTTGACAGGCAGGGCAGGCCGGTCATCCTGATCAGCCGAATCGCACAGCATACGAAAAATATCCTGGCCGACCGGAAGGTATCGCTGATTGCCATTGAACGGGATGGGGATGATATCCAGGATAATGGCCGGGTGACCTACCTGGGGGAGGCAATGCAGGTATCAGCGGATGATACGGATACCATGGAACGCTATTACCGTTTCTTCCCGGATGCGCGGGATTATCACAAGACCCACGACTTTAACTTTTACCACCTGGAGTTTTACCGGGTACGGTTCATCGGCGGTTTCGGGAAAATTTACTGGGTCGAACATAATTCCTTCCTGAAAGAGAACCCGTTCAGTCCCGATGAGGAAACCCGGGCGATTGAGCATATGAACCGGGACCATGCCGATGCGATAAAACATTATTGTGGTCTGGGTAATATTCCGGTGACAGGGGACGAACCTCCCGTAATGGTGGGAATCGACGGTGAAGGATTCAACCTGTTACTGGGTAAACGCATCCATCGCTTCGGTTTTGCTGAACCTGTCGGCACGATGCAGGAATTGCGCAGTGAACTGGCCAGGCTGGCAAAGCTGCCGAATTGATCAATAAACGACCAGTTGCCGGACGACTTCCGCGTGTCTCAGCACTTCCACGATCTCGACCCTCCGGTATTGCCCGGGTAGCTTGTTGCCAAATTGCAGAATGCACGTTTATAATATGTCCTACGTTTTGCCTACAGCGAGTGTTAACTATGGATTTCATTTCTATCCGTGAATTCAGAACCCAACCGGGCAAGATATGGGAAAAGCTTGCCAGGGACCACCAGGTGGTTGTCACGAGGAACGGGAAACCGTTTGCTATTCTGACTGAAACGTCCCCGTTCGACCTGGAAACCGACCTGCAGAGTCTGCGACGCGCCCGGTTTGGCCGTGCGCTTGCCTCTATCCGTGCTGAAGCGCAAAAGAAGGGACTGGATAAGCTCTCTTCAGATCAGGTTAACGATATAATCCGTGATGCCAGGGAAGCGTATCATGATGAAAGCCGTTCTTGATACCAACGTCCTAGTACTCTTTCAACCTGATATTGCCATGTTCAGAGCCACACAGCGGCGTCAAGACAAGGCGCAGCCCGCAGAGAATGGCGCGCCCTTGTCAAGGGCTGCAACGCCGTATTGGCGTCGCTGTGTGGCTCCCTGCGGGCGGGCCGGGAAGCGGTCGCCCGCGGCGTT
>JAPOQU010000093.1 GCA_026710545.1 Gammaproteobacteria bacterium | reverse complement strand
TAGCTGCACAGGGGCGCCTCACTGCGGAGCTGGGTTACGGGATGGACGTGCCGTGGACCTACGGCATCCTGACGCCGTATTACGGCATGGAGTGGGCGGGGGAGAACCGCACCCTGCGGCTGGGCTGGCGCTACACCCTGGGCCGGCAACTCAGCCTCAGCCTGGACGGTGAACGCCGCGAGGACGGCCGCACCCCGCCTGAGTACGCCCTGATGCTGCGCACCAGCCTGCCGTGGTAGTGGGATAGCAGGAAACTCCGTTATATCCAACCGGGGTTGGTATAATCCGGGACTATGGAGCATGTAAATTTTACGAATTGGGAATTACGAATGGATAGCCGGGGTCAGAGTAAAATCGCTACCATCGTGGCCGCTGGCACAGCCCGGGGTGATTTTACTCTGACCCCTGCTTTGGCAGCAGGCGGTCAGCGCATGTTGCGCACGACCCGCAGCACCTCGGCCACGGGCTTGATCAAATCCTGGGGAATATACTCCTCCACCCGTGATTGCTCCAGCAGGGAGCGGGCCAGGGGCACGTTCTGCATGATGGGCACCCCTTCCCGTTTGGCAATCTCAATCATGCGCGCGGCCATGGCCCCCTCCGCCTTGAAGGTGACAATGGGCAACGGCGTCTCTTCTTCGTCATAGAGCAGGCCGATGGCCACGTGTTCCGGGTTGGTGACCACCACCGAGGAGCGTTTTACGTTGTTCGCCTGCTGGCTGTTGACGATTTCACTGAAGAACTGTTTGCGTTTGCCCTTGATATGCGGGTCGCCTTCGGATTCCTTGAATTCCTGCTTGACTTCCTCCTTGGTCATCATCAGGTCCTTGATATATTTTCTCCTGCTGAGAAACAGGTCAACCACGGCAACGGCGACAAATACCAGCAGCGCGTTGACCATGACGTCGCCGACCACCCCGCCCGCCACGGGCAGGATACAGCCCAGTTCACAATCGAGCAAACTGAACAAGGCGGGGATATTGGCCTGGATTGCGATAACCAGGATCAGCCCCAGCAGCAGGATCTTGACGATTGACTTCAGCATTTTTATCGCGGAATCCCTGGAGAATATCTGTTTGAGTTTTTCAACGGGGTTGAGTTTGCTGAACTGGGGCTGGACGGCCTCGGGGGCGATAATGGGGCCGACCTGGAGGAAATTGACGAACAGCGCGCCGACCGCCGCGGTACCCGTGACGATCAGGCTGGCCTTGAGATACAACGCGCCGCCTTCGCGCCCGACCCGGACCAGGATTTCATGCAGTCCGCCGTATTCCAGGGCAGTCGCCGACAGCAGCAACCGTTGTACGTCCTCTATGATCATCTCGTTGACGCTCCACAGGCACAGCACCGCGGCCAGCAGGACGGCGGCGCTGCTGAAGTCTTCGCCCTTGGCGACCTGCCCTTTTTTACGCGCGTCCCTTATCCGCTTCTGGGTCGGTTGCTCGGTCTTGTCGGAAGAAGATTTGCCGGCCATAGTGACGTCAGATCATGCGCGCGCCATGTCCTTGCGTATTCTCGAAGAAATATCTCAAGTCAAAGATGCCTGCCTGACCCGGCCAGGCCGGAACCAGGAATGACGAACAAATTGCTTTACCATTCTGTACAGGATTCTACTCGTAAGGGACTAATTTATCAAAAACAATTTATCAAAAACTTCATGACAGGCGGAGCGCCATGAACTAAAATGGCGCCATGAGTGAAGCCATCTCAGGGGAGAAGAACAGGTGCCAATCGGTTTGAACGTCAATACGGCCGGGGCGGCGGAGAACAGCACCCGGGTGGCCACCCGGAGTCCGGACGCGGGCCTGACTGAAGCGCGCGGCAGGTTGATCACCGGCAACGGGGTGGAACAGGTTCACCTGACAAGATCTGACCCCATGCCCGCCGCGCCGGCCGGCGCCAGCCACCATGCTGCCGGCGCGCAACTGGCCGATTACAATCCGAAACTGGCCGACGCAAGTGAGGTGCAAACCCGTAACGATTTTTTTACGCAGGCGCCCGGCAAAAACCACCGCTACGTGAATTTCCCTGCCGCCGGCCGCGACGGAGGCAATGCGCTTCATCGAACGGGCCTGCCAGGTGAACCGGGCACAATCAACGCGCGGCCGGACCCGCGCGCAGAGGAACTGCAACATGCGCAACAGGACATTGACAGGGTCATGGGCGCGCAACAATACGATCCGTCAGGCAGCCGCTCCAGGGTAGCCGGCGCGCCGGAAAAGCCCCTGACGTCAAGGCTGGACAGGAACGCGGCGGACCTGTTCCGGAGACACGGTCTCCCCGCTCCGCGCAAAGACATTAAAATCCCGATCCTCAACATCACCATCATTAAGCGCGACACGGAACTGAAAGCGTTGTTCCCCAGGCTGGAAGCCTTCCAGTCGGAACTTGCGGCTTACTACAAGGCATTGGAAACCGACCTGGTTGCGCAAACGCCCCGGCAAAGGGCGGAGGCTGTCGTGCGACTGAACGAGCAACTGGATTCCCTGGAGCAGGCGGCCGTGGTCGCCGCCGCCGACCTGGCCAGGCTGGGCAGTAGTTTACCAGGGGGACTCGGCGCGCGCGCGCCGGCCCTGGTTGCCGTGCTGGAAAAACTGCCGGCGGAAATTGACAATGAGCGCAGCCTGGTCGTTGACGTGGGCAACAACTTCAGCATGGATAATGTTACCTTTAACACCCCCGTCACATGGCAGCACGCGTTGGAATTCAAACGCGTCGGGCTTAACCTGGGCGGCAACGTGCAACCCGGCGCCGGCAACAGCAAAACCGCCGTATCAGCCGAACCGTTCGGTTCCGGCGCATGTAATACCGTTCACCAGGTAAGGTTTGCCGATGGCAGCGCCGGGATTTTCAAGTTCAGTACAGTCGATGAAAACCCCGACAACCGCGCAATTGTTGCCGATCTCTCCATGATTCCGGAGGAGCAGCCCCGCTACGGGGCGAGAAACGTGGCCTCCTGCAGGCTCGACAAACTGCTGGGTACCGGGGTGTTGGCGGACAGCGAATTTTTTGTTCACCAGGGACAGTTGGGCGTGCTGATGGAAAAGGTCGAGGGGACAACGCTTTCGGAGCTGGGGATGGAGCCGTTGCACCGCATGACGCATCAACTCTATAAGGACCTGACTGCCTTACAGGTGCTCGACGCGGTGACCGGCCAGCACGACCGCCATTTTGACAACGTCATTGCCCGGACCGACCCGGCCGGCAACTACCTCAGCCTGAAAGGCATTGATAACGATAATGCCTTCGGAGCAAGCCCGTCCTATAATGATTTGCGCGACTTTGCCGACGTCCCCAGGATGGCGATCCGCCAGGCGATGGTAAACGCCGGCCGCTACCAAGGGGCCAGTTATAACGTCGGGCTGCCGCCGGTGATTGACGCCGGCCTGGCGGACAAAATCCTTGCGGATGACTTTATGCCCAACGCGGCAGACAGTGTTACCGGTTTGCTCAGCGCAGGGGAAATGGAAATGATGGCTGACAGGCTGGTTCAGCTCAGGGAGCACGTGCAACAATTGAAAGACAAGGGCAGGACGGTGGCGGACTGGGAGTCCGGAGAGACGGATAACGGCGCCTCGATTGCCATGTTGCATGAGAAGAATGCGAAGCACTCGTACGCGCAAGCGCTCGTTGACTGTACGCGCTAGCCCGCACAGTTCACGTTTACGACAACGCGGCCACGGTCCATGCTGGGAGATAATATCCATATCGTTGATGCAGCGCTGACCGGCATCGAACTGGTGGAGCATATTTACGCCGAATACCATGCCAGGGGGCTCAAGCTGCCGTATATTCCGGACCACCTCGTGGCGTCCGTGCAAATGATTGACAGCGAGTATTTTTTTGCCACGGCAGACCACGTTCCATTGCCGCTGGATTTTATCCCCGGCTGGCTGCAGGCTGGCGCGTCGCCGAACCATGAAGCCGCGCCATTGCTGACCCGGGATTACCTGTTCTTCGGCGAAAGCGGGTACGGAGTGAACAGTTATTTCTTCCATTATTACCTGCACTGCGGCGGGGTTTACCTGTTTTACAAATACCCGTTCGGCGGCGTTTATATCGACCGGGAACAGGCCGCGGCAAGAATCAATGAGGACCTTGCCGGCATTGCCCTGATCATGGAACACGTTGCCGGCGCCCCGCCGCAACAGGAGCATCCCGTTGTGATTATCGCTGACGCCAGGTCCAATGAGTATGGCCGGGGCGTGATGAAAGCGGGCGCACTGGCCGGCTGGCAGGAAGCCAGCCTGGGCCGGATTGCCCGGCAGTACGCCGGTTGACCTGAGGCGCGGCAACCGGCGCGAAGGCAAACCTGGGAAAACGTCAACGGCTTATCGGTTAACCATGCCCTTCGATGATTACCAACAGGTTGTTGCCCGGTTGCTGAACGCACTGTCCCTGGATGTCGTTGAACTGCCGGAGAGAACGGGCATACGCTTTGAGCCGGATATCACCATCAACCTGGAATTGTTGCCGCGCCGTGACCGTGAGCAGTTGGCGCTGACTGCAAAAGTGGGCCCCGTCGCCGACTTCGGTACTTTGTTCCAGGTCAGCGCCCTGGCGGCAACGGGTAATTTTTACTGGACGAAAGCGAACGGTTGCACCTTGTCGATACACGAGGGCAGCGAAACGGTTTACGCTCAATACGCCCTGCCGCTGTCCTTGCTGAACGGCGACCTCGGCGTGACTGACACGGCCATGGACGAGCTCCAGGCTGCGTTGCTCAATATGGCTGATTTTGTCAGGCACGTCAGGCGGAACGGATTGACCTGAAGATGCCCGAGGCAAACTTCATTCTGAAAGTCCTGTCCGGCCTGCATACCGGGGCGGAATGCCTGTTGCCGCCGGGCGTAACCCGGCTTGGCAAATCCATGCAGTGCGACCTGGTATTGCACGATCAAGGCATTGCCGATGAGCATTTTTCGTTCAGTTGTTCACCGGAAGGCATAGCGGTGCAGTGCCTGGCGCAGGACGTCCCGGTACTGCTCGACGGCGCGCCGCAAACCGGCCCGTTCATCATCAGGGAATTCGGCATCGTCACCACGGCCGCGCTGTACCTGGCCGTTGGCGCTGAGGATCAACTCTGGCGCATCCCGCCGCCCCAGGAACTGTTCGCCCGGCCCGGCGCCGCGGAGAGCCAACCGGAAGCCGCCGAAGACAACGAGACCGAGGCGGAAAACGTCACGGCAACGGATAATGAAGGTGAAGATGAAAACCCGGAGGATGAGCAGGCCGGCGCATCCCCCGGGCCAACGGAGGCGGCGGCGCCGGGCCGTAAACGGCGGCGCCTGGGCCTGTTTGTGAAGCTGTTCGCGCCGGCCGCGCTGGTATTGGGCGCAGCCGGCTTATGGTTGTATGAGAACGAAGACGAGCCGGCGGCGGTTGACACCGGACCGACGGCGGCGGAAATCCGCGAGGTCGCCGCACGCTACCGGCTGGACGCCGAGTTCGAGCTGGAGGGACGGGCGCTGGTCACCCGGGGCTACGCGCTGAACCACGAGGACGAATACGGGTTTGTCCGCGACATGCGCGCGCGGGGCATCCTGGTCAAGTCCAGCCTGGTGATCTCCGCGCAGCTCAGGAATAACCTGCAGCATACCCTGGACCAGTACATGGACCCGGCCCACTACGGGGAAGTGAGCGTTTCCATCGATGCAAGCGACATCAAGACGTTACACTTGCGCGGCTACGTGCAGGATGCCGAACAGTGGAGCGCCATCCTTGCCAGGGCGGTGGATGACGTGGACACTATCCATTATACCGCTGAAGTCACTCACTGGGACGACGGCCTGCTGTACCTGCGCGGCCTGCTTGACGAGTACGCCCTGGGCGAGGCGGTGTACCTGGAGGAGGACAAACCGAATAACCGCATTGTCCTGTATGACCGCTATGCGGATGAGGCTGATCAAAGCCGCCTGTTGCGGCTGGTTGGGGAATACCGGGAAGCCTACGCGTACCCGGAAGCGCTGGTCGGCGCGGATATTGAACAGGCGCTGCCGCCTCCGGAATTTGCCGGTACCAGACTGACCGGCGCCAGTTTCAATGCCCGCCCGTACCTGCTGTTTGACGACCGGCAACGCTACTTCGTCGGCTCCGTGGCGCCGGGTGGTTACCAGGTCGAAGAAATCAACGAAGATTTTGCCGTGTTGTTGCGCGCGGACAAGCGGTACCAGTACAGTTTTGACGACCGGGGCGGCGCAGAACCGGTAATGCCGGCGCCATGAAAATGCCGCGTTCTATCGGGGACAGACTTGAAGTCTGTCCCCTGAATGCCGGGGTCAGAGTAAAATCGCCGAGTACGTTGGCAACAGCAACGCCGGTGGTGATTTTACTCTGACCCCACCTGTCAATCTTACAGGGCGATCCGGTCCAGGGGTTGCACCGTGACTTCCGGGGTCAGGTCCTGGTAGGACAGCACCACCAGGTCGTACAGCTCGTTTTCAATGATTTTCCTGACGTAGCGGCGGATATCGAAGGCGGTAAGCAATACCGGCCGGTGCGTCCTTGCCGACATGTCGCCCACGGTCTGTTTGACCTTGATGACAATGCGGTGGCTGACCTCGGTATCCAGCGCAAGGTAGTTGCCGGCGGAGGTCTGGCGAATGGCGGAACGCACCTGCTCTTCCAGGTCCTGGTCCAGGATATAGGCCGAAATGATATTCTGTACGCTGCTGTACTTGTGGCTGATATAACGCTTCAGTTCAGAGCGGATGTATTCGACCAGCAACACCGTGTCTTTCTCTTTCTGCCCCCATTCAACCAGGCCCTCCAGGATCAGGCGCATATTGCGAATGGAAACATTCTCGGCCACCAGGCGCCGGAAAATATCGGCGATGGTATGGACCGGCAGGGTCCGCTGCACTTCCTTGGTCAGGTCGGGCATGCTCAACGCAGTCTGCGACAGCAGGTACTCGGTTTCCTGGATGCCGACAAAATCCTGCGCATAGCGGGTAAGAATGTGCGACAGGTGGTAGGTGAGAATACGCGAGCTGGTGAGAAAGGACAGGCGGCTCCTTTCAAGTTGGCCGGCATGACTGTTATCAACCCATACCGTCTCCAGGTTCGGCAGGAACGGCTCGCCGGCCTGGTGCGGGATATCCAGCAGGGAGAGCTGGTCGAGATCATCGGTGAGGAACAGGGCATCGGCGCGCAGCTCCCCCTGCCCCACCGGCACCTCGTTCATCATCATGACGTAGCGGCCCGGTTCGGCGATGTTTTCATTGAAGCGCAAATGGATGCCGGGGAACGGCACCCCCAGGTCCAGGTACAGCGCGCGCCGCACCCTCAGCAGCTCCTTGTTGAGGGACTTCATGTCCAGCATATCGCGCAACGGCGGCGCCATATCGATCAGCAGCGGCATGATGAGGCTGAAACTTTCCTGCTCCGAGAGCGCGCCCACCGTGTCCTCGTCACTGTCTATCTTTTTCTCCGTGGAGCTCGGCATGATGGTGGAGAAGTCCTCTTCCTGCTGTGCCTGCGCGCGCTTCTGGGTGCGTTCGGCCAGCAGGCCCATGGCGATGAGAGCGCCGGAGATGAGCAGGAACGCCGGCGTCGGAAACCCGGGCACAAACGCGAACAGCACGACGATGCCGCCGGCGACGATAATGGAGCGCGGTTTGCCGATGATCTGGCCGGAGATATTGTCGGCCAGGTTGGTATCGGATTCATCTGAATCCACCCGCGTCACGATAATGCCGGCCGTGAGCGCGATGATCAGCCCCGGTATCTGTTGCACCAGGCCGTCGCCGATGGTCAGGATGGAATAAAGATTGGCGGCTTCCGCCAGTGACATGCCCCGCTGGAATATGCCCACGCTCAGGCCGCCCACCAGGTTGACCGCAATGATGATGATGCCGGCAATGGCGTCACCCTTGACAAATTTCATCGCGCCGTCCATGGAACCGTACATCTGGCTTTCCTTCTCCACCCGCGAGCGCCGGTGGCGCGCCTCGTCCATGTCAATCACGCCGGCGCGCATATCGCCATCTATGCTCATCTGTTTGCCGGGCATGGCGTCCAGCGAGAAGCGGGCGCTCACCTCGGCCACCCGTTCCGCGCCCTTGGTCACCACGATGAACTGCACCACGGTGATAATCAGGAAAATCACCATGCCGATGATCAGGTTGCCGGCGACTACGAAGTTGCCGAAGGTCTCCACCACCTGGCCGGCATCGGCATTGAGCAGGATTAACCGGGTGGTGGTAATGGAAAGCGCCAACCGGAACAGGGTGCTGAGCAGCAGCACCGACGGGAACGCGGCAAAATCGAGCGGGGAGCCGATATACACCGCCATCATCAGCAGCACCAGCGCGATGGTAAGGTTGGTGACGATCAACATATCGACAACGAAGATGGGCAACGGCAGGATAATCATGAAGATGATGCCCATCAGCAGCAACGCCAGCATAATGTCGTTGCGCTTGAGGATTGCCATCAGGAAGTTCATGGGTTGCTCCGGGGCCAGTGGGGGATTGCCGGCAGACGCTTCACAGGGCGCCGTAGGGGGTCTTGCGGAACTCGTTGAACGCGTCAAGCGCCTCGTCTTCCCGGCCCAGCGCGGCCAGCGCCTTGGCATTCAACAGCAAGCCGATCGGGCTGGCGCCGCGAAAGGCCGGTTCGAGCATCCTGAAGCTGTCCAGCGCCTCTTCATTCCGGCCCAGCAGGTGGCAGCAGTAGCCGGCCATGATCCGCGCCTGCTGGTGGACCGGTTCGCAGCAGAGCAGGAATTCGAGCAGGATGAGCGCGCGTTCGGGGTACTTCTGCGTCAACAGGCAGTTTGCCGTCGCCATCAGCCAGTCAACCTGGTCGGCGCTCAGTGCCGGAACAGTGGATGCCTCGCTCATGACGCCGATTCGGCCCAGCGGTTAAGGCTCAACTGGTGCAGGTTGCCGGCGAGCTCGTCCAGCAGTTGAAAGGCCCGGTTGAAAATTTCACGTTGTTGCCCCGCACACTCGGTAGTGGCGGCGAGATGCCTGAGTTGCCCCAGGATATCCTGGTAATTCGCCGGGGTCAGAACATGTTCGTTGACGACCCGGTAGGACAGGGATTCTTCTACCTGCGCGTCCATCCCCTTGGTTTTGAACACGCGCTCGATATACGTAGGGCGGGCGGCGCCCAGCGGCTTGAGCGATTTTTCCGGCAGGCCGGCATGGGGTTCCTGCAAGCTGCTCCAGCTGATGCTTTCGATGCCTACGTTGGAAAATTGGTCAATACGGCTCATAAGTCAGCTTCCTGTCCGGCAGTTCCCGATGAATTCCGGCCTCCGGCGCGATCATCGCATCACCCGGCAAAAAGGCGGGCCAGGTTAATCCGCCAGGGTTATAATCTTGTTCATGCCGGTCATGATGAAGACGCGCTGCAGGTTTTCGCGCACCCGGGAAAACACCAGGTCGCAATCATCCATCTGTTTGATGCGCCGGGCGGCATTCAGGAAAACCCGGATCCCCGCGCTGCTGGCAAACTGCAGGTCTTCGCAACAGAAGGCAATGCGTTTGTAACCCTTGCCCAGGTTGGCGTCCAGCCATTGCTCCAGCAGGAACGAATTGCTGGAATCCAGCCAGCCGACCAGGTTGAGCGAGCAATGCCCGCCGGCCGCGTCAATCTCTTCGTTCAGGCGCAGGGTTTCCTGGTTCTCTTGCATAAACAATCCCCGATCTTTACCGGGGACAGGTTTGAAACCTGCCCCCAATACCCGCGCCGGCCCTAACGGCGTTTATCGGCATTGGCATAAATCACGAACAACATATCCAGGTAGCGGGCCGCTTCGTTGGAAGCGCGCCGGTGGATGCGCGCCGTGAGCACGACCGAGTCCGGCTCTTTTAACGCCAGGTGCACCGGCGCCGGCAGGTTTTTGCCGATGCCGACTTCCTGCAACAGGGCGCCCAGGTGACTGCCCAGGGAAAACCGGTCAACTTTCCTGAACAGGGACAACAGCGCCACCTCCTCCGCGGCCGCCGGTTCCAGCGCCAGCAGGTACTCATCTTGGCCGATGCCCAGGTTCAACAGCCCGCTGTCATGATCCTGCAGCGGCGGCATGTTGAGAAAACGCCGCAGCTGGTTGTTGATCTCCCGGCCCCAGACGTTATTCAAGCTCGGCTTCATAGTCAATCTCCCGGTCGATCCGTTGCTGCACGGATTCCAGCATGCGATCGCGCTGGTTGGCATCCTCAAAGATTTTCAGCGGGATCAGGCGGGCAACTTCCTTGAAGCCCTGCAAAAAGTAGATATTGCCTTCGGGTTCACTGAGGCCGGTGTGGTCCAGCGCCTGGCCGATGACCTCATCGCCGCGCCACTCGGCGTCCTTCAACTCGATGACAAACGCCAGCATGCGTTCCACCAGGCCGGCCTCGCCGGCCGGTTTCGAGGCGAACAGGTTATGGCAGCGCTCCAGCAGGTCATGGCAGGACTGGTAGAGCGTGTTCAACTGCTTCACCTGGGAGAGGTCATTGACGATGCCCTGCAACACCACCGAACGGGCGCTGCTGTGCTGGTTGGCATGGATATCGGCGGACAGCGAGGCCATCATGAAGGAAATGGCCTGGGGCAGCGACTTGCCGGGAAACCTGGCGATGATCTTGTCATACGCATCGCCGATGGAGCTGTAATCAAGCACCACCTCGCGGTAGCCGTCGCGCAGTTGTTGCGGTCCGCCCAGTCCGGCATACGCCGCCTTGTTCGCTTCCGGCGAAATATTGATGCCGGCGTCAATCGCGTCACTGTGTTGCTCGTACCAGGCCGCCTTGGCCTTGGCGGCATTGGCGGCAAGCTCTGAATCCGGGTCGCCGTGTTCCGCCATATCCGCGGCCAGGGACAGCGCCAGGAAGGCATGGGACGGGTCCTGGAAACGCTCCTGCACCTGTTTCAGCAGCGCCTCCGCGCGCGTGGATTGCGGCATCTGCTCCACTTCCGCCATCCACTCCCTGAGGGCGCCGTCATCGTTGAGGTCGGGGACCTGTTCCAGGTACTTCTGCGCCTGTTCCATGGCAAAACTCTTCACGCCGGAGCGCAGGTTGCGTTCTGCAATCTCTTTCTTCTGCGTGACTTCGCTGAAGCTGAAAGTCAGCTCTTCCATGGCGTCCGCCAGCACGGCCTTCGCGTCCGGCAGGAGCGCGGCCTGCTTCCCCTTGAACTCCGAGATCAGCGGCTGCCCGGGCGCCTCCGTCTGCGCGCCGCCGGGCGGCGGGGCCTTCCCGATCACGGCGGGATTGACAATATTAGCGCTCATTGCCTGTCAGCCAATGCTTTGCCATATAAATTCGAAATTCGGGGACAGATTTTAAATCTGTCCCCCCTGTCCCCGGCGCGCCGGTTTACCTGCTGCCGGCGTGCGCAGAAACCTGGTCATGAGGGTTTCGAGCAACAACATCAATAAGTCCGGCGCCTAGAGCGTATCCGCAATCTTACCCTGGGTCTCATGGCGCGATTGCTCCAGCTGGCTAAACACGTCCATCAATTTTTTCACGTCCTCGGCGGCGGCCCTGCCGTATTCCTTCTCTCTTTCCAGGGCGGCCTGTTTCTTCTGCGCGATGGCCTCATCGTCCTTGGACTGCGCCTGGTACATGTCCGAACCGAACTTGCCCATGCTGCCTGCGACCGCGCCGATCCCCTGCAGGCCGGAGGTTGCTCCCGAAGACGCCAGGTAAACGCCCTGGCTCTTCTGCTGCATCGTCATCACGCGGTTCTGGGCCTCGAATTTTTGCAGGGTCTTCTCCATCTTGGCGCTGTCGATGGCCGGTTTCTTCGCCTGCGCTTCTGTTTCCTGCCGGCTGATATCCGTTTCCAGCGCCTCGGTATTCTCCTGCGCCATCGCTTCGGAGGGCGACTCCGCCTCGGGCGCCATGGACGCGCTGTCCACCGCCGCCGTATCGGCTGCCACCCCGCTCCCTTCGGCGCTGCTCGTCGACGTGGTTTCGGTTTCTGTCGAGATGTCAGTGGGCGTGGCGCCCCCTTCCGAGCTGATCGAGAAGCTCTTGGCGCCGCCGGCGATGCTGGCCGCGCCGGCGGCGATATTGAAGGCGCCGCTGACGACGCCGCCGGCCAGGGCCACCGCGGCGCCGTTGCGTATATCATTGGCGGCCACCTTCATCTGGTCGGCGACGTTCAGGACGTCTATCACGGCAGCCTCGGTGGACGCCTTGCGCTGTTCGCTGGACATGTTGACCAGCAACGTCAGCAGCGCGGTATAGTCAACGCCTACGTTCTTGTCCATGGTTTCCAGCGCGGCCTTGCCGGCGCCGATCTTTTCCGGGCTGCCGGCGCCGGAAAAGGCCGGCACCGGCGCCGTTGCGGTTACCCCCGCTTTCATGTGCGCGTTGACACCCGCTTCCATCGCCACCTGCCGGGTCTGGTTGAGTTCCTTGTTCTTGATTTCATCCTCAAGACGGGCCTGCACGTCCGTGGTGGCGTTGGTGTTGGTGTAACCGTCAATTCTGTTTACAGTCATGGCGTGCGCCTCCCGGATTTTGAACTAATGATCGCTGCATCCAGTATATCATAAAATACTGTAAATGCTGGAAATACAAGTAACCTCTGAGGCCGGCCGGTTGCGCTGCGGTTCAGCTGATAGCGTCGAGCAGTTGCCTGGCGTTGAGCAAGTCCTGCACGGCGCGCAGGAACTGGTCGCCGTCGCGGCAGTTCAACGCCGAGCAGTCCATGGCCAGGCCCAGACGGCCGTCGTCAAGGTAGAGGCGCAGCAGGCTCCGCGCGAACAGTTCGGCGTTGGTCTCCATGACCTGGCGCAGCGCCGCGCACTCTTCAGGCACAGGCAACTCCTCGAACTGCGCGGTAAACGGCTGCGTTGCGGCGCTGTACACACTGACCGTGTCCGAGGGGTCGTGAAACGCCACGTACAGGGAAGCAGCAGCGGTTTCCAGCAACACTCGTTCGGCCCGGAGCTGCTGCGAGGTCAGGCCGAAATGTTGCATAAGCCGGCCCTTGCACTGTTCGATAAAACCCATCAGACCAGGTTGCCGTCCAGGAAGGCGCTGAAGCGCTCCAGGTCCGGGGCAAGCTGCGGCTTGTCGTCCGCGCACAGCCGGGCCAGCTCCGGGTCAACCTCATCGGGAAACAGCTCGACCCGCTGTTTCAGCGCGAGCATGAACAGGGAGTGGACCAGTTGCTGCAAGCCGTTCGGTGTGAGGGCGGCGCACAGCGCCTTGCAACTCAGCAGGACCGCGCCGGATTCGGCATCCAGGCAGAAACTCATGCCGCGGCTGGCGCCGCCGTAACGGTTGGCCTCCAGGAAATGGCTGAGCTGGCCGATTTCCTCCTGGTAAAAATCAACCTCTTCGGCCGTTTCGCTGCGAACGTCCTCCGTTTCCAGTTCATCCAGGTAGAAAACCGGCGTCTGCAAACGCAGGTAGTCATCCCGGATGGAAATGGAGCACGCCAGGTTGTCATTGGCCCGGAGCAGTCCGGGCTCATCCGCAGCGACGGGCCGGTAGGCGAACCCGGTCAGCGCGCCGAGGCTGAGATTAACTGTTGCGAGGTCAAGCACTGGTATACTTTGACTGCCCCACGTGCTTTAACTGGTTGACGATACCGCCGAGGCGCTTCGTGATGGAGCTCAGCTTTACCTTGTAACCCGCAAAGCCGGTGTTTAACTGCTGAACCTCATGGTTGCCGGCATTCAGCGCCACGTTGCGGTACAGCGCCTGCTCGGGCGCGCTGAGGTCGGCGCCGGGCCGGGGCACCTCGCCGCCGCTCTCAATGCGCGTGGCCAGGAACTTGATTTCCGCATCCAGCTGCCCGGTGCGGTCCTTGCCGCTCTTGCAGTTGTACGCCGGCGTCAGCCCCAGCTTGTGGGTCAGCAGCGCCAGCCGCGCCGGCAACGCGTACGGGTCGTTATTCTGCCTGTGGTGCGCCTTGGTCTGCCACAGCTCGCGTACCTGGTCCGCCAGTTGCGTAACCACCTTCCGGTCCTGCTCCGAGACGTCGAAGTCAAGGCCCAGCGCCGTGCCTTCCAGGTAATCAGCGACCAGTCCGTTCGCCGGCGCGCCGTCGGGCCCGGTTTCCGTGCCGACCAGCCTTTCGACAGAGGCCCGGTTGATGTTGTCGGCCTGCCCCCAGTTCTGCAGCGGCGATTTGGTCAAGGCAAGGTTGTTGACCCCCAGGCTGAAATTAAGCGGCTTGACGTTGACGTTGACGGTCCTGGGACCCTTGTCGGTATCAACGGTCACCTGCACGGGTTCTTTGGCAAGCGCCTTGAGCGCCGCGTCCTGCTCGCGGGTCATGCGCAACTCATCGTATTTGTGCATCATGCCGAAGACTGCAAAGCCCCGGCGCATCTTGTCCGGCGTCACCAGCATGATGGAGGGTATCTCGAGGTCAACCGCGCCGATGTTGCCCCTGACTTTTTCCATGGCTTGCGGGTTGTTCAGCAGGTTGAATTTCACCAGCTCCCTGGCGCGGTTCGCGGTGGCCTGCCCCCGTAGCGCGTCGCGCAGCCTCATGCCTTCGACACTGAAACGCGAGGTCAGCTTTTTGGCAAGCTGCTCGGTGCCGCGCCCGGCGCGCAGGTTTTCCGGGAGGTGCTTGTCGATCAAGGCGTGCAACTCGTTTTTCGGCAGCTTCTTAAGGTAGCCGGGATTGATGCCATAGGCGCTGACTGCGCCGTGGCGCACGCCGCTGAACAAGGTCTTGCCGGCGGGGCCCTGGTAGCGGGTCGACCACAGGTTGGTCAGGTGGTCGGCGGAGTGGGCATCCGAACAGAGCACGCCCCGCGCGCCGAAACCGGGACCCTGCGCCTGGGCCGGCGTCAGTTCACTCTTGTAGGTCTGCGCCGGCTGGCCGGGCGCGGCGACCGTGATGGATTTTGTTATCGGCTTGAACCGGCTGCGCAACTCCTGCTGGACGCCGGCGGCGACCTGTTTGCGCGCCTGCCTGGGCTCGCTCAACTGCTTGAACAAGGACCGCTGCTCCTGTGGCGCCTTGTCCGGGTTGACACTCTTCCGGACGGTCCGGGCAATGAACAGGGCGACCTTTTCATCCGGCGTCAGCACGCCGCTGGGGGAGTTGTCAGGGCCGACCAGGGGCGGGGGCTGCTGCTGCGCGGCGGACTCTTGCAGGACCGCGCGCGGCACGCGCCCCGCCGGCGCGCCGCCGCGCGCATCAAGAAAACGGTCCACCTTGGCCGTAAAATCCTGGATGGCGGCCGCCTTTTCCCCCTTCGACGGCTTTTTGACGCCCAGGTAAGCGGCTATGGCCTGTTGCGTGTGTTTCCTGATATCCTTGCCCTTTTCCCCTGCCGCCGGCTCGTAAACGGGTTCCGGCGCGCCGGCGTCCCGGCCGCCGGACACCGCCTCCAGCAGTTGCGCGGCCTTATTGAACTTGCCCGCGTCGAAGCCGGTATCCAGTGACGGCTGGTAGCCTTCCAGCAACGCGCGTTTCGCCGTAGCGAGGACTTCCTGGCCGGCCCTGGCGCTCAAGGCCTGGCGTTCCGTCAGGGCGCGCGCCGTATTGGGGTCGCCTGTCAGTTGCTCGGTGAGCCGCGCCTCGCGCTCGGCCGGGCCGGCGCCTTGCAACGACACGTCTGCCAACCCGATTGCCGCGGCGGTTCTGAAATCAAGCTCAGCGCCCCCGGCGGCGCCCAGCGCCGCGGCAGGCGCGGGTGCGCCGCTATCTGAATCGGGCAATGTTTCAATACGCGCGCGCAATTCATCCAGCGCGCGCGCCTCGGGCGGCAATGAGTCAACCAGCGCCTGCAATCCTTCACGCAACCCCAGCGCTTGCAGGGAGTGGTTGCCGGTATTCAGGCCATCCAGGGATAGCGGACTGTTGCCGGCGGTCGTTGCGCCGCCGGGCTGGCTCGACACCCTGGCGACCTGGTTGTCTCCGGCCGGCGCGCGCGCTTCGGGCCGGTTGATGTCGATATTCGGGTTGACGGCCGGTTGGTTGATCACTCCCGCTGGCATGGTTTAATCCTCCACAAGTTGTAAAGAAACTCCGGCGCGCCTGCCCGGTCAAGGCCTGAACACGCTGAGCCGGTGCGCCGGCGCTGCCCCGGGCGTCGAACTGAGGTGGGCAACCAGGCTTTCCGCGCGATTGACCAGGGCGGAAATACACGGATCAAACGTATCCGGTTCCACCGCGCCGGGATCAGTGATGGTAACCACCAGCGCAAGATAGCTGTTTTCGCCCTCGTTGACAAGGTTCAATACGCACTCGTCAACGTACAAATACCTGAACAGGTAGGCGCCGGCTTTTTCAAGCAACTGCTCGCGCTCGGCGCGCTCAGCCGGCAACGGGATCAACTGCGCCACCAGGTAAAGCCGCCCCAGGCGCTCAAACAGGCTTACCTCAACCTGGTCGAAACCCAACTGGTAGCGGCCGCGTTCGTCCGGTTCCGGCAGCAACAGGGAATAGCGGTTACAAAACCGGTTTAACAACTGTTCGCATTGACTGTTCACCCGCGCCCCTGATCTACTGTTCCGCAAAATGCACCTTGACGGCGGTTTCCATCATCTGCAACAGGCCTTCCAGGTCGGCTTCGACGCTGCCCATGTCGCTCTCGAGGCGGCAGCCGCGCGGGTCAACGTTGGGGCTTTCAACAATATCCAGCAATGCCAGGTCGGCCACCGGGTCCAGCGCCTGTTCGAGCTTCTTTCTCATGTGCCGGGCATTGTCCGGGGTTACGTACAACTTGATGCGGGTGCGGTCGCGGAATTGTTGCAGGCTCTTCTGCACCAACTGGGCGACTATGTCGGCGTCGTCGAATTCGCTGAAGATACGACGGATCGTATCAAAGACAATTTTGACCATGGTCTGCTCTACCGAAGAAATATAACTGATGATCTCGGCGGTGGCAATAAAGACCTGTTCCGCCTGTTCGGTCTTTGCCTGGTTCAGCCCGACCTCGTAACCGGCTGCTTGCTGCTGTTCAAAGACGGCCTTGTTCCGCTCCTGCAATTCCCGCAACTGGCGTTCCAGGTCGTCCAGCGCCTGCTGCCCTGTTTCGCTGAGCATGCGGTAATCAGCCTCCTTGATGATTTTTTGCCTGAAATCGACCCGTTTGCGGTAATCAGGCAATGAAAACTGCGCCATGGCTAATAACCCTGGATTGACAAGAGTTGTTTTACCTGCTCTTTTCCCTCGGCGACAATAGCAGGATTGTCCATTTTTACGCCGGACAGGGTATTGTTCTGCAGCGCCGCAAGACGCTTCAGCACGAATTGTCTGGGCCAGGTGAGGTAGAAGCGTTTTTTAAAACCCGGGGGCTCACCTGACACAATCTTCGCCAGTAGCGTGAAGCCGGCGAGGTAAAGCTGGTAGCGGCAGCGGAATTTATCAGACGCGGGCAGCGCCGGCAGGTCTTTCCCGGCGACCAGCCCCGCACCCGGCCGCATGCGCAACGCCAGCAGGTAGTCGGCCTGGTTGACAACCTCGCGCAGTTGTTCCTGTTCTTCCCGGCGTATCGCGGCGGCGATACGCTCATGGTAAATGACCAGGCCCAGGCGCAGCGCAAGCCGGCGCTGCTCTGCATAGTCCAGGAAGGCAATGCGCTTGAACGGATGGGAAAAATCGAAATCGAACTGGCCGTCGATGCGATACTCAAGCAACATTCTTTTCGAGAGCGCAAGCGCGGCCGCGGGGTCGGCGGTTAATTGCCGGACTACCTTCCCGGGCAGTTTCCCGCAGTTCCACCAACTGGGATGACTGTAGGATACGGGGTCGAAATTGAACCGGACGAGCGCCGCCGTCAATGTCTCGCCGGTTGCCATCAGCGTCAGCCCCCGCTTGCCCGGTCAGTTCCCGGGCCGGGATTGATCGCCCGGCCCGCCGGCGGCTTTACCTTGTTGCAGACGACGCAACAGGACGATGACGCAGGCAACCAGCGCCAGCACCACCAGGGCCACCAAACCGGCAAGGAGATGGAAACGCGGCAATGAACCGGCTTCAATCCTTAAATTGACCCCGCTCACCGTGCGCAGGTCTTCCCGGGCCAGGATATCGACGACGTTCTTGCGGCGCGCCGGCGACAGGGAGACCGACACATCCTGGTATTCCAGGTTATTGACGCTGCTGGAAACCAGCAGTTTAATCTGCGGGATTTCGCTGTCCAGGTTGTATTCCGGGTTGTATTTTACAAACACCGCCGCCGATATTTTCGCTGCATCGGCTTCCCGGCCCGGCAGGGACGGCCTCTTTTTTGTATCGTCCAGGGCCGAGAGGTGCACCTTGGCGAAAATGACCCCGTCTATGCGCGACAGGGTATCGGATATTTCCTGCGACAGGGCAAAATTAAACCGGGCCTTGCGCTCGAAATCAGTGGTGACCAGGCCGCTGTCGCTGAACACCTCGTTGACGTTGGTATACTGCTGCCTCGGGTAACCGTTGGAGTACAGCAGGTTGACGGCAAGCGGGGCCTTGTTCGCCGGGATGGACAGGGTCACGCCTTCCTTTTCCACCGCTTTGTCAACCTCGATGCCGTTCTCCAGCAACAGGGCCATCATCTCGTTGCTCTCCTGCTCGGAGAGCCCGCTGTACAGCGGCAGCTTGCCGCAACCGGCGACCAGCACCAGCAGCAGCGGCAGCAGCCAGCGCCGGGCCGGCTTAACCCGCATATCTCACCAATTCGCTTGACATCGCCTGGTAGCGCTTTGCCGCCGGTAAGTCATGATGGTTATGCCACTTTATCGACATCACAGACTGCGCCGGGCGCGCCCTCGCTTGCCTTTTGGCCGCCGGGTCAACTCGGCGAAAGCATTTCCTCCCGAACACTTTGCGCCAGTTGCAACGCGCCGGGGTCGTCAGCGTGGTCAAGCAGGTATTCAATCACCTGCTCCGCTTCCGAATTATACCTGGCCTGCATCAGGATAAACGCCCAGAAAGCGACCGTCACTGGATCTTCGGCGCGGTCGGTATAATCGAATTTCGCCTGGCGCACCACTGCCACCGCCTGCTCCGGGTTGCCGTCGCAACACAAAGACACCAGGGCATCGCCCATCAGGTGGCCACGCGCATCAGGGTGCGCCGCCTTGTGGGCGGTCAGCAGGGCGATGGCCTGGTCGCGGGTAGCGCCGGAAAACGCGCACAGGTAACCCAGTTCAAGCATGAGGGCGAGTGCCCGTTGATGGCGCTCAGCAGTGAAATTCATGGCGCCTGCCTCGCTTTGTAATGTAAATGCATCATGGTTGCAGACCCTCAGGATTTCTGGGCAATGGCAGAGATGGCATTTTTAAGGTCCGAGGTCAGGGTCGAACCGATCTTTATCGCCAGTTCATATTTTGACTCTTCCATCTGCAATTTCATCATCTGGGTCATATCGGAAACGTCGGCATTCGCCACCATGTCGCTGACTTTCTGCGACTGTTCGTCAATGCCCGACATCATGGAGTTAAAGACAGAATCAATATTCAGGCCGCTCATGTTATGGCTCTCCTGCTGGTTGATTACGGTTGGGGTATCGTGGTCATCGGTTATTCACATGCCCGCATTATAAAACCTGGTGTATTGCAAGTCAAACTACTGCAACTGCAGCGCGTCAGGGACATTTTCGATACTGTCAGGGTTCCTGGCGCGCCGTCTCCCGCAGGCTTCTGACCTGGTCCAGCCAGTCCGCTCCGGCCCGGTAGCCCAGGTTTTCCTGCAGCAGCGCCTCGTATTGCGCGGCCATTGTGCGCAGTTCCTGTGGTATCCTCACCAGCCTGCCGCCGTCTGCATACTCCTTGTTCTCCAGGTCTTGCGCATGCCGCAACAGGTCCTGGCGCGGGTCGAGGCCCTGGCTGAGTTGGGCGACTGCCTGCAACATGTAGCCTTCAACATGCGCTACGTCATTTGCCCGCTCTGTTTCCACGGGGCCTTGAGGGTACGTTTGCACGCTCTGCGCCCCTATCCGGTCCGCCGCCGCTCCCCACTGCCGGGACAGTCCGCGAAAATCAATGGTGCGGGGCGTCTTGCCGTCGAGGATCATCAGTTCGACTGCTTCGATGTCCGCAATGCCGAGGTCGGCCAGGGACTCGACCCGCTCCGGCCGGACATTCCGCAACAGCTCGTTGCCGGACCCCGCCAGGTACTCAGCCGTGTCGGTAAACGCCTTCCTGGCCCAGCCGGTGTATGCCGCCGCCCCTGCGCGGTCTCCCGCCGCGTCCAGTTTTCCGGCTTGCGCATACAACGCCGGGAGCGGGTTTCTCCCCGCCAGCGCCTCGGCGCGGGTCAGGCTGCGCGCGTCCCGCTCGGCGGACATCCGCTTGAGCAGGCCGGCCGCCTCCTGGTCCCCGGCCAGCGCCGGATCGGACTCCAGCAGTTGTTCATGAGACCGGATCTGCTCGTCCTGCATGGCGAGCTCCTGGTCGAGCCGGGCGACAAATTCATCGACGTTGAAATTCTTCGGCAGTTTGTCCTGCGCCGCTTGCGCAGACGTGTCCGGCGCGGCAGCCGGCTGGTTATACTCCTTCATCCACTCAATCGTTTCCTCCGGGAACCCCAGGTATTCTCCCACCACCGGCTCCGGTTCCGGCGCCGCGCTGCGCGCCGTTGCATCAGCGAAGGCATCCACCCGCCGTTGCAGCGCCTCCAGAGGAACGGAACGGGCCGGCGCAGACGCCCGGACGTCCTGACTGTTACGTTGCCTGAAGCGCGCCACCAGTTTGTCGAAGCTCTCCCGGACATGCCGCGCCAGGCGCTGCAACAGCGATGCGCGCAGACGGTCTGGCCGGCGCGGCGCGGCGGCGCGGTTGACGTCCGCGCCGGGCGGCGCTGCCACCGTGCGGGCCGGGGCGGCGGAAGGCGCCGGGGCGGCGCCCGCCAAGGCCGGCGCGATGGGACCCTGCGCGGCGCCGGCGCTCACCCGGCGCCCGTCATGGGTCGCGCCGGCCGGCGCCGCGGCATCCGGCGCCGCAGCCGGTTGCGCGGCAGGCGGAGTAATAACCGGGGTCGCGGGAGCGCTTACTATCGGCATTGGCATTTACCTCCGGGACAGCCTCAAGGGAGTCGGAGTGTGGATCAGGAGCATTTCAATATAATGCCATAATTTCCCGTAATTGTGGCGCCAAACAGTGCAATTTTCATCCTTGCTTATGGAAGCTGGCTATCCACGCCAACTGCAACCACGTCGGAACGCAGAGCGCAATGGCGCCAAGGAGCAAAATCAGCTTCAGGGTGCGGAATTATAAGCAATTGGCTCCAGTACTCTTTCAAACTCGCGCCTTGGCGCAGGCCCCACAACAGCAATTTGACAAGGCCGGCCACTCAATGTTAGATTTCAATGCGCCCGGGAAACACACAAGGTGAAAGCCCATTGTTGCAGTCGTTTGTAAAGACAGCCCTGGCGGTTCTCCTGCTCGCGGCCTTCACTCCGCAACAGGCCGCGGCCGACGCGTCTTCCCTTCCCTCCCACTCAAACGGGAGCATGCTTTTCTGTGAGGAGTTGTATGAACGGCTGAACTTCTTCTACCCGGACGAAAACATGACCGAACCATTCCGGATAGCGCCGATATTACATATTGACGACCTCAGCCGGATTGACGGACGGCACTTTGAATTTGACGTCGGTTATTTACTCTACCTGACCTGGCAGGACCCACGCGTGACCGAATTGCTGAAAGAACTCGGCCGGTTTGATGATGTCGATGTCAAATGGCTTTGTGACTGGCGGCAGGAAGACGCATGGGGCAAAAAGAAGTTATTCGACCCGACGATAGAATTCAAAAAACGCGAGACGGAGATAGACTTCAATACCGACCGGGCCGACTATATCGAGGTATACAGTGACGGAACCCTGGTGGCGCGCACCAAGGATTTTTCAACCTTCCGCTCCACGTTCGACCTCAGGCTGTTTCCATTCGACAGCCAGACACTGAGGCTCACGCTCGAACCGGAATTCACCACGGATATAGTCGTATTCGATACCGGGATATCCCTTCAGCAACTGCAGACATGGATTCCTCTGCAACCCCTGAAAGAAGAATTTCATGGCAGCCTGACCCCCGAATGGGAAATCACGGACATCCGTTCCAAGGTCGAGGACTATTATCAAATTGACCTCCACTACAGCCTTTTCGTCAAGGAAATCGAGGTGCGGAGAAAGGCCGGCTATTACCTGGTCAGGATATTCCTGCCCATGATATTCCTGTTCGCGCTGTGCTGGTCGGTTTTCTGGATCCACCCGTCCGAAATCCAGGCAAAGGTCAACGTGACGATCGTGGCGTTCCTGTCCCTGATAGCCTACCACCTCAGTCTCAGTGACGAGTTGCCCAGGGTCAACTATTTAACCTTCATCGATGCGTTTATTTTTCTCTCCTACCTGTTTACCGGCAGCGCCACGTTTTTCTGCATCCTGTTGCATAACCTGCACCAGTCCATGAATACAGACCGGACAGTGCATTATGTCAGGTTGCTTGGGCCTGTTTTTTACCTGGCGGGAATATCATGCCTCACTTTGTACTACCTGGCCGTATATTGACACACACACTCACAGAAGCACACTGTTCAAAATTGGTCAGTGTTCGATATAATTTCCCTTTTGTATTACATTATGTGCAGCAAATTAAAATCTGACCCTTTTACTGATTATGCCCCATATCAACACAGGTCCGTCCGGTGTCAGGCCGGCGAACGTCAGCCGGGATATCCCCGGGAAACCCGATGCCGGTTCACCCGGCGTTTCAAAAGGCCGTCACGGTCTTCGTAATGTATCCATAGCCGGTGGAGCCGGCGCCGTGGCGCCTGCCATTGAAGCCGGCAAATCGTTCCTGGCCCGTTCTTCTCTCCGGCGCGATGTTTCTGTCGGCGTTGCGGAAAAGGTTAATGTTTCGACAACGAAACCTCTGTCCGAGGCCGAAGGGCGGAAGGCCGGATTGTTTTTCCGTCTCGCCGGCAAGGCGAAAAGGGCTTTCAGCAAGGTTCTGGACTGGTGGTTGAAACAGACGTCAGCGGACGTGGCCGCGACCAAGGCTGCGTCGGAGAAAAAGACAGGGCAACCTGGCGCCGGCCTGGCTTCCGGTCCCGTTGAAAGACGCGAGCTGTTTGTTGACCCGGCGCGACCTTATGAGAGACCGCGCAGCTTTCCGGCTACGCGCGATGTCAACTCGCCTCTGCCCGATTTACCGGTCGAGCCGTCCTCCGGTGATTCGGCCGATGTCAGGAACCAGACTGGCTTGCTGGTTTTGGTGAGGTCGTTCAGGAATGTGGCAGATTCGATAAGGGACAACGTTTTTATTAACGTGAGGGATGGCAAAGTAACTGATATGGATGGCGTCATGGCGAATTTGCGCGAGGAAACCATAGCGGCGATGGAACCCCGGGTTGAGAAATGGTACCGGGACCTGGCCGGGGTAATGCCGACCGAAGACGTATATGATGAGGTGGCAAAGCTGGTTATGGACACTGAGGTAACGGATACCCAGGACGTGGTCCGTGAAGTAAAAGCTGCCGTTCACAGACTGGTTGAGGATGCGGAGTGATGAACAGGGACCCCCTGTTCCGTGCGCGGGTGAACGTTGAGAACCTTCTGGACAGGTTCGGCCGGCAGTTGGGACTTGGAAAACTGAAGTTCGATGAGAACGGGGTCTGTCGTCTTGTATTCGATGAGCAATTCAATGCGGATATCGAGTTGGCCGACGACGGCGCCAGTTTTTACATGTATGCCGTTGTCGGAAAAATTCCGCCTGACAACCGGGAATCGTTTTACCTTGAACTTTTGTCGGCCCACCTTTTCGGGAGCGGAACAGGCGGGGGAACTTTTGCCGTTGACCGGTCACGGGACGAGGTTGTGTTCAATCGCAGTTTCAGCCAGGACTTGACCGACCCGGACATGTTTGCCCGCGAGGTTGAGCGTTTTGTGAATTACCTGGAACTCTGGGCGGGCCTTTTCCGGGAGGGTGAGGTGGGAAGAAAAAAAGAACCGTTGGAGTTGCCCGATATTCACCGGGTCAGCCGGGTTTGATTATAAGTAACCTCTAAAAATGACAGCATATCCCTATGCTGCACGGGAACCTCTAATTTTTAGAGGTTCCCTATAACGGTGAGGATATAAATCATGGTGGGTAAAATCAGGGGCGATTCGGTTGCCGCGGCGCAACAGGCGCAACAGGCGGAGCAGGCCGGCGCAACCGGCGCTTTGGGCGGGCGCACGGTCAGGCAGGGCAGGAGTCCGTTTGCGGCGGTCAGGAATGCTTGGTCGAAGATAGCCGATCATATCAGCGCCGGTTTCAAGAATTTTAAAAGCCTGTTCTCCCGATCTGTGCGGCGCGGGGAAGCCGGGGAGTCCAGGGTCGCTGCGAGCAGGGAGGCAACAGCGCCGGAACAGGTTGAGGAGGCAAGGGGAAGGCTTTCCCTGGAGCAGAAAGGAACGGTTTCCGTTGACGTAACCAGTATCGGGGACATGTTCGAGTATGTGTCCGATAAAGAGACCGGGCTGGCCGAGCAGGCGCTGAAGGATTTTCCCCGTACCGATTACGTTATTGGCGGTAAAGATATGGATTATGATACGGCGCGTTCCGTGCAGGCGTTGCGGGACCTGGCAACGGATGAAAACGGGCAGGCCGACGAGAAGATGGCGCTGGCCGTGTCCCAGGTTGCGCACCAGGGGTTGTTTTTTGACGGGGAGAGCAAGATAACGCTGGGGTTGCTGCATGACCACGGGGTGATTCCGGTCGGACAGGGGGATGATTCCAAGCGGATTAAGATTGAACGTCTTGATAACGGGGACGTGCGGATTGATATTGAGGCGCGTAAAGACATGAAGACGGTCGTCGGGTCGGACGGCAAAACACATATTCACCTTAAAGAGGGCTCTTTTTATGAATATTCCATGTCGGTGACGGTTCACGCCGGGAGCGTGGCCGGGGGGCATCCGGCTGTGGTTGAAGCGGCGCCTTTGCGGTATGCTTACAGTCTGGGCGAACAGTAATTTTTACTGCTTTTTTTATTCGATATTAATCGGGGGAGACTTGGTCATGGCCCCAGGCAACATTTCACCAGTTGTTGCGCCCGCTCGCACGGGGGGCGCGGCCCTGCAGGAGACCAGCGGGGGCAGCCGCGCTGATCAACCGGGACTGCAACAAAGCGCCGCGCCGCGCCGGTCACTGTTCAGCCTCAAGGTGCGCAGCGCCATCGGACGCATCGCCTTCTTCATGGCGCCGGCTAAAATCACCCGCGGGCTCGAGCCCGGAACCAGTTCGTATAACGCGGCGCGCCTGTTGCAGAATCTCAGTAAACCCGGCGCCTCGGCCGGCCAGATATCAAAATCACTCATCTCCACGCTCGGCAAAAGCTCCGACCAGGTTGTGATGCAGGGTGAGCAGGGGCCTGGGACAGGTGCGCAGCTTGCCAGCCAGGTCGGAAAATTGTCGAACACCCAGCTCTACCGGCTCAACAAACGCGTCAGCAATCCTAAAATGCGCCAGGTAGTCCACGGACTGCGGCAACAGGCCGCCCAGGAAACCGACCCTGCCGCCAAAAAACTCATGCTCAAGGCCGCCCAACATCTCGACAGCGCGGCGCAGGCCGCGCGCGGCGAATTCAACCGGCGCGGCTATGAACTCCCCAAAGCAGGCGCGGAAAAGTACAATCTGGAAATCGTCACTGCCGGCAGTGATACTCCTGAGTACATCGATACAGACCCGCGCGCCATGCAGCGGAAAGTGGCGAGCGCCGGCGGAGAGCTTATCACCCAGGGCCGCGTTGATTACAACCCCATAGCCAGACACCAGGAAAACATGAAAAACCAGGGCTTTGCTCCCGCTGCCCCGGCGCGCCGGGAAAGCCCGGTGCAGCGGGAACTTCGGGTCTTCACCCGGGATATCAGGGAGATCGCGCCCAGGCTGACTTCCTCCTATGCGCTTACCCTGGCGCCCCGGGAGCAGGCGGACGTCAACGCCGAATACGCCAGGGTCAACGAAGTTGCCCGGGAATTAAGCGCCGGCAACTTCTCCAGGGAAGCGGCGCTGGCCGGGGGGGCGCTGAATGACCAGTTGCCCAAAACCCTGCCGGACGGCGCCCGGGTAACCAGCATGTGTTACAAGGATATCCCGCGCAACCTGAAGGCGGGATATATCAACGTTACCGACGCCCGGGGAACGACCCGGCCGCTGCTGGGCGAAGGCGAAATCCGGGAACTTGCGAGTCTTAAAGGGGAGCAACGGGCCGAGGAGAGTGTCGGCAAAGTGTTTGACAAACTGAAACAGCAGGTCGGCGACAATCCCCAATTGCTTTACAAGCTCAGTTACCTGTTGTCGCAAAACAGCTTCAACCAGTTTGCCGGCATGATTGCGCAACCGGAGACCAGGACGACGGAACAACGCCATGTCCTGCCGTCCGCCGTCGCGGAACAGCTGGGCGGTGAAGACTGGAAGCCTTTTACCGGCAGCCCGCCGGAGATGTCGTTCACGTTTTCACAAACTGCCGACAACGTGATCGTCGATGTCCGCTATGTTTTAAAGACCAGCACGATGCGAAACACGGATGTGCCGCTCGAGACCCTCGATGGCGACGCCACCTCGCTGTCCGGCGCCATGCGCGTCATCGTCCCTAAGAACGACGAGCCGGCAAGGATAGACGGCGTGGTTAAACTGGATGCCTCGTTACAGGCTGCGCTGGCCGATTGATTATGCCGGACTACACTGCAACGACTGCCGGCACAGGGCAAGAGCATACTTTACGATAATCGCTGCCCGGCGCAAGCGGCGGTATGATACAGCCCGGGTTCTGCCTTAAATAATCTGCACGGGCCTCAGCTATAGCGGGCTATCGTGTGAGTTATTCTCACAGACCTCCTGAAAAACTCACAATTAAACGTTTCTCGTCAGCAATACATTTGAATTAAAATTATACATCCGTACTGAACATGTTCCGTCTCGGGCCGGGAGAGCGTCAAGCGTCCCGGCGGCGCGACAGGGCAGGCTCAGCCTGAGTAATGAGGAAGACAATAGTAACAATTAATTGTGCTGCATTACATTGAAGCACTGGAGGTGAATGAAGAATGCCCTCAGTAAGCAACCCTGCACCCACAGTTGTTACCCCGCCGGTCGCGCGTGACAGCCAGCCGGATTCCCGGGTATCCACCGCGCCGGCCGGCGCGACCCATGACGGCCGTCAGGTGCGCGCAGGCGGCGCGCAAAGTCCGGTTGCGCCGGCGCTTGCCGGCGCCGGCCCTGCGCCTTCGGACAGCCCGGCCCGGACGGTGGCGGCGGCGGACGGCGAGGCCGTCAACCAGCCCGGCGAGCTGCGCCGGCCCGGCCTGCAACTCGCCTCGCGGTTGCGGCGCCTGGCGCAATATATCCGGGAAGGCATCGGCAACCTGGTGGCGCGCGTTACGCAACGCGGTAACCGGGACGCGGGCGGCGGGGTTGCGGGGGCGCCGGCGGCGGGCGGGCCGCAGGCTGCGCCGGCAGCCGGCGCCGGGGAGCAGCAAGTGAGGCTTGATCCGGAAACGGTAGCAATGTGCGCCGAGGCCATCAGCGCCGGGAAGCGCAACTTTGCGGAGCAGGCGGCAGGGCAACAACACAGTCTTGAACAGGTCCAAAGCATGTTTCTCGCTAACAGGGAGGGGCTGGGGCGGGCGCTGAACTCACTGGATACGCTGGGGAGCCACAGGCCGCCGAGGGATATAGTGAAGGCCTGGGGGCCGCAGGTGGAGCAGATCTCGAAGCTGGCGCGCCGCGTGGGCGATGCGCATTTCAGCGCGGCAGTCCCGGCCGGATTTATGCAGTACGGGAGCAGGGGCGAGAGCAACCCGTATCATGCTGCCTTGACCGGCGAGCACGCGCAGCTGGAGCCGCAGGTGCGCGCCTGGGTGGGGCAAGGGCTGGAACTGGCGGAGCAGTTGGCCGCACTCTACTATCGCGCCTGTCCGACCCATCCCGAGCCGCAGGCGCCGTTTGCTGCGGGCAAGGGCGAACTGACGGCGCTGCAAAAGCGGGTCAGTGACTTCGAGAGGGGAGGCGACCCGACCATGGAACAGGAGTTGAACCGGCGGCTGGACGAGGCAAACAGGGAACCGGGGGCGGAAGAATTTCAAGGTTGGACCGAAGCACAGTTGCTGGAGCGTGAACTGGCGCGTAACCAGGTGTTCGCAGAGGAGCGGGAAATACCGGCGGCTGCCGCGGAGTCCGCCGCGGCCGGGACCGCGCAAGCAGCGCAGGACGGGCGGCAGGCAACAGCCGGCAAGGACAGCGGCCCTGGGCAAGGGACTGAAGGGCCGCGCGAACCGCAGCCGATAACAGGCCGGGAGACGGCCGTTTAACCCACTTGTCACACAGGACGATACAACACTATGAGTAACAACGACCATGCGGAATGTATTTGAAAACCTGCTGGCCGGTTATGCCGAATCTGTCGGCCTGGCCGCGCAGCCATTACTGGCGCAACAGCCGGCAAACCTGCTGTTTGACGACAAGCTCAACATACAGGTAGCCCTGGACGAGGCGGCCGGTGACGTGTGTTTTGCGTCCTGGCTGTTTTCCGTGGAAGACGAACAGCGCCTGGCCGTCATCGCCTTGATGATCGCCCAGGCCAATTTCGAGCAGGACGGACTGCACGGGGCCCACCTTGCCATGAACACCGAGGGGAAGGTTGTGCTGCTGCGCCGCGTGCCCCTGCAATCCCTGGATGGAGTGCGCTTCGACAAGCTGGTAAAGGAATTCGTTGACGCGGCGGAGAAATGGACCGACTCGGTGGCCTCAATGGTTGCGTTTGTTGCGCTTGAAACGGACCGCGATGAAACCCAGGGTGATTGGGAGCGCCACGGCAGGGTTTGACCGGGCGCCCTTCGCAGCCGCCGGTATAATATCCGGCCCGGCCGCGGCCCGATTACCATTATTGGAAGAACGATAATGGCGACCAATATCACAACGCGACAGAGCCTGGCTTCTTTTCAGCGCGCCGCCGAACTGGCCGGCGAAAAGCCGTTGGAACTGCGCAATGAAGGAAAGGAAAATGAACGGCTGACGCATCCGAAATGGCAGGACCGCGTCGCTCAATTTTTTCGCTCCATCGGAGAAAAACTCCATTTAGTGCGTCCCGACCCGGTTCGGGCGCGGCGCCAGGAAGCGGCGGTAAACGCATTGCTGCGGTTGCTTGACTCACCTGGCTCACACTCCGTCGCCGACATCATTCAAGACCGCCCCGACGCGTCCGTACTTACCGGCAGGGAGGTTCTCAATTTGCTGGCGCAGGTTGATCTGTCTGCCGCGCTGGACGCCCTGGCTCCGCGCGAGACCCTGGGGGATGTTTACCGGGGGACGAAGACGCCCGCAAGCGCTGCGCCGGGAGCGGAACACGGCAGCCTGCAGGAGGCTGGCCGGGAACAGCATGAGAATGTGTTGCAGGAAGACGCAGGCCTGGTGAAAAAAATGCCCGGACAGTTTCGCTCGGTGTTCGAGAAGGTGGCGCTGGAGCAGGGGGCGAATGCGGAAGTTGCGCGGCAGGACCGGGAGGCGGAGCGGCATTACGAAAACGCGCCGCAGCCGGGCGCGCAAGTGTATGAGAACGTAACGGGACAGGACACAACGCCGGAACCCTTGTATGGAAACGCCACGTCCGCAGCGGATGAGGTGTACGAAGACATGCAACCCCAAACGGAGACGGTATATGAAGACGTGCAGGCGCAAACGGAGGCGGTATATGAAGACGTGCAGCCCCGGGTGGATGAGGTATATGACGATACCCTTGCCGTGACGAGGGAACCCGATTCGCCCCTGCCCGAACTGCCGCCGGAAGCCGCACAGCAGGAGACAGCCAAAGCTGGACCCGCGCGCGGCGAGTCGGAGCAGGTCTATGCGAGTGTCCTGCCGGGCACGCGGGAACCCGGTTCGCCCCTGCCCGAAATACCGGCGGAAGCCGGGCGCCGGGAGGCGGCCGGTAGCGGGGACAAGGCCGAGGTGAAGGCGCTGTTGCGGCAAGTGACAGGCGTGCGCGGCGAAGTTCGCAAGCAGGTGCAGCAGGAGATTGCGGACGGGAAGGTGCAGGGCCGGGATGAACTCACCCGCTTGATTAACGAAAAGACGGCGGACTGGGTTGTGAACAACCGGGGCGAACAGTGGTACCGGGAAGGACTGGCCGAGGCCCGGAAAGCCGGGGCGCCCGTTGCGAAGCTGGAAACTGCTCCGCCGGATGAGCTGTTCGAGAAGATAGAGGAACTCATTCAAGGTCATGACGGCGTGTTCGCCTATGACGATATCAAGTCGGCGGCCCGGGAGACGGTGCGCGCCCACCTGTACGGCGCGGTGGCCGGCGACACCTTGTTGCCGCAGGAGCTGAAAGGCGTGCGCGCCGAGGTGCAGGCGGAAATGAAACAGCTGATTGCCGGCGGAACAGTGTCCGGGCGCGGCCAGCTCACCAGGCTGGCCAACGAGAAAACCGCGGCCTGGGTGCAGAACAACCGCATCGGCCAGTGGTACGCGGAGGGGCTGGATCGCGCCGGCCTCGCTGCGCCCCGGCAGGGAACCGTCCCTGAAGACCTGGTCGGGATGATCATGGACTCCATTGAAAACCAAGAGGGACTGTACGGCTACGACGACGTTAAATCGGGGGCGCGCGCGATAATACGCAACTACCTGCAGGGCGCGCCGTCCGGCAGGTAAACTATGGGGGAACTACGATGCCGGTAACCAGCGGAACTCTGTCAGGCGCCACTTCACTTCCAAACCTTACTGAAGCAGGGAGAAGCAGGCAGCCGGAAACACAAAATACGGGAAGCAGCGCTGCTCGACTGTCGCATCCGGACTTGCCCGGGCGCATGGTTCAATTCAGTCAGTCGGCCGGTGAACCCCTGCGCGACCTGCCTTTTGACCGGACGCGCCGCCAGGAGACGGCGCAGAACGCGCTTGCGCGGTTTCTGGACTCAGACACCCCGGCAGGAGCGGAGGAAACATACGAGGACATGAGCGGCGCACAGGAGATATACGAGGATATGAGCGGCGCGCAGGTCCAGGGCGAAAGCGATGACGAAGGCGCATATTCCTACGCACGCTCTTCAGCAGGCCAGGACGCGGACGTGTACATGGAGATGCGCGCCCCGGCGGGGCAGGACGCGGACCTGTACGAGGACATGAGCGGTCCGGTGGACCGGGGCGATGGCGAATACGATGACGTGCGCGCCCCGGCAAGGCAGGACGCGGACCTGTACGAAGACATGAGCGGCGAGCAGGAGACCTACGAGGACATGAGCGGCGCACAGGTCCAGGGCGATGACGAAGGCGCATATTCCTACGCACGCACTTCAGCAGGCCAGGACGCGGACGTGTACGTGGAGATGAGCGCCCCGGCGGGGCAGGACGCGGACCTGTACGAGGACATGAGCGGCTCGGTGGACCGGGACGACGGTGAGTACGATTATGTGCGCGCCTCAGCAAGGCAGGACGCGGACCTGTACGAAGACATGAGCGGCGCGCAGGAAACCTACGAGGACATGAGCGGGGACGTATACGAGGATATGCAGCAAGGCGAGGCGTTGTATACGGAACCCGGGGCGGTGTATGAAGAAGTGGCCCCGCCGGTCCGCGAGGCGCCCCTTGACCGGACTGTGGACAGGACTGCCGCAAAGGCGCTGGCGCGGCAGTTGAAAGGCGTGCACCCCGAAGTGCGCGAGCAAATGCAGCAGTTGATCGCGGCCGGAAAGGTATCCAGCCAGGATCAACTCGTCAGGTTGACTAACGAAAAAACCGCGCACTGGGTTGTGCAAAAACGGGTCGATAAGTGGTACCAAGAAGGAGTGGACCAGTTTAAGAAAGCCGGGTTCCCCACGTCGCACCTGGAAACCGTTCCTACGGAAGAACTGTTCTCTACGATAGAGGAAGCAATTCAACGGCATGACGGGTTATTCAAGTACAATGAGGTGAAATCATCGGCCCGGAAGGTGGTATCCGATTACCTGCATCACAATCTTCTCCGCAAGTAATCGTTATTGCGCCGCGGCGCGCAGCTGCTGCGCCTGGCCCCGATTCTCACCCATACCTTCCCGGCGCTCTTTCCAGGTCAGGCCAACTCCGCCGGGGGGCGGAAATCTTCCATTTCGCGTTCTTCGTAACGCTCCTGTTCCATTCGTTCTTCGCGTTCTTCTTCCCTGACCAGTTCTTCAAACCGGATGGCCTCCCGTTCGGCGGCCTGCCGTTGCAGCGCCGCCTGTTCGTGCGCCGCCTTCTTCTGCTCGCGTTCATGCTCCAGCGCGACGATCCGCTCTTCAATATCGATCCGGCCCTGTTTGATGTCGGCGACCTGGGCGTTCCATTGCATCAGGTCGTTGTATTTTATCGCCTCGTGTTGTTGCAGTTGCTCAAACAAGCGCGCTCTCTCGGTGACAGCCCATTGCTCATAGTCTGATTTACGCTGAACCTCGGCCTGCACTGCGGCCACCGCCTGTTCAAGGTTAAGCCGGGAGATGCGTTCCGCCTTCACGGCGTTATCCTCGCGGCGCTTTTTGATGGTGAAAATCTGTTTGAACACGGCGCCCGCCTGGTACTAGCGTCCTCACCCGTCAATGACGGCGCGCAAGCGCTCGAGCACGTTCGGTATGGAATCCGTTTCGCCGTGGCCCTGGCGCAGGAATTCATTGATCCGGTCGTACTTGGCGATAGCCTCGTCCGCCAGGGCGTCCGCGCCGGGTTTGTATTCGCCCACCTTGACCAGCAGGTCAATTTCCTTGCGCTTGGCCAGCAACTCGCGCATGCGCTGGTTCAGGCGCTGGTGCTCCTTGTCGGTAA
This sequence comes from Gammaproteobacteria bacterium, assembly GCA_026710545.1. GTDB lineage: Bacteria > Pseudomonadota > Gammaproteobacteria > Eutrophobiales > Eutrophobiaceae > JAAXHV01. The sequence goes on along the minus strand of JAPOQU010000093.1, from coordinate 57,870 downwards.
TCGCCGTCATGACCCGGCTCACGCTGGCGGTGACGTCAATCGCCGGGTAATGCCCGGCCTCGGCCATCTGGCGCGAAAGGATGATGTGGCCGTCCAGTATTGAACGGGTCTCATCCGCGACCGGTTCGGTCATATCATCGCCCTCAACCAGCACCGTATATAACGCGGTGATGGAGCCCTTGTCCGAATTGCCGGCGCGTTCCAGCAGTTTCGGCAGTTCGCTGAATACCGAAGGCGGAAAGCCGCGCCGCGCCGGCGGCTCGCCCAGGGCCAGCCCGATTTCACGCTGGGCGCGGGCAAACCGGGTCACCGAATCCATCAGCAGCAGCACGCTCCTGCCCTGGTCGCGAAAATATTCGGCAACCGCGGTGGCCACGTAAGCCGCCTTCTGCCGTTCCAGGGAATTTTTGTCGGACGTGGCGACAACCAGCACCGAACGCTTCAGCCCCTCCTCGCCGATGTCGTGCTCGATAAATTCGCGCACCTCCCGCCCGCGCTCGCCGATGAGCGCCATCACCACCACGTCCACGCTGGTCTGCCGCAGCAGCATGGACAACAAGGTGCTCTTGCCGACGCCGGCGGCGGCAAAGATACCCATGCGCTGGCCCTCGCCCAGGGTGATGGCGCTGTCCAGGGCGCGCAGCCCGGTAGTGACCGGCTGCGCAATCACCTTGCGCGTCATCGGGTCCGGCGGCTCCGCCAGCACCGGGTAATAGGTCCTGGTCTTGATGGGAGGTTCGCCGATGGGCACGCCCAGCCCGTTAAGCACCTTGCCGAGCAGTTGCGGGCCGACCGCGACGCTCTGCACCTCGCCCGTGAGCGTGATTTGCGTGGCGTTGGAAATGCCGGTCATTTTGCCGATGGGACTGAGTATCGCCTCGCGCCCGTCAAAACCCACGGTCTCCGCCATCACCGTCTCTTCCGAGCCGGGATTTTGCAGCTCGCACAGCTCGCCGATGCGGGCGCTGGGCACACTGGCCCGGATCAGGGTGCCCGTGACCTTCAACACGCTGCCGCGCAGTTTGAACAACTGTATCTCCTGCGTGAGCCTGCCCATGGCGTCGGTAATGTAGTCGAGGTTATAGCGCATAATTCACCCGCGCCTTGAGCCTGGTCCAGGTTCCATCCGAGTCATAGCTCAGCTCATCAGTCAGGTTGCGCATCATGTGGATGCCCAGCTTGCCGATGGCGCCGGCCTCCATGTATTCGTCGATATCGACTTCCGGCGCCTCCAGCGGATTGAACGGGCTGTTGCAACTGGCAATGATTTCCAAATCGACTCCTTCCCCGGAACAACGCACACAAACAACAATGTGGCTGTCAACTTCAGCGTACTTTACCAGGTTACTCACCCATTCATCCAGCACAATGCTGAGGGTGTCGCTGCAGGCGGACGCGCCCTGCGGGTCGGCGAGCAGGGCGCGCAGCCTGCTGATTGCCACGCCGGCCTGGCCCCGTTCCGGCGGAACGTGAAAAGACCGGTAACCACTTGTTTCCAGGGCGATCCCCAGCAAGGTGATATCATCGTAGAGTTGCCCCCCCTGCTTGCGGATGGCTGCTTGGTTGATGCAGTGCAGCCGGGTCTGCAAATCGACATTCTCCAGCATCCTGTTATGCAATGTCTCAACGCCCAGGGGCAGGGGCAGTTCGAGGGAATTGTTCTGCAACTCGACGCCGCCGTCCAGTCCGTCGGTGTACAGCAACAACACCTGGTCCTGTTCCAGCCTGGTGGTTTGGGAATGATAGACGGTGTCGGCCAGAAAACCCAGGGCCATGCCCGGTTCAACGGCAAGGCGGGTGATCCGGTTGTCCCCGACCCGGCACAATAACGGGGGTTCATGACCGGCGCTGCTGTGTACCAGCTCTCCGGACTCCGGGTCCAGCAGGGCGCAGAACAAGGTAACAAACATCGACTGGTCGGCAAATTTCCGGTACAGAATACTGTTTACTTTTTCCAGCAATATCTCCGGGGACAAACCCTCGCCGTAGAACTCGATCAGGTTTACACAATCGCTGGCCACCAGGGCGGCGGCAACCCCCTTGCCCGACACGTCGCCGACGGCAAGCAGCAGTTTCCCGTCGACCCGGGGTATCACATAGTAAAAATCGCCGGCGACGGTGGTTGCCGGCGTCAGCAGCGCGCCGATGTCAACGCGGCGCTCGCTGTTGATCCTGTCGAGGCCGGCATCATCCGGCAACAGATTCTGCTGGATGCTCCCGGCGATAGCCAGCTCGTTGGCCAGCGCCGCGGACTTCCTGGTCTCCTGTTGCAGGTCGGTCACATCGCCTTGCAAGCGTTTGAACATGTGATTGATCGCATGCGCGATCTGGGCAAACTCCCGGTAACGCTGGTTTTCCGGCAGCCTGAATTCCAGGTGGTCATCTTCGCTGGTGACAGTCAGCTGCTCCTGGAGCTCGTCCAGGGAGCGAGAAAAGGATTTGAACACGCGCCTGATCAATATGAAGAACATCCCCACGCCGGCGAGCGTCAACAAAAACGTCTGCAGCAGGTGGTATTGCAGGCGTTCATACACTTCGGCGATGTCATGTGACAGGCCGAGATAGAGGTCGGACAGCAGGGCATCGGGGTGGTACAGGACAATGTCGCTTGCGCCCGACACCAGCACAGACCAGGCCGACGGCCGCCTGTGGATAACCTCACTGACATCGACGAAGTCCAGATAACCCGGGGCGGGCGGCTGCGAAGATATGCCGACGAGCGTCCGCTGCGCCCCGCCGCCCTGCTGCGCCAGCACCAGGAAGGTGGAAATTTCCTTAATGAAATCAAGTTCATTCAGGTGGCTGTACAGCACCTCCAGCGGCACGATGAGAACGAACAGCCGGTCCGCTGAGAGGCTGAGATAATAGGGCAACAACCAGTCTCCCTGCGCCAGGTGAAACGGTTTGCCCCAGCGGGAAGTGGCGCCGTTGACGGTGACTTGATGCTTTATCGCCTGCGCCAGCGGGCTTGCCGGCGGCAGTTGTTCGGTCACAGTGATAATTTCATCATCCAGCACGTGGCTGGTGTAGCGGAGCGTCCGGCTGACCTGCGGTTGTGGGGATAAAACGAGGAACTCCAGCCCATCCCGGTGATAGTTGGCAACCTGGAATTCATCGTAGGGTCTTCCGCCGGCGTGATGGTCGCGCAGGTCATCAACGCTGAGCGCGGCAAATTCTTCGAGTTCATGGAGCTCGGTGACGAGTATCCCGTCGGCCCGTTCCAGCAACTGGTTGGAATAGTGGTATACATTATCAACAACGTCGTAGAGAGACCTGTACAGGGTGATTCCGGTTGAAAAAACAGTCAGCAGGACAAGGAGCAGGCATAACCAGTAATAAAGTTTATACTCCAGACTCAACCGGGAGGCGCTCCCCTGCTGAGCCTGCGCTTTGCTCGAATTCTCCATGGACGCTTACCCTGAAACCAAAAACCGGACTACCGACGTGGCCCGAAATGAGAGAATCGCTATTGCACTGAGCGGCTTTATCCGTCCCTGGGCCCGCTCAGTCTGGTTGAACCCAGTTCCGAGCATGATGAACTCATGCGACGCCGGTTTGGTTGAAACAATTATCCGACAATATAGATTGGCTTGCTGATTCTTTCAAGTGGAATTTTACGGGTTGGGGATTCTGCCGCAATAACCTGAACGACCCCCAACTGCAAGGGTCTGTTATGTGAGTTTTTCTCACAGACTTACCGAAATACTCACAGCGAAATGCTTTCAAGAATAATAGAATTGTAATATTTGAGTTGAATTTACCTATGCCTGTTATGAAAGTCCCTGCTTCTCCAACAGCCACCGTCGGCGTTAACCGCCCCCCTGCGCCTGCTGAGGGCGCCACTGCCGGGCGGACGGAACGCAGCGATACGGCCCTGCAGGAAGACGCCGACCTGTTCAAGCAGGCCATGTCCGACACTGCAAAAGAACCTGCCGGTACAACGCGGCGAGGCGAAACATCCGCTGAACGCGCCGCCCCATTCCAGGGCGACGCCGATAGGGAGCGGGAAAGCGGAAGTGATACAGCCGCACGCACCGCCCCATTCCAGGGCGACGCCGACAGGGCGCGGGAAAGCGGTAGCGATACAGCCGCACGCACCGCCCCATTCCAGGGCGAACCCGGCAAAGTGCAGGAAAGCGGGAGTGACACCGCCGCACGCGCCGCTGCATTCCAGGGCGAACCTGGCAAAGCGCAGGAAGGCGGGAGTGAGATGACCACTACCGTAGCTGACAAAAAAGACACTACGGGTCTGGAAACCACGGACGAGACCCGCGCCGAGGCAGGCGTCGAAACGCAGCAAGACCTGCAACAGCTGCTGGCGACGCAGGTGACGCAGGCGCGCATGGCCGACCCTGCGCAACGCGTGGAGGCCAGCGCGCCGGCGGCGATTTCCTCCGAGCTGGTCGCGGACGTCGCGCAACGCATCCTGGTGTCTGCCGCTGAGCATGGGCAGGACAGGGAAGTTCGCATCCAGGTCAAGGATACGGTATTAAATGATACCGAAGTGGTCATTGCGCGCCAGAAAGGTGAGTTGGTGGTCGTCTTTGAGACCCGGTCCCATACCGACAACGTGCTGCTGAGCAACAGCAGGGACGCCATTGCTGCTTCGCTGCAAGCGGCGCTTGACGGCCCGGTGCGGGTTGATGTCAATGCTGAAAATCCTGACACGGACCCCCGGGACCGGCACGACCGCCGCTCCAGGGGCATGTACGTCCAGGACGATGACGTGTAATGGCGAACCCTGTCAGCGCCTTTGATTTCAAGGAATTAACTGTCCTGCACCGCCTTGGATTGAGCGCCGCTGAATACCATCTCGCCGGCGCCGGGGATAACTGGAAGATCCGCTGGCGCCCCGCCAGTGAAATTATCGGGCCGCAAGGCGGCGCGCAGACGCAATGGATTTGTCTCAGCCTGCTGCCAGCCACCGGTTATACGATCAAGCTGTACCTGCAACAGGGCTTGTTTGAGGCGCTGCTGCAAGGCATTGAGCCGGCCCGGTTCTGGGAACTGGATCCGCTGCTACGATGCGCCTGTTTTCAGGTCTATAACCAGGGAACGTTGAACTGGGTCGAACAGCACTGGCGTATCCCGGTCCGGGTGACGGCCATCGATTTGCTGGATGGCGAGCCCGATTACCGTAATACAGCCGCCTTTGCGCTGAGCGAGTCTCCGGGCGCCGACTACCAGCCGGGGCTGGTTGAAGTCGCCGGGGCCGGGCAGGGGCAGCCGTTGTCTGCCTTGTTCAAGCGGACGTCGCACAGGACGATAACTGCCGGCGCCGCTATCCCCCTGCCCCTGGATATCGTCATCGGGCAGACCCGGGCGCCCTTGCCCGAGCTGCGGCAATTGCAACGGAACGACCTGATATTATTGGAGGCAGGCGAGTTTTCGCCGGCGACGGCCAGCCTGTGTTTACAGGGCAAGGCGCTGTTCCTGGCCGGCGTGGAGCAGCGCCTGTTACGAGTAAAGCAACTTTTGAGGACTGATTTTATGACAGACACAGATACTCCGCCTGCCGGGCAAACCGGGGTTGACGCAAACGCCGGCGCTACGGACGGGCAAGACAAGAGGAATGCCCCGGAAGCGGATTCCAGTGAAACGCAACAGGCGCGTATCGACCCCAACGGGATTGAAGTTGTGCTGCATTTCTCGCTGGGCACGCTGACCCGCACCCTGGCCGAAATGGAAAACATCGGCGCAGGCTACGTCTTCGAGCTTCCCAGACAAACTTCCGAGTGTGTCGATATCAACGTCAACGGCAAGCGCCTGGCGCAAGGCGAACCGGTCAGGATCGAGGACCGCCTTGCCATCCGCGTTGTCAGCATTGAATGTGCCTGATTTTACCGCCAACCCGTTTACCATCATCGTCACGCTGGCGCTGGTATCGCTGCTGCCGATACTGGTGAGCATCGGCACGGCTTTCCTGAAATTTGTGGTCGTGTTCAACCTGCTCAAGAATGCGATTGGCATCCAGCAGATTCCTCCTGCCATTGTCGTCAACGGGCTGGCGCTGATCATCGCGGCGTACATCATGGCGCCGGTGCTGGCCGAAACTTATGAGTTGGCCAAGGGGCGGGCCGACTTTACCGATATGCAGTTTATCGGGTTCATGCTGGATGAAGGCTCCGAACCTTATCGCAGGTTTTTGCAACGCAATACCAGCCAGGACATGCTCGACCTGTTCAAATCCATGGCCTTCAACCTGTGGCCCGAGAGCATGTACGAGTCGATTAATGACCGTAGCATGTTCATCCTGCTGCCCGCTTTCACCTTGACGGAATTGCAGGAAGCGTTTGAAATCGGCTTTATCATCTACGTGCCGTTCCTGGTGGTGGACCTGGTCGTTTCCAATATACTGCTTGCCATGGGCATGATGATGATGTCGCCCATGACCATTTCCCTGCCCTTCAAGTTGCTGCTGTTTGTCTTTGTCGATGGCTGGACGCTGCTGCTGACCAACCTGGCCCTGACCTATAGCTGACGGGCATGGACAAAACAACGATCATCAACCTCATCGAGGAGGCCCTGCAACTCATTCTTATCATCTCCCTGCCGCCCATCGTGATTACCGCGCTGGTGGGGATACTGGTCAGCCTGGTGCTGGCGCTGACGCAACTCCAGGAACAGACGGTTACGTTCCTGTTCAAACTGGTGGCCGTGGTCATCGGCCTGGCGATTACCGGCCTGTGGATCGGTGAAGACATCGCCCAGTTCACCATCCATGCCTTCGAACTGATCGGTGAGTGAATGGGGTCAGGTCGCACATTGCACACACAAAAGATATGAGTGGGTGTGACTCGAAGTGTGGTCAAACGCCTTACTGTCATTCCCGCGCAGGCCTGTCCCCGTATGGAGTTGAGCGGGCCCCAGAATCCAGTAAAAAAACCGTCCTGAAGGGACACCTTATATGGATTTCACGTCTGAATCCTTGTTTGACTTCATGATGGTCATGCTGCTGTGCCTGCCGCGCCTGGGCGGCGCCCTGTTTCTCGTGCCCTTCTTCAGCGAATCGGTCATCGGCGGCATGCGCAACCGCAGCGCCATCATCCTGGTCATGGGGTTGTTCATCTACCCCCTGGTCAGCGCGCAACTGGTCCCCCAGACCTCCATGGGCGGGCTGCTGGCGCTGCTTGTGAAGGAACTCGTGCTGGGACTGCTGATGGGGGTTGTCATCCTGACGATCTTCTGGGGGTTTCAGATGATCGGCGCGCTGATAGACAACCAGCGCGGCGCCACCGCCGCCAGTTCCATGGACCCGCTGGTTGGCGAGCAAAGTTCGCCGTTGGGCACCCTGATGCTGCAAAGCTGTATTTTCCTGTTTTTCATAGGCGGCGGATTCTACCTGTACCTGAGCATGATCTACCAGAGTTTCAACGTGTGGCCGGTGACCAGCTTCTACCCCACGTTCAGCAGGGAACTGGTCGATTTCCTGGTAAAAAACCTGCTCTACAGCCTGCAGCTGTGCCTGCTGCTGGCATCCCCGATCATGATCATCCTGTTCCTGACCGAATTCAGCATGGGACTGATCGGCAGGTTCGCGCCGCAACTGGATGTTTTTTTCCTGGCCATGCCGGTAAAATGCGTGGTTGCCGTCCTGTTCCTGTTGCTGTGCTGGCGGCTGTTCATCGAACACCTGGACAAGGAAATTATCGTGATCGTTGAATCGATTGCAGAGCTGTTTACCCTGGTGTAAGCCGCAGCAGACACAAAGAAAAACATAACCCGGGGACCGGTTTAAACCTGTCCCCGAACCCCGGTTTGTAATCTTGCTGTCTGGTGGTACAATTTGCCGGAGCGTACGATTCACTACCGGGGAGGCGGCAGGCGATGAGTTATCACGCATACCAGCAATTGATCCATGACACGGCGAAGTCCCTGGGGCTGGATGAATATCCGTACCTGCTTGAAGAACACCGGTCGGGCCTGGTAACGCTGGTTTTTGATGCCCTTGAGGGCAATGAGCAAGAAGCGGACATTATCTACCTGGGCTATCGCCGCGCCGGCAATGAACTGGTCATCTCGCAGTGCCTGGACACGCTTGACGCCGGTGACAAGCAGGTGTATCGCCATGCCTTGCAACATAATGACGCGCGCTCCGTCCCGGGGACGCCGTTTGCCATGATCGCGGATGGTGAGGATAATGAAACAAAGGCGCTGACATTCAACCTGTGCCTGCCGCTTGATGAGGGGTTTGACTCCGAAGCGCTGATCGGGCATATCGGCCGTTTTATGGAGCAATCGAATGAATTTATCAAACAGGCAACCGCCCCGGAGGACGCCGGTGACGCGCCTGCCGGTGTCCCGGAAGCAGGCGCGCTGAAGGTATAAGCCTGTAACCGGGGAATTCGAGTGTCCGTTATTGTCCCCTTGCATGTCGAAGCTGCGCTGGCGCAATCAGGGGAACGCTACGGCGGGCAGGCGTTTACTTTTTCGCCTGACGGCGTGACTGTCGCAGGCCATAACGACGGGAGGCGCGCGGTCGTGATGCAATGGTTGACGCAGTGCGAATTACTGGTGACGAACGTGGAATTATGCGCGTTAAGCAAGCTGACGCGGCCTGAAGTGATGCGCTATTGTCTGGAATTGCCCGTATTGCTGCCGGCGTTCGCTGGGCTGGGTTTCACCGGCGATGAGGAAGAGGGTAAATTATTCCTGACGGCGAGTTTGCCCAGGAACGCTATCAACGCCGACTCGGTGCTCCTGCTGGCGCAGCGGATGGCGCAGGCCGCCGGCAGCCTGCCGGGTGAATTATGGCGTGATGGCGAACTCAGCGAAGAGAGCATCGATAATCTGTTAGCTATCGGCGCTGAACAATCCGCCGTCGCGTACCGGGGCGACAACTCTCCTGTGGACTGGGATGAGCGCGCGCTTTCGCTGTTGCGCGCAGTGATGGCCGGCGCCGGCAACGACATGCCTGACATGCCGGCGCTTGACGACATAGAACTCGAGGCCGGAGGTGATGGCGATGCGCTTGTCATCAGTTTCCTGCTTGACTCCGGGATTGGCCTGCTGACAGCCAGCGTGGACGTGCAGGACGCGCCGGCCGCTGATGACACTGCGGCCTGGCACAGGCTGCTTTCCATGCCCAACCGGGATGCCCTTATCGCGCATTTGAGTATCAGCGTGGACCCGTTTCTCGAACGCGTGGTAGTAAGCGCGCCCTGTTACCTGGTCAACCTGGACACAGAGACCCTGGCCATGCAGCTGAACCGCTTAAGTCACGCGGCGCAGAATTTCTCCAGCCTCGCAAGCCCCGAACCAATGCCGGCATTTCCTTTGCATCAAAGCGTCTGACCAGATTTGACCTGTTTAACTCGGATATCTCAGCGTCGCGTGTCATCATTGGATAGTCTTTACCATCAATGAGTTTTTTGCCATGAAACGAATTATTATCGGTATGTCCGGCGCCAGCGGCCTGCCTTACGGCATTCGCCTGGTGGAAGTGCTGGCTGAACTGCCGGATATCGAAACCCACCTGGTCATGACCAATGCGGCCAAGCTCAACATCGGTATCGAAACGGAGCACAGCGTTACCGAGATTGAAGCAAAAGCCGACGTGGTCCATAACGTAAAGGACGTTGCCGCCAGCATTTCCAGCGGGTCTTTCAGGACCGACGGCATGATCGTCGCCCCCTGCTCCATGCGGACATTGTCGGCAATTACCAACTCCTATGCGGAAAACCTGCTGGTGCGGGCCGCCGACGTGGTGCTCAAGGAACGCCGGCGCCTGGTAATCATGCCCCGCGAGACCCCGCTGCACACGGGCCACTGTAAATTATTCTACGAAGCGTCCGTCCTGGGGGCGATCATCGCACCGCCCATTCCGGCATTTTACAACCGGCCCCGGAGCATCGATGACATCATCAACGCCAGTGTCGGCCGGGTGCTGGACCTGTTTGACATCGAACCCGGGATCGTAAAGCGGTGGGGAGGAGTTAAAACCTGAGAAACCTCATTTAGTACTTGGCGATTATTCAGGATGGGTGGGCAGGTTTCTTGGCCAGGAGCGCCGGAATTATGATCACATAGCAGGTCAGGATGCAGATAATCCCGTACAAATTCACGCTATTCAGTGAGTTCTCCGTAACGAATAATCCGGCAACAGCCGGCGCTATTGAACTGCCGATAACCAGGACAACCGCTGCGATGGGCATTATGGTTCGTGATGCGTCAAGTGCGGCAATGGATGCATACAAATAAGGAAGGCCCAGCATCCAGGAAATGAAAAACAGCGATGCGCCGATCGGAAACAACCACATGCCGCCGCCGTTCCATAGCAATGCCATGCCGACGATATTACAGAAAACGGCAAGAAACAGTGGTACCAGACGGTTAAACCGGTCTCCCCACCACATTGCCAGAATCGGACCGAGTATGCTTACGAAGTTGGCAAGTGCAATATAGGTTGAGATTTGAGCCAGGTTTAAACCGGCGTGTTTGCCCATCCTTTCTATGAATGAAGCAATACCGGCCGTGTTTAATCCGAAGAACAGCAAAGATACGAGTGCGAGAATCGACGTGAGTCCAAGGCGTAATCGGGGACGCGGGATGTGATCACGCTCTGCATCCTCGGTTATATCTCCTCTTGGGAACCAGAACAGGCAGGGGATAATGAGTACCGAAATCAGGGCAAAACTGCCGAAAATCCCATACGAACCATACCGCGAAATCAAGGTCGATAACGACAGGATATATCCCGAAGTAAAGACTATTTGCACGAACATGAAAGTCCCGATCATGCGATCGGGATTCCTGTGCCGGGATAAAATAGTCAACACTAGAGCATATATTCCTCCAAGTCCTGCTGCTCCGGCAAACTGAAAAAACAGCGCAACATCCATACTGTCGGCGCCACGCATCAACAAATAGAAACCGATCGCAACCAGGACGTGGACCAGGCAAGTAAGGCGCCATTTCCAGCGCGTCTGCCAATACATCGTAAACAGGGTCCCTGCCCCGAACCCTCCCATAACCGCCGTACCGACCCAGCCTGCCTGCTTCGCTGACAGTGAGAATTCGTCAGCCACGCTGCCGACGATAAACGGGAGAGCATAGCTGGGCAACGTTGTCACGGTTCCGGCGATAATGGCGGCTGCCAGCACCAACCAGCCATAGAGAATGGTATTACTTGTAGACAAGGAAAACAGGCCGCTCCTCAACCGTCATCCTGCATCACGGGATGCAGAGGTCGCGCTAACGCATGCTCCAGCGCACCACCCAGGCTAGAAATTGAACTGAAATTCTCCGGTAATTACACGGGGGTAACCGGCCTTGAGCGCATAAAAGCCGAGGCCGCTGACATCGAAACCCGAGGTAAGATAGTTTTTGTCCGTCGCGTTTTTCACGCGCAGGCCGACCGAGTACACATCGTTGGGAGACGAATACCTGGCAAGAAAGTTGAAGAGCGTAAAATCGTCTTCGGCCAGCACGGGATCATTGGTAGGCTGGAAAAACATATCACCCCTGTGGACCAGGTCTCCCTGTACAGTAAACATGCCTCCGTTCCCCAGGGTAAAATCATACCTCGCCAGCAGGGTTGCTTCGAACTCCGGCACGAATCCCGGCCGATTACCGGTCAGGTCGCCCAATACGGTTGCAGATACGTATTCATCAAATTCAGCATCTGTCCATCCCACTGCGCCATACAGGGTAAAAGAATCCGTGGGACGCAAGGTTATTTCGGCCTCTGCACCGTAAATTTCAGATTTTGCTGCATTATCCAGTACGGCGCGAACCCCGCCGGCCGCGCTTGGATCGACAATGAAAGTACTTACCTGCTGGTCCTCGTATTCATAGTAGAAGCCTGCCGCATTCAAGCGCAAGCGTCCGTCCGCCCAATCACTCTTGATACCGACCTCCCAGGCATCAAGTTTTTCAGGATTGATCGGGTTGGTGTCGCTGGGCGTCCCTGGGCCCCCGTTTACTTCGCTTCCCTTTATGCCGCGGGAATAACTCGCATAACCGAGCAGGTCTTCAGTAAACGCATAGTCCACTGAAATGCGCCAGGTCGGTTCGTCGTAATCCAGTACCGGATCTACCAGCCAGTTTCCAGGCGCCGGATTCGGGATGGCGTCGACACTCTTGATATGTCCCCTCAGGTTGGAATCATCGAAAAAATAAAAGTCATATTTTTCAACCGTTTTTTCCTCGTACGTCCAGCGTACGCCTGCACTGATACGAAGCTGGTCCGTCACCTTGTAATCCGCTTGTCCGAATACCGCGTAGCTCTCTGTTTCGATCGCACGGTCATACAGGACACCTCCGGGCGGTGCGCCGAAAGCGATGAGCACATCCTGGAAGTTGGCGGTGACATATCCCTTGTTCTGTTCAAAATAGTAGTATCCCCCGACGTGCCAGCTAAACCTTTCATGCTCTCCCGAAAGCCGCACTTCCTGGCTCCAGTAATCGAAATCATCGTCGAAGCTGTCATCCAGGCTGATGGTCGGCGCACCGTCCACATCATCAAAACGGATATGTTCAACAAAATCGAACCCCGTTATGGATGTCAGAGTAAATGCGCCGGTGTTGTACGTGATATCTATAATCCCGCCGATTGCATCCAGTTCCTCCTTGTCCTTTGTGGTGAATGTCTCGTGAAAATCTCCCGTATCGGTAAAACCGGTGAAATCCGGGCAGTTGGAACCGGCAGAGGTCAGGCCCGGCGTGACGCCGGGCGGACATGCGACACCGATGTTTTTGAAAGGTTCGGTATCCGGATCGGCATATGTAAAGTGTCCGTTGAGGAGTATGGACAGACGATCGTTCGGTTGTATCAGTAATTGAACACGACCCGATATGTCATCGAATTGGCCCGCATTGTCCTGGCCGGAATCCGGGTTCGAATTGTCCCATAATCCGGTGTTCTTGTTGAACGCAAAAGACGCGCGTCCCGCTACGGTATCGGAAATGGGGATGCCTACCGCCCCCTGGAAATTGGTTGTTTCGTATTCGCCTACCTCCGCCCTCAGGTAGCCGTTTGCTTCGGCGCCGATCTCAGGTTTCCTGGAGATAAAATTCACCAACCCTGCCGTAGAATTTCGACCGTACAAGGTTCCCTGCGGACCTTTGAGCACTTCCACGCGATCAAGATCATACGCTGCAAAGGCCTGAACCACGTTTGGACCGTGATAGATATTATCCTGGTATACTGCGACCGGACCGGTATTAATGGGAGAAAAATTATTTGTTCCCACACCGCGCAGGTAAATCTGCGGCGTGGTTTTCCCGTATTCCGAATTCCACGTGAAATTGGGTGTATAGAACGGAATGTCGCCGGCATGAGAAATTCCAACGGCCTCCATTTGCTCGGCGGACCACGCCGTAATAGTAATAGGGACATTCTGCACCGACTCGTCCCGTTTTCTGGCTGTTACGATAATTTCCTCAAGTAGAGAGGCACCGCCCTGGGCATACGATGGGGTTGCGATAATCAGCCCTGCTGCCGCAATTGACAGGGCACGTACGAAGTTGCCGGAAAAGCGTCGGAATAATTGTATGGCAACCCACTTTGCCAGAAAATCAATATTTTTCATTTCTACCCCCGATTACATTGCGTAGTCACAATCCACAACAGGGTTAATTTACCAGATACTCAGTGCAATAAGACAACTCCACTTCAATAATAATAGTTACAACTTAAATACATTATTTTTATTTTCACAATCAATCAGTTATGGACTTCATGTCTCGTTCGTATTTTTCACTGCCAGCGTCTGGAGCAAATAATAGCAGAACGATGCGACAAGAATTGCGTCGATAGCGGCTATCGACGTGAATTGCAACGAGCCGTTATGGGCAATGAAAGCAACTATGGTTCCGGCTATCCAGGCGCCAAACGCAGGAAAGGAGATATCCGGAGCGGCATGCCGGCCGGCAGCCCTGCGGTTCGTAAGCAGGTGATGCGTGACGTAAATTCCGCTGATCGGAGGAATTAGTATGCTGAGAAACGTCAACCAATCCAGAAAATAGTCAATTGAGAAAAATATGGCGACAACCGTAGTGATAACGGCAATCACAATGACGAGTTTCCATTTGTCGGTTTTAACCAGGGCCGCAAACGCCAGTGACGCGCTGTACAGTTGAAAAGTGCCGGTTGTCAGTGATGCAAATACCAGGAAAATGAAACCGAGCACACTGAACCCAAGCATGGTCACGACAATCATCAAATCCGCTTCGCCCGTCGCAATGCTCGGAACTGCGGATAAAATCAGGATAACCGGATAACCCAGTAAAAAGGCAATAAATGAGCCGGTGACTGCCTGCGGGCGATTCCGAACATAACGACAAATATCGGGAAAAATGGTTGCGCCTACGATAAATGAACCGACCACTATCGACGTTGCGGCCCCCAATCCCATAGCGGGGCCGGTTGCTGTTTCCAGGCTGGTGATGTCGGACAGGCTCATTCGGCGCAGAGCCAGATACAGGATAGTAAACAGGAATCCCAGCATGATTGGCACCATGACCAGCGACTGCTTGTCCAGTGCCTTGAATCCAAAGACAGTGATCAACGCCATCACGGCCGAACCGAGCGCGATATAAAATTCTCTCGGTAGTGATATGACACCCCAGTTGGTCTCGAGTCCGGCGTGCATTGCATCCCCGAAAAAAGCTGCGAGAACCATGCACCAACCCATCATGACCAGCATCAGGACCGAATTGACAAACTTCGCCCCGGATACACCGAAGGTCGTCCTGATAATCATCGCCGTGGATAGTCTGGTCGAGGCACCGACGATGCCGGTAAATCCCGCAACAACTGCAAGCAGAAATCCGCCGAGGTAGAACGCATGGAGACTATCCCAGAAGCCAAGCCTCAGACCCATCTGGCTTCCCAGTATGAAAGCGGTTATCGTGATACCGACACCAATGATAATAATGCCGATGTGGATACCACCCACCGTTTTGTGTTCAGGGACCTGGTGGCGCGAGTAATCCTCTACCAGCTCCTTAAAAGTGGCCATGATGTGCTGTCAGAGTTCCTGAATCCACAACTCCTTGGATAACGAGTTGGTCAGAACCTCACAACCATTCTCCGTGACGAGCAGTTTATCTTCCACCATGAAAACACCCGCGAGCCACTCAGGCCCATCCATTCCGGCTATGACCGGTTCAACACAAAATACCATGCCAGGTTCGAGGCGCGTGTTTGAACTGTAAACAACACCGCGCTCGCCCAGCCACGGTAGTTCATGCACTTCCATACCGACCGCATGACCGACAATGTTTATGCAGTTGTAATCGACCAGCCCATGACGTTCGAAGACGCCGATCCCGGCCTCGTAAACATCCGCGCAGCTTACCCCCGGCTTCACCGCGTCAATACAGGCGTTGTTGGCCTCAATTGCCACGTCAAACCAGCGGCGCTGGTCATCGGTCGGGGGGCCGAGAAATGCCTGCCTGATAAAGTCGGTCGCATATCCGCCATAGACAGCGCCCCCGTCGATCATCACCACGTCACCCCGGCATAATGCATGGTCGCTGGCCAGGGCATTGACCATTTTGGGGCGGCCGGGAAAACTGGAGACATTCATCATGCTCGGACGAGAGCTTAACTCGGCGCCCTCCCGAAACATGGCCGCGCCAAGAACCGCACCCAGTTCTTTTTCCGTCATACCTTCGTGAAGTGACGAGAATCCCTCTGCCACGGCGCGCTGCGAGATATCACAGGCCTTGCGTACCCGTTCAATCTCCTGGGAAGATTTGATCATGCGCACTGTCTGTATCACTTCCGTTGCACTCTTGATGTCCGCCTCGGGAAGTCCTTCATAGAGGCGCCCGATATCTTCCTGCGTCATTCCCACTCGCTGGCCAAATCCCAGTTCCATCCCGAGGCGTCCGGTCTGGAGTCCCTTATCGTGCACCGCTTCGATGACATACGGCACGATGTTTTCCTGATCGGGATAGATAACCCGATCTGGTATCCAGGAAGTACCGAAAGCATTGCCGGCCTCCTGACCGGGTACGAGGAGCGTAGGGCCTGTCTTCGGGTTCCGGGGCAAAATAAGGACCAGCGAACGGAAACGGGATTCCCACAAGATGGAGAGATAACCGGAGAAATAACGGACATTAAGTTCATGGGTGAGCAGCAGCGCATCAAAGTCAAACTCTTCCATTAAGCGGATTGCACGGGCGTAACGGCGTCTATATTCAGAGATGGGGAATTCGGCAAATTGGGGATCGTCGGCGCTTAACCTGAGCGCAGAACCATCGATGCCATCCAGTAGATTGAGCTTGCCGTTAAAATCAGGTGAACTGTTCATTATCAACCCCTCCGCGTTGTATTTTTTACCAGCATAGCCCCATCTCTGAAAAAAACCAAGTAAGACACCTTCTCTACTTATCACATGGTGCCGGACGCCGATTTCATATATGCTGATATGCATAAGGCTCAAATACAGGATGATGCATGGCGAGGCTGAAATACACACTAAGGCAACTTACTTATTTTATCGCTACTGCCGAACACGAGAGTCTGACCAAGGCTGCGAGACACGTGCATATTGCACAGCCGGCTATCGCTTCCGCAATTACCAAGTTGGAAACCCAATTCGGCGTTGATTTGATAAATCGCCACCATGCTCATGGAATTACGCTTACCCCAGCCGGGAAAAAAGTTCTCGCAGAAGCAAGAAACCTGGTCAGGCATGCTGAAGCGTTCCAGCACACGGCGATGGCCCTCAGTGAGGAGTTGTCCGGAGAACTCAGCATCGGCAGTTATGCGCCTCTATCCCCTGTATTCATGCCGACCCTGATTAAACGCTTTCAGGAAAAATACCCAAAAGTAGAGTTCACCTTATCAGAAGGCGATCAGGACCAGATAATTGAACAATTAAGAACCGGTGAGATTGAACTCGCCCTGTTGTATGACATCAGTGTTCCCCATGACATAGCAGTACTTCCAATCCTGGAAGGTCAACCCTATGCCTTGCTTTCAGAAGATCACCCACTCGCCGGCAAAGAATGCGTGTCTTTATATGACCTGGTGGATGAAGCGTTTGTGCTTCTGGATTTTTCATCGGCTCGCCAGTACTTCTTGGGTCTGTTTGAGGAATACAACCTGAAACCGAATATTGTATACAAAGCACCCTCGCTGGAAGTATTGCGTGGGTTGGTGGGTTGGAATCTCGGTGTTTCCATTCTGGTTACCCGACCTCCATCGGACATCACCTATGAGCATCATCCCATTGTAAGGCGGCCTATCTCTGAAAAACTGAAACCCAGCATAGTCTGCGCCGCACACCTTGATGGGTTGCAAGCTACTGCCGTAGCAAAAAGATTTCTGGAGTTTTGTCAGTCAAACGACGTAACTGACCTGGCCTCCTGATTTGGTCGCTCCACACTGCCGCTACACAGTTCAGCACCCCGGATGAG
The DNA here is from genome assembly GCA_026710545.1 of Gammaproteobacteria bacterium. Lineage (GTDB taxonomy): Bacteria > Pseudomonadota > Gammaproteobacteria > Eutrophobiales > Eutrophobiaceae > JAAXHV01. The sequence goes on along the minus strand of JAPOQU010000093.1, from coordinate 40,497 downwards.
TTATAATTCGCGCCATGCAAAGCAGGAAATTAATTGAGGAACTGGTTTCCTTTAACACAACAAGCAGGCTTTCCAACCTGGAGTTAATCCGGTTTATAGAAAATTACCTGGATGAATATGGGGTCACCAGCGAATTAATCTACAATGCCGACAAAACGAAGGCCAACCTCTTTGCCACGGTAGGAAACCCGAACCAATCCGGCATCCTGCTCTCGGGGCATACCGACGTGGTTCCGGTTGACGGGCAGGACTGGTCGACCGAACCTTTCAGAGTACAGGAAAATGACAACCGTCTTTATGGAAGAGGTTGTGTGGATATGAAGAGCTTCATCGCGATTGTGTTGTCATTTATTCCGGATCTGACAAAACTGGATTTAAAGCTGCCCTTACACCTGTCCTTTTCATATGATGAAGAAGTAGGTTGTTTGGGGGTAAGGAGTCTGATTGACAAACTGAAGGATTTTTTGGTTTTACCAGGATTGTGTATTGTGGGTGAACCGACCGGGATGCAGGTAATCAATGGTCACAAGGGGAAAGTTGCGTTTCATGTTTGTGTGGATGGACAGGAGTGCCATTCCGCGCTCGCCGTAATCGAAGGGATCAACGCGGTGGAGTACGCCGCTGAATTAATCGTCTTTATCCGGTCTCTACAGAAGGAGATCGCTGATAAAGGCCCGTTTGACCCGGATTATGATATTGCATACACGACCCTCAATACCGGCCCGATTTCAGGCGGGCGTCTACTGAATATTGTTCCGGATAATTGTGAGTTTGAATTTGAGATTAGAAATCTTCCGGACGATGACCCACAGGCTTATCTGGATAAAATCAAGAATTTTGCAAACAGCGTTCTTAAACCATTGATGCGAAGAACCCATAAGAATACGGATATCACAATCATTGAAAAAACCTCCTATCCCGGCCTCTTCACTCATCCTGACAGTGAAGCAGTCTCCTTCGTAAAATCACTTGTTTCCCGGTCTGATACGGCTAAAATCGATTTCGGTACCGAAGGCGGGCTGTTTCATAGTATCAATATTCCCACCGTGATTTGCGGTCCGGGCAGTATCGCCCAGGCACATAAACCGGATGAATTCATTACCTTCGAGCAAATATTGCGTGGTGAAAAATTCATGGGAAATTTAATTTCCCGTATGACACATCCGTAGCTCAAGGATAATTATGAAAGTGATATTTAAACTATTTTTTATCTTTGACATACATTTTTTATAATTGGTTTTATTCTCTCCTCCCTTTAGACTCTCTATCCCGCGCTTAGAAATCTCTCTAATGCCTAAGTGATGCTGTCTTTAACGGAGTTATGTAAATGATTCGTACTGGCAAGGAATATATCGAGTCCATTCGTGATGGGCGTGAAGTTTACATGGATGGAGAAAAAATCAAGGATGTTCCTTCCCATCCCGCATTTAAACCCATAGTCGATATCAGGGCGCGTATTTATGACATGGCGCATGATGAAAGCACGCGTCAGATTATGACTTACATCGATGATAAGGGGGAGACGAACGCGATCTCACTCAAGCTGCCCCATACACAACAGGACTGGCATGACAAACGCAAGGCAACGGATACCGTGTTAAATGATATCGGTGGTGTAGTCACCAGGGTTGGTGATGAAACCGTTGGAGAAGTGTGGTCCTTATACGATGGACAGGATATTCTTAACGAAGTCGACCCGCGCTTTGCAGACAACATTAAACGGCATGTTAATCGAATCACAAAAACTGATCCTTTTCATGTGTCCGCCAATACCGACCCCAAGGGAGATCGTTCCAAACCCCCGCAGGAACAGGACCCTGACATGCTGCTCCATGTTGTCAGGGAAACTGATGCAGGGATAGTAGTAAGGGGGGCCAAATATGAAACTGCGGCAGCTTATGCCAATCAAGCCTTTACCAAGCCTACTATCGCAAATTGGGGTAATGCGGCTCTATCAGAATATGCGGTTGGCTTCATCTGTAACCTGGGGTCAAAGGGCATTAAAATGATATGCCGGACAGGTTTTACAGGTCGTGCGCCTCTTGAAGATTACCCCCTGTCAAACAGGTTTGATGAAATAGACGCGCTTGTTGTTTTCGATGATGTATTGATCCCGTGGGAAAACGTGCTGTTTTATCGCCATACCAGGGCAGCAACGTTTATTCGAGCAACCCTGCACAGGTACAGCGCATTCGCTTTCGTACAGCGGAATTTGAAAATGGCCGACATGATGATTGGCGCAGCCCTGTACAATGTCAGACAGACGGGTCTGGAAAAACAGCCGGCTGTCCAGGAAAAACTCTCTGCACTGGCTGTTTACCGGGAAGGTATTAATGCCCACCTGACCGCAGCAATCGCAACGGCGCAGAAAAGTCCGGGCGGTTTGTTGATGCCTAATCAATCCCTTCTGTACACAGGTCGGGTACTGGCCTGCTCCCAATTACATGAAATGATGCACCTCACAAGAGAGCTCTGCGGCGGTCAGGTCTGTATCACCCCGGATGCGGCCGCATTTACCGACAGTGACAGCGGAGTCTGGTTAGACAAGTACTACAGCATAAATGATAACTGGGTCTCGGAAGACCGTCGCAGATTGCTTGCTTTTGCCCGTGATTTATTAAACTCCGACTATGCCGGCCATCGGCTTACCTTTCAATTATTCGCACAATCACCTCCTTTTGCACACCTGGCGGCGGTATATCGTAACTTCGATTGGGATGAACCCCTGAATATTGTCAAAAAAGCGGCAAGACTTTCCGACAGAATTGATTCAAAATCAGCGGGTAAAGAGGATTTTCAAAATAAAGTAAAACTGAAAGCTGTATGACAATAATGGATTTACTCTTCATGCCGATCCATAAACGATTTCGCAGGTTCAACACCAAAGAGACCTATCCTGAGCAAAACCTGGATAATGATCTTTGCCAGGCCGTGATAGCCGGCAACATCATCTTCCTGCGTGGCCAGGTTGGAACTGACCTGAAGGGAAATCTCGTTGGCGCCGGTGACCCGGCGGCACAGGCAGATCAAGCAATGAAGAATGTCGATCAACTATTGCGCGAGGCAGGCAGTGAGCTGGCGCATATTTGCAGGATGCAAGTCTATATCACCGATCGATCTTATCGCGAGCCGGTTTACCGTGTACTGGGCAGGTGGCTGAAGGGTGTTTATCCCGTTTCTACGGGATTGATTGTACAGGGCCTGGCCAAACCGGAATGGCTGATGGAGATAGAAGTAACAGCGGTCATTCCTGAATAAATATAATCCCTGATCATGACTTTCTCAATCGCTGCAAAGTGTCATCAAACTGAACAATATGGCATTGCGATTTCGTCTTCCAGTATATGCGTTGCGAGCAGATGTCCATGGGCGAGATCCGGAGTGGGGGCAGTATCTACCCAAAATATCACTCTACCCTCTTTAGGGCCTGCAATCCTGGATCAAATGGAACAAGGAAAGGACGTCAAAGCGGCTATGCTGGAAGTGATGAGTAATGAAGTTAATGCAGATTACAGACAGGTGATTGCCGTAGATAATCAGGGCAGTACAAGCGGGTTCAACGGCAGCAAATCGCTCGGAATTAATAATATCTCACGAGGTAAAAACTGTATAGCCGCAGGTAATTTATTAAGCGCCGGTAATGTCACAACGGTGATGATTGACGAATTTCTTGACTCGGGCAAAACTTTGCTGGCTGACCGTTTGCTCGATGCAATGGATGGGGGTTTGAAAGCAGGCGGCGAAGCAGGACCGATACACTCCGCCGGTTTGCTGGTTGTCGGTGGCAACAGCTGGCCCCTGGTAGATCTACGTGTTGACTGGACAGACCATAATCCTTTGGCCGAACTCAGGGAATTATGGGATAGATATGCCCCGCAAATGGCTGATTACATATCACGCGCAAACAACCCGTCATCAGCGCCGGGTTATGGAGTCCCGGGAGAGTGACAACCGCGACAACTGTTGATCAGGCAAACAGGTTGCCGGGGTCCAGCGCCTGTTTGAGCCTGCCGCGCAGCTCGGACATACCGGCGTTATCATAGCCGGCCAACGCCCGGTCCAGGTAGCCGGTACTGATATGGCTGACGCCATAGCCCCGTTGCGCCATCGCATCGACAAGAGTCTCAAGACACGCGGCCGCCCTGGGTTCGGCTTCACCCTGGTATGTTAAATAGACACGCTGGATGACGGAGCGCCAGCCCACAGCAAATTCCGTCAGGTAGTCGAACCCGTTGCTGCGCACCGTGTCGCTGACCAGTTTGTTCATCTTCAGGACCTGCCGGCCATCGATAGGGCTGACAAACCCGGCATACAGGTGTGCCTGGCCTGACCAGTTGTTGAGGTTGCTGAACTCAGCCGAGGGCCGGCCGCGCATCATGCTCTCCCTGCCGGCCAGCACCGGGTTGCCTGCCTGTGTTTTCAGGTCAAGCACCGTAGCGCCCTGGATCCCTGAAAATGCTCCTTTTACCATGGGCCATAATACATCGACGTTAGGCGGGGTGTTGTATAACGCGCCGTACAGGGTCCACAATCCCAGGCCATGGTCCATCCTCAGCCTGTCCAGGTCGACCGTATTGCCGTTGGTGTAATCCTGCCGGGAACTGAAGGGGCTCGCGTCGAGCACGGGATTACTGATAACTACCGTGTTCGGTACGATCACGTTGACCTTGAATGAGCGCAATATCTCCACCGCCTGGGCCAGGTCGCCGTTACTTTCCAGGGTGACGGCAAAAGGCTGGTAAGCAGGGGGCGCCGGCATCAGCCATACCCCCATTTTGGTAACGATACCCAGGCTGGATTGGGTAAACAGGCCATCCAGGTAGGGGCCGTAGGCATATTTCGCCAGTTGCCAGGTATTGCTCTCCGGCATGGCTCCCATGCCCAGCCTGACGAGTTCGCCGTCGGCCAGCAGGACTTCCATCCCGCACTGCATCATCGTGTGATCCCCGTAGGCGGTATACCCGAATTCCCGGGCGGCGATACTGCCGGCGACGGAGTTCAGGCCGTTCCTGTCACAATCAACCCACAGGCCGGTCCCGTTTTGCTCCAGGTGCTCATTCAGTTGCGTGTAACTCACGCCCGGTTCCACCAGGGCATAGGCGGCCTTGCTGTTAACCTCCACGATGTTATTCATGCGGGACTGGTCGATAACCAGGATATCCTTGTCCGTTGCTGAACCTACCATGCCGCCGTTGGCCGCGGCATTGGGCAGGACCCACAGCGATACGTTATTCTCAGCAGCGGCGGACAATACCGCACGCAACTGGTCCACGTCTTCGGGCATGACGACACCCAGCGGCGTCCTGCCGAGCCTTGCGTAACCGCCGTTGATAACAGCGTTATCGCCGCTCAGCACAGCCGCTTTACCCAGCTTTTTCTTCAGGTCGTTAAACAACTCATATTACCTCTGTTATCTCTGTGTCCTTGTGGCTGAAATAGTCTGCTTTCAGTCTGCCCCGTCCGTTTTTGCCGGCGGAATATTCTGCTCGTACTTTTCCGGATGGTCCGGGTCGGCGCGGAACCAGTCCTCCCGCAGGCCGTAGTCAATGGATTCTGCCGGTTCACTGTCGCGCCAGGTGAATGAACAGCGCCGGCAGTAAAATACGGTCCAGACCAGTTCACCACCTTCCCTGCCCTCGCATTCGGTGCGCAGGTGTTCTTCCGCAGATTGGCAACGGGGGCAGTTCACCGGTTTTCCGCCTCTTTTTGCAGCCGCAAAATGTATTTGGCCAGGTCATCGATCTCGGAACCTGTGGGGGGCGCTACGAGCTTGGCATCGCCGCCGATGGGATCGGGCGGCATGAAACTGGTGGCGTCGATCACCAGGCGATGGCCTTTCCCCGGGATCTCCGCGGCCGGGTCGATGAGCACCAGGGGCATATTGGGGATGACGATGATATCGCTGGCGCGGGTGCGCGTGGACAAGGCCCACATCACCTGGTTAAGATCGAAGGGATCGACGTCGTCGTCCACCATAATCAGGTTTTTCAGGTACATCAGGCCGTGGGGAGTCCCCAGCGCCCGCATGGCCACCGATTTGGCGAAACCGGCAAACCGGTTCTTCACCGAGATAATCCCGGTCAGGCCATGCTGGTACAAGGCGTTCACCGCAACGACTTCCGGGAAGTTTTCCTTTAGCTGGGCATAAATGGGGGCAGAAGTGTTCAATCCGATCAAGGTATCGTGTTCGGTCCAGCCCTTGCCGATATAAATACTTTCAAAGATGGGATCGGTACGGTGGGAAACGGCGGTCACCCGGAACAGGGGTACGTGGCGGATGCCGCTGTAGCTGCCCGGGAATTCCCCGAACGGCCCTTCCAGGCACCGCTGGTTATTGAGCAGTTCCGCCTCTATCACCATCTCCGCGCCGGCAAGCACATCCATGCCGTTACCGGACCGGGTCAGTTCAATGGGGCTGCCCATCATCTGCGAGGCGTAGGCAAATTCCGATTCATCGTAATTTACCGGAGTGGCGGCAAACATGGCCATGGCGGGGTGGTTGCCCAGCATCACGGCGACCTTCAGCGGGACATCATCCTGTTCCGCCATCAGTATCTGTTGCGCCATATCGTGAGACGGGACTGACAGCAGGGTGAACCGGTCCGGACCCTGTACCTGGATGCGGTAGATCCCCACGTTCTGTTTGGCAAAATTGTCCGGGTCGCGGGGGTCGCGGCTGACGATATTGGCCTTGGCGATATAAAACCCGCCATCCAGGGCGTTGATCCGGTACAGCGGCAACAGGTCATACAGGTTGATACCCGCTTCAACCCTGTTTTCATGCACCGGAGCATGTTCCGGTTCCACCCTGTTGATCAACGGCGTGTCCGAGCCCCAGCGTCCGGCCAGTTCGTAGAACAATTCCTTGATGCTGGTCCCTTTCGGCTTGCCCAGCAGCAGCGCTATATTGGAAAAACTGCCGTGCACACCCACGACCAGTCTTTTGCCCGGGTAACCGCGGATCTTGTCGAATACGATAGCCGGGCCGGTCATGGCGTCGCGCCCGGCCGCGACGACAACCTTGCGGATGTCGGGTTCGGGCATTACGGTGTCGGGCCAGGTAATGCACTGGCCGTGCTCGGCCAGCAGGTCGAGATAGTCTCTTATATTATGTATTCGCCCGGCTACGGCCCGGGCCTCGGGTGATAACGTGACCGTTTCCATGTCCATCAGTGATTGTCTCCCGTGATATAGTCAGTCAGCAGGTCCAGTTGGGCATCGTCGATTTCGCTGGGGCGAAACGGCGGCATCAGTTTGAAGCCCTCGCGCACCACCAGTTTTACATAGTCCGGCGGCAGGTTGTCCCGGTCAAGCAGAGGCGCCTGGTCTGCACTCATCCTCTCCTCCAGGCGCATGGTCCCCGGGTGCCCGGGCCCTGCGCCGTGGCAGGCAATGCAGTACAGTTCAAACAACGCCTTGCCGTCGAGATAGGTCACCTGGGTGTCCGCGTGTCCGTCCGCCTGTTCACCTGTCCCCGTAGTGTCATCGTTACCACATCCTGCCAGCAACAGCATGACAGCCAGGAAGGTTGCGTGTCGATATCCGGTCATCGTGAATGTTCAACACATCAGGATTTTGAAGCCGGCCAGATACCGCTCTTCCCGGGAGACAGGATCCCGACCGGATCCAGCGCCTGTTTCAGCCTGTGGTGCAGTTTCCACAGTGCCCCGTCGTTCCAGTTATAGGTGCCGGCAATCTCGTCCATGAAGTTCAGGTGGGTGCGATACTCGCCATACCCCTGTTCGGCAAAATCGTTGACCAGGTGTCCGAAACATTCGTGGGCGCGGCGCCGCTCGTCTTCATCCAGACGGTCAAATATGAGCTGGAAGATATTCAGGAGTTCCCGCCATCCCACCAGGAACTCACCGATATAATCGAAGCCGTATTCATTCGCCCGGTCCCTTATCAGTGTGAACTGTTTCATGGAATCCTCGCCGGTTACCGGAGAGCGCGGTGAGAAATCGATATGCGCGCCGCTGCCTACCCAGTTCATGAGGCTGAACTCGGTCATGTTCGGCACGCCTTTCATCAGCTTGACACGGTAGCGCCAGGCCGGGTCGTTCGGCCGATCGCCTTCGAAGAAGAACTTTGCGCCGGGTATGCTGCGGAATGCCTCTTCCAGGACTTTCCAGTTGTTGTCCATGATCGGTTCCGGCCCGTACAGGGCGCCATAGAAATTCCACATGCCGATATCCAGGTCTTGCGCCATCTTCCGGCGATGACGCATGGGCATGGGACCTTTACCGCGGTAATACTGTTTCCTGGTAGCATTGGGAGCCGCTTCCCAGATCAGACCCACCGTGGTCGCCGCATTGGGTATCAGCATATTGAGCCGCAAAGGACCGACGATCTCCGTGATCTGGTAGAGATCTTCTTCCCGCGGAAACGTCACCAGGTAAGGCCGGTAACCCGGGGGTTCCGGCATCAACCAGATTCCCACCTTGGTAACAATGCCGAAATTCGACTGGGTGAACATGCCTTCGACCCACGGCCCGCAGCCATACTTGTACAGGCTGGACGTGGCAGAGCCTGACAGGGCGCCCATGCCGGTCTCGACGACAGTGCCGTCTGCCAGCACCACCTGCATACCGCAATTCATCAGCAGGTGGTCGCCATAGGGCGTGTAGCCGGCGCCGTGTTCCAACAGGTTGCCGAGGACGCTGCCCCAGCCCGGGGCCGCCGGGTCGATCCATAACTTGCTGCCGCGCCGCTGCAGGTAGTTATACAGTTCAAAGTAGCTGACACCCGGCTCGACCACGGCATAACCATGCTCTTCATTGACTTCGATGATGCGCTTCATGCGGTTCAGGTCGAGAACAAAAAAACCGGGTTTCCTGGGCGCCGGGCCGCCGTAGGCATAATTCTTGCCGGTGGAAACGGTCCAGAGCGGGATTTGGTAACTGCGGGCAATTTTCAGGATGGCCTGGATCTCTTCAACGCTCCTGGGCGCCACCGCTGCGGACGGCATGTTTGCCTCGTCGGGCAAGGTCGAATAGACGTCCCGGTAAGTCCTCAGGTCTCCTTCATCATCGGTAAACACCCACTCGTCACCGATGGCGCGGCGCAATTCCGCGACAGCCCGGTTGAACTCGGCAGGTGTCAGAGACTCCGGCAGGGGTTTTTCAGGGGCCTGGTCCGCTGCAACTATCCCGGGATGCACGGCCATGGGCGCGCCGGCAGCCAGGGCGGATGTTGTCAGGAATTTCCTTCTCGTTACCACGGATCAGGAACCCTGGTCCAGGTTGAGCTTCAAGTGCGACCCGTCACACCAGGGTTTGGTCTTCGAGTATTTACAACCGCACAGGGCCACGTGCTGGAATCTGTCCAGTGTGAACTGCATGGGTTCGCGCCTGGTTTCCTTGTGGGAACCATCGCAGAACGGCTGGTTTTTGGAGCGGCCGCAGGCACACCAGTAATACTCACCTTGCTCCAGGTTCATGAGGTAAGGGGAATTCCGGCTGCCGTCCAGGAATTTGGCCTTGACCCATCCGTCTGCGTACGGACTCACCATGTTCAGTTTCAGTTCCATGGACTGGAACAGCCAGCCCCCGTCCTGTTTTACGCAGCGGCAATCGTAAGTGCCCCCAATCCAGTGGGATTCCGCTTCGTCGGTATGGGGATTGGGCACGGTCGCCGATTCCCACAGGTACCAGAATGCAGTTGCACTGAGACCGTCGGAGGCAATATCGATCAACGGGGAAATCATGTAATGCAACGACCACCAGATCTTTTCGCCGGCGATCCCGTGCAGGCCTTGCGCCAGTTTGTCCCGGCCATGATACTTGCCGAATCCCTTGCATTCCCAGGTGCCGTCTTCGGCAAAACACGGACCGATGGCTTCAGGGTCATTGCCGCGGTCACAGCCCCTGGCGTATCTGACTATCAGCCGCTGTATCGCTTCCACGTCTTCGAGGTGGGTCAACTTGGCATCCAGCTTTTCCAGCAGTCCCTTTATTTCGGCAAGCTCATTACTCATATCGATATAATTACGACTTCCCCTCAAGCCACCCGTCTGGATTTCTGCTTGCGCCCTTCAAGCTCCGCCGCATAGGCCTTGTAGCGCGTAATCAGCCAGCGGTTGAACTGCGGCAGGGTCGCCTCTTTCGGGGCGTAACGCCCGCGCGGCGCGAACCGTGAGCGCAGGCCCTTGTGAACGTTGGTGTTGGCGCCGGTATCCTGGTCATTCAACGTTTCCAGACCCATGACGACAGCCTTGAAAATGATATCGAAATTATCCATGCGCAGGGTGGATTTGGGATAGACGAAACCGACCCGGATGGTCATGGCGTTGGCGCCCTGGGGGAGTATGCAGTAATAGAAACAACCGTCGGGCACACAGCCGAAGAACAAGTTGGGCAGGATACAGGCAAACATTACCCGCTTGCGTTCATTTTCGGTCAACCCCTCGATCACGGGGAACAGGCAGCTGAAAGCCGAGGTAAAATTGCCGTCCAGTTCCAGGAACCCGGTAGGATGGTATATGGCGCCGTCATCGAAATCGTCCCATTCCGCGAACGTGGCCAGCTTGGAAGGAGCAAAGTCGTGGGGACCCTTGTGCAGGTACCAGGTATGATGGGGTTCGATGGCATTCTCGTGCATGAACTTCCAGTTCCACGGACTTGGTCCCCAGTCCACCGTGGGCACGCCGCCCATCTCTGCAAGGTGATGGTTTTCTATTTCCTTGCCAAGCCGCTTCAGGCGCGGGGCAAGAGGTTTGGCCTTGCCGTCCATGTTGACGAAGATGAAACCGTTCCACACCTCGGTACGCAATGTCGGCAGGCAATATTTTTTCTGTAATTCACCCAGGCTGGCATGGGCGTCCATTTCCGGGGCGCTGACCAGCTTGCCCGTTTCATCGTAGGACCAGCCATGGAAAGGACAGGTAAAGACACGGGTATTGCCTGTTTCCTCGCCCAGAACATGACCGCGGTGCTGGCACACGGCTGACAGGACACGCACACCGCCGTCGTCCCGCCGCTGTACCAGGAGAGGGTCTTCGTTGATCGTAACGGACACGTAATCGCCCGCCTGTGGTATCGTACCCACGTGCCCCACGCAGATCCATTCCCTGTCCCAGACAGCCCGCTTCTCGAACTCGAACCACTCTTCGGAGGTATATACCGCCGGCGGCATGGAAATGCAATCCTTCAATTCAGTATTGGATTCGTCAAGCTGTCCCAGTATCTCACGCAAGTGATCGGTCAACCTGATATCAGGTAAGGTATGTGTTACATTTTCTGTCATGCTAACCCCCAGACAAAATGAGCCAAAATCCGATTTATTATACAGTTGGTTTTATCCTGAATAATATACATGAAATCCATGTATATTGAAAAAATTGCAGTGGACATTGGGGACAGATTTCAAATCTGTCCCCAGTGATTAATCAGCCGGGAGAAAATTATGACCAGTAAAACGGAAAAGAAACAAATAATCAGTGATTTCATCACCCGCTGCAATGACTACGCCGACGGCCAGATCAGGAAATACCAGGCCCGGCTGAAACAGGCTGACGCCATGGAAACGCTGGAGATTGAGACGAAGATTTACAACTGGAAGGTTTACAAGGCCTTCAATATCTACACGATTGAAGAACTGAAAACCGACGAACTGGACCGGTGGTTTAATTAGGAATTCCTAATTCGTAATTCTCAACTCCCCAAAGGGCGTGACAGGAAGTCCCAGAACACGATAAAGAAGATCGTGGACAGCACCAGGGTCAGCAGCATGACCGGCAGGCCTTTCCTGAACCAGAGTCCGGGAGTGATGCGCAGGCTCGGATCGTTCTCGTTTCTTGCCAGGCGCTCGGAAATCGTCACGATGAATACGTTCGCCGTCGAACCGATATGGGTCCCGTTGCCGCCCATGCCGACGCCTACGGCCAGTCCCCACCACAGCGGCGTGACGTTAATCCCCACCGTCTCCATACTCAGAATAATGGGGATCATCGCCGCGGTGAAGGGAATGTTATCAATGGCCGCCGACAATACAGCCCCCACCCACATCAGGATGATGGTCGCCATCAGCAGGTCCTGTTGTACATACGGAGTAATAAACTGGCCGATCCACATAAGAAACCGGCTGTGCTCCACCCCTCCGACCAGCATGAACAGGGAAATAAAGAACACCAGCAGGGTGATTTCGACATGTTCGAAGGTATTATCCATGATGATTTTACGGGAGACATACATCAATGACACCATGCCTATCGCCGCGACAAACCAGGGCTCCCAGTGCAGCGCATGGTGGAACATGAACAGGACGACCATAACCCCGAGGATGATGAGGGACGCGTTCCAGACCTTCCTGTCTTTTAACTCTACCGAATAATCGGATATATCTTCCGGTGTCTGCGCCAGCTCCTCTTTGAACAGGTATTTCAGCAGGATCAGCACGCCTACCCAGGCGATGAATACCGGCGGCACCATGTGATAGGCAAAATCATTGAATGAAATACCTGCCGCAGAACCGATCATCAGGTTCGGGGGGTCGCCGACCAGGGTGGCGACGCCGCCGGTGTCAGATAACAGGGCCGCCGCCAGCAGGTACGGGATCGGGTTGATCTTTTGCGCCCGGGCAATCAGGATAATCAGCGGGCCGAAAATTACCACCGTGGTCACGTTGTCCAGCAACAGCGACAGGCCGGTCACGCAGGAGCCTATCAAGGCCAGCAACAAATACAGGCGCCCTTTACTGAAATTGGCGATGCGGTAGGCCAGCATATCGAAGCCGCCGGTCGGGATCATGATGGCAACCACCGTCATCATGGCGCCCAGCAGGAAAACCACGTTCCAGTCAATCGACCTGACGGCCAGTTCCGGCGTGTAAAATCCGTACACCTGCCCGACAATGACCATGACAATGGCGCCGCCGGCCGCGACTTTCATGCGTTCCAGCCCATGCAGCATTTCGGTGAATATACCGATAAACGTGACCGCCAGCACAATTGCCGACACCAGCATCGCCTCATTGAACTGCAATGTGCCCTCATAAGGCACTATCAGCCCATCACTGGACGCGGCAAAGCCCAGGACGGGAAACAAGCTGAACGCCAGGGCGCTGAAAATGATTCTTTTTGTCATTATAACTTCCTGATTATCAATATAATTAAGCCAGCTCCCAAAGTTGCGGTTGAGCGGGCTGGTACGTGAACTGAGAGATTATAGTACCTGAAATTTATATTATCAATGTTACGCCGGTTTGACGTCGAGCCCGCCATCCGCCCAGACCATCCGCTGGTGCATTATCCGGGTTAAGTTATAATAAGCCGCTATGATGACCAGGCAATCACTTAACATGGCCCTCATGGTAGCAGGCGTGGTTGTGCTGGCAACCGTTATCGGCGTGCTTGCAACCATGCACCAGCGGGATAAGACGGAACCCGCCATCCCGGGACTGCTCTGGCCAAATCCCAAGTCCCTGACAGCATTCGCAGCCGTCGATCAAAATAACAATCCATTTACCCTGACCGACCTGGAGGGGAAATGGTCGTTCCTGTTCTTCGGTTTCACGCACTGCCCCGATATTTGCCCGGTCACACTGGCTGTCATGGACAAGGTGCACAGGCAACTGGAGCAAGCAGAGAACGTACAAACCGTATTCGTGTCGGTCGACCCCGAACGGGATACTCCGGCGCGCCTGGACCAATACGTCACCTCGTTCAATCCGTCATTTATCGGACTTGGGGGGTCGGCTGAACAGATTGCAAACCTGACGGGCCAGATCGGTCTACCCTATTTTCTGGATAAAACGGAGAGTGAGGAAAACTACCTCGTGGACCACGGTGCGTCATTATTCCTGGTCGATCCCCGTGGCCGGCTGGTGGCGATATTTTCGAGACCTCACGACAACCGCAGCATCACCGACAGGTTCAACCGGGTCCGCCGACTCATCGATGGTTAGCCTGCGTCTTCCTTAATGCCGGGATTTTTTACCCTGACCCCGGACAGCCTGCACCACCTGCTCTCCAGGCTGATGTACAAGGTCGCCCGCTGCCCGTGGCGTCCCTGGAAAAATGCCCTGATCCGATTGTTCATCAGGAAATACAGGGTCGATATGGACCTGGCGGAAAAATCCTCGGCCAATGATTATATGACCTTCAATGATTTCTTCACCCGCAGCCTTAAGCCCGAAGCGCGCCCCATATCCGGGGCAAGCAACGGCTTCATCTCGCCCGTTGACGGTCACACAGGCGCTGCCGGGACTCTTGATGACGACCGGCTCGTCCAGGCCAAGGGCAAATATTACTCACTTGCTGAACTGGTCCATGGCGACAAGGATCACGTCAGGTATTATCAAAACGGCAACTTCATCACGCTTTACCTGTCGCCCCGGGATTACCACCGGGTACATATCCCCGCAGACGGAGAACTGGTCTTCATGTCATACATCCCGGGCCGGCTATTCTCCGTCGGTCCTGCGCACACACGCCGCATCGACAGGCTGTTTGCCCGCAATGAGCGTGTAATCACCACTTTCCGGTCGGAAACCGGCATGTTCTCCGTTATTTTCGTAGGCGCGATCTTCGTCGGTTCAGTGGCAACGACCTGGCATGGGCAGGTCGCTCCTGCTGAGAAACGGGAATACGCAAGCTGGCATTATGAGCCGGGCATCAGCTTCGCCCGGGGAGATGAAATCGGACGTTTCAACATGGGCTCAACGGTGATCCTGCTGACGGAACCGGGCAAAGTCAACTGGACTGTTTCCGGTAAACAGGTGACTATGGGCCAAGTGATAGGGGTCAGCCCCTGAAGCCTCTATAAATGAATCCCGGAAACGCGAAGACCACGAACAAAAAGAAAGTGACTGCGTAAAACTCCCAGTCCTGCGCGTGGGTTTCTCCCTGCATTTTTTTCTCGACCCCGAGGGCGAGGAACCCGGCAAGAATATACAGCAGCAACCACTCGAGCAAACACATCCACACCGTTTTTCTCTCCGGCCTGGTAAACAGCAGGAAACGTCCGTAAAACCAGGGAATGTTAGCCAGGATAACGGTCAGGATGATCAACAACCAGGTGACATTGCCCGCGGACATCGGCAGGAAGGGACTAACCCATCAGCACCGTGGTACAGATTCGTATGAGTTCTCCGGGGACGAATCCGAGTACCAGCACGGCCAGGCCGTTGAAACTGATCATCAATCGGACTTGCCGGCCGGCAACGATCGCCGGCATGGTATCCGGTTGATCAAAGTACATCAGTTTAACAATACGCAAATAATAATAGGCCCCTACCACTGAAAAGATAACTGCCAGGATTGCCAGCCATATATGGCCGATGGCGATTACTTCCTTGATAACGAACCATTTCGCCCAGAATCCCAGGAACGGGGGGACGCCAGCCAGGGAGAACATGAACACCAACATGATAAAGGCAAACCAGGGGTTGAATTCTGCAAATCCCTTGAAATCCGTCAATTGATCGGCTTCATGGTCCGCGCTCCCGGATAAAATAATGAAGCCGAACGCACCCAGACTCATGATGACGTAGGAGATAACATAGAACAACGCCGCTGCATACGTGGCGCCGGCGCCGGCGTCGAGACCCGGCAGAATACCCAGGATCAGGAAACCGGCATGGGCGATGGCGGAATACGCCAGCATGCGTTTTATATTTGTCTGGGAGATGGCGATGATATTACCTGCCGCCATGGACAGCACGGACAGGATGATGAGCATGCCCTGCCAATCGACGTGCAACGGTTGCAAACCGTCGACCAGCAGGCGTACCGCCATGGCAAAAGCAGCTACCTTCGGCGCGCTGGCCAGGAACAGGGTAACCGCCGTCGGCGAACCCTCATATACATCCGGCAGCCAGGTATGGAACGGGACCGCGCCCAGCTTGAACGCGATCCCGACAACAACGAAGACCAGGCCGAAGGTTAACGCTATCCTGCTGCCGGTATGGGAACTGATGTAACCGGCGAGTTCCGGCAATACCAGGGTGCCGGAGATCCCGTATAAAATTGAAATGCCGTACAACAACAGCCCGGACGCCAGCGCCCCCAGGACAAAATACTTCATGGCTGCCTCGGAGGCCGTGCCCGATTCCCTGTTCATGGCCACCAGCGCGTACAGGGACAGCGACATGAGTTCCAGGCCGAGGTATACGCTCAGCATGCTGTATGCCGATATCATGACCAGCATCCCCAGTACGGCAAACAACCCAATCACGAAATACTCGCCCTGTAACTGCCCGCGCGCCTTGAAATAGTGGTACGAGAACAGGAACACGACCAGCGACGCGGCACAAACAGTCACCTTCAGCACTGTGCTCAGCGGGTCGAGGATGAAGTGATTGTGAAATACCGAAATGCGCTCTTCAGGATTAAAGCAAATTACGAGAACTATCACGACCACCAGGGAGACCTGCGCCAGCCAGTAGGTCAGCGGTTTGTTCTCGCTTGTTGAAAACACGTCACATAACAGGACCAGGCAGGCAAGTACCAGCAGCGCAAGTTCCGGGACGACAAACATCATTTCAGCAGTGATCGGCATCATCATATGATCTTGGATTGCGAGATATGCTCCGCCAGGTGGTTGAGCGTGGTTTCCATCAATTCGAACAGCGGCGCCGGCCACAGCCCCAGCAACAACACGGCGCCGGCAAGCAACGCCAGGAACAGGGTCTCGCGCAGGGAAATGTCCTGCAATCCGGCCACCTGCTCATTCGCCACGTCACCGAAGATCACGCGTTTATACATCCATAACGTGTAGGCGGCGCCCAGGATCAGTACGCTTGCAGCCGCAACGGCAATCCAGGCGTTGGCATGAAAACTGGCGAGGATGACCAGGAATTCCCCGACAAACCCCGACGTGCCAGGCAACCCGGCATTGGCCATGGCGAACAGCATCATAAACGAGGCAAATACCGGCATGGTATTGGCCACTCCGCCGTAATCGGCGATCTGCCGGCTGTGCACCCGGTCATACATTACCCCGACGCACAGGAACAGGGCGGCCGAGATCAGGCCGTGCGATATCATCTGCATCATGCCTCCCGCCAGTCCCATTACCGCGTCAGTGCCCGGGCCGGACTGGCTGATAAGGGAAAACACGATAAAAAATCCCAGCGTGACAAACCCCATATGGGAAACGGATGAATAGGCAATCAGTTTTTTCATGTCCTGCTGCACCAGGGCGACAAAGCCGATATAGACGATAGCGATCAGTGACAACACGATCATGAAGTTCGCCAATTCCGCGCTGGCGTCCGGTGTGATGGGCAGGCTGAAACGGATAAAGCCGTATCCTCCCATCTTCAACATGATGGCAGCCAGGATTACGGAACCGCCCGTAGGCGCCTCAACGTGCGCATCGGGCAACCAGGTATGCACCGGCCACATGGGGACTTTCACTGCAAAGGCAAGCAGGAACGCAATGAATATCCATTTCTGGGCCTCCAGCGACAGCGGCAACCTGTACAGGTCAAGGATATAGAAGCTGCCCATTTTCGAATACAGGTACAGTAGCGCCACGAGCATGAATACCGAACCCAGGAAGGTGTACAGGAAAAACTTGATCGTGGCGTAAACGCGCCTCGGGCCGCCCCAAACGCCGATGATAAGGAACATGGGGATCAACATGGCTTCCCAGAAGAAATAAAACAGTATCGCATCCATGGACACGAACACCCCGTTCATCAACCCTTCCAGGATGAGAAAGGACGCCATGTACTGGGATAGCCTGGACTCGATGACCACCCAGCCGGCAATCACCACCAGGACGGTGGTAAACGTCGTCAGCATTATCAGGGGCACGGAGATACCGTCGACCCCCAGGTGGTAATTTATGTTGAATGTGCTTATCCATTCGGAGTATTCCACAAACTGCATCAGCGCTGTTGTGGTGTCGAAGCGCAGGTATAACAGGATCGACAATAGCAGCGCGACCAGGGACACCAGCAGGGTAAACAGTTTGACCGAATCCCGCATCCGGTCGCCGACGCACAGGATAACCAGTCCGCCCAGTATGGGCGCCCAGACCAGTAAACTCAGGATAGGCAGGTATTGAACCATACAGGCGGGCTCACATGATCCGGTGGACGAACACTGCCAGGAGCAACAACAGCCCGATAATCATGGCAAAGGCGTAATGGTACAGGTAGCCGGTCTGCAGGTTCCTGATTAACGCTGAAAACCAGCGCACGACACGGGCTGACCCGTTAACCAGGAAACCATCTATGGCGCGTTCGTCGCCCCATCGCCAGAGCGCCCTGCCGGCGTTACGGGCGCCGCCGGCAAAAACGGCCTGGTACACTTCGTCAAAGTAATATTTCCTGACAAACAGCCGGTAAGGCAGCGCGAGAAGTCCGGCAATTTTACCCGGCCAGTGCGGATACCTGATGTAACACAGCCAGGCAACACAGATCCCCGCCAGCGCCAGCCATACGGGCGCGTGTTTGTACGAATTCACAACAATGTCGAGGGCGCCGGAATAATGCGAAGCCATTTCCTGCAGACCGGCAGCATGCTGCGCGGATACATGGATCGCATCCATGTAATAATCGCCCAGTACCATGGGCTCGACCAGGAAAGCGCCGATAACCAGGGACGGGATGGCGAGGATGAACAACGGCACGGTAACGACTCCCGGCGACTCTTGCAAATGCTCCCAGGTATGCCGGTCCAGGCGCTCCTTGCCGTGGAACGTCATAAAAAACAAACGGAACGTGTACAGCGCCGTAATAAAAACGCCGCTCAGTACGGCCAGGTAGGCGATACCCGCGCCCGGCAGTTGCGAGTAATGCACCGCCTCGATTATGGCATCCTTCGAGAAGAACCCCGACGTCAGCGGAAATCCGACCAGTGCAAGCGACCCGATCAGCGCAGTAAACCACGTTACCGGCATATAACGGTACAACCCGCCCATTTTGCGCATGTCCTGCTCATGATGGAGTGCGATTATCACGGAGCCCGCAGCCAGGAACAGCAAAGCCTTGAAAAAGGCATGCGTCACCAGGTGAAAGATGGCAATTGAGTAGGCAGAAGCGCCAAGCGCCACGGTCATATAGCCTAACTGGGACAAGGTTGAATAGGCAACAACCCGCTTTATGTCATTCTGGACCAGTCCCAGCAGGCCCATGAAAAATGCCGTCAGCGCGCCTATCAGCAGGATCATGCTGAGCGCAACCTCGGACAATTCGAACAGGGGCGACATGCGCGCCACCATGAAAATGCCCGCAGTCACCATCGTCGCCGCGTGAATCAACGCGGATATGGGCGTCGGACCCTCCATGGAGTCCGGTAGCCACACATGCAGGGGAACCTGGGCGGATTTTCCCATGGCCCCGATAAACAAACAGATGCAGATAAAACTCAGTGCTGACCATTCCAGTCCCGGCGCCAGGGATATGGTCGTGTCCGTGAGCGCCTGCGCCTGGCCGAATACCTGCAGGTAATCCAGGGAATTGAAATACGACAGGACGGCAGCAATACCGATCAGGAAACCGAAATCACCCACCCGGTTGACGAGAAAGGCCTTCAGGCCGGCAAAGTTGGCCGACTCGCGCTTGAACCAGAAACCTATCAGCAGGTAGGACACCAGTCCGACGGCTTCCCAGCCGAAAAACAACTGGACGAAGTTGTTTGACATCACCAGCATCAGCATGGCAAAGGTGAACAGGGAGATATAACTGAAAAAACGCTGGTACCCCGGGTCATCGTGCATGTAGCCGATGGTATAAATATGGATCATCCAGGACACGAAACTGACGACTACCATCATGGTCACCGATAGCTGGTCCACCAGGAATCCCACGGTAAAATCCAGCTCACCGAGAGAGAGCCAGGTATAAACATCGGCATTATAAACTTCACCGCCGTCAAACATGAGATGCTTGTAGGCAACCAGGGACAGGAGCGTGGAAATACCCACGCCGATGATCGTCACCCAGTGCGCGCCGCGCCTGCCGATGATATGCCCGCCCAGGCCGGCAATGACCGCGCCGAGTAACGGCGCGAGCACGATGGCAAGATAGATATGGTCCAGTTTAAATGCCGGCATCATCCCTTCAGAGTGTCCAGGTCCACTACGTTTATGGTATTGCGGTTGCGGAACAAAACGACCAGGATCGCCAACCCGATGGCGGCTTCGGCCGCCGCAACCGTCAGGATAAAGAACACGAAGACCTGGCCGTGAATGTCACCGAGAAAATGGGAAAACCCGATGAAGTTCAGGTTCACGGACAGCAGCATCAATTCGATACACATCAACAGGATAATGACATTTTTCCTGTTGATGAAAATGCCCGCCACACTGATGCAGAACAGTAAAGCTGCCAGTACCAGGACGTCGCTGAGTTCAATCATCTTGTTGTTGTTCCCCGGTGTTCCCTGTGGCTGAATCCATATTGACGAGCCGCACACGTGCTTCCCGTTTTACATTGACCTGGTTCCCCGGTTTCGGCGTACGTCGCGCGCGCGGTTTACGCATGGTCAAGCTGATCGCGGCAATAATCGCGACCAGCAGGATCGCTCCGGCCACCTCGAAGGGATAGATATATTCGGTGAACAGGACTCTGCCGAGCAACCGGGTATTTCCGATACCGGATTCAACCTGGCCGGCGACCGAACCCGTATCGGGCAGGATATGGGCAGTCCCTACTATCAATCCCATAGCCACCAGCATCAGCAGGGCTACCAGTAACCCCACAGGTAAAAACCGGGAGAACCCTTCCCTGAGTGTTGAAACGTTGATATCCAGCATCATTACCACGAACAGGAATAACACCATCACCGCGCCGACGTATACCAGAATCAACGCAATTGCCAGAAATTCCGCCTGTAATATCAACCAGATAGCCGCGCTGCAGAAAAAAGACAGGATCAGGAAGAGCGCTGAATGTACCGGGTTGCGCACGGAAATGACCAGGCCTGCGGACACCACCAGCAAAGCGGCAAATATGTAAAATATTGACTGTTCCAACATGTATATCTAATTTGTTGCCACAGAGGGCACAGAGATCACGAAGTGATTTAATTATTTTTTCTGTGTTCTCTGTGTCCTCTGCGGCTGTTTTTATTTATTGGTTATCTGTATAACGCTTCCGTTGCGCGGTCCCGGGCAATCTGCTGTTCAGCCATATCCCCGACCTCAAGCAGTCTTTCTTTTGTCATCAGCAGGTCGGAGCGCTGTTCGCCGTGATACTCGTAGATGCGCGTCTCGACGATGGAATCTACCGGACATGATTCCTCGCAGAAACCGCAAAAAATGCACTTCGCCAGATCTATGTCATAAAGGGTGGTGCGACGGGTGCCGTCATCCCTCTGCTCCGATTCGATAGTAATGGCCACTGCCGGACAAACCGCTTCACACAGCTTGCAGGCGATACACCGTTCCTCTCCATTGGGATAACGGCGCAGGGCATGAAGCCCCCTGAACCGCGGCGACTGCGGGGTCTTCTCCTCCGGATACTGAACCGTGATCTTGCGTCTGAACAGGTAACGCCCCGTCAAACGCAGGCCTTTGAGCAATTCCCACAACAGGAAACTCCGGAAATAATGCTTAATATTCATCAGACACCTGTTTTATCAATTCAGGGGTCAGAGTAAAACTCTGCAAATTTATTTCAAATACCCCATATTTTTAAGAGTTTTACTCTGACCCCAAACTCTCATGATCATATCTCTGCACACCCCGACAGCATGTAACTCAGCTTGCTGGGGACAGAATTAATTCTGTCCCCGAATTTACACAGCAAATATCTTCTTTATCAATTAAACCACGGCGGCGCCTCTGCAACGACCATAACTGAAACAACAACAATCCAGATGATGGTAATGGGAAGAAACACCTTCCAGCCCAGACGCATGATCTGGTCGTAGCGGTACCGGGGGAACGTAGCCCTGAGCCACAGGAACATGAACAGGAACAACGACGTTTTCAACAGCAGCCAGAATATGTTCGGCTCACTGAGATAAGATACGTTTCCGAGCAGGGGCAGACCCTGGAAGGGCGACAGCCAGCCGCCGCAGAACAGCACGGCGGTCAACACGGCAATCAGCACCATATTGGCGTATTCCGCCATGAAGAAAATGGAAAATGCCATGCCGCCGTACTCCACGTGGAAACCGGCCACAAGTTCGGATTCGCCCTCCGCAACGTCAAACGGCGCCCTGTTGGTCTCCGCCACGCCGGAAATAAAATAAACCAGGAAAATGGGCAACAGGGGCAGCCAGTACCAGTGCAGGATACTGCCGCTTTGCGCGGCCGTAATCTGACCCAGGTTCAGGCTGCCGGCGGCAATCAGCACACACACCAGGGCAAAACCCATGGCAATCTCGTAGGAAACGATCTGGGCGGCGGAGCGCATGGCGCCCAGGAACGCGTACTTGGAGTTCGACGCCCAGCCGGCAACGATAATGCCGTAAACCGCCAGTGAAGTGAGGGCCAGGATGTATAGCAAACCGGCGTTGATATCGGCGAGCACCAGCGTATCATCGAACGGTATCACCGCCCACGCCGCCAGGGACGGCGCCATGGCGAGTACCGGCGCCATCACGAACAGGCGCTTGTTTGCCCCGGTCGGAATGATGATTTCCTTGAAAAGCAGTTTGACCACATCGGCGATGGGCTGGCCCAGACCCCAGAAGCGAAAACCGAAAAAACCCACCCGGTTCGGTCCCAGCCGGCACTGTATGTAGCCGATTATCTTGCGCTCGGCGTAAGTCAGGTAAGCGACACAGAGCAGCAAGGGAAGCAATATCGCCATAATTTTTACCAGCACTTCCAGGGTATAAAGCGTGGAAGCCGCATACCCCTCCGGCACTATCCAGCCAACCACGGGAGCGAGCACGTGATCGCTGATGATATTGAACAGGTTTTCAATCATGGACCTGAGCTTCCCGAATCAAATTCCTGTCACCGAAACCTGACCTGACAGGGGACCCAGTCCGGCGTTGCCTGCGTGTCCGCCGTGGATCAGTACACAGTTGTCCGCAATCGTGTTATCTATCAGTAACGGCATCTGCAGACTGTTTTCCAGGCATGTTACGTTGATGCTTTCCTGGCGTATCACTCCCAGCTTTTGCGCCGTTTTTCCGTTTATACGGGCAAAGCCGTCAGCCACGTCAGTGGTCTGCTGTAACGCGGGGGCATGGCGCACCAGTGCATCGACGGAATTCATGGGTATATAGCCTATGCGCTGCACACCGTCGCCGGTTGCTTCTATGGTTTCAGGCATACGCCAGGCGCCGGTGTTATCCGGCCGGATATTCTTTGTTATCTCGTCCAGTTCGGACCGGATCTCTCCTGTACTGCCGTATTTAACAGCGGAATTCCCGGATTTAGCCGCCAGGGCCAATATGACCTCCCAGGCAGGACGGGCTTTTCCGGGCGGCGGCACGACCGCACTGAAACTCTGTTGCCGTCCCTCCATGTTCAGGTATGAACCTGTATTTTCTGCATACATTGCCATCGGCAGCAGCACATCGGCATACTTTGCTGCGCTCTTGTATCCTGAGATGGCGATCACGCTTTCTGCCCGGGCCATTGCCTCCCGCGCCAGGTTTCCATCGAAACAATCCAGTTCCGGTTCCACATCCAGCAGTACGTAGGCTGCCATTTGTTGCGCCAGCATGGCAGTTGCATCAAGGCCGGCGGTATCGGTATTGACCATACCCGGCAACCTGTGGGGTACGGCCCCTGCCAGCCATGCCCCGGCGCTGTTGGCCCCGTGCTCCAGGTAACCGAATACGCCCGCGACCCGTTGCGCCAGCGTCCCGGACAGGTAGCGCAACAGGGACAGTTGCGGATGGGATATACCCAGGCTGCCGATGAATACGGCGGGCCTTTCCGCGTTGACGAGCGCGCTGGCGATGTTTTTATGCAGCTGTCTCGGTCTCAGCGCTGCCGGCAAGCCGGTCAGTGCGGTTTTCCTGCCGCTCATCGCAACAGCAGCCTTCAGGACCGCGGCCAGTTCATGCACGATATCAGCCGGAGCCGCGATGGATTTAGCGGCGACATCAAAATTGAAACTGAAATCGACCGGGTTGATGACCATCACCTGCGCGCCGGCCAGTGCGGCCTTACGCAGGCGGTGGTTGAAGATTGGCTGATCCTTGCGCGGAAAACCACCGACGACCAAAACCGCATCAAGCTGCTCCACGCCTGCGAGAGAGATACCGAGGCCGGGGTACGCCGGCGCGGCTTCCTGGTCACTGAAGTCCGATTGCCGCAATCGATGGTCGATGTTGTGGGACCCCAGTCCCCGCATGAATTTCTGTGCAAGGTAATGTTCTTCAGAAGTGGCCGATGGGGAAACCAGGGCCCCGATTTTCCCTGCCCCGTGCCGGTCGATCACGTCACGCAGTTTACCTGCCGCACGCTTTATTGCCGTATCCCAATCGACTTCCTGCCAGTTGTTCCCGTCCCGGACCATGGGAACCGTAACACGCTCACCACTGTTCAGACCCTCATAGCTGTAACGATCGCGGTCTGACAGCCAGACCTCGTTGACCGCTTCATTTTCTGCAGGAACAACACGTTTGACCTGGTCATTTTTTACATGAAAATGCAGGTTTGAACCGACCGGATCGTGGCCTGCGATACCGTTGTGCTGGCTCATCTCCCAGGTACGCGCACTATAGCGGAACGGCTTGGAGGTGAGCGCTCCCACCGGGCACAGGTCAATGACATTGCCGGATAACTCGGAGGTCATGCTGTTTTCGATATAGGTGCCGATCTCCATGAACTCGCTACGGCCGGTTGCGCCCAGTTCGCGCAAACCTGCGACCTCCTCACCGAAGCGCACACAGCGGGTACAATGGATGCAGCGAGTCATGTCCGTCTGCACCAGCGGCCCGATGTTCTTGTCCTTTACGACCCGCTTTTTTTCCTGGTAACGGGACACGTCCCTGCCGTAACCCATGGCCAGGTCCTGCAACTCACATTCCCCGCCCTGGTCACAGATCGGACAGTCCAGGGGGGGGTTGATGAGCAGGAATTCCATGACTGATTTCTGCGCATCCAGCGCCAGTTCCGATCGGGTATGGACTTTCATCCCGTCCATCACCGGCGTGGCGCAGGCGGGCAACGGCTTGGGCGCCTTTTCCACCTCCACCAGGCACATCCGGCAATTGGCCGCGATAGACAGCTTGTCGTGGTAACAGAAACGCGGCACGTAGTTGCCGATGCGGTCGGTCACCTCGATCAGCATCTGGCCGGGCCGGGCCTCTACTTCCTGACCGTCAACCTCAATCTTTATGGAGTTATCAGACATATAAATTGCAATAGTACTCTGGACAGGTTGGCATGGCATGTTCAAGACCGTCGACAGCCAGGGATGGCTGGCGATGAGCGTACAGGGATGTATTCACAGCGTGTCTTGAACATGCCATGCCAACCTGCAATGTCTCTACGAATTCAATAGACTCAAACATTTACCAAGCTACGGCCATCATTATTGATCATGTACTCAAACTCATGCCGGTAGTGTTTCATGAAACTCTGCACCGGCCAGGCCGCGGCATCGCCCAGCGCGCAGATGGTCCGGCCTTCTATCTTGTTGGCTACGTCTACCAGTTTGTCCAGGTCTTCCATGCGCCCCTGGCCGTCGATAATGCGCGACAGCATGCGGTATAACCAGCCGGTCCCCTCGCGGCACGGGGTGCACTGGCCGCAGGATTCGGCAAAATAAAAGCGTGATATACGCCGCAGCATGCTGACCATACAGGTGGTCTCGTCCATAACGACCACCGCGCCGGAACCGATGGATGAACCCGCACTGCGCAGGGAATCATAATCCATGTTGGTTTCCAGCATGATCTCGCCCGGCACGACGGGTACCGAGGAACCACCCGGGATAACCGCCTTCAGTTGCCGCCCCTGCCATACACCGCCGGCCATTTCCAGCAGTTCGCGGAACGGCATGCCCAGCGGCACCTCGAAATTTCCCGGTTTTTCCACGTGGCCGCTCACGGAAAAGCACTTGGTGCCGCCGCTGTTCTCCACGCCCACGTCGGCGAACCACTGCGCTCCCCTGCGTATGATTGTCGGCGCAGAGCAGAAACTCTCCGTATTGTTGACCGTCGTGGGCTTGCCGTATAAACCGTACTGCGCGGGAAACGGCGGCTTGAACCTGGGTTTGCCGGGCTTGCCTTCCAGGGATTCCAGCAATGCCATTTCCTCACCACAGATATAAGCGCCGGCGCCCAGCACCGAATAAATATCGATATCGATTCCCGAACCATGGATATCCTTGCCCAGGTAACCTGCGTCGTAGGCCTCCTTCAGGGCATCCTCGAAGCGCCGGTACGGTTCGTCCATGAACTCACCACGGATATAGTTGTAGCCCACGGAAGCGCCCATGGCGTAACAGGCGATGGCCATGCCTTCAACCAGGGAATGGGGATTAAAGCGGAGGATATCCCGGTCCTTGCAGGTGCCCGGTTCACTTTCATCGGAGTTGCAGACCACGTATTTCGGGTTCGGTGCGTCGGGGTTCATGAAACTCCATTTCAGGCCCGTGGGGAAGCCCGCACCGCCGCGCCCGCGCAGACCCGAGCCCTTGATCTGCCCGGTTACATCCCGGGGCGGGATTTTTTCGTCAAGAATCTTTTTCCAGGCCTGGTAGCCTTCAACCCGGTGGTAGTTTTCCAGGGTCCAGGGTTGCTCATACCTGAGCGTGGCATAACAGACCGAATTGATGGCTTCCCGGTTCATCAATCCAGCCCGTCCAGTACTTCGTCCACCAGTTCAGGTGTCAGGTTCACATGGTATTTATGGTCGACCATCATCATGGGCGCGCCACAGCAGGCCGCCAGGCATTCCTCTTCCTGTTTCAGGTAAATGCGGTTGTCGCTGGTTGACTCGCCGGTTTTTATACCCAGTTTCCTTTCGATATGGGCGACGATATCGTCCGCGCCGCGTAGCATGCAGGAAATATTGGTGCATACCGACACGCTGTGGCGGCCACAGGGTTCGGTTTCCAGCATGGAATAAAAACTGGCTACTTCATATACCGCGATGCGCGGCATCTCCAGGTAGTCTGCCACTGCGTCCATCAGTTCCCTGGTCAGGTAACCGCCGTTTTCATGCTGTGCCTCGCGTAGCGCCGCCAGCACGGCCGACTGCTTCCGGTCTGCCGGGAAAATTGCGGTCCAGCGATCAATTTCCGCCCGTACGTGGCTGGATAACCTGTTGCGCATTGTTACCTGTCGACCTCGCCGAAAACAATATCCTGGGTCCCGAGAACCGCAACCACGTCAGCCAGCATGTGTCCCTGGACCATCTCGTTCAGGGACGACAGGTGGACAAACCCGGGGGCGCGCACTTTCAGGCGGTAGGGTTTATTGGCGCCGTCCGAGACCAGGTAGATCCCGAACTCGCCCTTGGGGTGTTCTACGCATGCATACACCTCCCCCGGCGGTACGCAGTAACCCTCGGTAAACAGCTTGAAGTGGTGGATCAGCGACTCCATGTCATCTTTCATCGTTTCCCTTCTCGGGGGAACCAGTTTGTGATCGTCAACGATTACCGGGCCCGGATTATTGCGCAGCCAGTCCACGCACTGCCTGATGATCGCATTCGACTGGCGCATTTCCTCGACGCGTACCAGGTAACGGTCGTAACAATCCCCGTTGACGCCGACCGGGATGGCAAAGTCCAGTTGATCATAGACTTCATAGGGCTGTTTTCTGCGCAGGTCCCATTCCACGCCCGAACCGCGCAGCATGGGGCCGGTAAAGCCCAGTTCTATCGCCCGCTCGGGCGAGACTACGCCAATGCCCACGGTGCGCTGTTTCCAGATCCGGTTATCGGTCAGCAGGGTTTCATACTCGTCGATGCGATCGGGGAACCGATCGGTAAAATCGGCAATGAAATCGAGCAGGGAACCCCGGCGATTACTGTTAATTTTCTTTACTTCCGCTTTTGAGCGGTTAGCCGTCACCTGGTAGGCCGGCATTTCCGCCGGCAGGTCCCGGTAAACGCCTCCGGGCCGGTAATAGGTCGCATGCATTCTCGTGCCGGATACCGCCTCATAGACGTCCATCAGGTCTTCCCGTTCCCGGAAGCAATACAGGAACATGCTCATGGCGCCGATATCCAGGCCATGGGCGCCCAGCCACATGAGGTGGTTGAGCACGCGGGTAATCTCGTCGAACATGACCCGGATATAGCGGGCCCGTATAGGCGGCGTCACACCCAGCAATTTTTCAATGGCCAGTACGTAAGCGTGTTCATTGCACATCATGGAGACGTAATCGAGACGGTCCATATAGCCGATGCTCTGGTTGTAGGGTTTGCTCTCCGCCAGCTTTTCCGTGCCCCTATGCAGCAGGCCGATATGGGGGTCGGCGCGTTCGATCACCTCTCCGTCCATCTCCAGGACCAGGCGCAATACCCCGTGAGCGGCCGGGTGCTGCGGGCCGAAGTTCATCGTCATGTTGTGGATTTCAGGCATTTTTAAAATCCAGGGGTCAGAGTAAAAACTCCAGGGGAGTTTTTACTCTGACCCCATATATCATTGTTAACCAGGTTAACCGCCATGGTTTTGTCCCGGTTTGGCGTAGCGGTTGTCATGCCTGATTGTTTTCGGTACCAGCACGCGGTTTTTGATCGTCACAGGCTGGTAAACCACCCGGCCCTGCTCCGGGTCGTAACGGACTTCCACGTTGCCCTCCAATGGAAAATCCTTGCGGAACGGGTGCCCCCTGAAACCGTAGTCCGTCAGTATGCGCCGCAGGTCGGGATGTTCTTCGAACAGGATGCCGAACAGGTCAAAGGCTTCCCGTTCAAACCAGTTGGCGCCGGCCCAGATCGGGGTGACCGAAGCAATTTTTGCCGGCTGGCCGGAGATAAAACTGCGCACTCTCAGGCGCCGGTTATGCTGCAGTGACAGCAAGTGATAGACCACCGCGAAGCGATTTTCGATGTCCTGGGTGTCGATATAGACACCCTGGCTGACGCCGCGGCTGAAGCCGGTGCGGGTCGTATCCTGCGTTTCCCAGTCCGCCTTGCCGTAGGACAGGTAATCGACCCCGCACAGGTCGGTCAACTGGTTGAATGCCAGGGCCTCGTCGTCCCTGAGGATAAGACATACTTCAGTCAGGTCAGCGGCGTTGACCTCAATGGTTACCTGGCCCGTTTCGAGCTTGTCATTGATGATTCTTGCGCCCAGACGCTCGCGCAAGTCGTTGATAAGCGTATCCATAGCCGTTTAACGTGAAATCAAGCCGTCCTATCGTCTGAACGTATTGGTGCCGGTACGCTTGATCTTTTTCTGCAATTGCAATACGCCGAACAGCAGGGCTTCTGCCGTGGGAGGACAACCCGGCACGTAGATATCCACCGGGACAATTCTGTCGCAGCCGCGTACAACGGAATAGGAATAATGATAGTAACCACCGCCGTTGGCACAGGAGCCCATGGAAATGACCCACTTGGGATCCGGCATCTGGTCATAGACCCGGCGCAGCGCCGGCGCCATCTTGTTAACCAGCGTTCCCGCAACGATCATGACGTCGGACTGCCTGGGGCTGGGCCGGAATATCACGCCGAATCGATCCAGGTCATAGCGTGACGCGCCCGCATGCATCATCTCGACCGCGCAACAGGCAAGGCCGAATGTCATCGGCCACAGGGAACCGGTACGCGCCC
This sequence comes from Gammaproteobacteria bacterium, assembly GCA_026710545.1. GTDB lineage: Bacteria > Pseudomonadota > Gammaproteobacteria > Eutrophobiales > Eutrophobiaceae > JAAXHV01. Next base: position 10,900 of record JAPOQU010000093.1, on the reverse strand, counting down.
AGTTCACCAGGTTGTCCACCGTGGTGGTAACGATGCCCTGGTGGTGAATCTGTTCTTCAGGGTTCATTTTACTACTCCCACTCCAGGGCGCCCTTGCGCCACTCGTAGATGAAGCCGATGACCAGGACCGCCAGGAACAGCATCATGGCCCAGAAGCCGACCATACCCACGTCGCGCAGGGCGACCGCCCAGGGAAAGAAAAAGGCGATTTCCAGGTCAAAGATGATGAACAGGATGGCGATGAGGTAATAGCGCACGTCGAATTGCATCCTGGCGTCCTCGAAGGCATCAAACCCGCATTCGTAAGGAGACTGTTTCGCTTCGTCGGGGCGATTCGGGCCAAGGAAATACCCGAGGACGAATAAAACGCCCCCGAAAATGAGTCCGATAACCAGGAAGATCAGTATTGGCAGGTAACTCTCAAGCATGGGGAGGGATTATAGCAGTATTACGGCACAAAAATAAGCTTGGCTTTACACCCGTTTCTACCAGTTTTTTTGCATCAGAAAAAACATGAACGACGCCGTCCAGGCAATTAATACCAGGCCGATTAATGCTTCAAGACCGGCAAGAAACTGTAACGGCCCGACCGGGACAATATCGCCGTACCCCAGGGAAGTATAATTAACAAGAGAGAAATAAACACAATCCAGCAAAGTTGAATTGAAATTGCCGTGGATGTCCGCGGATATTTCAATATTACCGAATTTTTCAAATTTAATGAGTGCGTGATAGGCGACTGCGAATATACACACTTCGACGATATGGGCCAATAAACAGCCGACCAGGCCGATTAAAATCCGCAACCTGTGACTCATGCCAATTTCGGACAGGCGCAAAGAAATCCAGGCCAATGCTTCGTAGTGTACGGCCACGGCCAACCCGCTTACAAATAAATTAACAACAATAAACAGCATTGAGGAACGATACCACAGTTATTATTCCCGGTAGTCTTCCCAGGTGAGATTAATAAGGTAGACGGTGAATGGAAGATTACGAACAAGGTTTTTTACCGGCACGCATAGATCACTGCCAGCTCCGGTCCCGGATCAAGCAGTGCGCAAAAATTATATCTGCTGAATTTGTCCAGCCTTAACCCGGGATTACATCATCCCGGGGGCAGGATATCGTATTTCGGCAATCCTTCAGGGAAAATAGCCCATGCAGGGGCAGCGGCGGTGTAGATAAGCATTGTCGGCCTCAACCTGTCTCCGCCGGCAATCGTGCTTGCCGACAGGGAATATAAATCAAAACCGTCGCACTTGAGCCCCAGGACCGTCGAACAGTTGCCGCAAAACAGGCGATGAGTCTCACTTCCCGAGTCGCCCAGCGCGGTAAAGCTTGACGGTGTGCCTTTGGCAATTCTGAACTTTGCAAAGGGCACCCAGACACCGAACCATTTGTCGGAATTTGTATGCAACTGGCAGGTGTTGCAATAGCAAAATACGGTGTTTACGGGTTCATCATCAAATTCGTACTCAATGTTTCCACAGTCACATCTGCCATGGTTGGTAGTCATCTTTTTGTCCCCTGAAAATGTTTGCCGACACAGAAATAATAGCTTAACTCAGGCTACAGTGCAGTTTTATCCGTGAAATGATTTAAATGACAAGGCCGGAACGGGAAACCGATCCTCAGGGGAGAGTTGTCTGTTGCCGTTTTACCCAGCAGATCAGCCGGTTATTAGCAGGCATGGCATAGTCATCTCGCAGATACAGGTCTGCCTCGTTTGCCAGTTGGTCGACATCTTCAAAGTTCCTGATGCCGCTGCCGATCTCAAGCACTTCCCTGCATCCGGCAAACAATACCTCGATAACCTCGAGGATCGGTTGCCGCTTGTTATTGCAGGCAGCGGAATAGGGTTTGAGCATTACTTTGCGTCAATATATCCGGGCGTAATATACCGGGTTTTAGGTGTTTTCCTGGATGGTCCTGAAAATACCAGAATAAACAAATTGTTGCAGTTGTGATTTGAAACTTCCCATTGAAAAAGACAGGGGCCGATGGTACATTGCAATAACAGATTCGAAACATTATTACTTCATGAACTTCTTATAAGCCGGGCAACCAGGGTACACTATCAAAACCAATCAGCGTAGTTAACTTCCTGTTGTTTGAAATGTCATCTGCATGGACGATCCCGTAACCAAAGACAAATCCCTGGAAGCCTGGATATGGGACGCCGCCTGCTCCATACGCGGGGCCAAGGACGCGGCAAAATACAAGGACTATATTCTCCCCCTCATCTTCACCAAGCGCCTGTGCGACGTCTTCGATGACGAAGTAAATCGCATAGCTGCGGAGATAGGTTCCCGCAAGAAAGCCTTCCAACTCGTTAAGGCAGACCATAAACTTGTCCGCTTCTATCTACCCCTTGAACCGGATGATCCCGAACAGCTGGTCTGGTCGGTCATTCGTAAGCTTTCGGACAAGATCGGTGAAGGCGTCACCACCCATATGCGGGCTATCGCTCGTGAAAATTCGCTGCTGGAAGGGATCATTGACCGCGTGGATTTCAATGCCACTACTCACGGCCAGCGCGATCTTGACGACGACCGTCTCTCCAACCTCATCGAGGCCATCAGCACCAAACGCCTGGGGCTTGAGGATGTCGAGTCAGACATCATCGGCAAGAGTTACGAATACCTTATTCGCCAATTTGCCGAGAATAGCGGCAAAAGTGCCGGCGAGATTTACACGCCCGGCGAAGTCAGTGAAATTATGGCCCGCACACTCTCACCCGACCCGGGCATGGAGATTTACGACCCAACTTGCGGTTCCGGCAGCCTTCTTATCAGGTGCCAACTTGCCATGGAAGCGAAAATGCGTGCCGCCAAACAGACAAATATTGCTCCCGTCAAATTGTTCGGACAAGAGTATGTCCCTGAAACCTGGGCAATGGCCAACATGAACATGATCATCCATGACATGGAGGGCAAGATTGAGATCGGCGATACCTTCAAGAACCCCAGGTTCCGCAATGAGAAAAACGGAAAGCTCCGCACATTTGATCGTGTGGTTGCCAACCCCATGTGGAACCAGAACTGGTTCGCGGAGGCCGACTACGAGAATGATGAATTGGATCGCTTTCTTGCCGGTTTCCCGGGTAAGTCGTCCGCCGACTGGGGCTGGTTACAGCACATACAGGCCAGTCTTAAATCGAAATCCGGAACTCAACAAGGGGGGCGCGCTGCCGTCGTGCTGGACACCGGCGCTGCTTCACGCGGCTCAGGCAATGAAGGTACAAATAAGGAGAAAGAGGCACGAAAGTGGTTCGTAGATCAGGACATTATTGAAAGTGTCCTCTACCTGCCAGAAAATCTGTTCTACAACACCTCTGCCCCGGGGATCGTAATTTTCCTTAACAAGGACAAACCGGATTCCCGACTAGGCAAGGTATTCCTGGTCAACGCCAGTCAGGTATTTGAGAAGGGCGACCCCAAGAACTTTATTCCACGCGATGGCATTGACCGCATCGTAGAGACACTGACCGCGTGGAAAGAAGAAGAAAAATTCAGCCGCATCGTTGACCTCGCCGAATTGAGGAAAAATGATTACAACATTTCTCCTAGCCGCTACATCCACACCGGCGATGCAGAGACCTACCGGCCGCTGGCGGAGATCGTTGAGGAACTGGACGTGATTGAGGCTGAGGCGAAGGAGGCGGACAGGGCACTGCGCACAATCCTCAAGCAGCTTGAAGCATGAACCGCGATAACCAAAACATCATCCAGAGTAATGCCGGCCTCGTTGCCGATGTGCGGGATATGATTGAACAAACACGCAGTAGTGTCGCACACACGCTTAATGCCGGCATGACGTACCTTTACTGGCGGATCGGTAAACGTATCCAAATGGCAGTCCTTCAGCATGCACGCGCTGAATACGGGAAGGGAATTCTTGCCACGCTGTCGCAAGAATTGAGCGATGAATTCGGTCCTGGCTACAGCTATTCCGCCCTCACCCGGATGGTCAAATTTGCGGAGGTCTTTCCCGAGGGAGAAATTGTTGCCACACTGTCGCAACAATTGAGCTGGTCCCATTTCAGGCAGCTTCTGCCGTTGGAGCAGCCCCTCCAGAGAGACTTTTACGCCGAAATGTGCCGAGTCGAGCGTTGGAGCGTCCGTACCCTTCGCGACAGGATAGATTCAATGCTCTTCGAACGCACCGCGATATCGAAAAAACCTGAAGAACTCGCAAAGGCTGAAATAGCCGCACTTCGCGCCGAGGACCAGATTTCCCCGAGCATGGTATTCAGAGATCCCTACCTCCTCGATTTCCTTGGCCTCAACGACCGCTACCTCGAAAAAGACCTTGAAGACGCCATCCTGCTCGAGATCGAAACCTTCCTGCTCGAACTTGGCAATGGCTTCGCCTTTCTCGGACGCCAAACCCGCATCCAGATCGACTCCGAAGACTTCTACCTAGACCTCCTCTTTTACCATCGCAATCTGAAACGCCTCATTGCCATTGATCTCAAACTTGGCAATTTCAAGGCCGAGTACAAAGGCCAGATGGAACTCTACCTTTGCTGGCTTGCACGCCATGAGCAACAACCCGGTGAAGATACGCCTTTGGGTATCATCCTCTGTGCCGGAAAGAAGGAAGAACAAATCGAACTCCTTGAACTTGGCCGCTCCGGCATCCATGTTGCCGAATACCTCACCGCGCTGCCGTCGCGAGAACTGTTGCAACAAAAACTCCACGATGCTATCGAAATTTCACAAGCACGACTGGAAGCGAAGAAGAGAGAAGCCGAATGATTTTACACGCCTACCCTGGTCGGGCTTTCGCAAAAAACGACTCCGGGGACTTCATCCCACACGTAGGTATGGACCGCATCACCAAAATTCTGATCGAGTGGAAGGAAAAACTCAGCCGCATAGTCGAGCACGTTGAATTGAAGAAGAATGACTATAAAATTTACCCCAGCCGTTACATCCTTAGCGGCGTTATGGAAACGTACCGACCGTTCTCGAAATTCTCGTGGCGGAACTGGACGTGATTGAGGCAGAGGCCAGAGAAACGGACAAGGCCTTGCAGGTGATTTTGAGGGGAACTGAGATATGACTACAGCAATTCCAGATCAGTGGTCAGAAATAGAATTCGAGGACTTCGCTACCCTCCAGCGTGGTAAAGATTTGACTCGCTCACAATTTCGAGAGGGAACCATCCCGGTTGCCGGTTCAAATGGCGTCATTGGTTATCATGACACTGCTATCGCAAAAGCCCCAGGAATTACCGTCGGACGAAGTGGATCAGTGGGAAAAGTTACCGTCTACAACGAAGACTTCTGGCCACATAACACATCACTATATGTTCGTGATTTCCACGGTAATGACCCTCAATTTGCAGGTTACTTGCTTGAGTCGCTAAATCTCACTCGATTCAAAACCGGCGCATCCGTTCCAACCCTCGATCGGAATTCCTTCAAGACTCTACCGGTACTGGTACCACCACTCCCCGAACAAAAGAAGATCGCACACATCCTTTCGACAGTGCAGCGGACAATCGAAGCGCAGGAACGGATCATTCAGGTCACCACCGAACTGAAAAAAGCCCTTATGCACAAACTCTTCACCGAAGGCCTCCGCAACGAACCCCAAAAACAAACCGAAATTGGTCCTATCCCCGAAAGCTGGGAAGTTGTGCCGCTAGGTGAAATCGGCCAGATCGAACGAGGGAAGTTTTCACATCGTCCTCGAAATGAACCTCGTTTCTACGGAGGAAACTATCCGTTTGTTCAAACAGGTGATGTTTCCAATTGCGACGGCTACGTTCGCTCATACTCTCAAACTCTAAACGAGGAAGGCTTAGCTATTAGTAAGATGTTCCCAGCCGGCACGATCCTCATCACGATTGCGGCGAACATCGGATTTACCGGAATACTTCAATTTGATTCTGCGTGCCCCGACAGCCTGATCGGCATTTTTCCATCAATACTTATCCAGACAGAGTTCCTAAATTATTACCTAATAACTCAGCAACCGAAGATGGATCAACTCGCACCAAAAGGAACTCAGAAGAATATTAATATCCAGTTTCTAAAACCCTGGCTCATCCCTCTCCCCGGTCTAGCAGAACAGGAAAAGATATCCAAAGTCCTTATTGGCGCGGATAATAAAATCCAAATTGCTTCCGTGAAGCGACATAGACTCCAAGACCTCTTTCATACTCTCCTTCACGAACTGATGACCGCAAAAATGCGCGTTAATTAACTTCCACCCCAACTCAGATAATCCGCTCAAACATGCACATAGCTCGAATCAAACTGTGGAACTTTAGAAAATTTGGCTCTGAAGATGATTTCGACCTTGAAAAGCCAAACTTGGACTTGCCTCTAATTAAAGGAACAAATGTTTTGGTCGGCCAGAACGATTCGGGGAAAACAGCGATAGTAGATGCAATTCGTCTTGCTGTCGGAACCCACAGTGTTGATTGGAATCGGATCACACTGGATGATTTTTACAACGGTACCGAACGCCTTCGGATCGAAGTATATTTTGATGGGTTAACCGTAGACGAAGGTAAGAACTTCATTGAGTGGTTATCTTGGAATAAAGACAACAACGGGAGTGTAACGACGAGCTTACGCATCATGTGTGATGTACGCCGAACTGATGAGCGCGTCTATCCGTATGAGATTCGAGCGGGCGCTGATACTGACGGTAGTCAGATTTCTGCAGAGGCTAGGGAATACCTTAAGTGCACTTATCTTCGTCCACTTCGAGACGCTGAAGCCGAACTCATTCCGAGGCGAAATTCACGCTTGTCTCGCATTTTCCAAGGTCACTCAGCCTTTAAGGGAAAGGATGATAATCACTACCTCGTCGATCTCTTTGGTAAATTCAACGATGAGATTCGCAGCTACTTTAAGGGTGTAGATGCAACCGGCAGAGAGCTTACAGATGATCACGGGAGAAAGCTGAAAGACCAAATAGATGAATTCATTCACGCGTTTTATTCCATGGATGTAGATGGATTAATCGATGTTTCGGAAGGAACAGAGTTATTGTCAAATCTGGTGTATGGCCTCATAGTCAGGCGGCCCGTTGGTGTTGCTGAAGGGTCTCTTCTTTCACTCCGTCAATAAACTTCACATTCTCGATCACGTCCGCCAGGTGCTTGAAGCCCCGCAGCCGGCGCCAGTTCTGCTCTGCGCATAACCCCAGTTTGTAGACCATGGTCAGCAGGCTGGTACGGCTGACACACCCCCGTGTCCTGGCGGTGCGCAGACGCACCGTCGCAAACGTGGATTCAATCGGATTGGTGGTCCGGATCGACTGCCAGTGTGCCGCCGGGAAGTCATAGAAGGCCAGTAATGAATCCCGGTCTGCCTCCAGGGGCGCCGTTGCCTTCGGGTACTTGTCTTCATAAGTGCGTATAAATCGGTCAAATGCCTTGAGTGCCGCGGCCCGACTCTCGGCCATCCAGATGGCCTGCAACCCCTGCTTGGCTTTGGCCTGGACCCCCTTGGGCAGTTTGTTCAACACGTTCGCCATCTTGTGCACCCAGCAGCGTTGCGTGCGGGTCGTGGGAGACACCTCTGCCAGCGCCGCCCAGAACCCCAGCGCCCCGTCCCCAACCGCCAGCGACGGGGGCGTGAAACCCCGGGACTGCAAATCCACCAGCAGTTCGCGCCAACTCTGCTTGGACTCCCGATACCCGTCTTCCACCGCCAATAATGCCTTCCTGCCCCACTCATCCACCCCTATCATCACCAGCAAACACTGCCGGGCATCCTCCCCGCGCACATTGAAGTAAATCCCGTCCACCCATACATACACGTAACGTTGCCGCTTAAAATCCCGCCTGCGCCAGCTCTGGTACTCGTCCTCCCACACCCGCTTCAAGCGACTCACCGTCGCCGCCGAGAGACCCTGCGCCTGCTCCCCCAGCAACGCCGCCAGCGCCGCGCTCATGTCTCCCGTCGAGACCCCCTTCAAATACAACCACGGCAACACGCTCTCCACGCTCGCCGTCCGCTTGATATACGGCGGCAGCAACCCGGAGGTGAAATGCCGGCCCCGACCGCCCCGGTCCCGCGTCTTCGGCACCCGTATCGGCACCTCGCCCAACCCGGTCAGCAGCGTGCGCTCAGGCAAATACCCGTTCCGCACAATGCACCGGCGACCCGCCGCATCGCATTCACCTGCATGTTCGGATAAATACGTCGCCAACTCCGCCTCCACCGCATCATGCAACAATGCCCGGGCGCCTTCGCGTAACAGACTACTCAAGGGATCCGATTCCTCTGCTGGCTTTTTCAGGGAAACTACAGTATCTTTCTTCATGGTGGTGTACTCCTCTCATGTTGTTGGTTGTCTTCGAAAAAACACCATTCTACAACACCGGGTGCACCACCTCACTTACTCAGCTCATACACCAGAAATCAGCATAACTCGAAGGAACACTCAAGTCCGTCCTAGAAAGACTGATGCTTTCAATTGAAGACAACCGTAATCCAGGTCTCGGAACACTGAACAGACTCTTCATGGCCGTCGAATTAGTCCACCTTAGTAAATCCGACTGGAGCGGCCTTCGAACAGCACTAATTGAGGAGCTTGAGGCACACCTACACCCTCAAGCGCAAATAAGGGTGATAGGAGAGCTACAACACCGAGAGAATATTCAACTCATTCTCACTAGCCATAGCCCGAATCTTACGTCCAAGGTTCCACTTAGAAATCTCATTCTCTGCGAAGGAAATAACGCATTTCCGTTAGGTTCAGAGTTCACAAAGCTTGAAGACGACGACTATAAGTTTTTGGAGTGCTTCCTTGATGTAACCAAATCGAACTTATTCTTCGCAAATGGGGTAATTTTAGTGGAAGGCTGGGCAGAAGAGCTACTTATCCCGGCACTAGCAAAGCTCATGAAGTCTAGTGGGATCATTAATCGTGATCTGACCGAGGCGGGAGTATCCGTCGTCAACGTTGGAGGGACGGCTTATTTACGGTATGCAAAAATTTTCTTAAGGAAAGCAGAGCCTACAATCGGGATACCCGTTTCAATCATTACTGATCTCGATATTCCTGAATACTCGAAAAGTGGAGATGAGTATATAGCACTAAACGCTGCCGATTTAATGGCCGAAAAGGAAATCGCGATTAATCAGAAGAAGTCAGACTTAGATGACGGTCCGGTTCGAGTGTTTGTTGCTCCCCATTGGACTCTTGAGTATTCACTGCTGAGATCGACATCACTAGGAAACGTCTTCACAACCTCGTTCAAAGAAGCTCACACTCGAGTAGATGACGCAGACCTTGAGTATGAAGTTGCCAAAAAGCTATTGAACAAAGGGCTTAAAAAGCAACATATCGCATACTTAATGTCGCAGGCTATCGAGGCGGACATTCGCGGGGCCAAGAAATTCTCTATTGAAGAGAAAGACCCAGCTTCTCAATACCTCGTAGACGGAATAAAGCATGCCTGCGGAATTTCAGATTAATGATGCGGACATCGCTTTCGCTGAGTCCATGCTTCTTCCTGAGGAAAAATACTTCGATAATGAGCGTAGGAGGTTTATCAGGAATCTAGAGATGGTCGATCTCCAAGCAGTTCCCGGCAGCGGGAAAACAACTGCACTTCTGGCGAAGCTACTGGTCCTGGACCGTCACCTTCCTCATTCAGACAACCAAGGAGTTCTTGTAATCTCACACACAAATGCGGCGGTTAATGAAATAAGTGATCGTATCGGTTCGGTATGCCCGAAACTTTTCACTTATCCGAATTTTGTTGGAACTATTCAAAGGTTCGTAGATACATTTTTGGCGATTCCAATGTTCGTGTCGCTATTCAAGAAACGCCCAGATCGGATAGACAACGACAGTTACAACCTTAAAACGAACCAGTTCCAAAAAGCTTACTTGAAAGGCTATTCTAAAGATGAACAGAATAGAGCTAAATACTTCCTCAATAATAACCAATATTGTTCAACATATCGTCTTTCTTTGGAAAACAACCAACTTGTTCCAATTAAGAGTATTTCAGAAGGCCGTTTAAACATAAAAAAACCACGGCCATATTCCAAAGGATATAAGGGGTGGGATGAGCATGAAACAAAACGTGTTTCCTCATGGCTCGTCGACTATAAAATAAATATATTGCGAGATGGAATTCTTTGCTATGACGACGCCTATCTTCTAGCAGAACTAGCACTAGCCAGTTTCCCATTACTATTCAAGCTGATACCGAGGCGTTTCCGCTACGTCTTCGTGGATGAAATGCAGGACATGGCTCCGCACCAATATGGGCTTCTCGAAAGGATGTTTGGTGATGAGGCTGAAACAGATACGATTTTTCAGAGAATAGGAGATTCCGATCAGGCAATTTTTGGAGGAAAAAATTTCATCGATACCGAGGGATGGCAGCCTCGCGCCAAGACTTTAACCCTGAGTAACAGCCTTCGCCTTCCACCGCGCATTGCTAATATTCTTCCACCATTTGCCTACGAGAGAGATACCAACTTCGAGATTATTGGACTCCAAGATGCAGTAATACCGCCCCACCTGCTCATTTATGACGACAATTCGATAGGATTTGTAATAGAACGATATGCACAGCTCATTAAGAAATTCCAACAGGATGGAAGTATCCCATCGGCCTCGGACTCTCGATATATGGCTATCGCCTGGAATTCGGCTTGGGATGAAGCCCCAGATCCACAAGAGCAAAAATACCGATTGATAGATTTCTGTCCGAGCTTCCGCAGGTCTAAATTACGAAAGCAAGAAGAATTTGAAACGCTTGCTGATTACATATCTAGCGAAGCTTCGCCTCATACCGACGAGACATGAAAGGGCTCCGGCTGTCCTCCGAAGTCGGGTAGACTACGGTTATAACCGCGCAGGCGGTGGGGAGGGCTTGCGCCCTCATGGCAACCGGAGCGAAGACTATG
>JAPOQU010000092.1 GCA_026710545.1 Gammaproteobacteria bacterium | reverse complement strand
GGAAGTTGATGCCAATACAGGCGATGTCCGGTACGGTACGGCGGAACGCTGGATCAGTACCCGGCTGGGCCGCACCACAGATCGGGTCGTCCAGGGAATTGCCGATTACCGTTTTGACCTTGCGGCCCAGGCCCTGTACGAGTTTACCTGGGATGATTATTGCGACTGGTACGTGGAATTATCGAAGACGACCCTGAATGACCCGGAGTCTTCCGAAGCGCAAAAACGGGGCACCCTCCAAACCCTGTTGAACAACCTGGAATTACTGCTGCGGCTGTTGCACCCGTTCATACCATTTATCACCGAGGAACTCTGGCAGAAGGTCGCGCCCCTGTTGAACCGGCGCGGCGAGACCATCATGCTGCAGTCCTATCCGTCTGTTGCCGAGATCGCCGCTATAGCCGGTACAAGTGCTGATCGCCGGGGAGACTGGCAGGCGGTTGTCAAGGATAACTCCCCTGACATGGCTGAAATTGACTGGCTGAAATCATTCGTTCTCGGTGTCCGGCGCATCCGGGCCGAACGCGATATCGCACCGGGGAAATCACTGGCGATCCTGGTAAAAGGCGGCGCCGGCCAGGAGCGGGAATGGCTTGAGCAGAACGTAAATCATATCCGTACCCTGGCCAGAGTATCCGGCATTACGCCGGTCGCCGCGGAACCCGATGACGCGGTGGCTGCCCTGGCGGGCGCCATGACGATCCTGGTGCCGCTGGCCGATTTGATCGACCCGCGAGCAGAAGCGGAAAAACTGGAGAAGCAACTGGAAAAACTTAACAGCGAACGGCAACGGGTTGGCAGAAAACTGGAAAATAATAATTTCATCGACAAGGCCCCGGCGGAAATTGTGCAACAGGAACGTGATAAACTGGCAGATATTGATGCCGCGGTTACCAGGCTGACGGAACAGCTTGAACGTACCAGAAAACTGATTAAGTAACTGACATCATGGTTACTTTGAAGCCATGAAGTTATCCACCGGGTTCCTGCTTGCGCGGGAATGACGGCGTGTGCAGGAATGACGGCGAACTGAAACTGACAATGTTTGACACGATAAAAGAAGATATCAAGGTGGTCTTTGAGCGGGACCCCGCCTCCCGCAGCGCGCTGGAGACGCTGATTGCCTGCCCCGGATACCACGCGATCCTGATGCATCGCGCGAACCACTGGCTGTGGAACAAAAAGCTCTACCTGCTGGCGCGCTTCACCGCGCACGTCTCACGTTTCCTGACGGGCGTGGAGATCCATCCCGGCGCCAGCATCGGCCGGCGCCTGTTCATTGACCACGGCATGGGCATCGTCATCGGCGAGACCTCCGAGATCGGCGATGACTGCTCCATATACCACGGCGTCACCCTGGGTGGCACCACCTGGCAGAAGGGCAAACGCCACCCGACGCTGAAAGAAGGCGTGATAATCGGCGCCGGCGCCAAGGTGCTGGGTCCGATTACCCTGGGCGCCAATTCCAGGATCGGCTCCAATGCGGTAGTGGTAAAAGACGTTCCCGACAACGCCACGGTGGTCGGCATACCGGGCCGCGTGATGGCAAGGGAATCAAAAGCCGAAGATGAGCTGAAAAAAGCGCAACGGGAAGCCATGGCAAGGAAAATCGGATTCGACGCCTACGGCGGCAGTAAAGACATGCCCGACCCGGTCCAGAACGCTATCGACACCCTGCTGGACCACATGCATCAGGTGGACAAGGAAATGGAGGAGCTGAAGAAAAAGCTGGAGAAGGAATAATCTGCAGATGACGCAGATCAGCGCAGATGAACCTCCTTTAACGCTGTAATCCCTGCAACATCCGGTTCAGGCCGGGATAATCCGACGCGGACAGAAGGAATTTCCTGGCGCTATCACCGAGGCCCTGGTTTGCGCTCAAGTGTTGCCGCGCCTGATCTGGTGAGCGGATCTCGGAACCGCCGACGGCGGAGATGCCGCGTTCAAACAAGGGGTCGGGGAAAAAACCCGCGGTCGGTCCAATCATCACCCTTCTTTGCGCTGCGCGGGAGACTTCAAGCACCTCGTCGATGGAATTGTTCAGCAGGGTGGACGCCGTGATCATAACCTTGTTGCAGCCTTCCAGGTCCTGCAGGTCGGCGCTGACCAGGAAATTATCCTGCCGTTTGTGGAACTGCGGTTTTTTCTCGATGACAGTCAGCCTGATCCCGGTGTTCCTGAGACGCGTTACCAGGGAGGGGAAATAGCCCACCATGCCGACATGGTCGGTGCTGGTGATGTCCAGTATTCCCATTGAATCCGGCGCGTCCCCGGGCGTGATATCCGCCTGCCGGAATACGTGCCGGGTGATGGCGTTGACGGCGGCCAGGCCCAGGGAACAGTCCGCTTCGTCGGCGCCGGCGCAGTAGCGCGCCAGTTCCAAGGGATGGCTGCCGCTGAACTCATCCGGTTTATAGCGGCTGCCCATGCCTTTCTGGGAAGCGCCCAGCCAGGCGTAGTAAAGACCGGCGGAACCGTCCCGGAGCGTCACGATGCCGAATTCGGTATGGCGACCCGGACCGGGATCGGGTTCCGGGACATATACCCAGTCGACCGGCGGCAGGTCAACCTGCTCCGCCACGGTTTCCACCAGGTTCAGCAATTCGTCTCTTACGGACATGCCTCACGCATGACCGGCAACGATAGCCGCGTACGGTGTGCCGGATAACGGATTGGCCTGTTCGACCTGCAACCCGGCTGCGGCAAAAATAGCCTCGTATTCAGCAACGGTGTAAGTGTCCCCGGCAACGGTCTGGCGCAGCATCTGCATGGCAAACGCCGCGGCAAAAGGCGGCGATATGCGGTCTTCATTGGGGACGAAATCCAGGGTGTAGACCTTGCCGCCTGCGGCCAGGGCTTTTTTCATGCGCAGTAAAAACTCCGAGCAGGTCGCCGGGTCGAAGTGGTGCAGAAAATTACACAGCAGAATGACCCGGTAGCCTGTTCCCGTGTCAACTTCAAACGCGCTGCCGGGAATGGTCCTGTAACGGTTGTCGAGCCCGGCATTGCGCGCGTTCTCCAGCGCCACTTCCAGGACATCGGGCCAGTCGACCGCAGTTACCTCGGCCTGTGGATGTTTCTCCGCCAGGGTAATGCCGAAAACACCGGAGCCGGCCGCAATATCCAGTACCCTGACCTGCTCCTCTACATCCTCACCGTCAAGGTCTGCGCAGACAAGGTCGGCCAGCAAGCTTGCCGGCAGTTGGTTCAGGCCGGTCATGGACCGGGCGAATTTTACCCACATGGGATGATCGGGCACATCGGACCCCGCTATGGACGTCGCCACCCCGCCTTTCCTCACCGCCTCGGCCACGTCGCCGATGTCCCTGATAAAGAACGGATCCAGCAAAAAGTTCACGATATCACCCATGAACGCGGGTGAATTGCGGTCCAGGAACACCGCCGAATCCGTGGTCAACGAATACGCCGTACCGGACTTCTCAAGCATCCCCATGATGCACAGGTAATCACACAAAATACGCATGCCCCGCTTATCGGCCCGGCACTGCCCGGCCAGGGCCTCCGCATTATTCACGCCCCGGGCGATGGCTGAAAACACGTCCAGTTCCACCGCTCCTTTCACTGCAGCAGAATCACGGTATGCCATGACGGCGTTGAGAAATAGTTCCGGAGAAGGTTGTTTTTCCTGGTTCATGTCGGTTATGTTTCCCATAGTCTTACAAAGTCCGGAATTACAACACCATTAACTGATCCAGGCAACCATGACCGAATTCGGGGAAACAGCCGGTAACCATGTATGCATCGTCGGGGCGGGACCGGCAGGTGTGGTGCTGGCCTTGATCCTGGCGAGGAACGGGATACCCGTTACCCTGGTCGAATCACAGCCGGACTTCGACCGTGATTTCCGCGGCGATACCCTGCATGCCTATTCCATGGAAATACTTGCCCAGTTGAAGCTGGCCGAACCCATCCTGGAACTCAGTAATTCAAGGATAGAGAAAGCCCGCTTCGGCACGGCTCGCGGCCTGGTGACAATGGCTGATTTTACCCGTCTGAAGACGGCGTACCCATACATCGCGCTGGTCCCCCAGGCCCGCTTCCTGGAACGGCTGGTTGAGGAGGCAAAGCAGTATCCTGATTTCCGGCTATGGATGAACGCCACATTTACGGAACTGCTGAAGACAGGCGATCAAACCGTCGGGATAAGATGCGTACACAACGACGAATCGAAAAGCATCCCAGCCCACCTGGTCGTCGCGGCAGACGGCCGTAATTCCGCGGTCAGACAGCAGGCGGGCATGGAACTCTGCCGTACCTCGCCACCCATGGACGTGTTGTGGTTTAAATTACCATGCTTGGAAAACCTGAAACTGGCAGGCGGGTTTCAGGCGCGTTTCGGCGCGGGCACCATGCTGATCATTATTGACCGGGGAGATCATTGGCAGGCGGGTTTTATCATCCTGAAAGGATCGTACCGGGATTTCCGTAAAGCAGGTCTCGAAGCTTTCAGGGATCGACTGGCAGAAATCGCTCCGGAACTGGAGGGCGCATTCTCCAGCCTGGAGGACTGGTCGCAATGCGCCATTTTATCGGTGGTCACCGGCAGGGTGGAACAATGGCATCGACCCGGACTGCTGTTGATCGGCGATGCGGCCCACGTCATGTCGCCTGTAGGCGGGGTCGGAATAAACTACGCCATCCAGGACGCGGTATCGGCGGCAAACGTCCTGACCCCGCTCGTTGTACAAGGACCCGTATCAGAAAATGTGCTTGCCGAAGTGCAGAGACGCCGCCAGACCGCAGTTGCTTTCATCCAGCAACTGCAACGGTTTATTCAGATCCCCATCACCTCCGCCGCGCTGAAATCCTGTAAGCCGTTTCAACTGCCGTCGCCCATGCGTATCCTGTCCAGGTCCGCCTTTGTGCAACGGAAATTT
>JAPOQU010000091.1 GCA_026710545.1 Gammaproteobacteria bacterium | reverse complement strand
GTTGAGGCTTTTATCAAGGCTGCTTATGGTCCCAGGGCGCCGACTGGAAGTACGCCTATGCCATCTTCACGCATGTATCCATATCCGGCTGATACGATCACCCCAAGCGCCGACGGTTTACCGCACCGGTCCAGGTCCACCCTCTCGACAAACTTCAATAGGTTGGCAGCACCTTCATCGACGCGGGCCGCTCCCAGCTTGATCTCAAAAGCCGCCCAGCGCCCATCAGCGGCCTGTATGATGGCATCCACTTCCAGACCCGTATTGTCACGGTAATGCAGCACTTCGGCTTCGGCGGCCTGGGCGTAAATGCGCAGGTCGCGAATAACCATGGATTCAAACAGCAATCCGAGCAGGTTGAGATCTTTCAACAAACGCTCAGGCGTCGCACGCAGGGCCGCTACCGCCAGGGAAGGATCAACGAAGTGCCGCTTGGGCCGGCCCCGCAAACTCGACTTTGAACGCAAGTGGGTTGTCCATGCCGGCTGGTCCTCAACGATCATGAGGCGATCGAGCGCCGCCAGGTACTCATGCGCCGTGTTTGCCATCAAAGCGCCATCTGCGCCACCCGCATCTTTGGCCATGGTTGATACCGCCACCTGGGTAGCCACATTGCGGGCAAGGGACTGCAGAAAACGGCGCACCTTGTCCGGGTCCCGCCTTATTCCGTCCACTCGTTCGATATCACTTCGGCAGATCTCGGCAAGGTAATCCCGGTTAGCCCGTTGCGCCTGCTTCAGAGAACGACCTAAATGACCCGGCCAACCTCCGGCTGACACCAGATCGGCCACACTCCCGACAGACAATTCGGTTCCCGGACTTCGAGGCGGCACTCCATCAAGCAGGCCAGCTACCGAAATCATACCGGATGCGTGACCAGTCTCGAACAACGACATCGGGCGCATGCGGAGACGGGTCAGGCGGCCCGCTCCCGTATGCCGGGTAATATCATCCGCGGGGATTGCCGAACCGGTGAGAATGAACTGTCCGGCGCGGGCGCGATTATCCACCGCCCGGCGGATATGGTTCCAGATGGAAGGCTCGACCTGCCACTCGTCGATTAAGCGTGGTGTTTCACCATCCAGGACCAAAGAGGTATCAATTGCGATTGCCCGTCGGGCCTCCTCATCAATATCCAGCAGTACCTCGCTCGCGGCCTTCTGTCTGGCAGTGGCCGTTTTCCCACAGGCTCTGGGGCCTTCGATAACGACGCCTCCTGCCGAAGAAAGCCGCTGCTCTAATTCTGTGTCTGCAACGCGCGATTTATAAGTCATTTAGTTGATAATATTGTCTTGACGCATATATTCAGCGATAGAATTGTAACATAGACAACGATAGAAATGTAACGCACTCAGCGATAGAAATATAACGCTGACAACGATAGAAATGAAACGCGGATAGAGAGTTGTTTACAGAGCATGACACAGCCGATTGCCCGAAAGTCAAAAGCAATGGCTGTTTGACTCGAGCGGGGGCGGCCCGGAATGATTGTAGTCAAGCGGCATTCATCCGCTGGAGTCTCATAATGAACGGAGCGGTAGCTCATTCGTGCATTTGATTTCGGAAACGACCATTTTGGAATTCACTTCGCGCACGGCCGGCAAGGACAGCAGGTGACGCAGGAACCGTTCATACGCGTGGATATCCGTAGCTACAACTTTTAACAAAAAATCCATCTCCCCCAGCACCGTGTAACATTCCAGCACTTCCGGCAGTTTCTCCACGGCATTCTGGAAATTAGGCAGTGCTTCATGGCCATGGGCCTCGAGCTTGACTTCTGCGAATACGATGACATCCAGACCCAGTTGGTTATGGTCCAGAATCGCTACCCGCTTTTTCAACACTCCCGTTTCCATCAAGCGGTTGAGACGGCGCCAGCATGGTGACGTGGACAGGCCGATCTTTGCCGCCAGGTCGCTGACCGTCAAACCGGCATCCTGTTGCAGAACAGTCAGGATTTTCTTGTCAAAGCCATCAAGTTTATAGGTCATAATTTCTAAATTTATCCTGATATTTGGAACATTTTTGCTAATAATGATGGATTCTTATGAAAATAGCAAAAATAATCCCGTTCATACCGCTTATAATTTCTCCATTGTCCAGGTAAACCGAAATGGCTAGCAGACTACATATCCCGGCAGCGCCATACCGGCCCGGTGAACAACCGGACTTCAGTGCCATATCCCTGCCCCGCGCCGGTGAACTGCCCCGCCCGGACGAACTCGCGCCGGCCAACACGACCGAAAACCTGTCCTACAGCATGATTCGCGTCCTGGATGACGACCACCGGGCCGTGGGCCCCTGGAACCCGGGGTTACCAGCAGACGTACTGCGCCAGGGATTGCGCAATATGATGCTCACCCGCCTCTATGATGAGCATATGCTCAGGATGCAGCGCCAGGGCAAGATGTCCTTCTACCTGAAGTGCACCGGGGAAGAAGCCGTATCGGTTGCCCAGTGCATGGCCCTGGACGACGGCGACATGCTGTTTCCTACCTACCGGCAACAGGGTTTGCTGATCACGCGGGGCTATCCCCTGCCGGACATGATGTGCCAGTGTCTGTCAAACGCCGGTGACAGGTTGCAGGGGCGCCAGTTACCTGTTATGTACAGTTCAGATGTACATAAATTTTTCACCATTTCGGGCAACCTGGGCACCCAGTTTTCCCAGGCCGTGGGCTGGGCCATGGCAGCCGAATACAGGAAAACCGGCGACATCGCTGCGGCCTGGGTCGGCGAAGGAACCACCGCCGAGGCGGATTTTCACTATGCGCTCACCTTCAGCACCGTTTACCGCGCACCGGTCATATTGAACGTAGTCAACAATCAATGGGCAATTTCCACCCACCAGAACGTCGCCGGCGGCGACCAGAACCCGTTTGCCGCGCGCGCTATCGGTTACGGTATCCCGGGCCTGCGCGTGGACGGCAACGACTTCCTCGCCGCCTACGCCGCAACCCGCTGGGCGGCGCAGCGCGCCCGGACCGGGGGCGGCCCTACGCTGATAGAACTGTATACCTACCGCGCCGCGGCCCACTCCACCAGCGATGACCCGGCTAAATACCGGCCGGCGAATGAATGGGAACACTGGCCCCTTGGCGACCCCATCGAACGCCTGAAACAACATTTAATCGCCCTGGGTTATTGGTCCGAGGCAAAGCACGGACAGCTGCAGGCGGAACTGGAAGAAATGGTGGGCAACACCTGGGACGATGCCATTTCCCTGGGAACGCTGAACGAGGGACCGCGCCCGCCTGCCTCTGCCATGTTCGAACACGTCTACAAGGAAATACCACCCCACCTGGTGGAACAACGCCGGCAACTGGAGAGCGCTGGATGAATGCGGTTATAAACCTTCAGGACAACGAAAGGGCGCCGCGTACGGCGCCTGAAGCGGCCGGCCCTCCAGCGGCAGCCTCTGCATATCGCAAGCAGGAGATGCGCACAATGTCCATGGTCCAGGCCCTGAATTCCGCCATGGAAGTCATGCTGGAGAAAGACCCCGGCGTGGTGATTTTCGGTCAAGACGTCGGCTACTTCGGCGGCGTGTTCCGCTGCACCGAGGGTCTGCAGCAAAAATACGGTGATGACCGCGTGTTCGATACGCCGATTGCCGAGGGAGGTATCGTGGCGACGGCCATCGGCATGGGCGTCAACGGCCTGCGCCCGGTGGTCGAGATCCAGTTTGCCGACTATATTTATCCCGCGTTTGACCAGATTGCCAGCGAACTGGCCCGGTTGCGCTACCGCAGCGCGGGACAGTTCTGGTCACCGGTTACCATCCGCACCCCCTGCGGCGGCGGCATCCGCGGCGGGCAGACCCACTCGCAGACGCCGGAGGCCCTGTTCGCCCACGTCTGCGGCCTGAAGACGGTCATGCCGTCGAATCCCTGCGATGCAAAAGGCCTGCTGATCAGCGCTATCGAGGATGATGACCCGGTCATCTTCTTTGAACCGAAACGCCTGTACAACGGCCCGTTCGACGGTGACCCGGACAAGCCGGCAACCAGTTGGGAGCATCACGCCAAGGGGCAGGTACCGGCAGGCCACTACCGGGCGCCGCTGGGTAAAGCCGAAATTGTCCAGGCAGGAGATGACGTAACCATCCTCGCCTACGGCACCATGGTGCACGTGGCGCTGGCGGCATCGAAGCAGTCTGATATCAACGCCGAGGTCATAGACGTGCGTACCCTGATGCCGCTGGATATCGATACCATCTGTACGTCGGTGTGCCGCACCGGCCGCTGCGTGATCGTGCACGAAGCAACGCGCCACTGCGGCTACGGCGCGGAACTGTCGGCACAGGTCCAGGAGCATTGCTTCTGGAATCTTGAAGCGCCCATCGAACGGGTCACGGGCTGGGATACGCCCTACCCTCACGCCCAGGAATGGGCCTACTTCCCGGGCCAGGCCCGGGTGAGTGAGGCATTGGAACGGATATCAGGGGTATAAACGTGACTCCTTATTCGTTTAAATTACCGGATCTGGGTGAAGGCACCGTCGATTCCGAGATCGTTGCCTGGCGCGTTGGTATCGGGGAACATATAGACGCGGATCAACCACTCGTCGACATGATGACGGACAAGGCCACTGTCGAGATCACTGCCCCGGTCAGCGGTAAACTGGTTTCCATGGCCGGTGAACCCGGCGATATCATAGCGGTAGGCGCCGAACTGGCGCTGTTTGCCACGGGCAAGGAAGAGACAGCGCAAGTCGACAACACTGCAATCAACGGCCCTGCTGCAGCGGACAACACCCGGCCCGGGTCCGGTAAATCTCAACAACCCGTCGACGGGACCGGAAAACCGTTAACCTCTCCCGCTATTCGCCGCCTGGCCAGGGAAAACAACATTGACCTCAACCAGGTGCAGGGTACGGGGCCGAACGGACGTATCTCCCGCGCCGATATCGATGCAATCCTGCAGCAAGCCGCGCAACCATCCGCCGGGAGTGCGCCGGGACCCGTCCCGGAACCGCTGTTGAACCGGGAGGAGGCGCACATCATAAAACTGCAGGGACTGCGCCGCAAAACAGCCGAACACATGACCCTGAGCGCAAGCCGTATTCCGCACTTCAGTTATGTCGAGGAGTTCGACGTCACCGAACTGGAGCGGCTGCGCCAACACCTTAACGGCGCGAGGCAGGGGCGCCGGACAGCGCTTACCTACCTGCCTTTTTTCATGCAGGCCCTGGTGAAGGTGGTGAAAGAATTTCCCCGGTGCAACGCGCACTTCGACGATGAGCAACAGGTCATCAAGCAGTTTGACCCGGTCCATATCGGTATTGCCGTACAGACCCGGGACGGACTGATGGTGCCTGTCATCCGCAACGCCGAAGCCCTGGACCTGTGGCAATGCGCCCGGGCGCTGCACGAGGCCGCAGAAAAAGCGAGGGAGGGTCGCGCCCGCAGGGAAGAACTCACCGGATCGACTGTTACCGTCACCAGCCTGGGCGCCCTGGGCGGCATCGTTTCCACCCCGATCATCAACTACCCTGAAGTCGCCATCATCGGCGTCAACAGGACTCAACAACGCCAGGTAGTCAGGGACGGCGTCATCAGTACCCGCCTCATGATGAACGTATCTTCCTCTTTCGATCATCGCATCGTCGACGGCTACGATGCCGCCCGCGCGATCCGGGCGCTGAAATCTCACCTTGAATCCCCGGCAACGATATTCCTGCAGGAACCCTGAACTATACCTTTATGGTCTGTGACCCGGAAAGGATTTCCAGTGTTCCTCCAGTTCCCTCTTGACTCTGAAAATTTCGCAGCAGCGCCCAGTGATTGCCGATGTGGGCGCCGGACACCTGCCGGAAGAAAATTGGATAGCACTTATCAATATGGGTTAAACTGGTACGGAGGGGTACATTCACGGTTGATTTGTAACGGGGTACAGTAATGATTGTCGAACAGATATGGACAGGTAACGACTGGCGCAACTTCAATTATCTCATTGCCTGCCCTGACACCGGCGAGGCGTTGGCTATAGATCCTCTTGACCACGAAAAGTGCCTGCTGCACGCGCAGGACCAGGGCTGGGATATCACCCAGGTACTGAATACCCATGAACACCATGACCACATCGGCGGCAACGCTGCGATGATTGACGCGACGGGCGCGGAGTTGCTCGCCCACAAAAACGCCAGGGACAGGATTGTCGGTATAGACAGGCCGTTATCTGCGGGTGATGTAATACAAGTCGGAAGTACGGTGGAACTTGAGGCGCTGGATACGCCGGGACACACCATGAGCCACGTCTGCCTGCTTTCCCACACCGACCGGCAGGCCCTGTTCTGTGGGGATACCTTGTTTAACGCGGGGGCGGGAAACTGCCACCATGGCGGTCATCCCAACGAGTTATACATGACTTTTTCCAGCCAACTGGCGACATTGCCTGACGATACCCTGGTCTATCCCGGTCACGACTACATCATCAGTAACCTGCAATTCACCCTGAGCAGGGAACCCGGCAACACCGACGCTGAGGCGTTAAGAGATGACTTGCTCGATCAGGACCCTGGCAATGCCCTGGTCACAACCATCGGCCTGGAAAAAGCCGTCAATACCTTCTTCCGCCTGAGACACCCGGAAGTCATAGAAAAACTGCGCGAGGATTTCCCCGATTTACCGGCCGAACCCGATGAGAAAACGGTCTTCCTGAAACTGCGGGAGATACGTAACAACTGGTAAGGTGACGCTGTCCCCGGCCTGGTTATTACTTGCCGCAGACGGGTTGCTGATCATCCACACCCTGTTTATCGCCTTTGTGGTGTTCGGATTGGTATTCATTATCGCCGGTCTAGCCTGGCAGTGGCGCTGGGTCAGGAACCCCTGGTTCCGGTTCATGCATCTCGGCGCGATCGGCATCGTGGTCGTACAGTCCTGGCTGGGCGTGGTCTGCCCGTTGACGACCTGGGAAAACAACCTGAGGGTGAGAGCGGGTGACGTTGCTTATGCGGGTTCGTTCATCCAGCACTGGCTGCATAAACTGATCTTCTACCAGGCGGAAGCCTGGGTATTTACCCTGGCCTATACTGCGTTCGCTGCGCTGGTGGTCCTGGCCTGGCGCCTGGCGCCGCCGGATTTGTCAAAAAAATAACCTGTATAAACCTGGACGGATTTTGCACCTGCTTCAGGCAACTTTCTTTAAGGTAGCTTCCAGGGTCTCGCCCTGCTCGTCCGCCAGGGCCGCGTCACGTAATTCCCTGACCCTTGACGCGGCGTCGGGTTGCCTGCGCAGGGTTTCCAGCGTGCTCATTATACTGTCGAAAGCGGCCTGGCCTCTTTCATGGGTGTCGCCGTAACCCTTTACCAGGCGCTGGCATTCGGCTACTTCCACGGCAAGTTCGTAATCCCCGGCGGCGCAGTCCAGCACTGTCGCCAGCCATTGCTCCATGGCGGCCGTCTCCCTTTTAAACCGCAAGGTGGACCGGCGCATGACCCGCAGGCCGGCAACCAGGGAGAGCAACAGGAAGCCGGACACGCTGGTGGTATTGATCTTCCTGCCGCGCCTGCAGAACAGGCCGATGAAATTTCTCAATAACGGGGTATTCAGGCACAGGGTACCTTTCCAGGCCGGCATGATGTCGCAGATCTCCTGTACCCTGGGGTGCATGAATTCCCGGCAGGTCACGACCTGTCCCGGTTGGGCCTGCACCTCTTTTCTGACCCGGGCAAAACGGCTGGAGCGGATTTTCAGGTCCGCTACCCGGATGGCGTCTTCATAGGTCATCCACAGGGCCAGGTAACGCGCAGTCTCAACGGTAAGGCGGTAGTCCTTGCCCGCGCTGTCTGCCTGCAATACCGGCTGTAACCTGCGCAGGTACTCCTCTGCGTAGCCGGCATCCTGGTAATCTGCGAGTTTCGCCAGGGCCGCCCGGACGACCTCACGGGTTTGCGCCGGGAACGCCGCTTCGATCCGTTCCGTCAGCGCCTGTGCTGCTGCACTGCCCGGAGGTGCGGCAACGTCTGCGGCTTGCGGCGGATCCGATTCCGCATGTTGTTTCTGCGCATGCTCATAACCGGCGTTGAATCCTTTCAGGTTGGCCTCCACGGCAACGCCTCCCTCCCTGATTATGCCGGTGAACGTCTCCCTGCTGAACGGCAGGGCGCCGGAACCGGCGGCCGCGCCCAGCAACACCGAACTGATGACGCTGCCGGTCTGCCCGGCAAGCGCATCCATATCGAAACCGATATAATGCTTTGCGTTCTCTATCACCGCGTCCGCGATTTTTTCAGTACTTGCCCTGCCGTCTCCCAGCGCGGTTTTCTCCCCGATGGCATAGTCCCGGTGGGTGGATACCAGCGCGGTAGTACGGTCCGGCGTGATTAAACCCCGCAATACGGCGCGCCCGCCCTCGATTAATTCACCGGCGATGACCACGTCCACGCGCCCGGGCACCGGCATCAGCGCCAGCACCGCGGGTTCATCCCCGACTGCGTCCCGCGGGAAGAACTCCAGGTAGTAGACTGTCGCGCCGGTGCGCTGGGCAACGCCGGGCACGGAGGTGGACTGCGCCAGGTAACCGGAACGCTCGGCCGCCTGTATCAGCCAGTTGCTGAGCACGCCGCCGCCCTGCCCGCCCATTGCCAGGATCGCGACCTTTATGGGTTCGGCTTGTCCGGCCGCCGGAAAATGATCCATCGTGGGGACGGACTTAAGTCCGTCCCCGGCAAGCGCCTGCCGGGATGGGGAAGATCTCGCCTGTTGTTCCGTTGCAGCAACAACTGTACCGGCGGATCGCTTGCGGCGCCGCCGGTCCGACCATGCCTGGAGTCCACCGATGACGGATGAACGAAAGGCCGCCAGCGCCTTGTCGGCAAGGTTGGGGTTATAAACGATATCGGCCTTGTAAAACGACGGGCAGAGTACCGCGGCATGGGCCACCTCGCCGCACACGCCGCAACCGACACAACTGTTGACGACGCTGGCCACCGGGTCCTTCCTTAACGGATCGGGGTTGTCCTTGATGGTCAGGGACGGACACCCGGACAGCCGGATGCACGAGTGATCACCGGTGCAGGTGTCTTCATCGATGCCGAAGCGCTCCCGCACGTAACGTTTCTTCTGCTTGAGCAGGTCTCTTATCTGCGGCTTGATACGCCGCTGCCGGTTAAGCTGGCATTCCCCTTCCGCGACGATGAGTTTGGGGCCTTTCGCTTTGGTGGTCATGGCATCCCTCAGGGCATGCAGGGATTCCTGGATATCGTACGTATGCACTTTCCTGATCCATCTCACGCCGGCGCCCTTGAGCGCATCGACGATGGACACCCGGTACTGGCGCCTGTCCGCATCGGCCTTGGACGACGGGATCCACTGGCCGCCGGTGGCCGCGGAATAACCGTTGTCGACAACCACGATAACGCCGTCATGCTCGTTTTCCACCGCGTTACCGATGCCGGTGGCCAGGCCGTTATGCCAGAAGCCGCCGTCACCCATTATGCTCATGGCGCGTTTTTCGTGGGGCACCATCAGCGCCGAGGCGCTGGACGGGCCCAGGCCATAACCGGTAATGGTGTTGCCGATGTTGAACGGGGCGACCGTGGCAAAGGAGTGGCAACCGATGTCCATGCTCACCTGCAGCTTGCCGAATTCCTTCTCCAGCAGCTTGACGGCAGAGAAGAACGGGCGCTCCGGGCAACCGGTACACAGGCCGGACGGCCGTTGCGGAACCAGTTGCGCCAGGTCTTCCCGGTCCGCGCCATTGGTCTTTTCCAGCGGAGGGACCGTGATCGCATCCGGTTCCCAGCGCGCCAGGAATTTGCGCAACCCCGATTCCATCAATTGGCAAGTATATTCCCCTGCCATGGAAAAAACATCCTTGCCTTGTACCCGGGCCTGTACGTCGTTGCGCCGCAGGATGGTGTTGATGTTCTGTTCGAGGTAATCCGGCTGGCCTTCCTCCACCAGCAACACCGCCTTCTTGCCCCGGCAGAAACTCACCACCTCCGCGTCCAGCACCGGGTAGACCACGTTCATGACGTACATGGGAATGGCGCTGTTGCCGAAGGTATCGGAGCAGCCGACGTGTTCCATGGCCCGGTTCAGGGTGTTGTACAGGCCGCCCGGCACGATGATACCGATCTCCTCAAAGCGCCCCGCTATCACATCGTTCAGGCTGTTATCCTCTATGAATTTCACCGCGGCGGGCCAGCGTTGTTCGGTTTTCTCCACCTCGTGCTGGTAGTTGAACGGGGGCAGGACGATACGCTCGATATCCCGCGCCGGGGTATCCAGGGCATCGGTCACGGTGAATGCCGGACGCCTGTTGTCCTTGGTATCCAGCACGCCGTGGACATGACAGGCGCGCACCCGCAGTTGCAGCATGACCGGTGTGGCGGACGCTTCGGAAAGCGCAAACCCTGTCTCGACTGTCTCTGCGATATCGTTCAGGTTCGGCCTGGGGTCCAGCAACCAGAGCTGGGACTTCATGGCGAAGGCATGGGACCTTTCCTGCATGATGGATGCGCCTTCGCCGTAGTCTTCCCCGACGATAATGAGCGCGCCGCCCTTGACGCCTGCAGACGCCACGTTGGCCAGGGCGTCCGAAGCGACGTTGGTGCCGACGGTGGATTTCCAGGCCACCGCGCCGCGCAGCGGGTAATTGATGGATGCGGCCAGCATGGAGGCAGCCGCGGCCTCGCTGGCGGACTGCTCAAAGTGTACGCCCAGTTCTTCCAGGATCTCCCGGGCATCGGAAAAGACGTCAATCAAATGGCTGATGGGTGAGCCCTGGTATCCGCCGATATAGGATACGCCCGATTGCAGCAGGGCCTTGGTAACCGCGAGGATGCCCTCGCCATGGAGTTCTTCGCCGTCCCCCAGGCGCAGCATCTGTACTTCCTTTGCGAATGAACGTTCAGCCATTGGCAGCGTTATCCGGTAATGGCAAAGACCCGCGCCGGGGAGCCGTCCAGGCCTTCCAGGGGCAACGGTATGCCGTAAAGGGTAAAGTCCCTGCCGGCCAGTTCACCGATATTGGCAAGCAACTGGATGATGATGGTCTTGTTGCCCAGCAGTGTCTTGTGGTTGCGCCCAGGCGGTTGATCCGCTTCGATGCCTAGCCAGAACGGCGCTTCGGGGAAGCAGTCCAGGGCGACCGCCTTGCAGCCTTTCTCAACGATATACTCCGCCGCGGTGGTGTCCAGGTATATGGAATTCCCCCAGAATTCGTCCGTGTCCCAGGTCCGGTCCGTCCAGCCGGTATACAGGACAGGTATGACACTGCCATCGATCTCAACGCCGGTTTTGATGATTTCATCTGCCGTGACGCGTTCCCGCCCCTGCAAGTGGGTAAGCGGCACGACCCTGCCCCTGCCGATGGTGTGCTCCAGGGGGATTTGCTCCACCGTCCAGCCGCCGCTTTCCAGGAAGTGGCAGGGGGCATCGATATGGGTGCCGATGTGGGTGAGTATCTCCAGCCGCGACAGCATGTGCGGGGTGAATTCAACGTTTTCGTCCAGTTCGATGTCACGGCTTTCCAGGTATGCCTTTTGCACCTCTCCCATACAGGACAGAACCACGCAGCGGGTGGGGTTTTCTTCATACTCGCGCAGGTCGGGTATGCCCCGCATGTGGCGATTGACAGGCAGGGTCAGGTCGATGACAGCCATGGTCTCCTCCGGTTGGGTCTTTGTTGAATTATATCAGCTATCTGCCAGTTCGAGCGACCTCAGGTAGCGCCAGGTCCGGTTTCCCTCGGGCTGTGCCTGTAATGTGAGCAGGTCGTCCGGGCGATCAATGTCCCGGGCCAGTCCGCCGGCTGTTGCGATATTGACCGGCACCTGCTGCCGCTCCGCCGCCCTGCAAAATTCGGCAAAGCTGTCCTCACCGTACATCAGGCTGACGGCCAGCGGCGGGGGAAACACCAGCCCGTTGGTGCCGCCGTCCTTCTCAGCCGGACACAGGGTGATGCCCTCTTCGTGAACCCGGTCCAGGTGGATTAAGTCGGAATGGTCAAGTTCAGGCACGTCAGCCGGAATAATGAGCACCTTGTCGATATCCTGGTCGCTGACGGCCTCGACGCCTTTCAGCACGTCCGCGGCATAGCCGTTATCGACCCCGGTATTCAATACGTCCGCCTGGTAGTCCTGCGCCAGTGAGAACACCGCGTCATCGCAGCTGATCACGGTAATACCGCTGACCACGGAGGTTTGATCCAGGGTATCGAGTATGTCCTCCACCATGCAGTAACTGAGCTGCCGGCGTTGCGCACGCGTCAAGATACCGGCAAGCCGCAACTTGGTATGGTCAAGCAACTTTACCGGGAGTAGCGCCCACATGATGTATTTATCCGCAGATTACGCAGATTAACGCAGATAAAACAGAATTTTGAAATATGCAAATATGACACATGCTCTCTGAGTCCATAGTCCAAGTAGGAAACAACCCGATTTATGACTGAATATAATCTGCGTTAATCTGCGTAATCTGCGGATGAATCTTCGGCAGATGTCCTATAGAGCGTCTCCAATGCCGGTGATGCGGATACCGGAATGGCTGGTTTTATAGGTCTTGTTGATATGTATCAGGAGGCTGGTCAGGGCCTCGGCCGCGGCCGCGTTGGCCAGCTTGCCGGCATTGATGGCGCGGCATCCGCTATCCTCCACCAGTTGCATGACTTCCCTGCGGGTTTCAAGGTCGTCGCCGGTCACCAGGATATCGCAGTCGATGTCGACGTCCCGCTCCAGCAGGTTGGCAGCCACGTTGTGGTACGCGGCCGTGACCCGCGCCCGGTCTCCCAGGATATTGCGGGTGATGACCGCGGCGCTCCCCTCCCCGGGCAACTGGACTACAGCCACCTTCGGCGGCACAAGCGGTACGGTGGTATCGATCACTACCTGGCCGGACAGGCTCGGCTTGATGCTCTCCAGGGTAGCCTCATGGGCGGCGAACGGGACGGTCAGGACAACGACTTCCGCCTGTTTTGCCGCAGCGGGATTATCGGCGCCACCGATCAGGCTGCCGCCAAGCCTCTCATTGAGTTCAGCCGCCGCGTTCAGCGCTTTTTCCCGGACCCGGGAACCGATAGTCACTGCATGGCCCGCCCCGGCCCAGCGCCAGGCCAGGCCATAGCCAAGATTACCGGTCCCGCCCAGGACCGCAATTTTCCGTTTTTTGAACACTGTCAGACCATGGATGGGGACAGAGTTAAACCTGTCCCCTTTATCTTGTTATAATATGAAACCTCGTGCAGATGGGGGCTCGTCTAACGGCAGGACAGCGGACTCTGACTCCGCCAGTAGAGGTTCGAATCCTCTGCCCCCAGCCATTTCCAATTGTTTCCAAATGTTTCATTTCCTTACCTTGGCGTGAAGATAGCATGAAACGGGGACCGCCAGTTTGATTATAGCTCGGATTCTTCAATGCCCGCGACGGTCATTATCTTTTTCTGCAGCCCAATTTTTAAGGACTTGTTCCCGTGTACCGGTATGGAAACGGGGTAGACTTCCCCCGCTTTTGAAAAAATGTGATGGCTGCCCTTAATGTGCTTGCGTTGCCACCCTTTCTGCCGGATAAGATAGCACAACCTCTTTCCGCTGACTGCCTTCAAAAATAGTCTCCCGTAAATCCTGCTCCAAAATAGCCTTTACATTATCGGCCAGCACATGCAAACATCCATCAACAGCTTCCTTTATATTGGTAGTCAGTTCAGTAATCGTATCGCCCTGTGTTACACAACCCGGGATAGACGGGACTTCCGCCCAGTAGCCGCCTTCCTCTGCAGCATGGATAATAATCGTTGTTTTCATAACACGAACACTGGTAAACCGTTAAAATTCAGAACATGTAATGGTACAGTATTTCAAGCAAAAATACCACCAGGAACGCCTGCGGGGAAACGACACCAGGGGTCTGAATTGAGCCGGGACGACAAAATGTCCGGAACGGTTTCCCCGACGCAGGCGTCAACATGATAATTTAAGCCTGTCTTTACCCTTCCCTTCGAAGGTTGTTTAATCTAATCCAGCATGAAAGCTAAAAATTCATTGAAATTCGACGGTAATTTATCTGTACCTCAGATCAATTTTCCTA
The DNA here is from genome assembly GCA_026710545.1 of Gammaproteobacteria bacterium. Lineage (GTDB taxonomy): Bacteria > Pseudomonadota > Gammaproteobacteria > Eutrophobiales > Eutrophobiaceae > JAAXHV01. The sequence continues at coordinate 7,722 of JAPOQU010000091.1, read as the reverse complement.
TCCTTCACGCCATATTGGTCTCCCTGGAATAGTGGCTCCAGATCAACAATCGGTATGATTATATTGTTTGTATTTGCTTTATTCATATCGCTCAGAAGAACAGCTAGAAGATGTCACCATCCAGGGCAGACACATACTGTCCCTCCCAGCCAAACTTGCGGATCTCCTCTTCCACCTGCGCGGGATTGTCCGTGTAATTCTGCTCATGATAGGTCACCAATAGCCCCGGCTTGACTTCGTTCGCCAATGCGGCGATTTCCTTTGTAGTGGAATGCATGATGCGCTTCGTCTGGGGAAGAGGTATGGTGGCCCTGTTCTTTGGCCAGGCATCCCGACCTTTAGTCGGTCCCTGGTGGGTAATGCCCTCTATAAACAGGATATCCGCCCCCTGTGCCGCCCGCCGCAATCCATCACAGTCCGCCGTGGTATCACCGGAAATGGTAATCACCCGGTCTGGTGTCTCTATACGATACGAAATGGGAAATGGCCACAGTCCATGGCAGGCTTCAAAGGCATAGACCTTGACGTTTTCATCTGAGTAAGCCAGCCCTTCTTTAGCAATTTCATGGGCCTGTGCCCGCCAGCCAGTATCATTCTTCTCTGTTGGACTGTAGACACGATAATCGATGTCCCGACGCCAGGCCTTGAGAATGCCATCCACCAGATCACGGGTCCCAGGTGGGCCGTAAATATTCTTGGCGATCTTTCCACCCAGTGTCCAGCCACCCAGCAGGAAGGCCGGAAGACCAAAGGTATGATCCGAATGCAAATGGGTAATAAACAGCTTGTTCGCTGTATCCGTGTTCAAGGTAAACCCCTCCACCCGGTTTTGTCCAAAATAAGGCATTTCCTTGCCCATACCATGGAAGACACCGGCACCGGCATCGAATATATAGGGCACTTTATTGACTATTACTGCGATCGATGGGCCGTTACGGTGGGGATGTGGGATGGGATTACCGGTTCCAAGCATGAGAACCTTGGTAATCGTTGATTCGGAAAAGTCACGTGGCTCGAAACCGGTGTCGTAGGCAAACACATCAACCAACGATAGCATCATGCAGATTAATACGCTGATTACCTGTCCAGATCTTATTATCATGCTAACTGCCTCCAGATATTTTGCTACTTTGTTCTATACGATTGCCAATAAAGGTTTAATTTTTTTTCCCGATGTAGACCTGTTTTCCCTCAAATACAGTTAGGTCTACCTGCGTTCCTCCGATCTCACTGACCGGCACTTCAAATAAATTTCTGTCCAGCACAATCATATTTGCCAGTTTTCCCGTCTCTATCGAGCCCGTCTCATCCTGCCTGTTAACAGAAATTGCACCATTTATCGTCAGGGCGCGAATGCCGGAAATCAGATCAATGGTCTCATCACCATACGCCAGTATGCCCCCAAGACCGGGGAACAGGTTTGGTGATGGCGCCACCGGCCAGTCCGAACCGATGGTCAATAATACCCCCTTGTTTGCCAGGCTCCTGAATTGCCAGGCGGGTCGAGGCGGCTCCCCCAGTTCCACGTTGCCACGCAGATGCCAGAATGCGGGGGACATTTCCCCAACAACGTTCAATTCCCGCATTCGGTCCATGTCTGGCTCAACTACCACGGCGGCGTGACCGAGTTCATGCAGAATTGATGACGTCTTGTTGACACGGCGTGCTTTTGCGATGGCATCAAGGGCGACATGTGAGGCACCGGCACCGGCCACGTGAAACTTCATTTTCATGCCCATCTTGTCAAAGCGCACCACCTGTTCATTGAGGACCTGGGGCGGCACAAGAATCATATCAAGTTCAGGTTCACCGGATTCATCCAGGTCTGCCTGTGTCAAGTAGGGCGGAGAGGGAACTCCATCCATGATGATTTTTACGTTATTCGGGTTGACGTGTTCGCTGGCGTACTGCCCACGTCTGGCGATCACTCCATCAGCCACTGCCGCTGGCATACCGAAGAATTCATTGTCCCAGGCAATATGGGTGCTGACATGCACTGTCATCCCACCCTGTTCGTCAATCATCTTCAGTGTCCGTAAGTCATCTTCCGTGGTTCCCGCCTCCTGTACGGATACAACGCCATATTGGTTGCCGATCTGCATCGCGGCAACCAGGGATGCACGGCGTTCCTCCGCGGTATACCTGGACGTGAACCTGGCGACAACACCGCGCGCTTTTTCAAAAAGTTCACCGGTCAGCCGTCCATTCTCATCTTTCCTGAATTCGCCACCCTCAGGCGCCTTTGAGTCCCTGGTAATCCCGGCTATCTCCAACCCCCTGGTATTCACCAGCGCGAAATGAAACGTGCTCTCCATCAGCACCACCGGTCTGTCGGGGAATAGTTTATCCAGGTATTTCCGGTCAGGCTTCCCGTCAGGGAATTGTTGCGGGGTATACAGGCCGACTTCCAGCCACTCCCTGTCGATAGTCCCGGCACATTCCTTTAACTCCCTTTCAAAGGCGTCGCCGATGGGACCTTCAGGCATTTTACACCAGTGGCTGGCACGGGCCCCGGCCAGCATCAGGTGTTGATGTCCGTCATGAATGCCCGGCATGGCCATCTGCCCTTTCAGATCAATCACTTCAGTGTCCTTGCCGACGTATTTGCGAGCCCCTGTATTACTGCCTGCATACTGAAAACGCCTGTTCTTGATCGCCACCGCCTGTGCCCAGGGACTGTTGTTATTAACGGTATAGATCTGACCGTTGAGGTAGACGCTGTCCGCTATATCAGCAGGGCTCAACTGGGCAGCAAGCATCATTACGAGCAAACAAAAAAACTTCCAAAATCGACAACACATATTACTTTTCCCCTGGGTAATCACAGATTTTCGCCTTTTCAGATAAAAAATGACTGTTACACCCCTGCGATTTGCTCAACAAATTATGGCAAACCTGGATTTGAGTGGACGAGGAATACGCAGCGACAAGCCATGTGAGCACTGCCCGCGAACATGCCGCTCACAGACACCGCCTACAGTCGTGCGCGAATCACCCCGCTCTAGTACTCAATCCTGGCCTGCAGTGCCAGGCTGCGCGGCGGTTCGGTAAAGTACTGATGCGCCAGACCGCCCTGGACGCTGGTGGCGTAGTTGGCCGTCTTCTTATCAGTCAGGTTTCGGCCTATGAGCGAAAGCTGCCAGCGTCCATTGTTGCTCCCGAGGGACATCGTAGCGTCGAGCTTGGTGTACGCGTCCTGGAAGTTGTTCGGATCCGTATCGAGCGACATAAGGTACTCATCCGAGTAGTAAACGCGACCGAACAGAGAGAGACTGAGATTATTCGGTAGCTGCCAGACGTAGGTTCCGTCCAGCGACCAGGACCACTCCGGCGAGAACTGCAGCACTCCGCCGCTAAGGTCCTGGTTGCCGCCGATACAGCCCTCCGCCACAGTCTGCATCCCGTAGCACGGGGCGTTCGCATACTCGTCGAACTCGGCGTCGAGGTAGGCGGCCGCGGCATTGATGGTGAGATTGTCGAGCGGGCGCCAGGTTCCGTCAACCTCGACCCCCTGGCTGGTCGCCGACGCGGCGTTGCCGACACGGAAGATCGAAGTGAAAGCCGTGGTAATCAGGGAACTGACCTGCAGGTCATCGAATTCGCTCCGGAACAGTGTTACTCCCATTCGCACTCCCTGCTCAGGGAACTCGAATTTCCCGCCCACTTCGTAGGCTACCACCGTTTCGTCCTCGAACTGGAAATCCCTCTCGGCCACCGCCTGTGGTGCGTTGACCTGGTGGTCAAATCCGCCTCCTTTGAAGCCTTTCGCGACGTTCAGGTAGAGCATCGCGTCATCGTTCGGCCGCCATTGGATCGTGCCGTTCGGCGTGAACTGGTTTTCGGTGCGGTCACCGGAAACATCGTGAGTAACCGCTGCCGGTCCGAACGGCGGCGGCGGAAGCGCGGGGCCATCGCCGAAGAGCGCCGAAGGAAACTGCTGTTGACTTGCCTCTTTGCCCTCGTGCGTGAAACGGAAACCCGCTGTGAAGTCCCACTCGGGCTGGGCATGCCACGTTACCTGTCCGAAAACTGCCTGAGTGTCGCTTTCCTGAAAGGTATTTTGATTACCCCGCGCCCGGGCTACCGGTGGAAAAACCGGAAACAACGGACGTGGACCCATGAAGTTGTAATCGGTGGCGAAGATCGTCTGTTGGTCGACGAACTGGAAATAGGCGCCTAATGTGTAGTCGATGACATTCTCGCCGGTGGAGGTGAGCCGGATTTCCTCGGACCACTGCTCGAATTTTTCCCTGATGTCGAGATTCGCGAACTCGACGGCGATGTTGTCGGGGTCCCAACGGTCCCTGGTCTCGTAGCGAGTGTAAGCCGTGACGGATGTCACAACGCCGAGCGGGGTGTCCCAGTTGACCGTCAGACCCGCCAGGTGCGTCTCGGTATTGGTCGCCGACTCACCTTCCACGCCGTTCTCCAGCAGGATGCGCGAGTTGGTTCGGTTCCACTGGCAATCGTCTCCGAACGGCGCGACTGCGGCTGCGTAGGCAGGTTGGCATTTTGTTAGCTCGACTGGGCGGCCTTCCCGCGTCTGGTCGCTGTATTGAAAGAGGAACGTGGCATCCAGGCCTTCGGCGAGATCCGCCGCCAACTGCACGCGAATTCCCACTTCCTCACGCTGCATCTCTTCGGTATTACGCACCAGGTTGGTCAGATAACCGTCGCGGTCCTCGTAACGGAAGGCAATCCGACCGCGCACCCGTTCGGTCAATGGCCCTGAAACGGCGCCTTCGATCGTTGGGCCGTCATCGCCCTCGAATTCCCAGGTCGGTACGAGATAGGCTTCGAAGTCCTCCGTCGGTTTGGCGCTTGTGATGTTGACGGCACCGGCCGTTGTGTTCTTGCCGATCAGTGCGCCCTGCGGACCCTTCAGGACCTCGATACGCTCGAGATCCATGAACAGTGCCCTCCCGAAACGGGCGCGGCCGAAGAAGATCCCGTCAAAGACCTGACCGACGGAGTTTTCGAAACCAAAATTGGATCCGGAACCCACCCCGCGCATGAATATCTGATCATTACCCGATACGGATTCGCTGTGGTGGAAGTTGGGGAGCGTGGGAGCGAGGGTCGCGAGCTGCCCGATGTTGCCATCCTGTACGACGTCGCCACCGACCACGGAGATCGCTATGGGCACGTCCATCAGGCTCTCCTCGACCTTACGTGCCGTCACCACGACTTCTTCCAAAAGCACGCTGTCCGTTTGTTGAGCTACGGCCGCTGGTGGCGTTGTGGCTGCCGAAAGAAACGCCACAATTCCAGCCAGAAAACCTTTTCTGACTTTCTCCCGGGTTTTCTGCTTAGCTTTGATATTTGTGCGATGGTCCTTGTCAGACGAGTGCTCGGTGGTGTTCATGCTTTTCTCCTCAATGTCGGCGCCCTTCGGTTTCTCGATGGAGATCATCAGCACGCCATTTTCAGAAAGACCGCCTGAAAGACCAGTACCGTGGAGCAGAAGCTTCAGCGCCTCAAGCAGCGCGTGGCGCCCGACAACCCGGTTTGCGTTCAGGTCTCGGGCCAGATCGTAGGGGAAGAACACCGGTACGCCGGTTTGCTCTGACAAGCCGTTGAGTGCTTCCGGCACTGGTTGCGCGGGCAGGTTAATGTCGTAGATCTGCGCCTCTTGCGCCTGCACAGCACCCAATAAGCTGAGCACCAGCCAGACTATGGCCAGGCCACATCGCACCATCCGGACACCAATCGTATCCCCCCGATCTGCCATCAGGCTACCCTCCGATGCCCGGCCTTCACGGCGATCGTATGAGGTTTATAACTGGCGAGGGGCCTGAATCCCCTAGTGCTGGAACAGAACGGTTTGATTTGGCTGAGTGAGTTGAAATAACGCAACAGAAACGGTCGTGCAGGCGAGTATGAGAGGCCCGTCAGCGATTCCCCGGTAGCCACAACTGGATGCGCTGATCGCTCAAACGGGCGATCTCGATGCCGAAGCTTTGTTCCAATACTTCGAACATGGCCTCGAACTCTCCCACTTCGAAGCGTCCTCCGACCTTGAGGGAATTGAGTGCTGGATCGGCAATCTCGATGGTCATCGGCGTGTAGCGGTTTACTTCCCGGACCACGTCACTGAGCGGCTCGCCGCGGAAGATCAGGACACCCTGACGCCAAGACTGCCGACGTTCCAGCTCAGCGACGGAAACTTCGCTGATTTCGCTGATATTCTCTGAAAACGTCGTAGTCTGGCCAGATTTGAGAGTGCCCAGCTTCCGTGCCCCGGGCACAACGACGGTTGCCTCGGTGCCCTGCGCCTGTGCGGTCATGTTGATAGTGGCAATATCAACCTGTCCTTCGGTGACCGTGACCTGGACTTCTTCGTCCTTTAGATAGACAGAAAAGGCGGTCCCCACGGCCCGTACCAGACCACTCCTGGCATAGACTTCAAAAGGGCGGTCTGGCTCCCGGGCGACCTCAAAATGAACCTCGCCGCGCAGGAGCCGGATCTTTCGCAGCGCCTTGCTGTAATCCACCTGCACCTGGCTGTCTGTATTGAGTTGCAGCGTGGAGCCGTCAGCGAGTCTCAGGGTCTGCTCCTGGCCGACCACGGTGCCATAGACCCCATTGCTGCCCCGCTCGGGCGACTGCATGAGCCAGGGCACGAGGGCCACGGCAAGCACCAGTACAAACGCGGTAGCGATTCGTGCAAACCACTGTGCCTTGTTGTCAATTAGCGGATGTAGCGGGATGGCCAGTTCTGTGAGCACGTTGGCACGGTTCCAGAAGAGGGAAATCCGCTGGAGTTCCTTGCGGTGGGCAGGACTGCGTGCGAGCCATTCCCGGAGTGCCGCTGCATCGCCATCAGAGAGCGGCGGATCGCCGTCCAGGCGGATCAGCCAGCGGCGGGCCTGTTCCTCGATGGAGTTGCGATCGGAGAATTCGTAAACGTTTTCGCTCATTGCTCGCCTCCACGGCTCTTCGTCTTGTGCCGGGCTGCCGCGTGATATCCCGGATCGCTACGCTCCCGGATATACCGATCGCACTGAGCCAGGCCTTTGGTCAGATGGTTTTCCACTGTGCTCACGGCAATTCCCAGATGCTCTGCAATTTCCTTGTGGGACATGGCGTAGACTTTGCGCATCAGGTACACACGCCGACACTGCGGCGGCAGCTGGGCCACCGCTTCGCAATGCAGGCCGATGCTCTGGTGAGCAATGGCCTCGTACTCGGCGGAGTTCTCTCCAAGTAAAACTCCTGACTCGTCGAAATCCCCTATATAGCTTGTGATCTGTCGGGATTTTCGTGTGAGTTGTGTGAGGGCGACATGTTTGGCAATGCGAAATAGAAACGGTTTCGGCTGCTCGATCGCCTTTCCCTGCTCCGCGTTGTAAGCCCGGAGGAAGACTTCCTGGGCAACGTCTTCAATGTCATGTGCGTTGTGGAGGAAGCGCGAAATATACCGCTTTAGCGGTGCCTGGAATTCGATGAAAGCGCGATAAATAGGCGTGCCTTCGCCGCGGCGGGTTCTGGTAGGAGACAGTTTGCTGCTCATTGGCCGGTTGCTTTTCAATGCGCTGGTGAATCAAATAGAGTACAAGGAAACAATCCAAAACATCCCAGTAGTTGTTGTAAATGCAGGTTTGGTCCGGAGCCTGTACACCACAAGCAATTAAATTCGATTCCTAGTAGACATCTCCATCCATGGAAGAGTAAATAGGCCCGCTATATCCTGCTTCCACTACTTCTTCAAGGAGACCGGTT
>JAPOQU010000090.1 GCA_026710545.1 Gammaproteobacteria bacterium | reverse complement strand
TTATCATAGTCTTCGCTCCGGTTGCCATGAGGGCGCAAGCCCTCCCCACCGCCTGCGCGGTTATAACCGTAGTCTACCCGACTTCGGAGGACAGCCGGAGCCCTTTCATGTCTCGTCGGTATGAGGCGAAGCTTCGCTAGCTTGGTTGGGCAGATTAACGCCTCCTTCACCTTCAAACACAGGCACACCTATGCGGTCATGGCCTGGGCCTCGGATGATAACCCCACCAGTGCGGATATCAATGAATCAAGTCCGTTATACAGATTCCCCATGACAGGGACGGAGGCTATGGGATAATCTGTTCTTTTCCACCTGCCGATGACGGAGTGTGCCCGCGCAAGCTCTACACTGTTTCCATTACCTGCTATCCGTGAATAGCACGATGATATGCTTTTTCATGATTTACGGGTCCGACATTTTCATTCTTAGTTCTTCTGTGGGATTATATTATACGTAGTTGTACTAATGCAGGAAATTAGTGCCTTAAGATTAGTTCGACATACTGCATAATGCTAGCATTCCCAATTGCCGTAGTACGGACTTGCGTTAATAATTTGAGGAGATAATGCAATGCTATTCATCCAGCGTCTAGGTTTGCGCGGTTTGTTATCTTTTCCGCCTCATATGGAAGATTTAGAAATGAAACCTCTGAATGTTCTCATTGGTCCGAACGGATCTGGAAAATCGAATCTAATCGAAGCAATGGAACTACTACGCGCTACACCCACAGATTTTGCCGCAGCAATTCGCGATGGCGGCGGTGCATCCGAATGGCTCTGGAAGGGTGATAATAGTCTGAGATCTGCCGAAATTGATGTAGATTTAACTATTCCAAAACATGAACCTCTGCGATATCACCTAGATTTTGGTGTAAATAACAGTCGGGTTGAAGTATTTGATGAGGCGATTGAGGATTCCAAACCAAGCGAAGGTTACAAAGATCCTTATTTCTACTATCGCTTCCAGAAGGGTCATCCAGTAATCAATATTCGCCATCAAGAATCAGGTATTGGAACTACTGAACGAAAACTTCGCCGTGATGATCTGGCCCCAGATCAATCTGTGTTGGCGCAACGAAAAGATCCGGATTTATATCCAGAAATCACCACGCTTGGACGTTACCTAGGCACTATACATACTTTTCGAGAATGGACATTTGGCCGTTATGCAGAGATTCGGAAGCCACAACCTGCAGATCTTCCGGAAGACCATCTTCTACCGGATTCTCGTAATCTCGCATTGGTACTTAACCAGATAGAACATAGAGACGGTCGGCAATTCAATAAATTATTAAAACAATTTTTTCCCCGTTTTGAGCGAATGTCAACACGGGTATTCGGTGGCTCTGTTCAGTTCTACTTACACGAATCTGGTCTTACTTCATCTATACCAGCAACGCGATTATCTGACGGTACAATTCGGTTTGTCGCCATCCTTGCAATCCTATTATCTCCCACTCCACCGCCATTGGTTTGTATCGAAGAGCCGGAACTCGGACTTCATCCGGACGCGGTTGCTTTGATCGCGGAACTGTTAAAAGAGGTATCTTCACGAACGCAGCTCATTGTTACCACACATTCGGACGCGCTTGTTTCAGAGCTTACCAACCAACCCGATGCTGTTATTGCCTGCGAAAGACCCGGCGCAGGGACGGAATTTAATCGAATGGACCCAGATAAACTTATCCGATGGCTGAAAGATTACCGTCTCGGTGATCTCTGGCGTATGGGGGAACTGGGTGCCAACCCATGAGCAGTCTCACAATATATATGGAGGGCGGCGGTAAAGGTAATAGCGCTAAGGCCTCGCTACGGCAAGGTATGGATATGTTTCTGTATCCAATCAAAGAGGCAATCCGAAGTAAATCTTGGCGCTGGAAACTGGTTCCTAACGGTAGTCGCAATGAAGCGTTCAGTAGTTTTAAGCAAGCCGTTCTTAATGATGTCACTACAATAATTATCTTAATCGTAGACGCCGAAGACCCGGTAAAGACTTCGGCATGCGAACACCTGAAATTAAGAGATGGATGGGATTTCGGATTTACCAAAGACGATAATGTCCACCTAATGATCCAGACTATGGAAACGTGGTTAGTAGCAGATACTGAAGCATTGAGCAATTATTACGGACAAAACTTCAAGCAGTCTGTGTTGCCATCTGCAAATACTCTTGAAACAATCCCAAAAGCTGAGATTAGTCAAGGTCTGAAACGCGCAACTAAAGCGACACAAAAGGGGGAATACCACAAAATCCGCCATGCCAGCGAGCTTTTGAAACGAATTGATTCAAGCAAAGTTCGGCAGCGATGCCCAAGCTGTGACAGGTTATTTAATACCGTGTTTCAAGCTATTAAAAAGGTTTAAGTGCGCCGGTAATTGTCACCATAGAGGCTCCTTCAGGGAGAAATCGTGAAATTATACTTAGAGACAAACCATGTACATGAAATTACTCGGAAATTAATACCACTTAGTCGCTTCCTTGATATTAAAATTCCCACTGAAGAAATTAGTAAACATAGACGTACTTCATTCACTTTAATTTGAGGAATAACATACAGAAATTGATGCCATAATAATTGGTACGAGCTGATAAGCAAATTACACAATTTAGGCTAGACGCAAAACCATGTTATTGAGCGGCCAGAAGTAATAACAAATTGTCGCTATGAGACTATCTTGAATATAGATCGTTTTAGAATTTTCTATAACATGATGGATACGTAACGATTGCTCCCGGAGATGAATGAAATACGAAACACTGCTTCCAATTATCGTACTTGAGTTAGTCTTAATGCCATTTTCTATCAACAGTTGGGCAGAGACTGATTGTCCCACGCCTGGGACAAAAGTGGAATTTTCGCAACCAGCTGAAGTTTATGAGGTAGTTTCTTCTTATACACTGGAAAAAGACGAATTTGAAACAATGGCACAGTTTGAAAAACGTCGGAACGGAATATACTCAAAACTAATTGAAAGTCCGCCTACAATGTTGCAGGGTTTTTATAAACCAGAATATGACGCAGATAAACAACGGTTTGTGGCCAAGTATAAGTATACATGCGGATGGCCGAGCATCAAGAGGGCATGTTATGTTACTGATTATGATGCCTTTAATCGTACTGGTACATATCAGGCACAAAATTATTATGGTGAGACCGTAACAATCGATGTTTATTCATCTGTCAAGTATGGAATACAATGGGGTAAGTCGAAGAAAAGCAGGTTATTTTTCCGTAAGAAACCCCTTGTAATCGATATTCCTATTGAACAAGCTAGAACCCTTAAAGACAGCCTCAAAATTGGGTATTTTATCAAATTTAGAGAACCATTCTATTCAAGCGATATAAGCAGGAAGCCAGCGAATAACGCAGATCGCAGTGAAGTTTATAGCGGTTCAAAATGGATAATGGTAGACCTTTTATGTGTTGTAGTAACGGATGGTAACGACAATGTGATGAAGACCTTTGAGCCTTTTCGGTAAACGCGACTACATAATTATCCGAACATAAAGAGTAAATTATCATCCAAGTTGCAATCAACAGCGAGTTGCCTAGTGATCCTCTCCCTGTAACCTAGTCCACCTGCCGCTTATAATTTTCCATAAACAACGATCTATAAATCAGATTTGATAATAGACAAAGTGATAACTAAATGATTTAATTACATATGAATTAAGTATTATATCAATGACTTATAAATTATATGGGACGGATTTGAAATCCGTCCCCATGTAAATACAAATCAGCCAGCCTGGAAAACGTGAGCGATAAACAAAATACTCTGAACCGCCGCCAGTTCATCGGGCAGTGCGCCCACACGGTGGGCTCCATGAGTATCATGGGCCTGTTGCTCGGCTCATACTCGAAGCAATCGGTTGCCACGCCGGCCTGGGCCATTCGTCCCCCCGGAGCGATTGCGGAAGAGGATTTCCCCGGCGCCTGTGTACGCTGCGGCCTGTGCGTCAGGGATTGCCCCTACGACACCCTGAAGCTCGCCGAATTCGGCTCCGAAGTGGCGACGGGAACGCCTTATTTCATTGCCCGGGACATACCCTGTGAGATGTGCGAGGACATCCCCTGCGTTGCGGCCTGTCCGACGGATGCCTTGAGCAAGGAACTCACGGACATCCGGGACGCGGACATGGGCGTAGCCGTGTTGACGGGTCCGGACACCTGTTACAGCGTAACCGGCATGGCGCATTGCCGGGCCTGCTATATCGCCTGCCCGATCAAGGATGAAGCCATTACCATGGAGCAGAAAAGGGCAGGTACCCGCACCTATTTCGAACCTACCGTACACGCCGGGAGTTGTACCGGCTGCGGAAAGTGTGAAGAGAACTGTGTGACGGACGAGGCATCCATCAAGGTCCTGCCCAGGCATCTCGCCAAACACGATACCGGCAAGGTTGCATGAGTGTTACCGCGCCGGCGACTGCCGTTGAGCGCAGTTTCCGGGAAAGGAACAAATGGTTACTGCTGCGGCGAACCACTCAATTCTCCATTTTGTTCCTGTTTCTGCTCGGCCCCTGGTTCGGTATCTGGTGGCTGAAGGGCAATCTCGCTTCCAGCGTGTTTCTGGATACGGTCAGTCTGACCGACCCGTTCATCCTGCTGCAATCCCTGGCGTCGGGGCACGCCGTGGGCCAGCCTGCGATCATCGGCGCTGTCACGTTGTTCCTGTTCTATTTACTGGTCGGCGGCCGTGTCTATTGTTCCTGGGTGTGTCCCGTCAACATCGTGACGGATGGCGCCAACTGGTTGCGCAACCGGTTGAAGCTGAACCTCAGCTGGTCCGTAAAAAAATCGACCCGGGTCTGGATCATGCTCACGGCGCTGGTTGTCTCGGCCGTCACCGGCACCATTGCCTGGGAAACGGTGAACCCGATCACCATGCTGCAACGGGGTCTGGTGTTCGGCATGGGGCTGGCCTGGGTTATCGTGCTGGCTGTATTCCTGTTCGACCTGCTGGTCACGCGCCGGGGCTGGTGCAGCCACCTGTGCCCGGTGGGCGCATTCTACGGCCTGATCGGAAAACGCTCACTGGTGCGCATGAATGCTGCCGGGCGCACGGCCTGCACCGACTGCGGAGACTGTTTCCGGGTGTGCCCTGAACCCCACGTGATCATCCCGGCCCTGAAACCCGAAACCGATACCGGCACGCCGGTGATCCTGCACAGCGACTGTACCAATTGCGGCCGCTGCATCGACGTGTGCGATGAACGGGTATTCAGGTTTTCGACAAGGTTTGGGTAACCGGGTAATACGCCGGCTGTTTCGAACCTCTGGTCACGCCAAAACAGCCACTAAAGCCCTCAATCAACAAGGGTGCTCTTTGTTTTTCCTGTTTTTCGGGAAAAATTCCCGTTATCATGCGTGATCTTTTCACTTGGATAAAACATGAAGTTTCCCGTACTAAGGAATCTCTCTTTTTTCATTGTCGTCATTCCCTTTGCGTTGCCCGGTAACGTCCGGGCCGACCTGACGGACATGAAGGTGTACTCGCCCATAGTAGAGAAGGGGGACCTGCAATTCGAGATTATCGGAAATGTCGTCATTGATGACGATGAGGAATACCACGGGTTCAAGCACCAGGAGTTCGAGCTTGAATACGGGGTGACGGATAACTGGGCAACGTCCATTACGGCCAGCCTCATAGAACCTGCCGGGCAAGCAGTAAAATATGACATCCTGGGGTGGGAAAACACGTTCCAGCTAACCGAGGAGGGCAGGTACTGGCTGGATTTCGGCTTCCACATGGAAGTCGAAGTAAACGATGAAGGCGACGAACCCCATAACCTGGAAGGCCGGTTCCTGTTCCGCCGCGTGTCCGGCGCGTTTGAGCATATCCTCAACGTGAATATTGAACAGCAGTTCGGCAGCGCCGCTGACGAGAGCACGGAAATCGAGTATATCTGGCGCACAAAGTACAGCCTTGATGACGACACCGCCGTCGGCTTCGAGGCCTTCGGCGTCCCCGGCGAGGTCAAATACCTGCCGGCGTTGTCCGAACAGGACCACAGGCTGGGACCGGCGTTTTATCGTGACTTGAAGGTCGGCGACGTCACGGTGGAAATGAACCTGATCTGGTTAATCGGCCTGACCCAGGGCAGCGCCGCGCACACCCCGCACTGGCAGATTGAAATAGAGTACTAGCAGCGGGTGATATACTGTCCTTATTTTTTACATGAGCGGTACTGATTTTTCAATTCATTATCCCCTGGAAGCCATTCCTGAACCGGGCGGCCACCTGGAAATCCGGCCGGGCATATTCTGGTTGAGGGTCCCGTTGCCGGGAAAGCTGGATCACATTAACCTGTGGTTGCTGGACGACGGCGACACCTGGACTTTGGTCGATACGGGCATTTCATGGAGCGAAGCGCGCACAGCCTGGGATAAGCTGGCAACCGAACTGGTGCAGGACAAGCCTGTCGGCAGGATTATAGTTACCCATTTCCATCCCGACCACGTCGGTATGGCCGGCTACCTGGGGGATAAATTCCAGGCGGAACTGGCCATGACCGAGATGACGGCAGTCAGGACCCGCTTCCTGCTTGACAGCAAGAGCGCTGACTGGAAAGAATCCGTTAATGCATTTTGCCGGTTACACGGGATCCGGGAACAGGACCAGTACCTGTCGTTTACTACCGGGCAGCAGTATCGAACAGTGGTCACGGCGTTGCCGGAAACCGTGACTTATATTGACCACGAACAACCCATACCCATTGGCACGCAAGAATGGCAGCCCATGGTGGTGTGCGGCCATGCGGAAGACCACCTGGCGCTGTACTGTCCGGCCCTGAAACTGCTGATATCCGGCGACCAGGTCCTGCCGACCATAACCAGCAATGTGGGCCTGCACGTCAACAACGACGATGAAGACGCCCTGGACGATTACCTGTCCTCCATGACCCGCTTTGCGGAATTGCCGGAGGACACGCTGGTGTTGCCGTCACACGGCCGTATATTCACCGGCTTATACAAGCGCATCGCTGCGATCAACCACAGCCACGACAGGCAATTAAGCAAGGTCTACGACTTGTGTGAAGCCCCCGGGAACGCCTGGGACGTGGCGCCGAAGCTGTTTACCCGCCGGCTGGACGAGTTCAACCGCATCATGGCCTTCGGCGAAACCCTGGCGCACCTTGAATACCTGCACAACCGGGGGAAACTGACAAAAGAGATGCGCAACGGAACCTGTTACTACGCCCAGGCGGTAAACTGAAAGAGGGGACGCCGGGTAAGCAATGGAGATATGGGGACGGATTTTAAATCCGTCCCCTCGTATTTTACACCGTTGAAAGCACTTTCAGGTGCTCCTCGATACAGAGCGGCAGCATCGCCAGGTTATAGCCTCCTTCCAGCACCGAGACGATACGCCCCCCGGCGTGTTTGTCCGCCACCTCCATCACCCTGGATGTCATCCAGCCGTAGAACCCGGTACTGAGGTTGACGTCGCCCAGGGGATCGTCCCGGTGGGCGTCGAACCCGGCGGAGATGATGACGAATTCCGGCTTGAAGCCGTCTATCGCCGGCAGGATCTTTTCCATGAAGGCCGCCTCGTAATCCTTGTCGCTGCTGCCGGCCCGCATGGGGCAGTTAACCGTTGCGCCCGCGCCTTTGCCGATACCGGTTTCCGACCAGGCGCCGGTGCCGGGGTAAAACGGGTACTGGTGGGTGCTGACGAACAGCACCGACGGGTCTTCTTCGAACGTATGCTGCGTGCCGTTGCCGTGGTGAACGTCCCAGTCCAGGATCATGATCTTGTCCAGGCCGTGGTGCGCCTGCAGGTAGCGCGCCAGGATGGCCACGTTGTTGAGGATGCAGAACCCCATGGCCTGATCGTGCTCGGCATGGTGCCCGGGCGGGCGCACCAGCGCGAAACCGTTGCTGATTTCTCCGCCGATCACGCCATCCGCCAGTGCGATGGACGCACCGGCCGCCTTGAGGGCTATGTCGAAGGATTCCTTGCCCACCGCGGTGTCCATACTGTCAAGAAAGGCGCTCCCGCCGACGCAGGTCTGCCGGGCCCGGGCCAGGTAGGCGGCGGAATGGCTGGTTTCGATGAATTCCTGTTGCGCCGGCAACGCATCGAGGTGTCCCAGTTCGCCGTACCAGGGCAGGGTGTTCAGGTGCGCCATCGTGGCGCTGAGGCGTTCCGCGCACTCCAGATGCCCGGCGCCGGTGCGATGTGACAGGAACGCCTCGTCAAAGATGAATCCGGTGGTCAAAGGTATGTCCTCTAAAAGCAGTGGGTAACCGGTATTTTGTTGTCATTTCAGGTTTAGCGTTTTTCCCTTATTTTATCTATATAGTCAGCAGGAGTAAGAATTTGTATGTTGTTGAATGGGTGTAATTCAATCAAATCAGAGTCGCCGGTAATAATGTAATCTGCACTTGCGTCAATTGCACATGCAAGAATTATTCTATCATCCGGATCTGTAATTTGAACTGAAACATCTGAAGATGGTTGTATTATTTTGCAGACCTGGTGTAACTCTTCAATGATGTTCAAACATTGGTCAGGAGTAAAGCCGAATTTGGCGCGTTGTAGTACCGTATTCAGCTCACTCAGTATATCCGGGGAAAGGATACAATCAATCTTGCCGGTAATAACGTCATTGAGTATTAGTTGAGGGTTGCCGCCGAATAATATCGCTGAGATGAGAACATTGGTATCGAGGACAGCACGATGATTAGCCATCAGTCCCTTATCTTTCTCCGCCGATAAGCTCTGATTTCATTCATGACGTCTTCTTCCTTGAGGTTTTTGGCAGACGCTTGCGTTTTACCGTAAGAGAATATATTTTCCCACCTGCGTTTCCGATCGATGTACATGCGCGCCGCTTCTCTCAACAGCTCAGAACGGGTGCGCGCCTCTTCTATTGCGATGTTATCAATCGCATTCAATAAATCATCCTGGAAAGATATGTTTACAGTAGCCATAGTATTACTCGAGTTCGATACAAGTAGTATTATATACAAAGTTTGTATGTAATTGGAGAGTTCTTTCAAAATTATTGAGGTTACGCCGGGGATGTTAGAAAATACACCGGACGATGCCGGAATAGCTCAGTCGGTAGAGCAACGCATTCGTAATGCGTAGGTCGGGAGTTCGAGTCTCCCTTCCGGCACCGTTTATCACTTCTTTACTCTTCCATAGTCTCGTCTTAAGATATTATAACCTGTTAATATTGTTGATATTTTATCTGCTATAGGCTGTTAAGCACAATCATTTTCTATCAGTAACTCTCATTATTCACGTGGGAAACAACGTGGGAAAACTGGGAAGCAACCTGAATTGCTAAGCGCCGGATGGATCAGTTGCAGGGGGCAGGTCAAGAAGGGTTCGTCTGGTTGGCTGCTGGCGATTGTTGGCGGGGCGGGCAACGACACCCTGTACGGTGGTCCGGGCGGGGGCGACGATGTGATGGCCGGCGGGCTCGGCAATGACCGGCTGTTCGGGGGCAGGACAACAATACCCTTGACGGCGGGCCCGGTGACGGCAGGCTTGCAGGTGGCGCAGGCGCCGATGTGTTTGTGTTCGGCCCCGCTGACGGCGCGGACACCGTGACGGATTTCAGTGCAGGGACCGACAAGGTTGACCTCACCGCGTTTGAGATTGAGAGTATTGATGCTCTTGACATGACCACGGGTGATGATGGGGTGACTGTGGACTTGGGTGACATTGATGGTGGGACCGTCTTGCTGGCGGACCTCACCACGCTGCCTGATGCGGGGGATTTTTTGGTTTGATTATCGGTTCCGGGACCGCTCAGACGCCTTCGATGGTTACTGCCTCTGCCAACGCATTCATGATAGTCTCAAAGTCCGGCTTCAATGCATAGTACAACATACGGGGACGGGCATAGGCATCGGCATAGATTTCGCGTGTTGCGGGATCGCTGAGCAGAAAAGCCTCGTTTTTGGCCAAAACAGGGTTGTCTTTCTTGCGAAACCGGTTTTGCTTATGCGTCTTGTAGTGCCTGGTTCCGATGAACGTGCGTACCTCCGGTTCCTGCAATAGGCAGAAAATATCGTAGTAGTGACGCATGAAATTGGCCGGGAAGTCACGAGGCTCTATGCGAATATCGATGTCCTCAGAGAACCTGTCGATGATGCCGTAACCCTTGGAAAGCGATGTTCCGCCCTTGAGCTCAAAAGACAAGCCCATCTGTTGCAGGCCGTACAGGCAATGCATGATCCAGTAGTCTTTTTCGACTAGGACGGAGTCGACGGGGCGCTCCTCACCAACGATGCGGATCAGATCGGCAAATTCCTTGTCCTGGTGAAGAAATTCATGTGGCATGAGGCATTGCCCCTTGGGCCAATAATGGCTCAAAGAATTTCCTGGCTTTTACGCCACCGTACTCGCGAACGGCTTTTTTCAGGGCCTTATGATCGGCACTCTTTGCCTGCTTTTTCACCCCCTCCAGCAGCGAGGGTTTGTGCTCGGCCAGACGATCAAGGTTGTCCACCAGATCAACCAGCAGGAACTCTCTGGAGAGCGCTGATGGGAAATGTGGCTTCCTCCGAAAATCAAACGTGCGGTTACCAAGACTGAAACGGCCATGGCGCTTGTGGTTGTAAACGACGGTCTCGTTGTAGATCTGCGTTGAGCCCACCCCGAGCACGTTGTAGGCATTAGGTGACGTCAGCAAAAAACGGTGATCTTTCAGAAACACTTCGACAAGCTTTTCATCGCCAGCCGGCGCAGCCCCAAAGTTTGTGCGCCTGGGGCAATAGTAAAGTCCGCCCGATAGCTTAGTCAGAGTTCCCTCCTCAACAAGCTGCTTCAGGTGCCGGTCCACGGCGTTTGACCACGGCAGGAGATCGGCGCGGCGGTAGACCTGCCCCGGGCGGAGATGTCGTTTCAGTTTGTCTACGGCACTCATGGACACATGGTACGCTGTTTCAGCTTATAATGCAAGTAATTTTATTAAATATTCATGCACTATTGCACGCCCCTGAAAACCAACCCCAGTATTGCAGGGTATCATCCCTGCGGGCCCCGATAGCTTCTGCGCCGTGGTGTCCTTAAACAGAAAAATTTACAGTCCCTATCAAACTTAAGGAACCTTTGAGATTATCCCGTTTTCAATAATTTTCGTCATGTTTTTGACTGATCCGGGCAATCTGCGACCTGACCCCTAAATACGCGTCTTGGTCGCCGGCTTCTCCTCCTCAAGCGTAGCAATCCCGGTGAGCGCCACCGGTGGCCGGTCCGGAAACTCTGCTACCAGACTTAACTTTCCGCCCATCGCCTCGACGTAACCGCTGAGGGTTGAGAGCAGCAGGTCGCTACGCTTTTCGATACGGGATACGTTCTCCTGATTGATCCCGAGTTCCTTTGCAACGCGTACCTGCGTCTGCTTACGCGCCTTGCGCAGGTCTTGCAGGGACATTTCCTCGGCAACCAACTCCCTGGCGCGTTCCTCCACTTTCTTCCGGCGCGCCGGCGGGAGTTTGTCCAGTCTTTTGGTGAGTGTCGTCATCTTGTCCTCCTTTCATCTTTCAGCCGGTCGAGATGCATGCTGAACCTTGCGTCCGCCCTCTTGATCAACTGTCCGTAAAAACGTCGTTCGTTTACGCCTGATTTATCACCGGTCACGAGCAGGATGGCCTTCCTTTCCTAAATATGCTCTACAGAGCATATATTGTCAAGGGCATTCTTCAGTTGCGCAATCTGTTAGAGTAGTTCTGGGGACATATATGGTTGGTGTCATGACCTTGTGAACGGCGAGGAAATGTGGTTTATCGGTTCCATGCCTTATGTCCCCTGGCCTGGAGGGCGGCGTCAACAAAAACAATAGGTTATTAGTGTATTTCTATTCCCCCTTCCGGCACCGTTCACTCCTTTTATCAGTTCCCTATTATTCCCGTATATTATTTATAACTCTTTCTTATTGCTGCATTTTTTTAGAAAATAACGTCTTTCATCGGGAGTTGAAACGCCCGGGCGTCACCTTGCAGTTGTTATGGCATGAGTCTCGCCAGACTCACCCGCAAGGTTAACAGTACACCTGGTTCTGCCAGCAGTATCGGACGTGGCGCGGCAAGTTGGATCTGGTCATGCGTCAGGTGCACCGGGCCGGTGAGAAGCTGTTCGTGGATTATGCCGGTATGCGCGCCCATGTCATCAGAAGATAATAAACTGGAAATAACCCACAAAACAAATAAAGAACACCGCATCATTTACCAAAACGAACCAGAGTCCAGCAGTCACCAACCCCTGTAAAATACACGACACTGTGCTACACTGGAAAACATGGAAAACAAGTCTACATCACCGGCCAAACCAAAGCAGTATGACCAGTCCAGAGATGCAACGGGACCAAACCAAACGAAACTCTGGATATCTTGCCCGCTACCGGACAACGACGCCACGTACCAGTTCGTTTCCGGCCTTGAACTCGAAAAAGAAGATGAGGCCAGCTGCCGAAAAATGCTGGCTGACGTGGCAAGAGGACGCGTAACACTGGAACAACTCAGGAAAGAAAATTGCGTCCATATCAACAGTGACTTGATCGTGCAATACAGCTACGAAAGAGAACCGATGTGGTACGAATAAATGTTCCAGGTAAAAGACCTGACAAAAGTCCTCGAATCATTGCCCGAGGATGACAATACCATTCTGATCGGCGGCCAGGCCCTTAATGTTTGGGCTGAATACTACTCAGAACTGGACGCAGCACTGACCACACATTCGCCCTTTTTCAGCAACGATATAGATTTTCTTGGTGACAAACAGGCCGCCACTGCCTTACATGACGCCTGGAAAGGAACCATTAAAATACCGGACATGGACACCCATACAGCCATGACCGCAAAACTGACCTTCAAACTTGAAGACGGCAGACCTGTCAACGTCGATTTTCTGGAAGTAATGATTGGTGTTGACAACTACCATATCAGGAAAGAAGCGCTCAAAATTAACACCCCTCCATCAGAAAAATCAGTCCTCGTCCTCCACCCGGCACATTGCCTTGCAAGCAGGATCTATAACACCTACGGCATTCTTGACAGACGAACAAGATATCCCGGCGACCACCACGTAAAGCGTACCAGGCTGGCAGTCAAAATATTGAACCACAACCTGACCGATCTATTCAAAAAAAATGACGAGAGAGCAAGCAGACAAGCCTATCGGTTTATCGAATACACCGCGAGCTTATCCTGTGAAGACCCTGCAAAACGCGCCTTCCACCTGGATAATATAGACGTGCTGGAAGCTATCCCGAAAAATCCCGAACTAGGCATATCAGAAAAATTCCTGACTGAACGCCTGCCACCTGCCTTGTTCCCAGTCCTGCAGGGTGTGCAGGCTTAGCCGATCTCAATCCCATACACACCAGGACGCTGTAGCGGCATGGCCAGATCCTGGATTCGGCCTTGTTTCTGATAACCCGGTGAGTGCGCCGTGCTATACTTTGGCAAAGCTGAAACCAAATGTTGACCACCTCAGTGCGGCATTACGACAAGTCGGCGTTGTCGTGACGGCCACGGGCCTTGTCACTGGCGTATTTAACGCCGACCAGGGTCCACTCAGCCTGGGGATTACGTTGGGCGGTTTGGCCTTGATCTGGGCCGCCAGCCTGGAGAACTGAAATGAATACAGCCCTTGCTGTTGCCGCGCTCGCGGCGGTACTGGGCGGCCTGGCCATGCTCTGGTTGGCCCGGTTCCTCGCCCGGCGCGACCGCACCGACTAGACCCTGTCTCTCTCGTGTATGAAACAGGGTTTGGCCTGGCCAAGTCCAATTCCATGCGCGCCGGAACGTTGATCCTGGCCGGTAGCCTGGAGAACTGATATGAGGTTCAACCTGAAGAACCCGCATTGCATCAGATGCCCGGATTCTTCCGGATGTTGTGCGTAACAATGCTGCTAAACGCTGTTGCCTTTTTGAAGGTTGATTACTCATAGAAATCAAGGAATATATCCGTAAAAAAGGACTTAAGCAGAAGGAGGCCGCGGCCTTGCTGGGTATCAACCAGCTGTCACAAGGTCGGTTTCCATCGTTTTATATCGGAAAACCGGTCGAAGTCTTTATCAAAGGTTGCCACATGATTACCGGAAGTCGCGGCCAGAGCTGCCAGGTAACAATCCAGGAAGTCACATTTTGTTGCGGCAAATCGACTTAATGCATCAAGCATTTCATCACGCTTCATACAACGAACGCCGGCACTGAGTATCACTTTGCGCAGCCCTGCCGCAATCTGTTCGCGCTCCGTGTGGTATACGGAATGCAGCACCCACACTGCCTCGGCAACGGCTACCTCGGTCAGAACCAGCGCGCATTTTCCATCACAGGCATCTGCAAACAGTATTCGGGTTGCGGGTGAGTGCGTGGGATGATCGCCACGCAAAAAGCGGATCAGTACATTCGTGTCCAGGAGATACTTGATCATTTATATTTGTTTGCCCTTGCCGTGCGCGATTTGTCCCGCTCCTCTGATTTGGATAAAGGCGGCTGGTCATCAGCAAGAAAACCATACAGGTCCTTAAGAGTTTCCGGCTGGGGCTTAACCAGAACAGCGCCATCAACCAATTCATAGACCAGCCGTTGCCGCGGTTTAAGATTGAGTGCCTTGCGGACTTTGACCGGGATGGTGGTTTGCCACTTGTCGGTTAACGTCGAATTTATCATTAGACTTTCTCAATTACATTGTATTTAAATATCATTGTATCTAGAATTACAATGTAACACAATAATATGGCGCTATCAGGCATTGCAAATAATCCCGGGCTTAACGAATCCCGCGCTGGTTGACGATAATTGTTATTATAATACGTTGTTAGCACACCTGGTAAATTCCCCCTTGCAATTGCGCGGGTCTCTTGAATCAGGCATCGATTATGAACGGCAGCAACAGGATATTTTACGGCTGGTGGATCCTCCTCGCCGCGACCATTGGTCTTGCGGTAAGTCCGGCGCCCATCGCGTTTTATTCCATCGGCGTATTAATGCAGCCGTTGTCGGAAGCCTATGGCTGGAGCAGGTCCGAAATTTCCCTTGCTGCGACGCTGCTGACTGCCGCCATCGTCCTCACCACGCCGGTCATAGGAATACTGGTGGACAGGATCGGTCCGAAAAAAGTGCTCATCCCCTCCATGCTGGGATTTGCCCTCAGCTTGTTTGCGCTGTCATTCGCCGCATCGCTCTCCACGTTTCATATCCTCTATTTTTTCATGGGAGTCCTTTGTGCCGGCGCGAACAGCCTTGCCTACATGCGGTTATTGTCGTACTGGTTCGACCGCCGCCGCGGCCTGGTGGTCGGGATCGCGACCGCGGGCATGGGGCTTGGTTTTACAATCGTCCCCGGGTTTACGCAATACCTCGTTGACCAGGGCGGGGCGGGGTCCGCCTACATCGGGCTGGGTTTGCTGGTCCTGTGTGCAGGGGTGCCGGTTGTCTCTCTGATAGTCAGGGATACGCCGGAACAGTGCGGACTGGCAGTTGACGGCGGTGAAGTAAGCGACGCGCCGGAAGGCGACACCATTGTTACCGGTATCAGTTCAGCGCAGGCTGTCAGGCTGCCCCAGTTCTGGATTATCACCGGGATATTAACCCTGGGCACCGGTACCATTTACTCCCTGGCGCTGCACCTGGTTTCCATCGTCAGGATTATTGAACCGGATTCCAACATGCCGATACTGGCTGCATCCATTATAGGCATCATGATGATCATCGGCCGCCTGCTGGCCGGCTACATCTACGACAGGGTTTACGTTCCCTGGGTTACTGCCGGCATTTTTATCAGTGCAGTCGCCGGCACCCTGTTGCTGGCAACGGGTATGCCGGGCTACTGGATTATCGCCGCCAGTATCCTGATCGGCCTGAGTTCGGGAGCAGAATCAGACGCCCTGGCCATCCTGGTCGGCCGCTACTTCGGACTCCTGGCCTACGGTAAGATCTACGGCCATATTTTTTGTGCGTCCCTTATCGGCATATCGGTGTTCCCGTATATTCTCGGCCTGGGTTATGATCATTTCGGCAACTACACGGAAGTGCTTTACATCTGTGCTTCACTGTTCGGCCTCAGCGTAATCCTGAGTTTCTCCCTCGGTCCGCACCCGGAGAAGTTCGACTGAAAACGGCGAAGGCCCGCGCTCTGGGCGCCAGCGGTACCATGAAGTTTCAGATAGGGCAGAAAAGCTCCATGACTGCGGTTAAAATCAGCGGGGGCGCCTTCATACGACCTCCTTGAACCAGTTTTCCAGCCGGAGATCTTCTACCTGGGAGAAATGTCTTTGATTATTCGTCACAAGCGTAGCATCGACTACCAGGGCATGTGAGGCAATCATCGCATCAGTGAAGCCGATAGGGTTGCCCTTGTTCAGCAGCGCAGACTGTATAACGGCAAACTTATCCGCACACTCCGTTGTCCAATCCGCCACGTAATCAAGTCGTTCGCATACCTTATCGATACGATCATGGTAACTCTCAGAACCAACCCGTTCGGCGCCAAAGCGCAACTCCTGGCAGGTAATTACTGACATACAAAGGATATAACCCCTGCTTGCCCTGTCCTGCAGGGCTTCAAGGACGGACTGGGAGTGCTGCCGCATGATGTAGCTGCAAGTGTCCGTATCAAGCATATAGATCATTCACGTTACCCGGCTTTCATCAATCGCGAACATATCCGGACGTTCGGCGAGGAAGTCATCGCCGGCCGGCGCGCTTTCATCGTTTAACGTCAGCCAGGATTTATGAACCGGTTCCAGGATCAGCTTCTGCCCTAGTTTCTGTACAGTAAGCTCAGTCACGCCTTCAAAGGCGAAGTCTTTGGGGATGCGGACAGCCTGGCTGCGGCCGTTCCTGAAAATTTTAGCAGTGTGCATGAGCTTCTCCTACATTGGTATATGACAGCATATACCACATAATATCATGGGAATAATCAATCAACAAGTCATGGCGCGCTTGGCGATTAGTGCGGGGAAGTTCCTGACCAGTCATCGACTTTCAATGCGGGCACACGGGAAAACTCCCGTACATTCCTCGTGACCAGTGTGCAGTCCAGCGCAAGGACCTGTGCTGCGACGAGCATATCATTCGGGCCTATGGGCGTGCCCCGTTCTTCGAGATAAACGCGAATCTTTGCGTAATGATGGTCGGCAGGCGCCTCGAACGGCATGACTTGTATGGCCGAGAGGACCAGGTCAAGTTGCCGGGTCAACTGTTCGGAACCACGCTTGCGGGCGCCGAAACGTAATTCGGATGCCACAATGATACTGGTGCAGACATTGTCTTCGCCCTCCAGCGAAATTCGCTTTGTGATGACACCATGGGGGCGGCGCACCAAATCCGACAGCACATTGGTATCCAGGAGATAAGCCGGCTTCAAGATTACAATTCCACGTGGTCGGGAGGCAGCAATGCTTCATCCATTTCCGGAAAGGTAGTCTCGATATTCTCCAGGGAAGCCAGCAAGGTGAGTAATCCGTCAGTCCTGACAGGCTCTATGATGAGTTTGTCACCATCCTTGCGGATAATAGCTTTCCTGGCCGGCAACTCAAACTCCCGGGGTATGCGCAAGGCCTGGTTACGGCCGTTACGGAATAAACTGACATAGCGTTCAGGCAACATGTTGCTCCTCCTTTATTGTCATGGCATAGGCCATAGCATAGGCCATAGCATAGGCTATAGAGGCGTTTTTGTCAATCCACTTTGTTCATTTCAAATTCACAAACACGTTCGGATGCTGCCCGGCAATGCGCAGGCCGGGAGTTGTGGCCACATCGTCAGTCTGGGATACCGAAGCCAGGCGTTTTGCCAGTTGAAATATTGTAGTGTATCAGCATCCGGCATTTGCGCGGCAACCCGTGCGCTCAATAAACAGGCTCAAGATCAACCGGAATGGTGGGCGCGCCTTAATACGGCCGCCTCATGATGTGAGTCATATCCCGTAACGATTTCCTTCATGCCCAGGATGTCGCAGTACCAGCGGGCAGCAGAGACCGGGTCGCTGACATTCAGGCCCATGTGTACCAGGCCGTCAATTTGTATAGCACTATCAGGCATTGCAAATAACTCCGGGCTTCACCCATCAAGCCCTGGTTGACGATAATCGTCATTATAATGCGTTGTTACCACACCTGGTAAATTCCCCCTTGCAATCGTCCGAACACTTGCCTATATGTCCTATGTATCGTTGAGAAGAAACCTGATTCCGTTAAAAAGGTCTAACCGGCAACGTGAACCCTGTATATCCCGTGAAGTTGGATGCGTGTTCCAATTACGTTGAGGCCCTGATGTGACGCCATCCGCGTTTCACCCTGAAGGTTCAGGTTGATTTCAGCAGGGAGAACAGTTCGGCGCGCGTGCTGGGGTTGGACCTGAAAATACCCAGCATGGCCGAGGTTTTCATCACGGAATTCTGTTTTTCCACCCCGCGCATCATCATGCACAGGTGTTTGGATTCGATGATCACCGCGACGTCTTCAACGTCTGTCGCGGCGTTCATGGCCCGGGCGATGTCCATGGTAAGGTTTTCCTGGTTCTGCAGGCGGCGCGCATACATATCGACGATGCGGGCAATCTTGGACAGTCCGATGACGAAGTTGTTGGGGATATAAGCCACGTGGCACTTGCCGACAAACGGCAGCAGGTGGTGTTCGCACAGCGAGTAGAGTTCGATATCCTGGACGACGACCATTTCGCTCCGTTCCGTGGGAAACCTCGCATTGTTGATGATTTCTTCCAGGTTCTGGTTGTAGCCGCGGGTCAGGAAGCGCATGGCTTCCGCCGCGCGCCCTGGTGTGTCTTTCAATCCTGTCCGTTCAAGGTCGTCTATTGCTCTGATGATATCTGCGTAGGCCTGTTCCATATTCGATACATCCCGGTTTTTGTACAAGGGACGTAAGTGTACCCGTTTTCGAGTTCCAGAGACAAAAAAAGGGACGGATCTTGATCCGTCCCTCATGCGGCAGAGGTTATACGCTATATACTTAGCTTGACACCGACAAAACCGGCCCGGGGTGCGCCGGGGCCGAGAAAACGCGGGCTCTCGTAGTCTTCAAACTCTTCGACCGCCACCTCATCGGGTTCCTCGCCCAGCAGTCCGAAGCTCTCGTAGTCCTCATCAAACAGGTTGGTGACCCGGCCGAAGATTTGGATGTTGTCATTCACCTTGTAATTGGCGCGCAGGTTGACAACGGCGTAACCGCCAACCGGGTTCAGGAAACCCTCGTCATCCCTGTCGTTGCCCTCGTTGCCGCGCAGTTCTTTTTTCGACGTGTAGGCCACGTCGAAACCGACATTGAGGCGTTCCAACAGCAGGTAATCGGCGCCCAGTTTCAGGGTATGTTCGGGCAGCCCCGGAATACGATCCCCTTGTTCCACCTCGATATCATCTCCCAGCGGGTGGTTTTCGTTCTCGACCGCGGTGAACTCGTCCTCAAAAGTCGCTTCCAGGTATGTGTAGGCCAGGAACCAGTTGAGGTTTCCGGTCGAGCCGTTCAACGCGCCCTCAAGACCCAGGTGCTGGGTCTTGTCCACGTTGGCGAACAGGCCGGTAGCCCTGCCGGTGGTCTGGAACAGGATATCGTCATGGTTGGTGGTGTGGAAGAAACCCAGGTGGTAATCCACCAGCCCGATATCCCCGCGCACGCCGGCTTCAAAACTCTTGCTCACGACGTCATTCAAGGGTGGGTCGGCCAGGAATGCGTTGGGCAGGCGGCACTCGAACTCCACGTCATCCGGGTCGTCCGCGAACGCCTGCGCACGGGTATAGACACTGTCGTTGCAGGCAAGTTCGATAGGCGTCGGTGCGCGGTTCGATTCGCTGTAACTGCCGTAGATATTCATATTGTCGGTAGGTTGAAATGTCAGACCCAGCGCCGGGTTGAAACGGAAGAAGTCGTGTTCGCCGTTCAGTTCCGGGCGCTCTCCGGAGAGATCCTGGAGGTCGATCAAGGTGTTGTTCAGGCGCCCGGACACGACCAGGGTGAGCTGTTCCGACAGGCTCATGGCATTCATGAAGTAGAAACTGGTCGTCTCCGTTTCTGTTTCCAGGTTGGTCCTGGCCTCTTCAACGAATACGCCGGTACCCAGGCCCACGGTGCTGCGGGTCACGGGGTCGAGGCCGGCTATTTCCGTTTCGGAGCGGAACGTGCTTTCCCCCTTGTAATAGGTGAATCCCATGATCAACTGGTTTTCCATGCCCACCAGGTCGTTCAGGAACGTCAACTGGATGTCCGTGCCGTAGCTTTCCTGCCTGCGGCTGCTGGTATTGTTGATGGCAATGATGTCAAGGTCTGAAGGATCGCCGTCGCCGTATGTTTCAACGCCTCCCAGCTCTTCGCCATCATCGTCGTCATGGCCGTTGCCGTCATCGTCGTCATGGCCATTGTCGTCATCGTCATCATCATGGCCGTTGCCGCTGTCATCATCGCCATTGCCATTGCCGTTATCGTCATCATCGTCGTCGTGGCCGTTATCATCGTCATCGTCGTCGTGGCCATTGTCGTCGTCATCGTCGTCATCATCATCTCCCTCGACCAGCAGCCACATGCCTTCATCATCGAACTCGATGCCGAATTCGCTGCCGTCGCCGTTGAACGAGGAACCGTCGTTTTCCCGGTAGAAAAAGTTGACGTTGAGCTTTACCTTGTCGTTGAAGTTGTGGCTGCCGTCCAGGCTGACCATGATGAGGTCGTTCTCGGTGATGTCGGGGGCGGTAAAGATGGCATCGCGGTCATCGGCCAGCAGTTCTTCGGGAATCGCGCCGTTGCCGATCAGTTTGCTGTCGCCGTGCTGTACATTCAGGTTCAGGCGTGACATGGCGCCGCGCCAGCTCAGGCTGCCGTAGAGGTTGAGCGCATCGGACGGCGATTCGTCGCGCCAGCCGTCCTCATCGAAATAACTGACGTTTGCGTAATAGCCCAGGGAGCCGTTGTTGCCGCCGCTTTCCGCGGACGTGACGATACGCTCAAAAGAACCGCCGTAGACTTCCACACTGTGACCGTCGCTGTTGAAACCGTCCTTCATGTTCACCGATAACGCGCCGCCCACCGTGTTCAAACCGAACAGGGGGTTGGCGCCGCCGATGAGGTCAATGCTGTGTATCGCCGATTCGGGCAACATGTCCCAGTTCACCGTGTCTCCCAGGGGTTCGTTGATGCGCACGCCGTTCTGGTAAACCGACATGCCCTGCGACAGGCCCAGCAGGGGAGAGGCGGTAAAGCCGCGGTACTGTATATCCGGTTGCAACGGGTTGTTCTGGGCATCGTTGTGGGTGACGCTGGCCAGGTTGTGCCGGAGAAAATCGGAAATGTCCAGGCTCTGCGAGCGCTCGATATCCTCCGCACTGGAGGATTGCACCCGGTAAGGTATTTTTTCTTCCGGCAACCCCACCCCGTCGCGGGAAGGAGTGACACCGATAACAACCAACTCTTCGACGACTTCCTGCCCGATGCTTGCAGAGGGCAGGGAACAACAGGTGATTAACGATGCAAATACGGCGATGCCTGTTCTGTTCATTGGATCAATATCCCCGGCGTTTTAGTAGATCACGATTAAAGTGCTTACATACATCCGAAGATGTGTAATGTAGCTATTTGATCTACAAGTGAATACGGGAAAAAAGAATAAAAGACCGGGAATTTTTCCCGTCCCTGGATAGAAGTATCCGCAGGTAGCGCAGTGATTCATCCGCAGATTACGCAGATGAACGCAGATAAAATAAAATTCGTTGCAGGGAAGAAGTGGTTTTCAACATACATGGCAAATCCTGAAGTTGCCGTATTTTGTGTATGTTGCAATTAAAACAAGCGTCTATTCCTGCTCCAATGCGGTATCAGTCTCACCGTTTTTTGCATTGAATAAATCATCTGCGATAATCTGCGTCATCTGCGGATAAAAATCATGACATCGTCTTGGCCAGTGCGAAGATCTCCTCGGCGTCGAACACCTGGTCGTTGCTTTCGAACAGCTTTGCAATGCAGGCCCGGTGCAGGGCGAGTTTCAGGGTACCGAAACCGATTGCCCCCCAGCAGGTCTTGCCGCTGCGGACTTCGCCCCGGTCCATCATGTCGACGCCTTCTATCCCTAACGGCGGCGTGGCGTTGGCGTCGGCAAGCATCTCGATAGCGGCGTTGTTCTCCCACGCCGCCCGGTCGAGCAACTGCACGCCTGCGGCGCCTGTGGCGATGACGATCTGTGCATCCTCTACGGCCCGTGCGCGGTCCTCACTGGTTGCGGTGCCCAGGGGGGTGATATCAACGCCGAAACGATCCTTGATCGCATCGCAGGCAGCCCGGGCGCGTTCCTGGCCGCGGGAACATAACACCACATCGGCGCCTTCCCGGGTCAGCATGACCGCGGCGCGCTGGCCGACCGGACCTGTCCCTCCCAGGATCACCACTTTCTTGCCGGTTACTCCCCCGCTGCTCATGAGTTTGGCGGCCGCGGCAGCGGCCGTGGTGTTGCTGCCGTTGCTGTCGATCATGACGGAGACGCGAAAATTGCCAAAAAAGACCTTTTGCACTGCATCCAGCAGTTTTTCGCCGGCAACCATGTCGCTGCCGCCGATGAACAAGGCGGTATTTTTCTTTTCTTTCGGGCTGCGGGTAAAGATGGCGCCGTCTACCAGGGCGCGCACGTTATCAGGCGTGCAGCCGCCATGGCCGATCACATGGTCGGCCCCGCCGTCATATCCGACCACCGTATCGAACACGGCGGCATGCTGGTCGGTATCCAGCTGGAACAGAAGTTTTTTCATTACATTCTCCTCTGGGTATTGGAAAGTCGTCCGCTATTGTTGCAGCAGCAGCGCCTGGTACGTTACGTTGATTGAAACCGTGCGGAAACCATACCGGTTCAGTGTGACACAGGTCAGGGGAAGTAGCGGGAAAGCTTAAACAGCGCACATCTGCGTCATCTGCGGATAAATCCGTTATACTCCCCGGCGCATTGAAATTATCTTACATTACAACACTGAAACCTGTAAAGAGGTAACACCCATGTTCAAGGAACAACAACTACAGACATTTCTCGACCAGCTTGCCTCCAGTGCGTCCACCCCCGGGGGCGGCAGCGCGGCGGCGATCATGGGGGCGATGGGCGCGGCGCTGGTCAGTATGGTGGCCAATCTTACCGTCGGGAAAAAGAAATACGAAGAGGTCGAGGAGGAGATGCAGGGATTCCTGGAACAATCCGAAGCGTTACGCGAACGGCTGACCGGCATGATCCAGGCCGACGTTGACGTGTTCGACCAGGTAATGGCGGCTTACGGCATGGCCCGGGAGACCGAAGAGGAAAAGGCCCGGCGCTCGCAGACTATCCAGGCGGCCCTGAAAGAGGCTACGGATGTGCCGCTTGCCTGTGCGCAACTGTGCGCGGACGTGATCGAACTGTGCCGTCCGGTAGCCGAAAAAGGCAATCTGAACGTGATCAGCGACGCCGGCGTCGCGGTGCTGGCGGCCCATGCCGCACTGCGCAGCGCGGCGTTGAACGTTTATATCAACATAGGCGGGATCAGGGATGCGGAATTCGTAAACGACAGGCGCGCGAAACTCGAGTTCGTGCTGTCCGGCGCCGGCGCCGCCACGGAAACGGTCTATGAACTGGTGAAGAGCAAGCTGTAAAGACCTTTATTTACATGGATGTACAGGATATACAGGATAAATTGGACGGGGACCGGATGTTTACGACCAGGTTTTCCGGCACTCCCGCCGTTAATTCCAGGCAGACAACATGCTAGCGCCACCCACACGGAATTATCCTGTATATCCTGTACATCCATGTTAATTTAAGGACGTCCGTGCCGGCACAAGATCAGGCCTGCAGGATGTTGTGGCGGATTGCCAACCGGGCCAGTTCGGCGGTGGTATTGACCTGCAGCTTATTTTTTATCTGAGAGCTGTAGTTGGCCACCGTTTTGTAGCCGATGGACAGGCGGGCGGCAATCTCATTGGTATTCAAACCCTCCGCCAGCAGGCAGAATATTTCAAATTCCCTGGTGGACAGGCTGGAAAACGGCCCGATTTCATCGCGCGCCTTCTGGAACGCCAGGTGTTGTACCAGCCGGTCATCGATATAGACCCCGCCCCGGGCGATCTCTTCAATGGCCTTGATCAGGGTTTTCGGGGCGCTGCTCTTGCTGAGGTAGCCCCGGGCGCCGGCGCGCAGGGCCTGGTCCACGAATACCGTGTCTTCATGCATGGTGAACACCAGGACTTTGGCATTCGGGTCCTTGCGGATAATACGCCTGATTGCCTCCAGCCCGCTGATACCCGGCAATGACAGGTCCATGACGACTATGTCCGGGTCCACGTCGGTAAACAGTTTGCTGGCCTGCTCGCCGCTGGATGCCTCGGCAACTATTTCAAGCTTGTCCGATTGCTCCAGCAGCATTTGATAGCCGGCGCGTACCACGGCATGGTCATCGACCAGGAGAATCCTGATTTTTTTATTTACGCTCTGCATACTTCACTCGATTAAACAGTTGCCGGCGGCGACACATCTGCAATGTATCAGGTATCCGCCGTTTCATCAGGTATTAAAGGCAGGATTATAGTGATATTTACACCATTATTCCTGCCTGAGACCAGCCGGAACTCACCTCCCATGCTGTCCACCCGTTCCTGGATCCCCGGCAGACCCATGCCCTTGCGCGTCCTGTCCGGGTCAAACCCCTGGCCGTCGTCACCGATTTTCAGCTCCAGGCTGCTGCTTTTATCCTCTGAGCTTGCCAGGGATATGTATACATTTTTTGCCGATGAATGGCGGGCAACATTGGTCAGGCTCTCCTGGATGATGCGGTAGATATTGATCTTTACGGCATCAGCCGCGGCGGAGCAGTCCGCCTTGATATCCAGGTGGCAAAACGTATCGGCGTGGGCCGAGTTCCACTCGTCCACCTGTTGTTGCACGGCCGGCACCAGTCCCAGTTCATCCAGTACTGCGGGCCGCAACTGGCGGATCATGCGCCGCGCCGCACCGTACATGTTATCGGCGGTGGTCTTGATGAGCCCCGCACTCTCGATGGCATGCCGGCCATTTTTCGCGCCGGGTTGTTCCATGGACGTGGCAATCGCCTTTATCGCGCTCAGGGACTGGCCCAGTTCATCGTGTAATTCCTGCGCCAAGCGGCGCCGTTCTTCTTCCTGGATTTCCAGTGAACGCCGGGTCAGGCGCCTGTTTTCTTCCCTGTTTTGCAGTAATACCCCTGCCAGGTGGTTGAAGCGTGCGGAAATGCGCGAGAACTCAATGGAGGTGAATTTCGGCAGTTGCAGCCGGTAATCGCCTTTTTCAATGCGCTCCAGCCCGGTGAGGATGGCCTCGATGGGCGCCAGGTCCCGGCCCAGGATGATATAAATCAACAGGTTGGCCAACGCGGTGAACAACAGCAGCAACAGGAGAAAATTGCGCGTCTCCAGCCAGGCTTCGTCTATCTCCGCCGAAGGATCGGCGCGGATGATGATCTCCGTGCCGGTACCTCCCGTACTGGTAAATACCCGCTTGAATTCCATGACAGGCGGTTTGACCAGGTTGACGAACCAGGCCGGCGCATCGGCATCAAGGGGCAGGGCAGGTTGCAGCGGCAGTGCGGTGCCTACACCCAGGTCAAGCGAGATCAGGATTTGCAGGTGGCGGGTCGTTTCCAGTTTGCTCAGTTCGGATAACAACCGGTCATACAGGCCCTGGTCTTCCGAACCCTGTATCGTGGAGATGGATGCGCCAAGCATGTTGGAGGTCAGCAGCGCTGCGGATTGAATTTCTTCGGTGACGGTCTTGCGCGCGGAAATGATCGCGTAACTGCTGCCGGCGCACAGGACGGCGATAAACAACAGTGTAAGCAGCAGGTTGAGGCGGAAACGCAGACTCATGCAGGGCCGGCGTCCGGGTCTGACAGCAACATCGAAAAATCGATTGCGCGCACGTTCTTGGTGAGCGCCCCCACCGAGATGAAGTCGACCCCGGTAGCGGCCAGGGCCGCAAGATCGGCAAAATCCACGCCACCCGAGACTTCCAGGCGCGCCCTCCCGTCATTGAGTTGCACTGCCCGCCTGACCTGGTCCAGGGTAAAATTATCCAGCAGTACGGCGTCAGCGCCGGCAGTGAGCGCTTCCTCGAGTTCCTGCTCGTTTTCCACTTCGATTTCCATGTACCGGTGTGTCGTTTTAGCCTGCTTGAGCGCGCCGGTGATGGACCCGCTCGCCCTGATATGGTTCTCCTTGATCAGCATTGCATCGTACAGTCCCATGCGGTGGTTTGTCCCGCCGCCGCACAATACCGCGTATTTTTGTGCCGAGCGCAGGCCGGGCAGGGTTTTGCGCGTGTCCAGTAACCGGGTTGCCGTATGGGCTATGGCAGTCACGTACTCCCTGGTGGTGGTTGCCGTGCCCGATAACAACTGCAGAAAATTCAATGCGGTCCGCTCGCCGCTGAGCAATGACCGGGTGGATCCCGAGAGGGTGCAAACGGTCTGCCCGGGTTTGACGGCGTCACCGTCCTCGCAGCGCCAGCTGATACTGACACCCTCGTCCAGTTGCCTGAATACTTCGGAAAACCAGGCAACCCCGCACAGGATTGCACTGTCACGGCAGAGCACAGCCGCCGCACTCGTTGCACCCTGCGGGACCAGTTTAGCCGTGAGGTCTCCCGTCCCCAGGTCTTCATTCAAGGCACGCCGTACGGTGCTGGCTATATCAGCAGGCAGGACTCGCGTCGTCATCTCGCATTCCGGTATGGTAACCCTGACAGTTTACTTAACTCGGCAGATTTAAGTAAACCGAATCGATGTCCGTCCCGCTTGCCCCCCTGCTGCCGTAGCGGCAGGAATCCGGCACACCGCCCATTCGTCATTCCTGCGAAAGTAAAGAAGTGGCACAGAGATGTACGGTTTACGGACCTAAGGATGGAAATCCAGTAAAATACCGCGCTGGCCGGCTTGTAACGTGATGGCGCCGGTCCCGGTGATACGCCGTCAAATTCTTCGATCTTTGACTACCTGGGGACAGATTTAAATCTGTCCCCGATCCGGTGATACACTGAATAATATGAAGGTAAAACTCGATGCCAACGCGCAATGGCTGGAAAATGCCCGGCGTGTACCGTCCCCGAATCATGATGACAGGCCGGATGGGACAGACATATCCCTGCTTGTCATACACGGTATCAGCCTGCCTCCCGGGGACTTCGGTTCACCCTGTATCGAGCAGTTGTTCTGCAATACGCTCGACCCCGGCGCACATCCTTATTTTGAACAACTCAGGGGCCTGAAGGTGTCAGCGCACCTGTTGATCGACCGTACCGGGGATATCATGCAATTCGTGCCGTTTCACAAGCGCGCCTGGCACGCGGGCCGATCGGCATTCAACGGCAGGGAGAACTGTAATGATTTTTCCATCGGTATCGAACTGGAAGGGACCGATGACGTGGACTATGAAACTGTCCAGTATGAAGCGCTGGCGCAGGTCATAACGGAGTTGCAACAGGCCTGGCCTTCCCTGGCGGGCGCAAATATCAGGGGTCACTGCCATATCGCCCCGGAGCGTAAAACCGACCCGGGCCCGGCGTTTGACTGGAGCAGCTTATATTCGTTACTTGGGGAAGCCTGATGTATTTCGCCGGTAAATACATTATCATTTTCCCATGAACCTGATAATGGTATTGATAGCGCTTGGTGTGGAGATGCGCCTGGGCGACTTTGACAGGTACCGGAACCTGGCCTGGTTTGAGCATTACGCGAACTGGCTGGAATCCAGGTTGTCGGGGGCCGGTTTCTGGAACGGCGCCGCCGGCGTTCTGCTCACCCTGTCTATCCCGCTGCTGTTGCTGGGTGTCCTGGTTTACCTGGCGGGTGAGGTACATTTCCTGCTGGGTTTTGTACTGTCCTTGCTGGTACTGATTTACAGCTTCGGTCCGGCGCTCAATTCGCTGGTGAGCAGGTACACGGATGCGCTGAGCAGTAATGATGACAGCGCCTGCCGTGAAATCCTGGACCAGATACTGTACGGGGACGCCGGCGCGGACGGGACGGACCCGGACCGGGTGATAAGCTCAATCATGTTGCGCGCCCATGAGTACCTGTTCGCCGTCGTGTTCTGGTTCGTGCTGCTTGGCGCGGTGGGCGCCCTGATGTATTGCCTGGTGCTGAACCTGGCGCACAGGTATGAAAAGACCGATAGCGGCTATGCCGGCGCGATAAGGGACCTGCACAATATCTTGATGTGGCCGTCAGCCCGCCTGCAGGCGCTGGGATTCGCCCTGGGCGGCAGTCTTGTAAGCGCCCTGGAAAGCTGGCGCACGGTATCCGGCAACACCCTGGATATAAGCCGGGAAGTGATCGCCGTTTCCGGCTTTGGCGCCCTGCATTTTGCCCCCGCAGGGGAGGAGGACACGGAGGCCGAGGAGGAGGCGGACACGAAGCAGGATACCGGCGCGGACAAGGAAGTGTTAATCGCACGCATCGGGGAGACCCTGGCCCTGATCAACCGTACCTTGATCGTATGGCTGATCGTGCTGGGCCTGATGACCATAGCCGGCTGGATCAGTTGAAATATCCGCAGATGACGCAGATTACCGCAGATATAATGTAAAAAGTAAATCTGCGGTAATCTGCGTCATCTGCGGATAAATCTCTTTAACCCGCTGACTTGATGTACTCCTGCACGCGCAGGAGTTTCCGTTCGCCGTTCCGGCAGACCAGCACGGAATCCTCTTCGTACCAGTCGCCCAGCACGATGCGGCGCGCCGGTTGCCCGTTCAACTCAAACTGATGAATGCCCGGCCTGTGGGTATGGCCGTGTATCAGTTCGCCGGCGCCGTGCCCGGTCATGTATGCCTCCACGGCAGCCTGGTCGGCGTCGATTATCTCCGGCGGTTTAGCAGCGGCAGACTTTTTCAGCAGCGGCCGGAGTCCGCGTGATAGGCAGACCCGCAACCGGTAGGGCAGGCCCAGGTACAAGCGGCGGATGAACGGGGTTTCCATGAACTTGCGGTACAACTGGTACTTTCTGTCCCGGGTGCAGAGCAGGTCGCCGTGCATGATCAGTGCCGGCTGACCGTCGATATGGATTACGTCCTCATCACCCAGCAGCCTGCATCCCGTCAGCGTACAGAATCCCCGGTCCAGCATCAGGTCGCGGTTGCCGCGCACGAGGTACACCTCCGGGTTGTGCCGGCAGCAGTCCCGCAAGACGTCGATCACCTCTGCGGCGGGCGGGGGACGCTCGTCGTTGCCGACCCAGAAGTTCTCGAACAGGTCGCCCAGGATATACACGGCGCGCGCGGTGCGCGCCGGACCGTCGAACAATTGCCTGAATAACTCGATCTTGCCGGGCCGTTCGGTCGACAAGTGCAGGTCGGAGACAAATAACGTGTCCATCAATCGCGTTCTTTTGATACCATGCCCGTTTTATTTCAGCAACAGTCCGTCTCTCAATGCTGACTATATATAACTCATTAACGCGACAAAAGGAAAAATTCCAGCCGATCGAACCGGGCAGGGTGCGCATGTATGTCTGCGGCATCACGGTTTACGATTACTGCCACATCGGCCATGCGCGCATGATCCTGGTGTTCGACATGATCGTGCGGTATTTCCGCTTTCGCGGCTACGAGGTGGACTACATACGCAACATCACCGATATTGACGACAAGATCATCAACCGCTCACTGGAAAACGGCGAACCCTTCAACGAGTTGACCGGGCGCTTTATAGAGGCGATGAACGAGGACTTTGCCGCACTCAACGTGCTCACCCCCGACCAGGAACCCAGGGCAACGGACCATATCGAACAGATCATTGCCATGATCAGCCGTCTGCTTGACAATGGTTATGCCTACCAGGCGGAGAATGGCGACGTGTTTTACGACGTCAGCGCCTTCGCAGATTACGGCAAGCTGTCCGGCAAGAACATCGATGAATTGCGCGCCGGTATCCGCGTGGACGTGCAGGATGCCAAGACGGACCCGGTTGATTTCGTATTGTGGAAGATGGAAAAACCCGGCGAGCCCGCCTGGGAGTCGCCCTGGGGCAGGGGACGGCCCGGCTGGCATATCGAATGTTCCGCCATGTCGACCCATTGCCTGGGTCCCGATTTCGACATACACGGCGGCGGCCAGGACCTGCAGTTTCCGCACCATGAAAATGAAATTGCCCAGAGTTGCGGATCCGGCAGCAAGACCTTCGTACACACGTGGATACACAACGGTTTCGTACGGGTTGACGATGAGAAGATGTCCAAGTCCCTGGGTAATTTTTTCACGATCAGGGAGGTTATGGCCCGTTACCTGCCCGAGGTGATCCGTTTTTTCATTCTCTCCAGCCATTACCGCAGCCCGTTGAACTATTCGGATACCCACCTGGACGAGGCCAGGGCCGGCCTGACCCGGCTGTATAACTCCATCCGTGATATCGACCCCGGGGAGGGGGAGATATCGCCTGACTACGGGCAGCGCTTTGAACAGGTCATGGATGATGATTTCAACACCCGCGCCGCGGTCACTGTAATGCATGAGCTGGCCGGTGAGATTAACCGCCTGGACGACAAGTCAACAGCGGAGGCCGCGTGTCTTGCCAGGACCTTGATTCAGCTTGGCGACGTACTGGGCATCATGCAGATGGCGCCCTCCGAATTCCTGCATGCCGCAGCCGACAATAGCGACATCACCCCGGCAGAGATTACCCGCCTGATCGAACAACGGGCACAGGCAAAAGCGGACAAGAACTACGCGGAAGCAGACCGGGTGCGTGAGCAATTATCTGAACAGGGCATTGTCCTGGAAGACGGCCCGGGCGGCACCACCTGGCGCCGGAAGTAATTTTCCGATAACGGGGGTCAGAGCAATTGCTTTGACCCCATAAATCATGGTAGTTGACCGCAATCAATTGACGTGTATCCGGTCAGGACGTATCATTACGCATCTCCCGGATGAGGCTCGGGGCATGGCGCAGTCTGGTAGCGCATCTGCTTTGGGAGCAGAGGGTCGGGGGTTCAAATCCCTCTGCCCCGACCAATTTTATATATTTTACTGACGAAGAGTTGCGCTCGTAGCTCAACCGGATAGAGCATCGGCCTTCTAAGCCGAGGGTTAGAGGTTCGAGTCCTCTCGGGCGCGCCAATTATCGTGTGGTCTCTGCCTGCCCCGGCAGGCAGTAAGCCGGGGACCGGCACAGGTATGGTGAGTGTAGCTCAGCTGGTAGAGCGCCGGATTGTGGTTCCGGTGGTCGTGGGTTCAAATCCCATCACTCACCCCAGATTTAATTATTCAATTGGGCCGTTAGCTTAGCTGGTAGAGCAGGGGACTCTTAATCCCAAGGTCCAGGGTTCGAATCCCTGACGGCCCATTTTCTTTCTGATCCTACAATTTCCCTATTGTTCTCTATCCCTATTGATTTATATAGGTTTTTTTGCTATAATAGGTGTTAAAAGGTTCTTTCAATTCCCATATATACCGATATATCGCGTGGGAAACCGCGTGGGAAAGGAGCAAGCACAGGAACAAAAACATGAAGCAACACACACACAACGAACTAAAGGCAATCAGGGAGCCAGGCCACTACCGGGCTGGGGAAACGCTGTACCTCTTTGTCACCAAAACCGGGGCCAAGTCCTGGGTCCAACGGATAACGATACACGGCAAGCGCCGGGATATCGGCCTTGGCAGCTTCAAACTGATCTCTTTATCGAAAGCACGTCAACGAGCGCTCGTTAACCGGGTGCTTGTGGCGGAAGGCGGCGATCCGCTGGCCGAGAAACGCAAGGCTAAAATGCCGACCTTCCGAGAAGGGGCCGTCAAGACTTATGCGGCGCTGAAACCCCGCTGGCGCAACGACAAGCATGCAAAGAACTGGATGCAGATAATGGAGAAATACGCCATCCCGGTTATCGGCTCCGAACCGATAGACAGGATAGGCCGTGAAGACGTATTGCGCATACTGACCCCCTTGTGGAGCAAACGGGCGGAAACCGCGCGCCGGTTGCGGCAGAAGATGCGGGCTGTATTCAGGTGGGCGCAAGCCCATGGCTTTATCGAAAACAACCCGGCAGGCGAGATGATTGACGGGGCGTTGCCGAAACAGCGGGCCATCAAGGAACATTTACGGGCGTTGCATTATAAGGACGTTGCCGGGGCGCTGGACACCATAGCGGCGTCAGGGGCGTCACTGCCTGCAAAACTGGCGCTGCGTTTTCTTATATTGACCGCGGCCAGGACCGGGGAAATCCTGGGCGCCACGTGGGATGAGGTTGATGTTGAAACCAGGACGTGGACTATCCCTGCCGACCGCATGAAAATGACCCGGGCTCACCGCGTACCGTTGTCCGATGCGGCGCTGGCCGTCCTGGAACAGGGCCGGATGCTGGACGATAAATCGGGTCTTGTTTTTCCCTCGGTTTGGCGACCCGGTAAACCGATGAGCAATATGACGCTAACCAAACTCCTGAGAGACAACGGCCTGGCTGACCGGGCTACCGTGCACGGCTTCCGTTCCAGCTTCCGGGACTGGTGCGCTGATACGGGCAAGCCGAGAGAGATAGCGGAAGCCGCGCTGGCGCACGTGGTGAAGGGAACCGAGGGCGCTTATTTCCGTAGCGATCTGTTTGAGCGTCGGCGTGCCTTGATGAGCCAATGGGCGGACTACTTGACCGGGCACAGGGCTAACGTTGTGCAGCTTCACAGATGAAGAAACATGGCGACGTACCCGGAATGGAGACAATGAGATATATCTTTCAGGAAGTTAGTTTACTAACCCGCAGGTGTGTTGCTACAGCACCCTCACGCTCATGGAATGGGGTTTGGCAAGGCTGGACCCCGTTTCATGCACGACAGCGCATGTTCTACTCTGGAAGAGGATGAGATTCAATCTGGACTCGGTACAGGAAGACACGCTCCGGCTGGGGATCATTCTTGTTGCAGCCGGGGTGTTAAATGCGTTTTTTGAAGGCGGGGACACACTGACAGGAATCACCGTAATTCTGGTGGGTCTCCTTGGTTTTGTGGTCGATAACCTGGAGAGATAATGATGAATATGACATTGCTGATAGCCAGCATCGTCGCCATGGCCTTCATGCTGTTGCTCAACTGGCTGGCCTGGCGCCAGGAGCGCGGCAGCAACGACAAGCGCTAGTTACCACGATAGTCTTAAATATACAAAATAGTCAGTCTATGTTTCTTTCGCATTATTCGGTATAGGGATAGTACTCTGTGCACTAGCATTTCTTTGTTAATTCGCCTGCTAATAAGTCTCAAATCAAGCCCATAAACGTTCTCAGTGTATTCAGCGGGCGTCATTAATCCGAATACTATGACGATCTTTTACTGCCAATCCATTCTCATGAAGTTTCTGTTTTACTCGAACAAAGAGCGAGGTAACTCTGATTGTCGGATAATCGACATCAGTGTTCCAGTACGTAATTCTTTGTGATCCGGTACAGGTACCGTCACCGTACTACCGCCCGGTGTGTTTTTTTGCATTACCACATGGCTGCTTCGCCTCCTGACCTTGACAAAACCCTGGCTGGCGAGTATCCGGCATACCTCTTTGCCTGACAGAACCTTGAGTTTAACCAACCGCAATCTCAACGTGTGTTACATATACTTCATCATGTAGTCGTTTCTGGATTTCCTCTGTTGACGCGTATTCGAAGAAGAGCTCCAGAGCTTCCTTGAGATTATTGCGTGCTTCATCCACCGTTGCCCCCTGGCTTGCAACGTCCACCTCGGGACAGAGCGCAACAAAACCATTATCTTCACGTTCGATGATTGCCGTCAGTTGTCTTGTCATTTCGTTCTCCCAGTGCAGCTTTACGAGAATACTGACTGTACTATATCACTACCCCTTCAAAGTCAGGGACAGATTTCGGGATCAGGTCGTACAATGCACTTCGCTTCTCACAGTATTCCAGCCATCGCCGGACGCATCCTCGCTCCGCGGAGTTCTTTTACTGAACATCAAAATTGCGCAATACACAAAATATCAACTTCGTTCATAAATCAAACCCGTCTGGCAATCAGGATGACAATTATACGGATGCCTCGACCTATAAGCTTGCCTCTCATTGCTATCCCCGGGCCACGATGGAAGTCGATGTTTGGGTTAGATTGTCTCGGATGTCAACAGGAAATTAAAATGTCCACTTTTCAGGATTCTAATATGTCCCCTGGTGGATATAGACATGGCAGTCTCCGTTATCATGGGTATCAGTCGGACGCTGTCGCTGGCGCCGGTTGATGCGGCCGAGACCTGCCGTTCTCGGCTTCCGGATTCCATCAAAGCGGCAGCCTGCCGGTGAAGCGCATCGGAGCATAGCCTTGCGGCGTTTGCCCGGGTTCATTGGCGATGCCTGACGGCCCGCGCCCTAGTCGGCTGCGCCGACCGGAGCCCGCGAGCGGTCTCCGCCCATGCGGGTCACTGTCGCTATCGCTTCCGCCCTCCGGGCGGTAATGCAGCAATCACAGCCCCGGCAGGCCGGCACGCCCCGGCTCGCCGTCGAGTTCCCGCAAGCCGTCGCCCGCCGCCTTGCCGCCGCCTATCCGCGTTTGCCGCCCCATCGTCCCGGCACGGATCGCCCCCGGCCCTGGCGATGTTCCATCGCTCGAATGCGACGGGCCGAGCCGCCGCCAAACCTGTTCCCGGGTAGTGGCCGGCGGCGTTGTCCGTCCGCAGCCCCCGGATGTTGTGCCGCTGTATTAAAGACTTCGCCCCTCCCGGTGGCATCCAGAGGTACATTCCGTGTTCGTCCGTCAATTTTGCGAGACCTTTCCCCGTTTCCGTCCGTCTTACCGTGAGCTTCGCCCGTGTCGTACCCCAGTTCGTACCCAATTTGGCGTAAGTGATCCCCACTGTCTAACGTCAATTACTTTGTCCGACCGGCCAAGTTGATTGTCATCAAACACCCCGCCCCGTAACCGGATCTGCCCGCCGTTCAGGAATGTCCCAAGCAACAACGCATCAATCCCATCCCGATGCTCGGAGCACACGGTGACGACGCGCATGACCTCCCGGCACGAACCCTCAATCCCCGCACCGGCGAGCCGCGTCCGGTCCAGGTTCACCCGACAGCCTGACAGGTCATGTCCCATCCAGAACACCGGCGTGGAGTGGGTGTTGCGGAAAACGCCTGAGGGTCTGTAGTTTCGCTCATCACCGCAAAGCATAGTGTCCGGCTGTGTGTGTGATTTTTCCCTGATGAATAAATTACACGCCAACACAGTCCATTTCATCCATCCGGCGGTCGCTACGCCTTGCAGAGGCCCGTGACCACCGGTGTCACTGAACCACAGTAGAGACTCCCATGCAATATCCCCTGTTCCAACCTGCAACCTGTCCACAGCGCGGGCGCGGCGAGCGCTCACTGATGGACAAACTGAGACACGCCGGTCCCCACAGCTTGAGCGATGCCGAACTTATCAGTATCTTCGCATCGCCCCGGTCCTTCGACAAGATACGCGAGCATCTGTGCCAATACCAGGGCATCAGAGGCCTCTTGGACAACGTCCGGGACACGACCCTCAGCAAGACATTAACAGGGCGACTCGAAGCGGCCCTGGAGCTTTCCCGGCGCTATCTGGAGGCGGAACTGCGCGCCCGCCCGGTGCTGAGCAACCCGGACAAGACCAAGCACTACGTCAGGGCCTGGCTGAGCCGCTTCGAGCACGAGGTGTTCGCCTGTCTGTTCCTGGACAACCGCCACCGCATCATCAGCAACGAGATTCTGTTCACCGGCACCATTGACGGCGCCAGCGTGTACCCGCGCGAGGTGGTCAAGCGCTGCCTGCAACTGAACGCCGCGGCCATCATCTTCTCGCACAACCACCCTTCCGGCATTGCCGAGCCGAGCCAGGCCGACCGGCAGATTACTCTGAAACTGACCCAGGCCCTGGCGCTGGTGGACGTGCGCGTGCTGGACCACCTCGTGGTCGGGGACAAGACGGTGACGTCCATGGCCGAACGGGGCTTGATGTAAGCCGTCGTCCTCAACACACCCATTCACACCAGAGGCATCATGCCCGATAACACCGACTCACCCCCGGAGACCGGTGACATACCGTTCCATTTCGGTATCGACGCCGGCAACAAGCAACAACCAGACAGATACCGCCTGTCTCTTCAGGTAGGCGACACCTGGTATGAAACCAACGCCGTCTTCGGCAATCATCTCAGGGCCACTGAATTTGTCCATAGTCTGAACAACACCCTCATCACCGGACATAGTCCACGCACACAGGTCGACTCCATCCCCTTAGCGTTCAACACCCTCTATGAGCAGACCCATGACAGCCACCGGCTCATCCTCCACCTTAAGGACAGCGTCATCCTCACCGGCTACTTCATCGATACTGACACCATCAGCCCCGACACATTCTGCCATGCAATGAACCGGCAGACCCGCCTGGACAACCATCAAC
The DNA here is from genome assembly GCA_026710545.1 of Gammaproteobacteria bacterium. GTDB lineage: Bacteria > Pseudomonadota > Gammaproteobacteria > Eutrophobiales > Eutrophobiaceae > JAAXHV01. Next base: position 38,401 of record JAPOQU010000090.1, on the reverse strand, counting down.
AACACGAACTGATTATGAACTCCATCATCAGCCCACCCGACATCAACACCCCTGTTTCACTGCACTGAAACATGTTCTAAAATAATGTATACCGAATAAAAATATCCTCCTATATTAGTTCATATAGTAAGAGGCAAGATAGGCTTTGTGTGACACAAAGACCGAGAGATAGACCCCAAAAACCGCAACACCAATTACCGCCATGGCCACGACAGCAACACCCCCTTGACAACAGGTACCATTCCGCCGTCCATCGCCACCCCCCGGACCCTGCCGCACACCACCCGGTGCCCATGGGCACCGATAACCGCGAGCTAGCACACAAACAGTCCAACGATACCGATACTCCAGCCGGAACCGGATACACCCACCCGGAATCCGATGCTTCAGCAGACCCGCACAAACCGCCCGCTACCCGCGGCAATCGGCTGCGATGTCATGGCAATATCCATGCGCCGCGCCGCCGAACCGACCATCGGTGCCCATGGGCACCGGTCAGAACTTATCCCGCATGAGTAACCGGCCGTGACCGACCCACCGGAACACAGCGATATCCACGTCAGGCCGCCCCTGGCGCACGCCCAGCAGGCCGGGTTGTTGGGACAGGCGCCGGTAATGAAACCGGAACAGTTAGCTGAAACGAACTGATACACATAATGACTGAGACAGCCATTTATTTATCCACCACGGGACATTTAAGAATCCTGAAAAGTGGACATTTTAATTTCCTGTTGACGCGGCCCCAGGCCATCGTCAACTTCGCCTCCAAGTTGAAGAGCGCCGGCAGCATCTGCAATGCGGTGGAATACATCTCCAATGACGAGACCGCGAGCTCCGGAACCAGGACAAGCTCGTCGTCGCCGTAGCACTGCTGGACCGATTGCTGCACCGTGCCATCACCATCGAGGTCAAAGGGCTTCCTACCGGCTCAGGGTACATGCCAACCTGGTGCCTGACAGCCTCAAAGGCAATGCCGTGCAGCGCGCGGAGAATCCCATGCGTAAACCCGGCAGACCACGACAACGGTCAGCTGCAGGGGGCGAGTAATGCTTCTGTGCTTTTATATGGAAGTGGCGAATTTTCAACCGGTATTGACACCGGCATCTGCGTCTTCTCCTTTCAATCGAAAAAAGGACACAGGATACCCGTGGTTATCCACGTCAAACGCGCCAGCTATCTACCTCGCTGGGGGTGGCAGCTTTGCCGTGAAATGGGTGGCAGCTTTGCCGTATAATCAGTGACAGCTTTGCCGTGAAATACGCACACTGGCTATCATCATGTTGCGTATCTCACCCTGGATGAATATCGGTAACAACTGGAGCAGGCTGCTTAGCTCTGATGTGATCAAGTAACGATCTGCTTAAAATACCTATTACTTAATAACGTCATGAGAATAGATAGAAAAAAATTTAAGTTATCCTTTCGAGGGAAAGGATTAACAAAATGGAATTGCCCAACCTGCGGAAAGGGGTTACTGAAAATCAAGCCAGGCACATTTCACCACGAACAAACTAGAGCCTCCACAAGAGCTCTTAGATCTGATGTTGATTGGTATCCTGAATGGATTGAATATGTATATTCCTGTTTGTTGGAATGCAATAATCCGGCTTGCAAAGAGATTGTATCAAGCTCAGGAGTCGGGTCCCCACATCAATGTGTGAGTTTCGATGATAAGGGAATGTCATACAACGACTATGAGGATCGGTATTACCCAAAGTATTTTTCCCCACATCTTAAAATATTCGACTACCAAAAAAATTTACCTGACGAGGTTACAGATGAATTGGACAATTCATTTTCGTTATTTTTCTGTGACCGCCCTTCCTCAGCGAATCATATTCGTATGGCTCTCGAAAATCTTCTGAACCATATTAAGATAAAAAAATATCGAATCCAAAAAAGGAAGCGAAGTTACTTGAGCCTACATGAACGCATTAACTCGCTCCCAAAAAAGTATCATGGCATTCAAGAATTATTTATGGCAGTAAAATGGCTGGGAAATGCTGGAAGCCACAGCGGTAATACTGTGTCTGCTGATGATGTACTTAATGCTTATGAACTTATGGAGAAACTACTCGCAGAAGTTCTTGATGAAGAGAGTAAAAAATTAATGGCACTTGCAAAAAATATAAATAAAAATAAGGGGCCAACAACAAAATCGGGGTTCGCCTGATCCGCTATCAGCATCTGGTCCATTCGGTGCCCAGCAATTCAAATTGGTGTTATCCCCGTAAACTGCTCGTAGTACAAAATTGGAAAGCAGCGCCAAACGCATTCGCACCCGACTGCTGTCCAGAAAAAAGTGCGGATGAGTACCTGGTGATTCTGTCTTCATCCAGGCTGCCGGTCACAGCCGACCTATGGCAGGAGTTTAAGGAACTGATTTGATGACGTACATCGACATTGGCGCGACCTAACTGCGGATTCCGTAAGACGCTGTCATCACGTGGGACAATGTCAATCATAATGATTTACGTATACGCCAACTAGCCCTGAGTATGTTATGTGCGGAGAAATCGAAAATGCCTGAAAAAGGAGTTCGAAGTACTTATTCCCAGTGTCCGTTCGAACTGCAAATGTATGATGAGCAAGGAATGATAGCGACAGGAAGCGCCTTTTTCTTTGAAATTAATGATGAGTGGTTTCTCATTACGAATTGGCACAACGTCAGCGGCAAGCACTTCTTGGAGAACAGGCCACTTTTGAACGGGCGTTTTCCAACCCGTTTAGTAGCCAAACTATCCTCATATGACATTGAAGATTCCCCTGAAGGATCTTTTGGAATAGTACCTTTTGATGTCTCCATTTATCAAAACGATGAACCCCTCTGGTTAGAACACCCTGAGCTCAGCTCGCGTTGTGATGTAATTGCCTTACCCTTGCAGCGACCCGCTTCTTGCCCAGAATTTATGCATAATGCGGTAAATCGTATTAGTGGCGCTCGTATTCCTGTCGAGCCAGGGGGCACTGTGTTCATCGTTGGGTTTCCACGATCCATTAGTGTAGGGTTCGGCCTACCGTTATGGAAATCTGGCTACATCGCTTCTGAACCACACTACGACATTACAATTGGCGGGAAACCTCGGCAGTTCGGAGGACTTAGTGGTGGGATTAAATTACCGGCTTTTTTTCTGGATTCTCAAACCCGGGAAGGAATGTCAGGTTCACCGGTTTTCGCTTCATACTTTGGTACTTGGGATACCGTTGATCCCTACAGCAGGTTGGGTCCAGATGATCCAGGATTTTGGGAGCGAGATGACGTTTTTCTTGGTTCTAAAGCTATAGAATTTGTTGGCTGTTATAGCGGCAGGATAGGACCTGAGGAGGAAGGAGCGGCTCTTGGAATGTGCTGGCGCAAAGACGTAATTGAAAAGATATGCATTGCAAAAAAACGAGGAAGACATCCGCATATCAATTACGCATCGCCAATATAGCAGCCAAGTGGAGTAACGCTTAAATTTTGTCCGAGCAGGTACTATAACCTTGTAAGTATGGGCTGTTGACTAGGGTCATCTACAAGGATGTTGAAATACCGGAACCACCAGTTGTATTTTTCATCTCTCTCATATCCTATCAACAGGTAAGTATCCCGTTTTTGACTGCTTTCGTATGCGCCGACCCAATCGCAGAACTTGTTTACGATACCTTCTGCGCCATTCTTACAGTACATCCCGTCGAACACCATCACCCGAACCGCGGCACGCGCAAGGATGAGCTTTTCAAAATCATCTTTAATAGCGCCAATATTGCCCCATTCACATTCCGCAACCATCGGCGATAATTTCAGAAAGTCACCTTTGTACTTAAGCCAGGTAACGTCATATAACCATTCGCCACCGTCCTTGTCCTCCCTATTAACAAACTGTGACGACGCCCAGACAGAGCAGCCCAATTGTCGTCCAACGCGACACAACGCAGTCAGGACCGCGCGGCTCCATTGTGTTTGTTTTATTTCGGTCTGCTCCAGTTTTTTGAACTCTTCCAGTAACGATTGGATGATTTTTTCAGGACTCATCATGATGCCTTCAATCAGAAAATTTATTATTCAACTGTATTTGATATATCACACAGCGAGCCAGTCCGCCTTGATAATCGTGGTCGGCAGGCCGGTTTCCTCATGGGGGACAACTCCCCCGGCGTCATCGACACACTAAACATGAAATACCAAATCCTCCGCATCCCTGTCGGGACAGACGGACAGGATGAGGTCAATCACCTTGTTGACGGATGCCGGCTTATCGCGGTTGGAAAGAAGGGTGATGAGTTCTCGGGATAATTCGGGGTCTACGGTCATTGTCCTTAACGCCTCCTTGCATGGTTTGAATTAAAATAAATTGCGAAACACGATTAAACCACATAGACCTGAACTGTCAAGTGCAGCAGCCTGGACAGCCTGCGGCAGGTGTTGTTTTTCAGTTTCAACATCCGACGTGTTCCGAAGATAAGCATGACATCCTACCTGGAAAAGCTTAAAATTCTGATGCACCTGCAGCGTTCTGACGCCTTCCCAAAATAACAGGACTGATGGATTAAACCTCAACTAATCATCCGCCACAATAACAAGAGCACCATTGCAGATTGACAAGATTAATTGCTGTGAATACAGGTTTTGATTATTTGGGGGCCCTCTTTTCCATATCGAATCTGACGATTGTATTAATTAATAGGTTAGTAAAGTGAACCAGCAGATATTAATCAATTATTTTCGGCGGGAATTGGCTGTATTAACCTCTGAAGTAGAAATGTCGGTAAAAGCAGGGCACTTTGACATCAATTCAATATGTGAAGATGTCTTTTGTGACCTCTTTAAAGTGCTATATGGCTTCAGGAGCCTGAGAAATCTAAATATAGATGAGAAAAAAAACTTCCCAGGGATAGACCTTGCAGACGACGAGGCCAAAGTAGCTATCCAGGTAACGTCTGATAAGACGATAAGGAAAATAAAGTCTACCTTAGTAAAGGTCATACAACATAATCTGCATAGAAAATACTCCAAGATTGTATTTTACAATTTGACGCGAAAACAAGGTAGTTATTCGCAAGACAGCATCAACATAGCATGTCAAGGAAAGATTGAATTCAATGTAAACACCGATATTTTAGACTATACCGATCTCGCAGCTAGGGCAGCCAATGCTGATCTTGAAAACCTTGAGCGGGCGGTCAATATCCTGCTCGCCTACACACTCGGAGGTGATGTTGTCGGGATGATTGGTGTCCAAATCAGCCGACAACTTGCACCAGACCCACATGTTCAACAAATTCTTGATGGCAATATGGAACAAGCATTATCTAACATTCTCTCGTTCCGGGTGTTTAGCCATAGGAAGACGATAGAAGATATTCAGACATTGCGACAGCGCGTAAGTAGCAATAACAATAATCTTTCCACAATATCTGATTCCCTTAAAGTTAAGATCGACTATTGGACCGCCCGGTTATGCGCCATTGATGAAGAAACCCTCGATTTGGCAAAGGATATCCGAGGAGTGTTGACTAGAGCACATAAGGCTTATCCCGATATAAACTTGGCCATCGTCGATGCCCTGATCGCAGAGGCCGTCGACGACAACAATAAGGCACTTCGTATTCTTCGTGATCAAGATGACCCCGATTCCAGAGCCACCCTCTTTTCCTTGCTGGCCCGATTAAAAGGTGAAAGCAAAGCACTAAACTGGTTCAAACAACAAGAGAAACAAGATGCCCCCGATTTTTTTACACCTATTGGATGGTTCAATTGGGCCAAGATTATGGCCAAACTAGGAAAATGGGAGGACGCATCCACGCGGCTTGTTACCCTTGATAAACATTGGCCGAAAATGCCCGCACTTGCCTTGATTGAAGGACAAATTAATGCAGCAATGCTACTACCTGATGGTTTTCGTGGGATGGTACTGGAAGGTCTGCCGCTCTATACAGGCATTACCCCTGGTCAGGGGGCAGATAAGGAGACATTTCATACGCGCGCTACGGAGTGCTTTGAATACTTCAATCAGCATCCCGTAGTTCAAGATGATGAGCAGTTCACAAAGTTCATCAGTAATTGGAAGCTATGGCTTCGGTTAATGATCCCAAACAGGGCGAAACTGAATGCGGCTCGCAAAGAAATTCGTCAACTCGTGGAAACGGGAAATTCAATAGCAGTTGATGTCATTGACTTTGCCCATGTCTTCAATATCCCATACGACAACAAGCCGTTAAAACAATATCTGGAACAAAGAAAAGAATGCGGAGGACTCGCCGACCCTGAACTTAACGCGGAATGTCTTATAAATGAACAAGTAATGACGCCAAGTGATAGGGTCATCTATCTTGAACAGCATCAAACTCGCTTGAGAAAGATAATGCCGGTGCCTTTTTTGGTGGCCATGCAGGTCGCAGCACTGGTAGAAGGCAATCAGAGTGAGAAGGCGCGTGCGCTGGTCGAAAAGCATACTGTCGAAATCGGTGAAATTCATTCAAGGTACCTGTTCGCAATCATCAGTCGACGTGAAGGAAAAGACACTCGTCAGGATCTTGAAAAGCTTTACCGTGAGGAAAAAAGTCTTCCCGCCTTACAAAGTCTGGTTTCCTATATAAAAGGATTGGGTGACCGTTCAGCACTACTGCCATATGCTTGTGACCTGTTTGAGCGCGTCCGAAACGAGGACAATGCGCTTAATGTTATCTGGTGTTTGGGTGACCAATCTTCTTTCGACCATGAGGCGACTCTTGAGTTTATAAAGTGTAATAACGACATCGTGGAGCAAAGCGATGACTTGAAGGAAATAAAGGCATTCACATTGTTTCATGTTGGCCAGTATCATGAGGCAAAACAAGTCAACGATACACTCCTGAACACCAGAGGCTTGCAGGCTGATCACAATATCGACATCAATATCGCGATCTGCTCCGGTGATTGGGAGCACATCGTGACAATCATCGAACGGGCGTGGGCGCAACGAGATATATCGGAACCCGAATTTTTAATGAGCCTGGCGACACTTGCCGGCCAACTAGATAAAACACCGCAACGCGCTTTGGAACTAGCAGAGCTGGCAGCAAAAAAAGCACACAATGACCCGCATGTCCTGGCATCTGCATATTGGCTGCATTTCCAACTTGGGCACGAGAATGAAGCCAATCCGGACTGGCTCAATCGGGCTGCTGAGCATTCCTCAGACGATCACGGTCCACTGCGGCGAGTAGACATAAAGGAATTTGTCACTGATTTGATACCAGAACGCCAAGTTCACCTGGATGAGATAGAGAAAAAATGGTCTAGTGGAGAGTTGCCGACCAGTGTAGCGGTCAACAAATTCAACATGTCATTGGCGCGGCTCATCTTTCAAGTCTCTACTCAGAATAGCCTAACATCGGATATTCAGCGCAAAATAGTTTTGCCGCTGATTGCTTGCGCTCGCACACCGGTTGAACTGCATGACAATTGGATAATCGGACTAGATATCACTTCCATTATGGTCCTTGCCAAGCTGAACCTGTTGGAAACCGCACTGAAAACGTTTCACCATGTCAAGTTTTCACCCAATGTCATGGAGATGTTGTTTCAAGAAAAGGGACAAGCGCGTTTTCATCAGCCTTCCCGTATTGAAGCAGCCAAACAGGTGCAAAAACTCTTGAATCGAAGTCAACTGTGTGTCGCCGAACTTCAGTCCAAACCATCTCCAAATATTACAAGTGAAGTCGGGCCTGAACTGGCTGTACTTTTACAATTGGCCAGGGATGCCAGAGGTAAGGTCGTTTGTGTTCTACCAATCTATAAAGCGGGTTCGCTAATGGAACAGCGCGCAGACACAAGTTTGCATGATGATTTAATTATCACGATAGCAGATCTCTGCGTTTTGCTCCATAAAGAAGGGAAAATAGATACAAATGATTATGATCGCGCAATGCATCACTTTAACAGAATGGGACAGACTGAGCGTACAAACCTCCCACCCTCAGTTCTTAACAAAACCTTCTACATAGACCGAAGCGCTCTATCCTACCTGCAAGATGTTGATATGTTACAACTAATCAGCACTGCAGGTCTGGATATTCAAGTTCATCCGGACGTGCTGGAAGAACAGTACGAATTGCTTGAGGCCGGTGATACCGGCGAGCAACTCATCAATAAAATTGAAGATATTCGGCGTATTTTACGTGACGCAGTGGCTTCCGGCTCTGCATCGTTTCTACCTCGCTCTGGTGGCCTACTTGAGCAGGCCCGCAATAATGACACACAACTTGAATCTATAAGGCATTTGTCGGCGGGCAATGACGCGTACGATGCACTATGTTTTGATGACCGATTCTATAACAAATTCCCAGCCCTGACTCGCCCCTCCGGGAAAACGGTTCCCATTGTCTGTATGCTGGACGTGTTGCGTTACTTGCTTAAACGAAAACATATCAGTGTTGCTGAGCACTGGGGCTTCCGACATATACTCAGACACGGCGGGTTTACTTTTATACCCCTTGATCCCGAGGAATTAATCCATTGGCTGAAGGGTTCATCAGTGGATAACGGTCAACTGAGGGAAGGTGTGGAATTGCGCCTCATTAGGCAGGCCCATGAGAGATTCAATGCGTCCTATCTTGCAACCGCCGCAGAAGCACAGGCATTGTCCCAACAAACACAAATTTCCCACGGACATGTAATTCCCCGTTTATGGCAAGATTTGGAATTGAGTCCAGAACAGGCTGCTACGGGTTCCGGCTGGGTATGGCGCTATTTACTGATGATGTCTGTTTTAAATCGTAAACACTATGCGGCGGATGGTCTCAGCAATTCAGTTCGCGATACTATCGCTCTTTATCTGGTGCGTTTAATCGGTCCACTGACAGAAATAACAGTAGAGCGACGTGCTCATTATACTGAATGGCTGGAACGTTACGTACTGCAGCCACTGCGCGCCGCTAACGCGGATATAATTAAGATGGCGCTGACATTAGGACAGGAAGCTATTTCAAAGCTTGACCATGACATGCAGCAGGGTTATGGAAGCTTGTTTCTTGAGCAATTGCCAGAGGTTGAACGCAATCTGCTGATGACCTCGATTCCCGATTTTGCTGAACGATGCGGTTTTAAGTTAGATTATCTTCTGACAATTGGATCCGATATACAATTGGAGGGCAATGCTTTATTTAAAGCTGCCAAAGACGTTTTTGCAACAAATAAAGAAATACCCCTTCAAGACGAAACCGGGAAGTTGGTCTCTGTAGGCATTGCTGAGGACCGCACCATCTTCGTGAAATGGACTCATAACAAAGATGAAGAACACTTTCAACAGGTGACTGTTCCAGAGTTGACGTTGCTCTCGCCCGACCCAGAAACAAGGCTTGCTGTCTTGGATAATATCATTGACCGGCTAGGCCCCACGTCGATGGATTGTCGAGATATTCTAAAAGATATTGAGTTTCGCACAGCAAACAATCAGGAATTATCCAGCATATTCAAAGAAGCGGGTAATGGCGTTACTGCTCTTCAATCCCGCCTAGTCCAAAAAATAAGCCGTGGTCTTAATTTCAATGCTGAGGATGTTGTCCCACAATCCATTGCCTATTTTGAGCGATTCGTTGGCCCGGCCCCAGACGCACAGGCCCCTGAAATCTATTTCAAGAAAGTGCTGATCCCATATCGCAAGAAGCTTCTGAGCAGAGACCTTGCGGGCGGGCTTGATATCTGCTGTTTAGGGACACTGTCGGACGAGTTGTCCCCCGGGCAATGGGTGTGCGAGATCGACAATGACACTCTTTGGAGCGCGCTCAGTGTCTGCCATGCAAAAAGTAATCCGTTTTCGTTACTGGGTGCCTTGGACATTGCTCTGTACCGACAGGATGATCCGCGCTTTCGTGGGTTTGCAGAGGAGGCCGTTACTCAACTACTGGACAAAGACTTCGGGCAACAGAATGGCACTAACCTGTACAGGCTACTTCAGGTTACAGCGAACTTTATACTCAACCGGGTTCACCTGCTAGAAAATGGGCATAAGTATCCGGGCTACTGGAAACGGATAGGGGTATGGATGCAAACTGGCTTGGTTGTACGAACCATGGCGGAGTCTGGGGGAACCGGAGATATTGACGGCTTTCAGAAATGGACTCAGGAATGCATGTTTTTGGATGGATTTTATGCAGAATTCGTTAATGCTTGGAAAGAAAATGCGCCTATTTTACCTGGTTCATCACAAGCTGTGCGCGATGAAATATTTGGCCGACTCATTGCTCTCAAATCACGTCATGAAAAAGAGCGTCGACAGTTGTCAGGGCTAGAAAATTTGAATCATATTTTGGGGCAATACCGGAAAGAAGGAATAAGTTCCATAGTGAGCACGTCTGAAAATATTTTAGGCCATCAACCCTTGTCCGAACCATTACCACAAGAACTATCACAAATACTTGAAAAGGCGTTGACTGATAATGTAAAGCATTTTTTGGAAACGCTTGTAGTTTATTCTCAATTCTATGTCTTGGGCACAACGGAACTGGAGAACGCTCGGGAATCTGTGAAGAAATTAGCAGGAGATATTGAGGGTGGAGATGAGAAGGAGATACTTATGTGCCTGCAGTTGGTCGCCATCGTCGCAGCAACAAGCCGAGATACTGCGTTGGCTGACCATGTTTTAAATCAACTAATCAATATTACACCAGCCATCAGCAAAGACGAACTCTTGACAATCCTTCTGATAATGTTGCGAACATCTGGCGCCTTTGAAACACAGCATGCCTGGTTTGATTGGCTTGAAAATGGGCTTACAGTTATTGCAACTCGTTTATCTAACTCCGAGGATGACCTTTTACAAGAGTTACTACCTCTTATTGAGCCATTTGATAGCGTTTTTCCAGCAGAGACTTGGTTTCATTTACGTGCTAGTTCCATCGCATCAGCCAACACATATAATTTTACCTAGCAGTAAGATACGGACAGGCCAGCACGAGTTCACTTATACTGCTCGCGGTATCCAGCTTTAATTCTCCAAAGAATAATAGACAGCCGCAGCGGTCAGTGCCACAGCAATCCAAGTCATGATTCCCTGCGGGGTCCTGGTTTGCCTGCGTTCGGCTGCAAGGCGGGCTTGCTAAATGAGCCTCTGAAGACAACTCAAGGAGCGGCCATTCGTTCGTTTGTCATATCGTGTCAGGGAGGTTGCTTACTTCGACGGCCAGATAGCGAAATCGTGTGTTTGCCAATCGCCTGCCTGAGACGAGCGGCTGCAGCGCCTCTTTTTCGCCATAATCATGCCATTCGAGGTCGTATGTCCCTATCAGGTTGATAGGGTGTTCCCGGCTGCGGGTCGTTCCTGGACCGGCTTGGGGAGACCATCTCAGATCCCCGTGGATATGCCGTCCATCGTGTATATGGAAAGCCCTGTCCACTTGGCCGGGTTTTCCTGGCGGGTTCCAGTAAAGGTGCTCGTTGGTCAGGAAGATTGCAAGCCCGGATCCGGCAACTCCCTGCAGTTGCAGATTTTCAAGCCGCTGTACGTCCTTGAGAAAGTCATACCGGCCGAGGTCATGGGCGCCCTGACGAAGCAAACAGTAGCGTTCTCCTTCGTAAGTTAATGTGGCGTCCCGTGTTTTGTATTTCAGTTCGATTGCGAGATTGATATTTTTGATCCACATATCAAGATAGACACGCTCGTGCGGGTCCGGTCTGAACTCCAGCCGTACTTGGTAGTCGGTCATTTCCCTATGCACTAACCAGGCGAACGCGTGCTGGAAATCCGCCTCGGAATGGAAGACGGGTCTCCGGTGGGAGAGTTTGGCCATGATGTCGTGGACACGGAACATGTTTGAGAAACTCATGGTCGGGAGATTAATTTTAATGGACCCTGCCCAGATGTATATACGCAGCATTCACTGAAACAGACCTGTCTGAAAACTTCAAAAAGCACCCCGGCCTTCCGGCAGGCGGTCTTTATCCGGCATTCAAACCGTTCCTCTTTCCCGTCTGTGTCATAAATCACCACTGCCGGGGTCTCGCCGATCAGGACACTGAAAAACAGCGACCACTGCAGGCTGTCCAGGCTGCTGCGCGTGTCGCAGTCCGCCTTTGTACCCCGTTGTGTCTGTTCATTACTGCATCCCCTCAAGAAATGGTGTCTCCGGCAAATCCGGGGCGGTTCAATTTTGAATTGAACCAAAGCAGCCACGATATCTCGTAAATTTTTACAATTAGACGCACCTAAGATATTCCCAAGAGAATCCTCGGTAGTGTTAGAGCTAATTGGGGGATATACGTAACCAACACAACAACAGGAACATGACCAAATAATAGTAAGCGGAGTGTAGGGCGTACGTAGTGCCGAAATTGACACTCACCACTTTGGCCTGCCATATACAATAGCGGCGCGCAAGGCGGTGTTAGGTTACCTAAACCTAAATTTACACTTACTATGGCGGCAAAATGAACTGGGTGTACTCCAAGTTCGCTCATAACAGGTGCGAGAACAACAGCTACGATGACACTGCCGGACACATCATCGACAAGCATACCTATTACAATGAGTAAAATATTCGTAACAGCTAGGATGAGGAACCGATTCTCACTAACGCCTATAAGTGCTGTTGCGATAGATTGAGGAACCTGATCGAGGATCATTGCTCGATTCATCACTGCCATGAAAAACAAGATGATAATGATAGATCCTGCTGCAAGTGCGCCTTTTGAGATGCTATTGGCAGCTATATTGACACTAAAATCAGGTTTGGTTAGAAATCCAGCAAATAGAGTGTAAATTACAGCGATTGCTGCTGCCTCTGTTGGTGTGAAGGAACCAGAATATATACCACCTAAAACAATGACAGGAAGGAGTAAAGCAGGGAATGCATCAGTCATTGTGTGACGTGGCGATTCCAATGATTCGCAAAGTGTGACAACTTGTTGAATTTTGACATTGCGCTTTGCGAGTATTGCGTTGAGCACAATATAAATACACATCAGTAATAAACCTGGTACGATTGTGGAAAGAAAAACCGCACTTATTGAAATACCTGCGGTTATAGAGAAGACGATCATAGGTATGCTTGGCGGAATGAGTAATGATAAAATTGAAGAACAACCGACTAATGCAACAGCTTCGCCACGATCATAACCGCGTGCAACAAGTTTTGGAATCATGATCGAACCAATTGCTGCTATTGCAGAGCTACCACTTCCTGCAATGGCACCGAAAAAGGCTGAAACAACAATAGTAACTGCTCCTAGTCCGCCGCGTGTTCGGCCAACAGCAAGATCGAAAAAGTTTATTAGACGATTCGCGATGCCACTGCTTTGCATAAGGACACCGGTCGCCGTAAAAAGAGGTAATGCCAATAGGGCAAATACATTCACTTGCGAAAACGCATATGGTGCAAGGTACGTAAGATCTTGACCACTGATAAGCGCCAGCGTAATAGCACCAAGTCCGAAAGCGAAAGCAACTGGCATCTCCAGCATTAGCAGGACAATGATGAGTACAATTGATGTGGCGGCGGCGATTACATCCCCCCTCGACTAAAAGTGATAACACGCCAAGTATGGGCGCATGCGATAGCAAAAAGCCCGATCACCATACTCATGGTCCAGGCAGTTTTCGGTAATTCAAAGTAAGGACTTACATGGCCGAGCGAGTACCAAATTTTATGTGTATAGGAAGTTGCAAAATAAGCATATACAAGTGCACAGCAAGTGCTCAGAATTTCTATCACAATACGAATCAATCTTACAGTCGATTTACGGTGAAAAAATTCATCGACAAAACCGACTTTAATATGTTGACCCGTCCAACTGGCGTAGGCAGCGGCAGGAAAATATACCCATACCGCAAACAGCGTTGCTAATTCCTCAATACCGATAAAAGCACTATCAAATGCATGTCGTAGCACAATTTGAATTACCATAACGCTGGTTAACAGAACCATTCCTGACGTTATGATTACGTTAAGGATGAGTCCAAATACTGACACGTATGTCGGTGTACTATGAAAAGGTTGAGTCTGTTGATTAATCAATTCGCTTTATCGCAGCTCGCACTGAGTTTAGCAAGTCAGATCCAACTTTTTTCTCAACCCAATTCCATTCACTTTCCATTAACAGCGACTTTGCTGTATCCAATTGGTCATCTGTCAATTCAACGACAGTAATGCCAGCTGCTTTTATTTCTTGTAGCTGCCTCAGCTCTATTTTTTTGGCATTTTCCCAAGACCAGGCCACGGAGTCATTCACAGCCGTCTGTATACGTTGCCGGTCCTGTTCGTCGAGTCCATCCCACCATTTTCGATTGGCAGTCCAAAAGGCAAACTCAAAATAATCCCGGGTTAGGATATACGAACCTATGACATCCTTCATTTGAAGGATTTCAGCCGGTGGCGCGAATGAGCGCGCATCGACAGAGCCCAACTGCAGAGCAATGTGGAGTTCGGAGTAGGATATCGGTAAAGGAGAGAATCCCCATGTTTCAAATCGCTGAACTGCTATTGGTACGTTGGGGACACGAATCTTGAGGCCCTTGCCATCAGAAGGAAAATTGACCGGAACCGAATTAACGCCTTTACGCGTGGCGATACTTGCAAAACCAGATGGTATTATTCCCAGCATAACTACGCCGTTATCTGCAAGAATACCATCATAAATATCAATCAACATTCCTTCTGGGCCGAAAAGTTGATAGGCCGATTCCCAATCAACGACAATATAAGCCAGGTAGGCGAGGTTCAGTCGCGGATCGATATCTGATGCGCTAAAAGTCAGAGACATAGGGATGGCGCCTAGCGCAACCTGCTCAAAGATTAATACCCAATCACCCAATGTTCCACTGGGGTGATATTCAGCCTGTGGCCCATCTAGAGCCTTGAGCGATGCCATGAATATTTGTGAGGCCGGTTCGAAAATGTGTGTGGCTGGCATGCCATGAGCGAGAATAAATTTATCCCGAGGTTCCGTCACTACTGATCTGATGATCAAGAATTCAGTGACGATTGCAATCACGACAAAGGCAACTACATAGGGAAATATTCCACGTGTTCGGATCATGTTGACGCTAATTCTTCAATTTCATCTCTTCAGCGTCATTCCAGGTACGGAGTGCTTGATACTCAGGCAGTTCGGCTAATCCACTTTTAAAGTCCGGAGAGATGGCATCGCGTGTCACGGCAACATCAACAACCGAAGGACCATTTTCTATTGCTCGTTCAAGTGCCCCCGGTAGTTCTTCGATCGTTTCAACATGCTCACCGTGAGCTCCTAGGCTCTGAGCCAGTTGATCATAACGACAACCTGGTATTTCAGTACCAACAATACGACCGCCAAAATTGAAAATCTGATCGCAACGTTCAATGTTCCAGGCACCGTTGTTAACTATTACGAATACAGCCTTGGCACCAATACGTGCGGCCGTCTCCAATTCCATGGCATTAAAACCAAAGGCACCATCTCCGATAACAGCCAGTACACGGCGCTCAGGAAAAAGTGATGCAGCAGCCACAGCAAATGGGACGCCAACACCGAGACAACCGAAAGGTCCCGTATCCATATAACACGGCGTTTTCAAAGCAACACGGGCGAAAGAAAATATATCACCGCCATCCACTATCACGATTGTGTTCTCATCAATGAACTGATTTACGACACTCAAAAGACGTAGCGGGTGAAGGCGCCCATTGACAGTTGGTTGTATTGCACATTTCTCAGCGAGTGCATTTTGTTTTTCATTGTTAACCACCCGTAAAGTGGAGAACCAATCTTTATCCAATGACTTGGATCGTACACCTACTGTCATCAGCGCTTTGAGGCACTGTGCGATTTCACCCCGTATTGCCACGTCTGCTCGTCTTGTCTCGTGGAGTTCGTCGCTGGACCGTCCAACACGTACTAATTTTGGTTTCGCCGCAAACAATGCTGTTGATCCATACCCCAGTTCAAAATCCAATTGTGCCCCAAGAGTTACTATAAGATCACATTCGGCCATGGCGCGCGCACGGACAGCGGACATATAGTTTTCATGAGCAATGGAGATTAGACCGCGACTCGATTTGGTGTCGAGATACATGGCGCCGCTTTCTTGAAGAAAGCGTCGTAGCTCATTACCTGCCCCAAACGCGCCTCGGCCGCTAATTACAAGAGGCCGTTGGCTTTGACGGAGAATTTCAGCAGCATCTTCGACATGTGTTGGATCCGGAAGATAATGTTGACAAGGCCGCGGATCTAATAATCGAGAGTCTTGAAAATTCTTTGGAACTACAGTACGTAAGATATCAATAGGAATATCCAGCATTGCTGCACCTTGTCGACCATCTAGGCCTAACGCTGCGGCGATAGCATCATCGAGTTTCCACAGTACGTGATACGATTTGTCAATTGTATTTGCATAGCGCGTGATTGGACGAGAAATCGAAACATGATCAAGATCCTCTAATGATCGCATTCCGAGTTGAGGTGTGGGTGGTCGGCCAACCAAAATCAGGACAGGTGAGCGCGCGATATCTGCGGTAACAATACCTGAAAATGCATTGGTGAATCCAGGACCGGTAGTTACTGTTGCAATCGCCAACTCGCCGGTCAAATCTGCATGTGCCTGAGCCATGTGTACGGCTGCGGCTTCATGTCTGACCGAAATAATATCAATGCCGGCGATATGTGCTTCGTCCCAGAGTGGTTTGATATGGCCACCGGTCAGGCCATAAATACGACGTAATCCTCGCCGATGAAGGCTTTTGATTATGAGGTGAGCGGCAGTTTGTGGTCGATCTAAAAAAGTGGGCTTGAGATTAGATTTACTCATTTTGTTTGCCTAAATGTGGTGCCAGATTCCAACTCAGGTGATTCGCTATCCCACAATTCAAGGGTAATACCTTCATCACGTAAGCATTCTTTAGCGATCTTTTCCGATGGCGTACGAGGAAGCAGTCTTGATCGAAATTCCACGTAGCGGGGTAACATGTACTGAGGCATATACATCTCGCAATAAGTCAATAAGTCCATGGGACTGAGAGAGTGATTTGGGCGTAGCGATACCACTACCTTAATCTCGTCTTCGCTAAGTTCAGAAGGTACTGCTACGGCGGCACTTTCCAGAACTGCAGGATGCGCATTGATTGTCGTCTCGATTTCATAGGCCGAAATGTTTTTGCCGCGGCGACGGATCACGTCCTTTATCCGATTGGCAAAATACAGCCATCCATCCTTATCGAGCCAGCCTGCGTCACCGGTATGGAACCATTGGTTTCTGTTTGCTTCTATGGACTTGTCGTCTTTACCGAAATACCCAAGAGATGTGCTCCATGGAATATTTGCTCGAATTACAATTTCACCAATCTCACCTGGTGGGAGAAAATTATCATCTGAATCCACAACGGCCAACTCGAAGCCTTCGGTAACTTTTCCGCATGAATTCAGTCGTTGGTTGTCGACAGTATCATAAGTAACAAAATTGGTTTCCGTCTGACCATATCCTGTCACAAGTTTAAATCCGAACCGCTCTTCGAATTCCTCCTTGAACGGGATCATCGGTAGCGCTTGGCAGACACGTACACTGTTATCATTGTCGTCGGCTCTTCTGGGTTGTTTCCATACAATATGTGCCATTGCACCAAGGAGATTAGTCGCGGTTGCTTGACATAACCGAACCTGATCAAAAAAACGGGAAGCACTGAATCGATCGTAGACAGTACCGCGGGTGCCATAGACAAGAGGATAATACACGCCGAATAATTGGGCATCACCATGAAACAACGGTAGCGGTGTAAAATAGCTGTCGTCAGAGGTCAGTCCCATATGGTCTGCAAAAGTTTCAACAAATACATAAAACTGATGGTGGGGCATGACCACACCCTTGGCTGGTCCGGTGGTTCCTGAGGTGTACAGAATCGCGATGGGATCACTGGGTTGTACTAGATCAATGTTGGGTCGTTTTGCTGGAGCGTGTGCTAACTCGTTGTATGAGACAACACGTTCAGTAACTATTTTTCTCGCAATTGCATCGTCATAGGGCTCGCCAATAACAATCACATGTTTAAATGCGTGATTGTCGGCAAGAGCATCCACAACTGAACCAAGACAATCGGCATGTACAACAAGGATCGATGCTGTACAATCACGTAATACATAAAGCAGCATCCTTCCTTTTAAATTGCAATCCATTGGGACTTCGATCGCACCCAGACGCGCTGCAGCAAACCAAATTGGAACGAATTCTGCACAATTGGGTGTGACTATTGCAAGTTTGTGACCCTTACTTAGACCAAGTTCATACAAGCCACCGGCTATGCATGCGCTCAATGCCTCCATTTGTGAGAATGTTAGCCAACCGTTATCACAAAATTGAAAAAAAGGTGCATCCGGTCGCTTTTTCGTCTGGTGATCCAGCAATCGCGATAATGTTCGATCAGCAATATTGTCAAACTGAAATTGCAATTTAAATAATCTCTCTTGATTGACGGTTTTGAACTAACGTCAAAGATCTTTGCAAAGGAACAGTGCAGTACTGCCTTGTTCCCCAGGGTAAAAATTGTCGTTATAACCACAAATTCGATAACCGTTTGTGAGATAAAATGTAATCACAGGATGGTCTGAAGGTGGGTGATCCATGGTAACCCGACACCCACGATTACGGGCTTCGTCTTCCAAGTGGCTGAGCAGGCGTCCGCCGACGCCTGCGTTGCGCCATTCTTTGTCTACAATTAACTCACCGAGCCAGGCTGTCTGATTCCAATCCCAGATTTGTATAAATCCGAAGCCGATAATATCTTTTCCATGTTCCGCAACAAGAATTGCATCGGCATTCTCATCAAGCGCGTGGGCATAATCAGTAGACTGACCGGCGATTCTTTGACATGCATCAAGATCGTTCGAAGTGTATGCTCGGATCACAATGTTATTCTTATCTTTGTTTTTTGTTTTCATAATTGATTGGCTCGAATGACACGTTTTTTTATCAAAAAATTCCAGGTGGCTTATAAGTGCCCCACACAGACCGCATCACACTAAATATTTCACCAACAGAGACACTCGCTTTGACAGCCTCAAGAATTGACGTCATTACATTTGTTGTGCCTTCAAGACTGTCTTTGACAAACGTCATTGCTTCTGCGGCGCGCACGGAATCTCGTTGTCTCCTGGACGAATCAAGTCGATTTAGCTGTTGTTTCTCCACTTGGGGATCAACACGGAATAGATCATCATTGATTGCGTCGTTGTCACCACCCTCATGAATATTTACACCGACGACAGGTCGCTCACCAGATTCGATCTCGCATTGAATGTGATAAGCTTGCTCTGCCAGTAGCATTTCAATCCAACCGGATTCAGTTACCGCCAGCATACCGCCTCGTTTCTCAACTTCATCAATCCAACCTTGGGCTCGACTCTCAATTTCGTTGGTAAGCGCCTCGACATAGTAGCTGCCGGCCAAGGGATCTGGTGTGTAAGTCACACCTGACTCTAATGCAACTATTTGTTGTGTACGTAACGCCAGTCGCTGTGCCTTTTCCGATGGTATCGAGTAGGCTTCATCGTAAGTCGATATGGCCATTGACTGGATACCGCCAAGTGCGGCAGCAAAACACTGCAAAGCACCGCGTGCGATATTATTCTCTGGCTGTTGTGCTGTTAGCAGGGCGGCACCCGTTTGCACGTGGACGCGTAAACGCCATGAATCTTCGTTTTTGGCACCATACTCCTCGCGCAGTAACCTTGCCCACATGCGGCGAGCTGCGCGAAACTTCGCTACTTCTTCCAGAACATCCATATGTACATACATCAGAAAGGACAACCGGGGTGCGAAATCATCGATGTCCACACCACGCTTTAGGGTTTCGTCTATATAGGCCTTTGCCGCAGCAAACGTGAGGCCCAACTCTTGATCTGCAGTGCCCCCACAATCACGGGTCTGATACCCACAGAGACTAATCGGGTTCCACTTTGGCGCATGATGTGAACAAAACTCGATGACATCGCAAGCCAAGCGGAAGGACGGTGAGGGCCCAATAGCAAAGGTTTTTTGTGCAAAAAATTCCTTAAAGGCGTCATTTTGAACAGTACCGTTCAGCCGGCCCCAAGGGACATTTTGCTCTTCAGCCACTGCCAGGTACATTGCAAGCAATACAGGAGCAGGGTGGTTGATTGTCATTGATGTCGAGACGCTATCAAGAGGGATTTCTGACATCAAGTCGCGCATGTCATGAATGCTATCGATAGCGACTCCAATACGGCCCACTTCACCTCTGGCTTTATCATCATCTGAATCGTAACCGGTCAGCGTTGGCAGATCGAAATCATTTGAAAGCCCCGTTTGTCCTTGGGATAGGACAAAACGGTGACGTTCATTGGCATGTTTAGCCGTACCTAGACCAACGACTTGGCGCATTGTGAATGGGCGATTTCTATACATCGACGCCCGTATACCGCGAGTCAGTGGATAAAGCCCAGGGAGAGTTTCATGGGTTTCAGGTGTCACATCCAGGGATGTGTAAACATCCTTGACCTCAATCCCCGACGCCGTTTTGAACTTTTTTTTAGTCTCCGGTATTCGGCTTAACTCTTTTTCGGTTCTCTTTTTCCGCCACGCTGATATAATTTGTTCGTCCACTACATGCGCTCCATTTCTACGATGGAATTTTCAAGGCGTTTTATCGCCTGATTAAATGAAAGTGATCCGTCCGCAACGTTCAAAGCAATCTCTGTTAGTGGCAGGCGCGTACGCAAGGTGCACCAGAGCGACCACATCAATTGCATTTCAATACGTCGCGCGCGTTGGCGTTTTGTTGCGCCAACACTATCAGACCATTTTTTATGTGCTTGGATTGATTCCCATAACTTCTCGATACCTTCACTCTTTAATGCAACAGTTGGAATCACAGTTGGTTGCCACCCTTCACGCGCTGAGTTATTGGCAATGTCACGGATTGTACAGAGTGTAAATTCAGCATTCGGGTGATCCATTTTGTTGACCACAAAAATATCAGCGATTTCAAGTATACCGGCCTTTAAACCCTGGGCCTCATCTCCAGCACCGGGTGTCTGAACTAGAATCACTGTGTTCGCGATATCCATAATCTCAGTTTCATTCTGACCAACACCCACGGTTTCTATAAATATAATCGAGTAACCTTCGTCGCTTAGAATATGCACAGCACTTGCAACAATTTGAGACAGCCCCCCTAATGCACCTCGGCTGGCCAAGGAGCGAATAAACACATCCAAACCTTCAAAATCCAGTGGCATCCGTACACGATCTGCTAATACCGCACCGCCGGTTATTGGGCTTGATGGATCCACTGCGAGTACCGCTACCCGATGACCGGTGCGTGCAACCAAGAGTGCCAATTCACCAACTAAAACACTTTTACCAACACCTGGTGGCCCCGAAATGCCAACTACATATGATGCATTGTGAGTATTGTTAACCTCTGTCGATAATAACTCCCCACGCTCAAGCGCTGAGATACGTCGTGCGATTGCGAGATTGCTGTTAATCATTTTTCTGTCACAGATTTCTGACGTATATTTTGCTCGATATAGTCAATGATTTCGGACAGATCACTGCCAGGACCAAATACACCGCTAATCCCGATAGCTGAAAGCTCATTATAGTCACTGGCGATGACCGTTCCTCCGGCAACTATAAGCACATCATTGGCACCTGCTTCATTCAATAGCCTATGCAACCGCTGGCAGACATGAACGAGCGTGGCTGAAAGATTACTAATCCCTATAACATCTACATCTTCCTGGAGGGCCGCTGAAACGACTTCCTCAATACTAGAACGTAACGGCAAATAGATAACTTCCATGCCATGATCTCGCAACCCACGGGCAACGACTTTTACACCGCGATCATGGCCATCCAGACCTGGGTTACACAA
Source organism: Gammaproteobacteria bacterium (assembly GCA_026710545.1). Classification (GTDB taxonomy): domain Bacteria; phylum Pseudomonadota; class Gammaproteobacteria; order Eutrophobiales; family Eutrophobiaceae; genus JAAXHV01. Next base: position 16,579 of record JAPOQU010000090.1, on the reverse strand, counting down.
AAGAACACGGATTTGATTGTTCCTGGATTGCACAGTAGACGCCTCGTTTGATCAGTTATAGTGATCGCAGTGCTTCATCGACTTACCACATTAATCACTATCGAGCCGCAGTCTTGAGCGAAGAAACCGCCCATGCAATGGGTCAACGCCGTTTTGGCGCCTTCTACCTGACGTTCACCTGCCTCGCGACGTAGCTGTTTCGTGACTTCGACAAGCTGACCCGCACCTGTAGCCCCTACCGGGTGGCCCTTTGCCTTTAGCCCACCGCTTGCATTAATAGGTTTTTTCCCGTTAATTTGAGTATCTCCTCGAAGAGTTGCAAATCCACCGTCCCCTTTTTCAAAAAATCCCAAATCCTCAGTGTGCATAATTTCAGCAATGGTAAAACAGTCATGTACTTCTGCAATGTCAATATCATTGGGTCCGATGCCTGCACATTCATATGCTTGCTGCGATGCACGTCGTGTAGCTTCAAAACTCGTCATGCTAATCGAGTCATATGTACCGGTGGCTAGTACGCAGGCATCTAGCCAGACAACCGGACCAGGGTGGCTTTTCGCGATCCGTTCACTTGCGAGAACTACAGCGGATGCTCCATCGCTAATAGGGCAACAATCGTAAATTGTGAGGGGGTCGGCAACAATCCGCCCATTTAATGCCTCGTCACGAGTGATTGGGTTACGTAGATGGGCATGTGGATTGAGTGATGCATTAGCATGCGCTTTTTCGGCTACGGCAGCCAGAGCCTCTCGTGGCGTACCAAATTCTCGCATGTGTGTCTGTGCCGCGATGGCGAATACACCAGGAAACGTTAGCCCGATATTGCTCTCAAGTGGCACATCACCGTCTCCGGCAAGTGCACGCATGGCATCCTCGGTTGAATAACCCAACATTTTCTCTACACCAAAAGCCAGTGCAATCTCAGACTCTCCGGCGCGAATTGCTATAGCAGATTCACGCACGGCACAAGAAGAACTGGAACATGCGTTTTCTACTCTAGTGATAGGAATGCCCGTGATACCAACTTCCCGCAATGCGAGTTGGCCGATCATACCTTCTTGCCCATCCAACAAACCAGTAATACCATATCCGACATAAGCACAGTCAATACGATCCCAAGAAATCTTGGCATCTTCCAAGGCTCGGATGACAGCTTGCGCACCAAGTGTGCGACACGGCACAGTCCTGTGATCTCCATATTCAACGCTACCTACACCAATAATCGCAATTCGTTCCACTACAATTTACCTCAATTTAACCATCGACCAATCAATATCTGATTTTTACCATCGTTTGTATTAGGACAAATTCTTACTCGAGACCCAATTGCCTCTCCGTATGAACGATCAGTCGCAAATTTGCAAACGATCCGTGGACCGGCGTCTAGGCGTACATAGCCAACTAGGTAAGGTGTTTTGAACGCCTTTGGTGCAATCCGGATAAGTGTGCATGCCTCGACAGTCCCAAGCGGCGAAATATATTGTCGAGAAATTGGTTTATCGCAATGTGCGAGGCGAGGAGGGCAGGCTATCACCCCACATTTTACACAGCATGATGCAGATAATTGTTGATCATCATTTGCTGTAATTTCAATATGAGTCGGTGCGTTCATGATCCGCCTTTAGATTTAATGATTTGCGCTGACTGTGATTGCCTGATCAAGAATATCGATGATCTCATCCAGTTCGTCGAACGACGCGGTAAGAGCAGGCGCAATAATAATAACATGTGCTGAACCCCGAGTGAGTAAACCAAGTTTGTGTGCTTGCTGGCGAATTTCGATTGCTCGTGCTTTCTTGGAAGGGAAATGCTTGCGTGTTTTTTTATCCTGTACAAACTCGATCCCCCATATCATTCCAATTCCTCGGATATCGCCTATCTCTGGATGACGTTTGGCTATTTCTAAAAGTCTGCCACGCAAGTATTCACCGTTGGTAGCTGCCTGAGCAATCAGATCGCGAGACAATAATTCATCAATCACCGCTAACGCAGTTTCACAGCCTAATGGATGACCACCATAGGTATGGCCGTGAAGGAAAGTTCTTGCATCATCACCAATAAATTTTTTCGTAATATGAGCACCAGCGACGACGGCTGCGAAAGGGGCATAGCCAGAGGTAATGCCTTTTCCAAGACAGATCAAATCTGGTACCACACCATAATAATCACACGCAAAGAGTGTACCGAGACGTCCAAATCCCGTTAGTACCTCGTCAAATATCAGCAATATCCCGTGCTGGTCGCATAGCTCTCGTAAAATACGATAATAGTTTTTAGGTGGCACTAGCACACCCGCCGCTGCCATCACTGGATCGACAATGATGGCGGAAATGGTTTCTTCGCCTTCGTATCTGATCACATCCTTAAACGCCGTTGAGCATTCGAGGTTACAACTTTCTGGTTTTTTGCCCCACGGACAGCGGTAGCAATAGGGTGGGTTTACATGAATGAAACCGTTTGGTAATGGTTCGAATTTACGTCTATCACCGACACCAGATGCCGCTAATGCATTGAGTGTCGCGCCGTGATATGACCAATAACGCGATAAAACTTTGTAGCGTGTTGATTGCCCATTAAGACGATGGTATTGACGCGCCATTTTCATCGCAGTCTCAGTCGACTCTGATCCACCTGTTAAGAGAAACGCACAATCAAGATTGCCCGGTAATAACTCAGCTAGTCTTTTCGCAATGAGTAGCGCTGATGGTGTAGTAGCGTGCAAAACAGGCCAAAAATCTTGTCTATCTATAGCAGCATGCATTGCGGTCCGTACAGCCCTATTTCCATAGCCTAAGGATGACACAATAGCACCGCCAATTGCGTCTATGAATTCACGCCCGTCATCGGTACGTACGCGCATACCTTCTCCGCCAGTGACAACAAGTGGATCAGCGATGAAGCTTCCCATCTGCTGGAAGTCAAGCCAGATGTGGTTCACCAAGTCTCTAAGTGGCACCTCATTATTGTCTTTTAATGGTTCAAAGGCTGTTAACTTTTTATCCTGCATTATTCATATTGACCTAATTATTAGTGACAATATATCGTATCATAAGAAAATATTACAAGCAAATATGGTTGATATTAGGATAAACTTAATTTATATATTATTGTAAATACTCATTATTCTTGTTATATAGGGCATCATATAAGGTCCTACAGTAAAATATCAGGAATTATAATTGACATATTATTTATGATCAATTAGAATGTCAATAATCCAAAAGAATAAGGTGAGAGATGAACAATAATTCATTCATAGGGGCACATAACATTACGTTACCCCCTGATTGGCAGGGTCCTGTCTGGATAGTCCTGAAAGACCAGATCATTCATATGATTCGGATTGGTGCCTTAAAGCCAGAGCAGCAGTTGCCGACAATGCGAGATCTTGCGGAATCGCTAAAATTAAATCGCAATACTGTGCAGCGTGTCTATAACGCATTAAATAAAGAGGGTTTTTTGGAAACCCGTGTCGGGGACGGCACGTATGTAACAGCATCGCAATCCCCTACTTCCTCTGCTAATTGGGATCGGGTAAAGCAGCAAGTACGGCAAACTCTTCAACTTGGCTGCGAACTTGGACTAAACCATGAGCAGATAACTGCACTTGTTCGCGAGGAACTAGAGCGTATCAATTCCATTCGTGCACGCCGACCTCTTAGCATGATTGAGAGCCGAACCCGCTATGGCGCGATTACACGATATGCCGGAAGTACTAATGAAATCTCTATGTGATCCAGCATGAGCAGCCAGCAAAATCACAAACAAACTGATTCAGCTATTGAAATTACCTATGAAAGACTGGAGATGCCAATGAAAAATATTGCACATTTTATGGCTAAGGCGCTAAAAGCGGTTATTGCTGCATCACTCGCAATAATACCCTCGATATCAATGTCTCAAAATGCCAATGGTGTTGAAGGAGCTAATGCCCTTGAAGAAGTTGTCGTAACAGGGACGAGGAGGGAAGGGCAATCGTACATCGAAACGCTTTCGCCGATTGACGTTCTTACTGGTGCGGCTATCGACGACCAAGCAACGTTCGATTTGACGGATGGAATCACAAAAATTGTACCGTCAATTAATACTCAACGTTATCCAATCGCTGATGGCACGGCTTTTATCCGACCGGTAACCATCCGTAATTTATCGCCTGATCATACATTGGTCCTGGTTAATGAAACGCGGCGACACCGTTCGCCCTTGGTAAACTTACAAATTGCACCGCTTGGAACGGTGAATCAGGGTGCACATGCTGTTGATTTTGCATCTCTACCTGCAGCAGCAATTAAGCGAATTGAGATTTTACGCGATGGTGCATCCGCACAGTATGGATCCGATGCCATAGCAGGTGTTATGAACGTGATTTTAAAAGATGCTGATCAAGGATTTTCTGTATCTGCGCAAAGTGGAGAATATTATGAAGGAGATGGTACACGATATATTATTGATGCCAATGGCGGTATTAGTTTGGGTGGCCGTGGGTTTTTGAACGGGACCTTTGAATATTCATCGGCGGATAAAACAGATCGTGGTATTGCGCGACCTGATGCAACACAAGTAGCAAACGCAGTAGGGGTCGATCTAGTACCTCTAAACGGTAAGGGCCAGCGTTGGGGAGATCCCGATATAGAAACATACAAGTTATTTTTTAATGGTGCCTATGATCTTACTGACAACATAGAATTTTTTGCTAATGTTGGTTATACCACCAGCGATACCATATCCGATTTTTTTTATAGAGGTCCAGTATTGCCGCCAACGGAGATGTTTACTGCTCGATCTACTCTACAAATGGATACTGACGGTGATTTCTTGCCAGACCCAGCACCCATGGCATTGGTTAATGACATCATGGCAAGTGGATTAAACCCAACAGATTATTTAACTGCAGATCCCACAAGTCCTAGTGGATTCGTACTACTTAACCCCATTCATACCATGTTTCCTGGAGGTTACAATCCCAACTTCGGAACCGATATAACAGATCAATCATATGTAACGGGACTACGTGGCCAAATAGAAGATTGGGATTTTAAATGGGACCTCACTGGTCGTTTTCAGGAAAGTGAAGTTGTATATCGTTTTTTTTCTGAAACTATTAATCCGAGTTTAGGTGCATTGTCACCAACTGAATTTACACCTGGGACATTAACTCAAGAAGAGATCGGTATTAACGCTGATTTTATAAAAACTGTCACCGTTACCAGCTTGGCATCGCCACTAAACATTGCATTTGGGTTTGAATATCGAGAAGAAACTTATACTGTTGGTGCCGGCGACCAAGCTTCAATAGTAGCTGGTCCGACTGCAGCAATCTTTGGTGTTGGGTCCGATGGCTTTCAGGGTTTTCCAACTGAGTCAGCCGGTACTTTCGATAGTGAGCACTATGCTGCTTACCTCGATTTGGAAGCTGATGTTACTGAGCGGTTCTCATTAGGGGGCGCGATTCGATACGAGGACATAAGTAAGGTTGGAGATACATTCGATTGGAAAGTAGCAGGCCGTTTCGCAGTAAACGATAATATTTCTTTGCGTGCTACTGTCAATACAGGTTTCCGTGCACCCACACCGGGACAAGTTAATACCCTTAATATCACTACTAGCGCTGATACAGCGGGTAATCTTATACCAAATGGTACGTATCCAGTTGATCATCCTGTCGCTAGAACATTAGGAGCTGCGCCTTTAATTCCAGAGGAGTCTATTAGTTTTACAGTAGGTGCCATATTTACACCGTTTGAAAATACGAACATCACAATTGATTACTATGATATTGAGATTGAAGATAGGCTCGCACTACGAAATTTCACGCTTGGTGCTGCAGAAGTTGCAGCCTTAACAACAGCAGGCATACCTAATGCTAATTTGCTCAGTGGCAGTCTTGCCGGATTCTTTGTCAATGGTTTTGACTCCAATGTTACCGGCATTGATTTCGCATTAACTAGCGACTTTGAGATAGGTCCTGGTGTATTGACCTTTGATATAAGGCACAATTTTAATGAGCAAGAGGTCAGTAATGTTGCGACTGGAACGATCAACACTTCAAGAGTGTTTGATTTGGAAAATCAAGTTCCCGAGCATAGAACAATAGTTACTTTTAATTATCAGACAGACAGAATATTTGATGGTTACATACGCGTGAATCGTTATGGTGAATGGAAAACCACAGGAGGAATTTTTAGTCCAGGTGATGCGTCCGATACCTCTACTTATGGATCCGAGATCATAGTGGATATCGAAGCAACACTAACTTTTCAAGAACGGTTTAAGTTATCCGTAGGAGGTGAAAATGTCTTTGACAATGATCCAGATGACGAACAAGACCCAGTTTTCCAGTACTTAGGTGTTATACCTTCGCTTACATCACCGTTTGGCTTTAACGGTGGCTTCTGGTATGTGAGGCTTGGTGTAGAGTTTTAAAGTTATTCGGGGAAAGTCATATGAAACAGATGTGTAGCAATAATGTATTCCTTTTCTATGCATCTAAATTCTCATGAGCAATCAACTACCATGGTCAATAGCCATATCAACTTTTAAGCTCTTTTTCATTAACTTGCCTCAAACCTCGTATATACCCAATTTAATTGTGGGAACCAGCGTGGGATATATTATTTAACATTCCTTAATAAGTTAGCATAAACAATGCTTTACAAGTATAGTTAGAAACCCGCGGGGCTGAACGAGGCTGTGCGCAAGATCATAACGGACGCTCAGGAAATCGGCGAGACTTACGCACAGATGGAAATGGACCACGCCGGCGAGTTGTTCAACAAAGTAATGGGCGACCAGGCAGCGGACGGAGCCTACTTTACCCGGCCGCACGCGGCAGTTTTACTGGCCGGACTAGCCATTGAAGCCTTGGACGAAGCGCACTGGGACCGGAAAGATACCTGGTCACGCGCCGACGTTTTCGACCCCACATGCGGGAGTGCGACATTATTAACAGCATACTTGGCCGCGGCGAAGATGAAAGCAAGGCGAGCAGGCGCAACGCCTAAGCAAGTGCAAGCGCTGCATAGATATGGCGTCGAGAAAATGTTAATGGGACTGGATATCAACCGGGTATCCCTACAGCTTGCAGGGGCGCAACTGACACTGGGTGACGCGGTCGTACGCTACAGAAATGTGAATCTAGAAACGCTTGATTACGGATATCTTGAAGACAAAAGCCGCGTCGCGGTCGGTAGCCTTGAGCTGCTGACCGACAGCCGGATCGTGGGCAGTTTTGATGTTGCCGACAGGACGGGACAACGAGAGATGCCGCTCCATCACGAAGCACGCGGTAAGGCTGAAAGCATGGCCTTGACCGGAAACAAGCCCGTCGAACGTGATGACCTGTCAGATATCATCGAGTCCTTGAAGGGGCGCCGGGTCGCTTTGATGAACCCGCCTTTCGTGACCAGAGACAAACTGGGAGAAAAGTTTGATGAAACCGAACAGAATGCACTGCGAGAACGTATCGACGGAATACAAACATTGCTTGAAAGAACCAACCCCGGAATGCGGGGTATCACAGACAAGACAACGGCACGTCCGCTGTGGGTCGCGCTCGGCCTGAAGGCAATCGACCAAGAAGACGGTATACTGGCCACAATCATCCCGACCGTTGCTTTACTTAGCCCGAGCGGACTGACCGAACGACGAATACTAGGCAAAGAACTGCATATTCGATGGATAGTAACCTCGCACGAAGTCGGCAACCTGCACATGAGCCAGACCGGCAGTGTCGGTATTAATGAATCACTGATCATTGGCACCCGAAAAAGTCGGGGTGAAGACAAGCCGACGAAGTTTATCAGCCTGGATCGGCAACCACGTAATCGGGGCGAGGCCGAAGAAGTCGTCGAAACGATCTCACGTGGAGAAATGATTCCTTGGGGACACAAAATACTCGTGAGCGCCCGCCGAATGCACAACGGCGACTGGAGCGCGGCAGGCTGGCGCAGTCCAGCCCTAGATAAGGCAGTACAGCGCATCAAACAATGGTCCGGTATCAAAGCCATCGATAAAATCAACGGGGTAACGTTACACGCGCCAGGAGACGGTGCGCTGGTAAAGCCCAAAAAAGATGAAAAAGGGGATATGTGGATCATCAACAGCAAGGCAGGAAACGAGCAGAGACACCTAGAGGGGCGATTTGATTCACACTTCGTTATAAAAGCCGGGCGCGGGAAAGAGAAATCCGAAAGAGCGAACTACGTACAACAACAAATAAAAAAATGGGATAAGGTAAAAAGCCACCTGTTAATCTCCGCAGGACAAAATACACAAACGGCCAGGGTGGCGGCACTGGCAACTGAAACACCTGTTCTCGGAATGCGCTGGAAACCGGTACAGGGAATCTCCTATCAGACCGCAAAAGCATGGTGCCTATGGCTGAACAGCACCTCTGGGCGACTGCTGACGGCGTGCCACCGCGCCGGAACAGCACTTAACTTTCCAACTTTTGTACCCAACGGGTTGCGTAACATATTGGTGCCAGACCCGAACAACGAGCCGCTCATCTTGGCACTGGCAGCCGAATGGGAACAAACTCGGAGCGAGGAAGTCTCTCAATACAAGGATGGCTACATGGCATTGAGACGCAGGTGGGATATCGTCATTGAAAAAAATATCACGGCGGTAGAAGAAGGCGAAATCCAACAATGGGGCGAGGCTCTGGCACGAGAACCGTGGGTATGCGGAAACAATGATAATTTGTGAATACCCTAGAGACGCCACGATCATGAAACAAATTGAAAGCTATCCCAAGGCCATAGCAATTCAACGATTTAACCGAACCGGGCGCTGAAAGCAATGGTTTGAATAGGTTGACTGGCTTAAGAACCGATAGCTTGGCATGGGAATTTCCACTTCATTCTGTCAATAACATGCCATCCGGGCATAGTAAATTGTATAACTTTATAAGCTTATTTTCCTTCGTCGCGAATGATCGCTGAAGGACACCTAAAATCATGTACCACATGTCTAATACATCGTGTTTTATCTTTTCTTCTTTTAGCTTTTCTTTTTGTTTTTGGGTCCATTTGGAGAAATCAACAGCGCCATAACGATCATAGATATCCAATGAAAAAAGCAGTCGAATCTGAAACCACCTCATTAACGTCCAAGACTTGTTCAAAATGTTCTTGGGCGGCATTGTGGCGCCATAAGGTGGCTCAAACTTCTTGGATAGAGAATTACTCAGTTCCTCTATATTGTCGGCGATAGATTGCTTGCATTCAGACTTATATTTTTCCCGTTCTTCTATTGTTCCTGTACGTAAGTCTGGAAACAAAGTCTCGAAGTCAGTGAAATCCATAAGCCTATTCGCTTCTCTATCTAGTTCTGCATCTATTTCACGGATTTCCACCTTTTGATCATCCGTGAGAATATATGTCCCCTCAAGAAGTTCTGGGTTAAACTGCCAACTTTCTTCTGGCAGGAGATACTCGGAAGGCAAACCTGCCGACTTGTGCGTGCCCAACTCCTTCCTCAATAGTTCCGGAACGGATGGTACTAGAATTTGATTAGATTTCTGATAGAACTTTCTAAAACATCTTGAACGAGCAGGTTCATGACCCTTAATTAGCTCGTAGAATAAAACATCCGGCATTATAAACTGGAATTGTTCAGATAATTCTTGAAACTTGGCCTGAGATGTACCTTGAAGGTAGTTTTTATCCAAGATAATTGGTTTCATGCGCGTTTCCTTGTCAAATTTATGTTCATCTATGGATTTCCCCTCAGGGGTGAATTCAAGCGTTATGTCCGCCCAGCGCCCTGACATGCTTGACATTCTGCCGCAGGGGATTCTGAAATCGGTATGACCGGCGGTAGATTTTCTGTGTCCATTGCCGGTCCTGCTCATTGCCGAATAGCCACCCGGTCATGTTTTTGGTCTTGATACAGAAGACACCATACTATGAAACAATCACGTGATCGATCTGGGTTTACGACTAAGAGGCTTATTACTCTTATAGCAACCGATGTGGGCCAGAACCGCGTTGCCGATGTCATGATACACCGAGAAAGTCAATCCGCAAGAATCGCCGAGCACAAAGATGTAATACACAATGAAGGCGGCCGTCGAGCGGTTGAGAAACTCTCCAACCAAGTCATAGGTCTTTCGCCACAGCTTTACGTACAATTGCTCTGTCAAGTAAGACTAATTTTACTAATTGTGAGGTGTGGCATTCTCTACTTTGCACACCGATTTCCTAAGTCGCTCGGAAAGTTTCGTTGGAGAATTGATCAGTAAAACTCTACCAGAACTGAGTACGAGAGAGCGTTCGAGATACCAACGCCAGCGTTATTACAGACCATTTCACTGGGGGAGCCACTCTTGATGTTACCGGGTGTTGATTACAGTGCTTTTCAGCGTTACAACTATCCAGTTGCTGAAGCTCCGACTTACCTAAAGACAGTCTATGGAATTAATATCAGACATGAGGCACCGGCGCTAAACATCGGACAATTGATCCGTGAAGACCTCAATTTCGTTGATTCGAAGGCATATCAAGGAGTACAGGTCGCCGACCTGCTCGCAACTGGAATGCGTCGTTGTTTGAGAACGGAGTTCACAAATAATCTAACAGCAGCTCGGCTGCTTGGAAGTTTAATGGTAGAAAGAGAGGCAAATAAAACCCCTGTTTGGCTTCCCTGTTTTTCTTCTTGTTTATCCGGGTCAGGCAAGCCCAGACACTTCAGGGTCCGGCCATCCTCCGCCGTTCGGCCATACACAAAATCATAACTCCATTGCTGACGCGGATATGCGACCTGTTTGAGGACCAGGGTGCTGCGGCCAGAACGACGCTTCCTCTTTGGTTTCAGATTTCCAGCGCTTGGCGTATATTGGTATAATCGAGTGCCATGCAATATCAATATCAGGATGAGAAGTTAGAAGTGAATGTTCTCGCTTTCGAGTTGCGGGTGAAATGAGTCTTATTCTTCCAATCAATATAGAAGACCTTCTTAACTGTCAGGGCGTAGAGTCTTCCCGTATCGAATTCAAGGCAGGTTGGGGTGATGAAACGACAGGTTTTCAGGTTCTGAAAACGATATGTGCTTTTGCCAATGATCTGCAGAACCTTAACGGCGGATATATTATCATTGGCGTTGAGGAGCGCGAAGGCCGCGCAGTTCTTCCTCCCAAGGGAATATCTCCAGAGAAAATAGATCACATCCAGAAATGGGTCGGAGGCAATTCAAATCGTATTGACCCCGTATTTAAGCCGGTGATGTCGCCGGAAGTTGTGTCAGGGAAGCATATTCTGGTTATCCGAGCGCCGGGGAGTGATACGCGGCCCCATAGGGCGCCGGAAGCTAAAAAGGGAGGGGAGAAAAAATACTTTGTGCGCATTGGCTCCGAAACAGTGGACGCCGCAAAAAAGAACGTCCTTAATGACTTGATGCAACTCACCGCCAAAGTTCCTTTTGACGACCGGAGAGCGCTTCAAGCGACAACAGATGATTTGCGGGAAAGCAGGGTCAGGGAGTTTCTCAACGATATCCGTAGCGGTCTGCTGGAAGACGAGAACACGAGAGAGACTTATCGGAAACTGCGTATTACTTCATCCGCGAATGGCCATGATGTCCCCAGGAACATCGGTCTGCTCCTGTTCAGCGAAGATCCGGATATCTGGTTCCCCGGCACGCGTATCGAAGTCGTTCAATTTGCGGACGATGCGTCAGGAAACGTGATAGAGGAAAAAATATTTCGCGGCGGTATTCACGAGCAATTAAAAAATGCATTGACTTTTCTGGAGACCATTTCCAGCCCACACCTGGAAAAACAGGAATATTCTTTTCGGGTAAAGGGGTGGGTAAGCTATCCCGTACCGGCCCTGCGCGAAGCGCTTGTCAACGCCGTTTATCATAAGAGCTACGAGACGTCACAGGAGCCCGTCAAGGTCTATTTATATCCCGACCGCATCGAAATCATCAGTTATCCGGGACCGGTCCCGGGTATAGAGCTTGAACATCTTATGCCGGTTCCATCAGTACCGCCTGTTCCGGCTAGGAACAGGCGCATAGGCGAATTCCTGAAGGAACTGCGTCTTGCTGAAGGCCGAGGCACGGGGTTGCCCAGAATTTACCGGGCAATGAGCGAAAACGGCTCGCAAACCCCCTCGTTTGACTTTGACGAGGGGAGAAGTTACTTCAGGGTAACGCTTTCGGCACACCCGGAATACATCGCCATCTCTGCCATGAGAGATGCAGCCCATCTCAAGGCGCTGGGTAATGATGCGGACGCCTTCAGACGGATCGAAAATGCGTGGAAATCTCTTCCTGCTTCTCCTTCGCTCGCATCGGAATACATTCGATTGCTTGGCGCAACTGGCCAACTTGAGGATGCGAAAATGGCATTCTCTAAATTTAAGGAACAGGCTCCCGACCACTTTCATCATTTTGTTTCCAATGTCCTGATAGACGTCTTATTGGATGCCGGACGCAAAGATGAAGCGAAAAAATTGCTGGATCGCCAGCCTATGTACCTGGCGAGCGCAGATGCCGTGGATGCGGCCATTCTCGCTCGACGGCTCGACAACGAGGAAAAAGCACACCGCTACTTCGAACGCGCTGGCGATGCCGTGCTGAACGATGTGCGTGCGTTACACGAATTCGCTCAGACGAAGCTCAAACTGGCGCAGGAAATGAAAAATAGTCGCCGTTGGAATTCGAACCGACGTCTGTTACGGGAAGCAAAAGAGTTATTGGAACGCGCGGTTCGGATGGATGCCGATCGTGTGCGGCGGGCCTGGGCCTGGAGTGATCTGGGCAAAGTCAAACACTGGCTTAAACATCCCGCACATGAGGTAACAACCGCCTATGAGCGCGCCATCGAACTATTTCCGGAAGAACAGAAGTTCAAGGAATACCTAGACAAATGGAAGAATACATCCGGCCGGAACAAGGGGCAAGGCAATCGCCGTCAGTAGCAGCAAAAAATGCAGGACACACAAGTAAACTTTCCACAAGCCATGGCTTGCTCTGACACTAATGTGTCCTATTATGGTAGTTTCTATTTGTCGGCATTGCCATCGCTGGCCTCAGCATAGTTATCCAAATCTTGTTGTCTCCTGGGCTCAGAGTAAACTCACGGTTATTGCAGCAGATGGCGCTGGCTTAGAGTTGCGTGTGGACGCCCTCTATGTCCACACCTTACTGGCGAGCCGGACAGCAGCCGCTGGTCCAGCCTCAGCCAACAGCATAAACAAGTCATTCCCGATTCAGAGCGCTGGCGTGGTGGAGTGAGGATAGCGTAAGATTTTCTTCGCACATTTTTTTGAAGGGGTGGTCCCGGTCTGTATAAACTGTAATCGCCAAATAACAGCACAGACCAAAGAGGACCACCATGAAAGACGATAGCACAAAACCTTTGAGTAAAGTTATCCGTATCGATGAGAGCGAGATGCGCGGCCATCTCAACGAGATAGTCAGAGGCACGGTCGAAGAGACTCTGAACGCGATGCTGGATGCGGAAGCGGACGAGCTGTGCAACGCACAGCGTTATGAACATTCCCCGGACCGGATCGACACCCGGGCCGGCCACTACAAACGCAAACTGCACACCCAGGCCGGGGAGGTGGAGTTGAAGATGCCGAAGCTGCGTCAACAGACGTTTGACACGGCCATCATCGAGCGTTACCGGCGCCGTGATATCTCCATTGAGGAAGCGATTGTGCAGATGTACCTGGCCGGCGTCTCCGTACGGCGGGTGGAGGACATCACGGAAGCGCTGTGGGGGACGCGGGTGTCTTCCGGCACGGTGTCCAAGCTGAACCAGAAGGTGTACAAACACATTGAGCGCTGGCGCACTCAACCCATCACCGGACGGTATCCCTATGTGTACCTGGACGGCATCGTGCTGAAACGGAGCTGGGGCGGTGAGGTGAAGAATGTCTCGGTCCTGGCAGCCGTGGGCGTAGGCCAGGACGGTTACCGGCGTATCCTGGGGGTGGTGGAAGGCCACAAGGAGGATAAAGCAGGCTGGCTGGCGTTCCTCAAACAGCTTAAAGAACGGGGGCTGCAGGGGGTCCGGTTAGTTATCTCGGATGCGTGCCTGGGATTTGCGTATTCCGGTGAAGATGAACACCGATTCCGGAGGAATGTGAACACCTGATTTCTCAACACATCCTGTTTACAGGTTTTTAACTCAAGTGTTCACGTTCTGTCAACGTTGCCATCTTTTTTCGTATGGATTCTCCCTTCAAAGACAGCCGGTGCGCATTGTGTATCAACCGGTCCAGGAGGGCATCGGCCAGGGTGTTATCGCCGACCGTGACATACCATTGGTCTACCGGTAACTGGCTGACCATCACGGTGGAGGCGGCCCCATGGCGGTCATCCATGATCTCCATCAGATCATGTCGCTGGGCCGTGGTGAGTGCGCTCAGCCCCCAATCATCGATGAGCAGTAACCGGGTTTTGGCGGTCTGGGTCAGGAGTTTGTGATAGCTGCCGTCGGCCTTGGCCTGGGTGAATGCGAGCAAGAGGCGCGACAGGCGGTAATAGCGGGTTGTGTAACCGTGCAGGCAGGCATTGTGCCCCAGGGCACAGGCCAGGAAGGTTTTGCCACTCCCGCAAGGGCCGGTAATGAGCAGGTTTTGTGCCCGGTGCAACCAGTCTCCCTGGGCCAGGTGGGCAATCTGCTCAGGTTTCAGGTTGCGCGGGTGCTGGTAATCGATGTCCTGGACGGTGGCGCGGAGTTTGAAGCGGGCCTGCCGGATGAGGCGGTCCCGTTTACGCTGTTCGCGCGCCAGGCATTCCTGCTCGACCAATAAGCCGAGCCGTTCCAGGAACGGCAGGGCTTCATAGGTACTGCTTTGTTCCTGTTGTTGTGTGAGGGCCTGGGCCATGCCGGACAGGCGCAGGTCATGCAGGCGTGCAAGGGTCGTCGTTGTGGTCATGGTTCTCTCCTTCAGTGGAAGTGATGCCGGCCCCGGATGTTCTCGTGGTCCTGGGGCAGTTCGGTGGTCGTATCGGGCGAGTCGGGGCATTGGTCCCGGTTGTTCTCCAGGATGTGTTTGACCTGTTTAAGCCGGGCCAGTCCGGCCTGGTTGGCGAGGCGACAGGCGCCATTGAGGCGGTTGGCGGGGTAGCGTTTGCTGAGGTTCAACAGGCCCAGGCACGCGGTACGCCTGTTCCGGATGGGCGCGGCGCTCGAGTTGCCGGCTCACCCAGTTATCCACGTCCGGTCCTATGTCCCTGGCCCAGCGCAGCAGGCGCTCGGGTGACCACTGGTGTTGTGCCCGGTGGCGTGCGGGCATGTGAGCCGGGTTGGTGGTGAACCCGGGCCGGTCCCAGCGCGGGTGGGTGGCGATGCGTTGTTGCCGGTAGTAGAGTTCGACCAGCGTCTCGCCGGCGTGCAGGTCCAGCCGCTCGCCCACGTACTGGTGCGGCACGGAGTAATAATGGGTCTGGTATTGGACATGGTAGTCAATGTGGACGGTCACCGGTTTGATGGCGATGTAGCGGTAGGGTTGCCGGGGTAAGGATTTTAATGCCGGTTTGTCGAGCGTCTCGAAGGCGGACCGGCGGCTGCCGGGTAATTGCTTGAAGGGCCGGTTGTTGAGGTCTTCGAGCAACCCGGCAATACAACGGTTCACCTCGTGCAGGGAGAACAATCGGTGGTGGCGCAAGCGAGCCAGAATCCAGCGTTGCACCACCAGTACGGCCACTTCGGCCTTGGCTTTATCCCGGGGTTTGTAAGGGCGGGCCGGCAGGACCGCTACCTGGTAGTGCTCGGCCCATTGCTGGTAGCTGGGATTGAGGTCCGGGTCGTAACGGCAGGCGGCACTCACCCCGCTGCGCAGGTTGTCGGGGACGATGAGGGCGGGACAGCCGCCGAAGAAGGCCAGCGCCCGGCTGTGACTGCCCAGCCAGTCGGGCAGTGACTGGGTCCAGGTCGCCTCGGCAAAGGTGTAGTTGGAGGCGCCCAGCACCGCGACAAAGAGCTGGGCCTGGCGCACCTCACCGGTCTCTGCATCCATCACCGGCACGGTGGACCCGCTGTAATCCACAAAGCACTTCTCCCCGGCCTGGTGGGATTGCCGCAGGGTGCGCCGTTGTTGGCCGCGCCAGTGCCGGTAACGGTCACAGAACTGGGAATAACTGTAACACCGGTTCGGGTAATGCTGGGTATATTCCTCCCACAGCAGCCGTTTCGTAACGTGGGGACGTTTCAGTTCCTGGTGCACCGCCGGCCAGTCCGGAACCTGGTGGCGTGTGCGGCTGCCGGGATCGGCGCCGGGATAAAACAACTGGGCCAGCCGGGTGTCATCCAGGTCGGTGGGGAGCGGCCAGCTCAGTTGCAGGCCCTCGGCCCGGCTCAGCAGCTTCTGGATCCCGCCGACACTCAGCTTGGTGCTGCGGCTGATATCGCGGATGGACAGACCGGCAGCGTGCCGGAGTCGGAGTACGTCTCGTAGTTTACGCATTGTTGTCCTCTTGCCTGGCATGGTAGGTTCCTCCAAAAAGGAGAGAGCCTACCAAAGGGTTACAAGTTCAATGCGTTGAGAGTGATTCCGGTTGATTGTGAACGGTGATTCCGGGAACGTGAACACCGATTCCGGAAATAACCGGAAAAGTGTTC
>JAPOQU010000089.1 GCA_026710545.1 Gammaproteobacteria bacterium | reverse complement strand
TGCGGATCCCCAGCATGATGCGCTGCGGCAGGTCGAGAAACCCGACCGCATCGATGCGCAGGCACCGGGAAAAATGGCCTGCGGGCACGTTTACGGTTTCGTCCAGGCTGGTGATGGTATAGTCCATGGTCATGTAACGGCTGAGCCCGTTCCAGCCATCTTCCAGTTCTTTCGGCAGGTCGAACAACTGCAGCCTGGCCGCGCTGCTCCAGGTGGTGCCCTCGCTCAACGGAACCCCGATGACCTGTTCGACACCGTCGTCACCAGGTGACCTGCGGCTTATTCCTTGCGCTGACCTGGTATAGAAATATGTCCTGCCGTTGGCGTATATTTTCGGGTAGTAGGTGTTGCCGCCCTCGACCCGGGGGCGGAGATTGCGCACGATGAGTTTTTGTGTGACCAGCCCCTGGAGCAGCGGCTTGGTTCTGCTGACATCATAATTCCACTCGTATCCGGGCTCCACCGGGAAGTAGCCTGCAGCAGGCCCCTCGCAGGCGCAGAGTAACAACAGCGCCGCAGACAGGAAGATGGCGGGATAAACGGAAGCCGCTATGCCTTGATTTGCTTTGGGCACTAATGTATATAATCCCCTAAATTAAACTATAACCCGGTAACATCAGCCAGGGTTGTGCCCGATTCCTTTTGTTTTCGCTGAATTTCCTCTACTTTTTTTTGCATGTCCGGCGACGCCTTGATCTCATTGGCAAATTCCGGTCGATCTCGTAAAGACCGGAACCATGCGTTTACGTTTGAGTGGAGCTTTTCGAGAGGATAACCACATAGTACCAGCCGATTCACGTACACAAACCACGCTATATCCAACACACTGAGTGATTCACCCAGCAAAAAGCGATTGATAGCTAATTTTTTATCCTGTTCCGTCAGAGCTTCATGAAACCGCCCGGCGGAGACTCGGACGGCTTCGTCTGTTATTCCGTCTTGCAAAACATTCTCCCAGAACTTGATTTCGTGTTCTTTATTCAGATCTTTTCTTCCCTCGACTGTGCCGGAACCGCCGGCGCGGTAATTTTTCAAATCCTCTGCCGACTTGGGAGCTTTTCCTGCCGGTTTGGTAAATCGAAAAGACAGGGTGCGCAGGTCCAGGTGAAGATCGTCTTCATGACGCAACAGTTCACTGACCTTGTGCTCAAAACCGTCCGGAATGAGCCATTTTTCCGGAAATGCCCTGTCCAGCAACTGGATAATATCGTTGCTTTCGATATGAACAGCTCCGTTGAGAACCAGGGTCGGCACCAGGCCACGGGGATTGATTCCAAGATACCAGGGCGAAAATTGTTCCTGTTCAGAAAGATCAATGATATGAGATGTCCAGGCAATGTCTTTTAAATTCAAAAAAATACGGGTTTTCTGGGAACAGGAAGATCCGGGAAAATGAAAAAGATGCACTCCTTTCCATTCCAGCACCTCTTTGGTTTTTATATCTTCATCATGTAATTGAGTCATATAGTCACCCTGTCTTAAGGGAGCCTCTTAATTCAGCAAATGAATATAGCAGTTTACATTATATGAGACTCTTGTAAAATAATGAAAATTGGTATAAGCTTGATAACGGTATTGTGATTATCGAGACCGACCAGGCAAAAGAACGTTAAAGATATTGTCAATTCCTGCCCCTGCGGCGCCATTTGAACAACAGGCGCCGCAGGCGTGGTATGTCGTATTACATCTGACAAATACAAGAAGTGGAGGACAAAGTCATGTTAGTGAATAACAGAATGATAAGAAGCATTTTTACCATAATCGCAAGTACCATGATGCTTGCCCCTGTCACGATGTTTGCGCAAGATGGCGACGTGCTGGAAGAGATAATAGTCACCGCCACCATGCGCAGCGAATCCCTGCAGGACGTGCCCATTTCCATCTCCGTGGTGTCTGATGAGGACATTCAATCCATCGGCGCCCACCGCATGCAGGACCTCAACGGCATTATTCCCAGCATGTATATTACCGAGGGAATGATTGACAACGTCATCAACATCAGGGGCGTCGGCAGCGCCGGCAACCAGGGTTTTGAGCAATCCGTGGGCATTTTCCGGGACGGCGTCTATACCGGCAAGCCGGCGCTGTCGCGCCTGCCGTTCCTGGACGTTAACGCCATTGAGGTGGTGCGCGGACCCCAGGGCGTGCTGTTCGGCAGGAGCACTATCGCCGGCGCCGTTACCTTGCGCAACAACCGGCCCACGGAGGAAGTTGAAATCGGCGGGCGCACCCAAATTGCCCTGGATGAAGACCAGGATTATGAGGTTGAAGGCTTTGTGTCCGGGCCGCTGTCCGATACCCTGGGCGGGCGCCTGGCGATGCGTTACCGGGATTCGGAAGGTTACGTGGTAAACGAAGCCGCGGGCGACAACCGGCCGGAAACCGATGAATACGCCTTGCGCGGCACCCTGGAATGGGACGTGACGAACGACCTGACCGCCGTTCTGAGTGTCGATCATTCCGATTGGGAGAACAACGGCCGTCCGTTTGAGATCAGGTCCCTGGAGGCCGCGTCTCCCCAGTATCCTTTTGCCTTCCCCGGCCACCCCGTATTCTGGGGCGCCCTGATTAGTCCGGACAACGTCGGGGTGGATTTTGTCACCAGCATCACCAATTCACCGAACCGGGGCGGCCCCGGCGGCGCGGACCTGGGGCCTGTCCCGGGGCCTATCGGTGACGACTTTTCCGGGTTTGTCGGGAGCGACCGGGAGAACGATTCGACGAACATTAATACGCAGGTTGTGAACCTGAAGTTCGAGGCCCAGGTCGGCGACTACCGCGTGGAGTCGACAACCGGCTATGCCACGTATGATTACTTCGCCTTTGTGGACGGCGATACCAGCCCGCTGCCGTTGGTTACCAACGTGCAGACCGAGGAGTATGAGCAGATCAGCCAGGAATTGCGGCTGCTCTCGCCCGAGGATCGGCGTTACAACTGGGTGGCCGGCCTCTATTACGAGAGCAACGACTACCGGTTTACCGAAGAAATCGACGTCGTGCAGGCTTTTTTCCAGAAATTCGCCACGGACTTCGACCAGGACGAAGAGGATATTTCCGTGTTCGGGCAGTTGAGCTTCCACCTGACGGACAGCCTGTCCGCCACCGGCGGGGTGCGCTATACCAACACCAAGAAAGACGCCGTCCAGACAATGATCGTCGCTGATGTGCTGCCCGTCGGCAACCTGACCCCCGCGGCCATGAACCGGATGGGTTTTATCACCCCGCATACCAACAACGGCAGCCGATCGGAGGACCGCCTGGACTGGTCTTTCAGCCTGGAACAGCAATTCGCCATGGCCGGCGAACATACGGCTTATTTCACCATCTCCCGGGGCTCCAAGGCCGGCGGTTTTGACGCCCGCGTGCAACGACCTGACGGCGCGGTGGTGGGAGGATTGGTTTATGACTTCGAGTATAACGAAGAAACCGCCCTGGCGTATGAAGTGGGCCTGAAGTCGGTGTGGCTGGACGGGGCGTTGCGCTGGAACTGGGCCTTGTACCACTCGGATTTTGAGGACCTGCAGGAATCGCTGTTTGACGGCGTAGCCGGTTATAACGTGCAGAATGCCCCGGAAGTGCGGGTGCGGGGCTTCGAGACAGACCTCACTTTACAAGCCACCGACGGGCTGGAGATGTGGGGCAACCTGGGCTACGTGGACAACCAGATCACCACCTTTGACGCTGCCCCGGAACGCATAGGTGACGTGCCTGCCATTCCGGAAATAACCGGGGCAACCGGCTTTCGTTTCACTCGGCCCATCACCGCTTCGCTGGATTTGCTGGCGACGCTGACGCTGACCTACCAGGATGGGGCCAACTGGGACCCGACCAACTTTTTGAGCCGGCCGCAATACCAGCTGGATTCCACGACCGAACTCGACTTCCAGGTCGGCGTCGGCAGCAACAACGGCAAATGGTCGGTCAGCCTGCTGGGAACCAACGTGACGGATGAGGTCAGCTGCGTCTTCGTCGGCAGCATCGCCTTTTCCAATGGCGCCGCGCCGGTGTGCGCAGTCAATCCACCGCAGACGTTTTACCTGCAAGCCAACTATAACTATTAGGAGACGAATCCTGTTCCCTCTCCTGAGCAAGTCCGGGGACGGAATTGAATTCCGTCCCCGCTTCGCGGCAACTGTAACAGGAGAGTATTTTCGAGCGTAACAGCAGGCCTGCCCCGGGCGCTTTATCAGGCTATGCGACCCGCTTCAGCGCGGCATTGAGATCGTCAATGCGTTTATTCATGAACGTGGTCAGGTCATTAAAGCGCTGGTTGATATTGTCGAACTGTTGCGCCAGCGCCGCGTTCTGGTCATTGATGCGCTTGTGCACGTCATCGAAACGCTTGTTTATCCACTCTTTTTGCTCATCAAAGCGTTTATTGATATCGAAACGAAACCAGGCGAAGATAGCGGCCAGGAACCCTGCGAGCGAAAGAAACAGTTGTAGATTTGACATGTGCCAGCCTCCTTGTCAGTTATTCTGTGAGAAGTTCTACTATAGCAGTATTGTCGCGGTGTTATCCATGCCCAGGCCCAGTGTTAGTAACAGCCCAGGGTGTCTCTCCTCCTGTTCCCAATTCCTGATTCTTAATTCCTGACCCCATGTTTTGACGCGCTTCGTTACGGTCTTTCGTAAACCACTTTGCCATCCAGGATGGTTTTCAATACCCGGGTTGCGCCGATCTCATTGCCCGGTATTTCCAGTATGTTCCGGTCGAGCACGATCATGTTGGCTGTTTTGCCGGCTTCGATACTCCCCATGTTGTCCATGTTGTTATTAACCTGCGCGGGATTGCGGGTATAAAACTCCAGCGCGGTCTCAACCGGCAGGGATTCAGCGCCGCGCTCGACGATGCCCTGGATGGGTGGAAACGGGTTGAATGAATCAACAACGGCATAGTCCGAACCGACCGTGATCAGGGCGCCATGACCGTGTAATGAGCGGAACTGGTAACCGTCGTTGCCCATCATACTGCCCGGGCTCCAGAAATAGGGAGACATTTCCGCAGTCGCGTTGAGCTCGGCAAATCGTGGAAGGTCGGTTTCAGAGACGTCCGACGTATGTCCGATCTCATGCCGGATACCGCTGTCACCGTTGGTTTTCCTGACAGTTTCGATGGCATCCAGCCCGACGCGCACTGCGCCGTCCCCGGCGGCATGCATTTTCACCCTGAGCCCGGCCCGGTCCCACTCGGTTATTTTCTGCGCCAGCACGTCACGCGGGATCAACAGGTTGGTCTCGTCCACTTCGCCGTCCGCGCCGATGGGGACGTGGGTAAAGACCGGCGGCACCGGCACCCCGTCGAGAAACAGCTTTATCGCGTTTGCGGAGATATGCGGCGTTGCATACTTTGCGCGATCGGCAATCTGCGCTTCCTGGGCCTGCCGGCCCGGACCTCCCTCGGGGCTCCAGCCATGGTGCAACTGGATATACGGGATCGGCTTTCCGGCGCGGTCCAGTTCGCCCAGCATTTCGAGCACGTCGTGGTCGAAACTGAAGGCGTCCTGCACCGACGTCACCCCGGCGGCCAGCAACTCCAGCGACAACTCTTCAAGGGCGGCCTTTACCAGCTCCCGCGGGTAGGGGGGAATGTGCGCCCGGACCAGCCATATTGCGCTTACCTCCGCAAGCACACCGGTCGGTTCGCCGGTTTGCGGATGTTTCACAATGACGCCGCCCTCCGGCGGCTCTGTGTCCCTGTCGATACCGGCAATCTCCAGCGCCCTGGCATTCACCAGGCGCGTGTGCATGGTGACATCCCTGATGAGGACGGGCGTGTCCGGGAACGCCTGGTTCAACAGGTCATTGCTCAGTGGCGAGTCACCCCACATTTCCATACCGTTAATGATCACCCACGGATAACCCGCTACCCGCCGGGTCTTGCAGTATTCCAGGGTTTCCTGCAATTGTTCCGGCTTGAACTGGCCCGGCGTGCAATCCAGGGCATTGGTCACGCTCAGGTAATGAAAGTGCGCGTCATGCAAACCGGGCATGGCCATGGCGCCGTTGAGATCGTATTGTTCCGTGTCCGCGCCGGCCAAAGCCAACATGTCCGCGTTGTTTCCCGTTGCCAGGAACCTGCCGTCTTTGACGGCTACTGCTTCCGCCCAGGAACGCTGGTCGTCCAGGGTATATATTCTCCCGCCATAATAGATGGCATCCGCGGGCGCCGTAGCCCCTGGCATTTCAGGCGACGCGGCATCCGCTGATGAAGCCGGCGGCGCGCCGGTTTCGTTCTGGCAGGCGCTCAGCGCCAGGTGAAAAACAAAGGTGAGCAATATTGTCCTGTAAACGTTCATAGGGGCTGTTCCTGTTGGGAGCGATCGTAGATGACCTTGCCGTTGAACAAGGTCAGGTCGGCGAGCGTCTCGCCGACCCGGTGTGCCTGGTCTTGTTGCGCCAACTCCACGACATTCTGGTTAATCACAACCAGGTCGGCAATTTTTCCCGCTTCGATACTGCCAAGCCGGTCGTCATGTCCCATCAGCCGGGCGCCTTCGATGGTGAAGGAAGCAATGATTTCATGAATATCCAGGCGTTCTTCGGCATTCAACACCTGACCGTCCAGTTCCCGCGTAAGCGCGGCCTGCATGTTGACGAACGGCATGGGGTCGCGAATGCCCTGGGGCGCATCGCTGCCCCAGGCCAGGGGTGAACCGGCGTCCTGCAAGGATTTTACCGGGAAGGCGTTCTGTACAACATACAACGCCGGGTTGTACATATCCTCCAGCGAGTCCAGCTCCTCGAAAAAAGGAATCACCGCAATATTGTCCGGGTAGGGCAGCATCCAGCTATAGGTGGTGGAAATGTACACCCCCAGCTTGCCGAGACGTAGCGCATCGTCCGGGTGCACCAGTGTTGCGTGGGCAATGGTTTGCGTGACGCCCAGCCTGTCCGCCGTTTCCTTGTTGGCCTCGAAGGCGTCGGTGAGTGTACGCATCGCCAGGTCGGATTCCGCGTGGACGTGAATATGAAAGCCCGCCTCGGTCATCTGCCTGATGTATTCGTTCACGTAGTCGGCGCTGTGACCCAGGTGGCCGCCGGTTTTCACGCACTGGACCGGGTGATACCCGTGTTCCCCGGCGAAACGGGCGGCGCGACCGGCGTCCTGGTAGGTAGCGAAATCAGCGCGCACGTTTACACAGGTTTCACTCTCCAGGTCCACGTACCCGGCCAGGTCCAGCATGCCATCTTCCCCGGCGTGAAAGATCGGTTGCTTGAACTCGCCGATAATGCCGGTAATCGGCAGGGTGGACGGCTCGGGAAACGGGCGCGGCGCGCCGTACAGGCCGCCGTCCATGAAAAACTTCACGCCGTTGGCCTGGATAAACTCCGAATCCCGGTATTTCTCACGCAACTCGCTGAACTGCGCCACGTGCTCGGGGATGCGCGCCATGATATCGGGGTCTCTGCTGTAAACCGAGGCATGGGGTTGGCCGTAAAAGTGAGCTCTTACCCGAAAACTCATGGCGCCGCTTTTCTCAAACCAGTCATACATCTCGAGGGTGCGCGCCACCGACATGGGATCCTGGATAGAAGTAATGCCGGACTGGGCCAGTATCCTTGCCACTGCCGGCATGGCGTAATCTTCCCGTTCATTCAGCCCCATCAGGTCCTCAAACACGGTATCGCGAATGAAATCGCGCGCATCTTCGACCACCTTCCCGGTCGGCTCGCCGGTTTCATCCACCGACACCATCTCCTGGTAGTCTGCATACACCGTCCGCAGGGTTTCCCGGTTCATGCCCACCACCTTGCCCTCCAGGTCCCTGGCCTGGGCAAAGGCCGCGCTGTTAAAGGCTGCGGAGTGTGAACTCCACAATACGATCGGGCGCGTGTCCGACACCGCATCCAGCGCCATGCGCATATTCTTGTAGCGGTCGCTCGGCTCGTTGCCCGAGGCCCAGCCAACCACCACCAGCCATTCACCCGCAGGAAGCCGCCGCTGTTCAATGCAGTCCTTGAGGAACGGCACCAGCTCTTCCATGGGTTTCACCTCGCCTTCCAGGTTGCACAGGCTGGGCTCGGCCAGCCCGGTGGCGTGGACGTGCATGTCATGTATCCCCGGCAACATCATGCGCCCGCCCAGGTCATGTACCTGTGTGCCGGTTCTGACGTATCCCAGCGCCGCTTCATTACTTCCGACAAAGAGAATTTTATCGGCCCGCACTGCCACTGCCCGGGCCACGCTGCGTTGCGCGTCAACCGTGTAGATATAGCCGTTGGTGAACACCAGGTCCGCCGGCGGCGTTGCGGAGGCTGTATTGTCCGCAGGCGCCTGTTCCCCGGAGCAGGCCGCAAGCAATAAAGTCAGGCTGACCGGGGCCAGGGCAAACAGACGGGCAAGTTGTTTCATATTCCACCTTTACGATTGAAGTTAATGACATCGACAGCAGTTCCCGCTAAATTCCGGGGTCAGAGTAAAATCACCGCCGATTCTGCTGTTGCCATCGTCCTCGGCGATTTTACTCTGACCCCGGAATTTATGGGTTTTTACTCTGACCCCACCTGTCAGGTTGACGACATTGACATCTGTGCGGTTTTTTCTACCATAGTATGATGTATTCTGTACCTGGCTGTATAGCCGTTTCGGGATACATGCAGGGCGCATACACATGTTAAGTATTCTACGAAATTGCCGGGCAGACCATTGTCATCCGGGAGGTTGACAGAGACACCTATCGACGAGAGCTGGATTGGTAAGCCGTGGATCAATTTGACAAAATAAATAGCAGCATTTGGGGAAAAGTAGTCAAGCTCACCGGTACTATTACCAGAGACACCTTTGAATCAGATGTCTATGCGCTTTTATGTGAAGTTGTTGATATCGCACATTTCGCAGTGCATATTTTTGATGCCGCACGGGTTAAAGAGCAGCGATTATCCCTTGTTGGTGGTACGGTTTCGTATCATTGGGCACAGCATGCAACCAGACGCGCCGACGCATATACCAAGCAGATAAACCATGCCTTTGATCATAATCTTGAACAAATTGCCAAGGGCCTGTTAGAGCCCGAGGGCGTATTTCATTATCGGCCTGATCATGTGAACCACCCTGAAATTGCATCAGTTTATAAACAAAGCGGCATCCTCGAAAAAGTCTATGAATTACGGGTGACTCAAGGAAGGATTTATCAGTTAAATCTGTATAGAGCGGTCAGGAGCGGTCCGTTTACCAGTGATGAAATTCACAGGCTTGAGCGCATGTTGCCACTGGTTATGAATCTGGTTCTGCTACATTTTCAGATATGCGGCGCTGACGAGTGGCAAAAACACAATGAAAAGCATGTAATATCCTTTTTACAAAAGAACGGCGTTGACTACTTTTCACCACTGACCAGACAGGAAACGGAAGTGTGCGATCTGATTATTTATGGCCAGACCACAGATGGAATCGCTGCAGAAATGGAGGTTTCGGTGTCATCCGTAAAAACCTACCGGAATCGCGCCTACAAAAAACTTAAAATCACCTCTAAATCAGAACTGTTTGCACTGATTATCAACAGCCAGATTTATACGACATACGGGTAATCTCATTTCCAGTGCAGGGAAGACGCGCCGGCGGGAGCGGGAAATGGTCTGTTCACAGTGATTTTGACCACAGGCACGAAAGTGACCATACTGTAATGAATGGCAATGACATTAACAAGTCGGGTGGCGCCGGGTGTGTTGTTTTTATTGCTTTCCGCCGGTGTATGCGCGGTGGAAGGGATTACGGTGGAACACGCCTCCAGCCAACTGGTCGACGATAGTTATTACCTCGATGCGCGGGTAAATTTCAGCCTGCACGACGACCTGCTGGAAGCGCTCGACCACGGCGTGGACCTGGATATCAGGATAATTGTCAGGGTCAAGGAAAAGCGTAAATGGCTCTGGGACAGGGTTTACCAGGAGAAAACGCTTAAGTTCAAACTGGACCACCGGCCGCTGTCGGACGTGTATACCGTCAGGAACGTCAGAAAATCAGAACGGCGCCAATTCGATACGCTGGAAAATGCACTAAAATACATGGGGAAGATCGACCGCTATCATTTGATGAACAATAATAAAATAACAGATGATTCTGGCCTGACCGGCATGATCAGGGCTGAAATGAACGTGGATAACCTGCCGCCGCCGCTGAAACCCATCGCCTTCCTGTCGGATAAATGGCAAATGGGCGGTAAATGGCACCGGTGGACCATCAGGTA
Organism: Gammaproteobacteria bacterium; assembly: GCA_026710545.1. Taxonomy (GTDB): domain Bacteria; phylum Pseudomonadota; class Gammaproteobacteria; order Eutrophobiales; family Eutrophobiaceae; genus JAAXHV01. The sequence continues at coordinate 29,894 of JAPOQU010000089.1, read as the reverse complement.
ACGATGAAAAACGGCGGACAAACAATACTCCTGATCGGCGTACTGCTTTTCGGTTGCCTGCTGGCGTCACTGTTAAGCATGAGCAAGGCGCTGCAGACTTCGGCGCAGTTCGATGAGATTTATGCCGGGTTGCTGATCTTCAACACCCTCGGGTTGCTTACCCTGGTGGTACTGATAGGCCTGAATATCCGCAGCCTCATCAAGCAGGTGCGCGAACGCGCGGCCGGCGCCCGTCTGACCGTGCGCATGGTGACGATGTTCGTCATCCTGTCGGTCACGCCGGTGCTGATCCTTTACTCCTTTTCCCTGGATTTCCTGTACCGCGGCATCGACAGCTGGTTTGACCTGCGCGTAGAGCGCGCCCTGGAGGACTCGCTTGAGTTGAGCCGGCTCGGCCTGGAGAACCGTATGAAGGAACTGCTGCGGCAGTCCGAAACCATGGCCGAAGAAATTTCGCTGACCAACGATGCCTTGATCCCCTTTGAAATCGACCAGTACCGCAGCCGGAGCGGCGCCGATGAACTGACCGTGATGACAAGACAGGGGATCATTATCGGTTCCAGTTCCACGAATCCCGACAACCTGGTGCCGGATTCGCCCGATGAAACCGCGCTGTTCCAGGTATTGCAGGGCAATAGTTATATCGGCATGGATACCATAAGAAATGCCGGCCTGTCGTTCCGCGTGGTAGTCAACGTGCCGAACTCCCGGATCGGCACCGAGCCGCGCATCATGCAGGCATTGTATCCGGTCACCGAACGGGTAAACGACCTGGCGCAGAACGTTCAGTCGGCTTTTACCCAGTACGAGGAACTGTCCTACCTGCGCGAGCAACTCAAGCTGAGTTTTGTCCTGATTCTGACAATGGTGTTGTTGTTCAGCATGTTCTCCGCGGTATGGGCGGCGTTTTATTCAGCCAGGAAACTGGCCGCGCCGATTCGCGACCTGGCGGAAGGGACGAAATCCGTGGCCGAGGGTGATTACCATACCAGGCTGCCGGTTCCGGCTAATGATGAACTGGGATTCCTGGTCGCCTCGTTCAACGACATGACCCGCAAGATAGCCAGCGCCAGGGACGCGGCAAAGCGCAGCCAGGATGAAGCGGAAACCCAGCATAAGTACCTGCAGGCGGTACTGGAACGGCTGTCGTCAGGGGTACTGGTCCTGGACACACAAAATTGCCTGCGTACCGCGAACATCAGCGGCGGCAGGATCCTGGGCATAGACATCAGCGAGAATATCGGCCATTCGTTCAGCCGCATCTGCCAGAGCTACAAGCACCTGGAACAACTCAAGAACCTGTTCCAGTCCCACATAGACCAGGGCGAACCGGTATGGGACCAGCAGGTAATCCTGTTCGGGGCAAGCGGCCGGCAGGTGCTCATGTGCAGGGGGACCTCCGTTGTCCCGGCCGGGGAAAAGAACCTGGTCCATATCATCGTTTTCGACGATATCACCGCATTGCTGCAAGGCCAGCGCGAGGCGGCCTGGAGTGAAATGGCCCGGCGGCTCGCCCACGAGATTAAAAACCCGCTGACACCGATACAACTGGCGGCAGAAAGGTTGCGCCACAAGTACCTCGGGTCGTCTCCGCCGGACCAGGCTGAGACGCTGGATCGGCTGACCACGACGATCATCAAACAGGTGGAAACCATGAAAAGCATGGTTAACGCATTCTCCGATTACGCCAGGGCGCCGGTCATGGCGCCACGCGATGTGGATCTGAACCTCTTGCTGGAGGAAGTGGCGGACCTGTACCGGGAAATGGATACAGGCGTTACGATCACTTTAAATCTTACGGAAGATCAACCGGTTATCCGCGCAGATGCGGGCCGGTTGCGGCAAGTCTTCAACAATGTCATAAAAAATGCAATCGACGCACGTGACCGGGCAGAGGATTTGACCCTGTCCGTCTCTACTGCCCGTATCAGCCAACCTGCCATGGATTATATTGAAATCCGTATCAGGGATTCCGGCAGCGGCGTAAACGAGGATATAATATCGACTGTATTTGAACCTTACGTAACCACCAAACAGAAAGGCACAGGCCTGGGACTGGCAATCGTGAAAAAAATTGTGGAAGAACATGGCGGGTTGGTCATGATCAGGAATAACGTGGACGGTCCGGGAGCCTGTGTCGTCATCAGGCTGCCCGTCACCGAGAGTAAACTCGCGCAGGAACGCGCGGCCACCAGGAACAGAGGTGCAGTATGACCGGCGAAAGAATTCTCGTTGTAGATGATGAGGCAGAGATCAGAAACCTGATAAGCGAGATCCTCGTGGACGAGGGATTCGAGGTGACTACGGCCGAAAACGGCAACAGCGCCCGGACCCTGATGGAACAATTCCGCCCCCGGCTGGTGCTGCTGGATATCTGGATGCCGGACATAGACGGCATTACCCTGCTGAAGGAATGGCACGAATCGGGCAAGTTGACCAACCCGGTCATCATGATGTCCGGACACGGCAATATAGGCACTGCGGTCGAGGCCACCCGTCTGGGCGCTTATGATTACCTGGAAAAACCGCTGTCGCTGGCCAAGCTGGTCCTGACCATAAAAAATGCCCTGGACGCGTCAAGACTGCAGAAAGAAAACCTGAGCTTGCGCCGCTATCCGTCGGAACCGGCGAGGATTATCGGTAAAAGCAAGTTGATGGCGCAGTTGCGGGGACAACTGGAAAAGGTGGCCGGTCTTGATACGCCGGTACTGATCACCGGCGAACCGGGAACGGATAAGGAGGCGGTGGCCCGCTACCTGCATGCCGCAGGCCCGGGGAAAGACAGGTCTTTTGTCAACGTCAGCGTCTCGGCCCTGGACCCTGAGACCACAATCAGCGAGTTCTACGGTGAAGAGCAGGAAGGTAACATACACAACGGCTTTCTCGATGAGGCTGAAGGAGGAACCCTGTTCATCAAGGATATCGCGGATCTGGACCTGGCAGCCCAGGCGCGCCTGCAGGAGACGTTGAAGAACCGGTCCTATAAACGCGTCAACGGAATTGAGGCCGTGCCGTTGAAGACCAGGATAGTCACCGCCACCCGCCACCGCCTGGCCGGCCGGGTCAAGGAGTCCGCCTTCATGGACGAGTTGTACTTTCAATTGAACGTCGTGCCGATAAAGGTGCCGCCGCTCAGGGAATATTATGAAGACGTGCCCGACATCCTGCAGTATTTCGTCAATTTCTTCGTCGAACGCGAAGGCTTGCCGTACCGTTTCTTTACCACGGCTGCGCTGAACAGGCTGCGCCGCTACCCCTGGCCCGGAAATTCCCGCGAGTTGAAGAACCTGGTCCAGAGGATGCTGATACTGGGAGGCGACGCGGCAATCGACCTGGAAGAAATCGAGACGGCGCTGGGAGAACAGCCGGCCAGAAAAGAGTCCGATAACGTATCGAACCTGGACCTCCCCTTGCGCCAGGCCCGTGAAAATTTCGAACGGGACTACCTGGAATACCAGCTTAAAATGGCGAACGGCAGTGTCAGCAAAATGGCCAGGAACGTCCACATGGAGCGTACCCACCTGTACCGGAAGCTGAAGTCCCTGGGTATCGACATAAAATCGTGAAAATCATCGTTCTGGGTGCAGGCCAGGTCGGCTCGTCAGTAGCCGCCAATCTCTGCAGCGAAGCCAATGATATTACCGTCATAGACCGCAACCCGGCGGTACTGCGCAACCTGCAGGAACGCTTGGACCTGCAAACCGTCAACGGCTCCGCGTCACATCCCTCGGTGCTGGAACAGGCCGGCGCAAATGACGCGGACATGATCATTGCGGTAACCAACAGCGATGAAACCAACATGGTGGCCTGCCAGGTTGCCTACACGGTGTTCCATACACCCACGAAAATCGCGCGGGTGCGCGACCACGAATACCTGAAAAGCGCAGACCTGTTTGCCTCGGAAGCGATGCCCGTTGACGTCCTGATCAGCCCGGAACAGGTCGTTACCGAGTACATTGCCCGTCTGATCAGCTTCCCCGGCGTCCTCCAGGTGCTCGATTTCGCTGATGGACGCGTGCAGATGGTTGCCGTAAAAATAACCGGCCAGAGCATGATCATCGGCAAAAGTATCGGTGAACTGGCCGCACACCTGACGAACATAGATTTCCGCATCATCTCGATATTTCGCGGCGGACAGGCAATCACGCCTGACGGCGCTACAGAAATACAACGGGATGACGAGGTGTTCATAATCGGCGCTCCGAAACATATCAGGAACCTGTTGAAGTCGATCAAGCAAACGGACAAGCCGGTGAAACGCATCATCATCGCCAGCGGCGGCAATATCGGCCGGCGCCTGGCAAAATTACTGGAAAACAAATACCTGGTGAAGGTTATCGAATTGTCCCAGGCACAGGCACAGAGCGCCTCCGAGGAGTTGAACAATGCCATCGTCCTTAACGGTGACGCTGCGGACGAGGATTTGTTGATCGAAGAAAATATAGACGATACCGACGTTTTCTGCGCCCTGACCAACGCCGACGAGGCAAATATCATTTCCTGCATGCTGGCGAAGCGCCTTGGCGCGCACAAGGTCATGGCGTTGATCAACCGGGCAGCCTATGTCGACCTGGTGCAGAGTGATGTAATCGACATTGCCATATCACCGCAACAGGCTACCATCGGCAGCCTGCTGGCGCATATCCGCAAAGGTGATGTGGTGGTGGTGCACTCGTTACGGCGCGGCGCGGCGGAAGCCATGGAAGCCATCGCGCACGGCGATAAAACAACGTCCGACGTCGTAGGCAGGTCGATTGAAGAGTTGCCCCTGCCGCCCGGCACCAGTATCGGCGCCATAGTCCGCGACGACAAGGTGCTGATTGCACATCACGACACGGTAATCGCATCCGAAGATCATGTCATCCTGCTGGTGGGCGACAAGAAACGCGTGCCCGAAGTGGAAAGACTGTTCCAGGTCAAGGTAACATTTCTGTAATCCCCCACCAGATGCATTTTCGGGGCTAAATGCAACTACTCGTCATCCAGAAAATACTGGGGCTGCTGATGATGCTGTTCAGTACCACCATGCTGCCCCCCCTTGCCATTGCCTTGTCGGACCAGGACAAGACAGTCAAGACATTCATGCTCTGCTTCCTCCTGATTCTCAGCATCGGCGCCTTCCTGTGGCTGCCGGTGCACCGGGTTAACAGGGAATTACGCCTGCGTGACGGCTTTGTTGTTGTGGTGTTGTTCTGGGCAGGTCTGGGCCTGGTCGGCGCCATGCCCTTCCTGCTCGCGTCCTTCCCCGACATGACATTTACCGACTCGTTATTCGAATCCGTTTCCGGCCTGACCACCACCGGCGCAACGGTGATTATGGGTCTCGAACAGCTGCCGAAATCCCTGCTGTTCTACCGGCAGGAGCTGCAATGGCTGGGGGGAATGGGCATCATCGTGCTGGCGGTGGCCATCCTGCCCATGCTGGGGATCGGCGGCATGCAGCTTTACCGTGCGGAAACCCCGGGGCCGATCAAGGACTCGAAACTGACGCCCAGGATCACCGAAACGGCCAAGGCGCTGTGGTATGTCTACCTGTCCCTGACGATTGCCTGCGCGCTCATGTACTGGATTGCCGGGATGTCGTTGTTCGACGCCGTCAGTCACAGTTTCTCCACGGTATCCATAGGTGGCTTCTCGACCCATGACCAGAGTATCGGCTATTTCGACAACAGGCTGATCAACACGATTGCAGTGGTATTCATGTTGATAGCCGCCATCAACTTCACCCTGCATTTCGTCAGCTGGCGTTCATTGAGCCTGAATACCTACCGCAAGGACTCGGAGGTAAAAGCCCTGTTCGGTGTCCTGTTCGTCCTCTGTGTCATTACCTGCGTTTACCTGGTTTCTCTTGGAAACTACGACGACACCCAAAGTGCGATCAGCCACGGGATCTTCCAGTCAGTATCCATTGCAACGACTACCGGCTTTACCACGACCGCATACCAGACCTGGCCGACGTTTCTGCCGGTCCTGCTGATCTTCGCCAGTTTCATGGGCGGCTGCGCGGGCTCGACGGGGGGAGGCCTGAAAGTCATCCGGGTAGTATTGCTGTACAAGCAGGGCAAGCGTGAGATCAGGCGCCTGGTCCATCCCAACGCCATTATTCCCATCAAACTCGGCGGCAAACCGGTCGACGAAGCCGTTATCAACGCGGTATGGGGCTTCTTTGCCGCTTACGTGGCGATATTCGCCCTGCTGCTGATATTACTCATGGCTACCGGCCTGGACCAGGTCACGGCATTCTCCGCGGTGGCCGCATGCCTGAATAACCTGGGACCGGGACTGGGTGATGTCAGCGCCCATTATTCCGGCATCAACGATATGTCCAAGTGGCTGCTATGTCTTGCCATGCTGCTCGGGCGGCTGGAAATCTTCACCCTGCTGGTCCTGATGACGCCGACCTTCTGGCGTAAGTAATGACCCGGGCCGACCAACGCAAATGGGATCGTATCTATACGGAAAAGGATACGGAAGCCGGGCAGCCCTGCCGGGTCCTGTCCGCCCACTCGCACCTGCTGCCGGCCGCCGGACTGGCCCTGGACCTGGCTTGCGGGCGCGGCGCCAACGCACTTTATCTTGCGCGCATGGGTTATACAACCAGCGCCTGGGACCTGTCCGAAGTGGTGCTGCAACGGCTGGCAGAGCAGGCAGGACGGAGCGGGGCGCCGCTCAACACGGAACAGCGCGACGTTGCAGCCGACCCGCCGGCGCCGGCGTCATTTGATATTATCGTGGTCAGCCGCTACCTGGAGAGAACAATCGTTCCCGCTATCATTGCTGCCCTGAAAGACGGGGGATTACTTTTCTACCAGACCTTCATCCGGGAAAAAGTGTCGGATTCCGGCCCGCAAAATCCCGCGTACCGCTTGCAGCCCAACGAACTGCTGCACCTGTTCCAGTCCCTGCACATTATCTACTACCACGAGGAGGGAACGACAGGTGACACCGAACAGGGATTCAGAAACGAAGCAATGCTGGTCGGACAAAAGAGATAGCAAACAATGGGGACGGATTTAAATCCGTCCCCAATAGATACTGTGTAAATTCGGGAACAGAATTAATTCTGTCCCCAGTAGAAATCGATGGATACAAAAAAACTCGAAGCGATGCTGGCCGGTGGTGAAGACAACGCGCTATTGCGCTTCACCCTGGGCAATGTGCTGTTTCAGCAAAAGAAGTACGCCGAGGCCGAACCCCACCTGGCCAGGGCCGTTGAACTGGACCCGAACTACTCGGCAGCCTGGAAAATATACGGCCGCACCCTGGGCGCCGCCGGGAAGATACCGGCTGCCGTGGCCGCGCTGACACAAGGTATCGAAATTGCCTCGGAGCGGGGCGACGTCCAGGCGGCAAAAGAGATGACAGTGTTCTTAAGGCGCCTGGAGAAACTATCCGCAGATTACGCAGATTAACGCAGATAACACAGATTTTTTATAAATTTAATGGTATCGGTGATTGTTTGATTAGGGCAACCGCATACTTTTATCCGGCTTGTCCAAACAGGATTTCAGCCCGTTTTGTGTCACTCCACCCGGCCTGCTTGAGTTTCCCCCGCATACTGTTCTTGTGCGGATGCAAGCGCGCCAGGTTCAGACAGAAGCGCCGGATAATCGCCACGTTCTCCGCCCCGTCCCCTTTGCGAATCCGACAGTCGTCCTCCTTGAACGCCACGTCCAGCACCCAATGGGCTTTATTCTCTACTTCCCAATGCTGACGTATGCCGCGCGCCACCCGGACCGCATCCACCGGCAAGGAACTGATATAGTAGTGCGTCTCGGTTTCCACCGCCTGCCCCGGCAGGTGCCGTTCCCGTTCCATCTCTATCACCGTTTGCAGTCCCGGCCACTTCGCCGCCTCGCTCACCCAGTCACTCACCGGCAACTGCCGGCAGGTGCGCCGCTCCACCCGGCCATGCCCCCCATCGACCTCCTCATACACGGCTACCCGGTCCGGGTCATCGCGTGTAACCTTATGAAAGTACGCCTGTATTTCCCGCTGAAAGGTCTTGTGGTTATCCTTCAGCGACAACGTGTAATCCCCGCCTTTCTCGTGTATCTTCCGAGCAATCTTCTTCTGCGTGTTCATCGCATCCGCGGTGATATGCGCGCCGTCCACCTGCAGCAGTTCCAACATCTCCATCACCGAGGCCTGTTCGTTCTTCTTCCCCGATGACTTCATCTGTGCCAAGACCAGACCACACTCGTGCCCCCAGGCCGTGATGCTGTGCAGGGCGGCCTGCTTCTCCCCGTCATGGGAACGCCTCAAGGTCTTCCCGTTCAGGGCAATCTGCTCCTGCCCCTGCGCCCGCCGCACCTCATTCACCCAGGCAATGAACGCCCGGTTGAACTGCGTCGGGTCTATCGCTCGCACCACCCGCGCTATCGTATCATCCACCGGTATCCCATTACCGAACGGCCGGTATTGACGTAGCCAATCCAGCTTCTCATCACCAAATTCCTTGATATCCTTCCAACCCTCCGCCCCCGACAATACCGCACTCACCGTCAAAAACAGAATGTCCAACAACGCATGCTTCTTGTTGATATCACGCCGCGGGTCGTCAATCGTCGCTAATTGGGCCAGTAAACTCATGGGTATCTCCTCATTTTAGGGTGAATACTGCTATGATCCCCACAAAATCCAGGAGTTCACTGCTTATTTATACCTCTTTGGAATAAAAACCCCTCTACTTATGACCGAAAGTATGATCTTGCCCTAATTGTTTGATTACAGCTAAAAGCGCACTTCCAATACTGAATCGTAGTACACGTACCCCCGACAAATGACACCGGATTGGTTTTTCACTTCAAATCATCTGCGTTCATCTGCGTAATCTGCGGATAAATCATGTTTTCACATTCAGGGTCCCCACCAGATCAGTCACACTGTCAATGCCGTGTTTATCCAGGTATTGCACGATGCCAGCGTTGATCTTCTGGCAGACCAGGGGGTCGTAGAACAAAGCTGTGCCGACACCGATGGCGCTGGCTCCGGCCAGGAGGAATTCCAGGGCGTCGTTTGCGGTGGTAATGCCGCCCTGCCCGATAATCGGTATGTTCCTGTCCCTGCATACCTGGTAGACCTGCCAGGTCCTGAGCAGCGCAACAGGCTTGATGGCCGGACCCGACAACCCTCCCTGGTTCGTACCGATAACGGGCTCGCGTGTGTCCAGGTCGACAGCCATGCCGGTAACGGTGTTGATCACCGCCAGGGCGTCGCTGCCCGCGTCAATGCAGCGGCGCGCGTTTTCCACGATGTCGGTCTGGTTCGGCGAGAGCTTGGTGATGATAGGTTTGTCGGTCTCGTTGCGGCACGCCGAGACGACCTGCGCTGACATCTCCGGGTAGTTGCCGAAGCTGACGCCGCCTTCCTTGATATTCGGACAGGAGATATTGACCTCTATGGCGTCGATGGGTGAGTCATGGAAGATGCGGGTCACTTCCGCGTATTCCTCTATCGTGGAACCGCAGACATTAGCGATGAAACGCGTCTCGGCAAAATCCAGTTCCGGCAGGTATTCATCCACTACCCGTCTCGCCCCCGGATTTTGCAAACCGATGGAATTCAACATACCCAGGTATGTTTCCGCAATGCGGTGCGGGGGGTTGCCAAGGCGCGGCTCCAGCGTCGTCCCCTTCAGGCAAACAGCGCCGGCATCCCGGTTGGAAAAACCCTTGACCCGGGTATATTCCTCGCCGAAACCGACACAGCCCGACAATAAAACCAGCGGCGTGTCGAACTGCATCCCGCAGAAGTCTGTGGCAAGCTTGTTGCGAAGATTCAACATGGATGTACAGAACTATTTAAATTTAACATGGATACACAGGATGAACAGGATATTATAATAAGGGCGCTTCGGTTAATTTATAATTTCAGCCCCGATTCAAGCAGTTTACTGCAAAAACAAGATTTAAAATATTTTATCCTGTATATCCTGTGCATCCATGTTAAATGATCCTGTAGATTTATGACCAGCCACGCGTTCGTAGAATTCTTCAACGTCAGCAAGAGCTATGACGGGCAGACATTCTCGGTCCTGGACTTCAGCCTGAGTGTCGAGCGCGGCGAATTCGTCACCCTGCTCGGGCCATCCGGATCGGGCAAGACGACCTGCCTGAAGATGCTGGCCGGATTCGAGGAACCCAGCAGCGGCGAGATCTGGCTGAACAGCCGCCCGGTCAACCAGGTCAAGCCCTGGAAGAGAAACATCGGCGTCGTGTTTCAACACTATGCACTGTTCCCCCACATGACGATCGGCGAAAACCTTGCATTCCCATTGCAGGCGCGGCGGCTACCCAGGGACGACATAACCCGCAGCGTCATGCGGGCGCTGGACATGGTGCAGCTCCGGGACTTCGCTGAGCGCCGGCCGGCGCAACTGTCCGGCGGCCAGCAGCAACGCGTCGCGATCGCCCGCGCCCTGGTATTTGAACCGGACCTGGTATTGATGGACGAACCCCTGGGCGCCCTGGACCGGCGCCTGCGCGAGGAAATGCAGTACGAGATCCGCCGCCTGCAACAGCGGCTCGAGGTAACCATGATCTACGTAACCCACGACCAGGGTGAGGCCATGGTGCTGTCGGACCGGGTTGCAGTCATGGAGCAGGGCCGCATCTGCCAGGTGGCTTCGCCGGAAGCCCTGTACGAGGAACCGCAACGCCTGTTCGTAGCCAATTTTATCGGTGAGAACAACCAGGTCGAGGGTCGCATAGTCAACCACGATCCCGATGAGTGCCAGGTGGAAGTGGCAGGTCAAATCATAAGAGCTTTCCCCGTGGCAATCGATGAAAACGACTCTCACACCTGTCTCACTATCCGCCCCGAGCGGGTGGCGCTGAACCCGCCGCCTGACCTCTATCCCAATTGCTTTGAAGCCGAAGTGGAAGATATTATTTTCATGGGCGATCACCTGCGCATCCATGCCGCGCTGCTCGGGCGCAGTCAATTTATCGTTAAAATACCCAATGTCATCGGCCACGGCGGGATCCTGCCGGGAGACACGGTCACCCTGGGCTGGCTGGTCACCGATTGCCGTGCGCTGGACCTGAAACAGGCATCACCACAACCCATTAACCGTAATACAACCGTTAACACAAATTTGGGGTCAGAGCAATTGCTCTGACCCCAAGTATTCAAATAACTTATAGGAGAATTCTGTTGAAAACCATCAAGACATCTGTCCTGCTCTGCGCTGCCTGGACTTCAACCATGATGTTGTCGACTGTACCGGTCAACGCACAGGAAGATCAGTTTATCACCGTTGTGTCCTGGGGAGGTTCCTATGCCAGGAGTTCCGTCAAGGCTTACCACGAGCGCTTCGTCGAGGAGACCGGCATTCAGATAAAGCTGGATGAATACAACGGCGGACTCGCCCAGGTCAGGGCACAAGTCGAGACCGGCAACGTGTCCTGGGACGTGGTCGATATGGAAGCCGGCGATGCGCTGCTGGGTTGTGATGAGGGACTGCTGGAAACAGTCGACTACGAAACCCTCCCTCCGGCGCCGGACGGCACCCCGGCAACGCAGGATTTCCTGGACGTCTATGACGTGGAATGCGGTGCGAAGAACCTGGTCTACAGCACGGTATACGCTTATAACGACACCCGCTTCCCCGAACAGAAACCGGCGACGATGGCCGACTTCTTCGACCTTGAGAAGTTTCCGGGCCGCAGAGGCATGCGCCGGGCGCCCAACGCCAACCTGGAATTTGCCCTGGTGGCGGATGGTGTTCCGTCCGCCCGGGTCTATGAACTCCTGTCCACCGAAGAAGGCATCGCCCGCGCTTTCCGCAAACTGGACACTGTCAAGAACCAGGTCGTCTGGTGGGAGGCCGGCGCGCAGCCTCCGCAGATGCTGGCCGACGGTGAGGTCGTTATGAGCACAGCCTACAACGGACGGATTTTCAACGCCTGGGCACTGGAGAATCAACCGCTGACCATCGTCTGGGACGGCCAGTTGCTGGCGTTCGGTTACCAGGTTATCGTTGCCGGCACACCCAAGCTGGAACTGGCTCGCCAGTTCGTCGCGTTCGCCACCAGCACCGAGTCCCTGGCCAACCTGACCAGGTATATCTCCTATGGTCCCCTGCGCCATTCATCCCTGGCGCTGGTCGACAAGCACCTGGAGACGGGTATCGATATGGAACCACACCTGCCCAATGCGCCGCAGAACATTAGCAACGCAGTCCTGGAAGACCCGGAATGGTGGGCCGACAACCAGGACGAGATGAACGAGCGCTTCGCCGCCTGGTTGGTTAAATGATTTATCTGCGCTAATCTGCGTAATCTGCGGATAGATCTGTGGTAAAGACATGTTAAACAAAGCCCGCACCGGCGCCATATTGCTGGCGCTGCCGCTGACCGCGTTCATCCTGGTGACGTTCGTTGCGCCCCTGGGCAGCATGTTCATGCGCAGCCTGTACGATCCGCTTGTCGCCGACATAATGCCGGAAACCTTAGCTGCGCTGGAGGAGTGGGACGGTACGGGATTGCCGGCGGAGCAGGTGTACGCGCTGGCGGCCCGTGAACTTGGCCTGGCGCGGGAAGAAAAGACAATCGGCAGGCTCGCCACCCGGCTGAACCGGGACACCTCCGGAATGCGCAGCGTGATCATGCGCAGCGGCAGGGCACTGAAACGCGCAGGAGATGCTCCCTGGTCCGAAACACTACCGGACATAAACCCGGCCTGGGGTGAAGCGGATATCTGGCAGGCACTGGTTCGGACCGGGGCGCGTGTGACACCCATTTACTACCTGAACGCGCTGGACCTGACGCTGGACAGCGACGGCGGGGTCGTTCGGCAACCGGAGGACCGCCGCATTTACGGAACCTTGTTCATCAAGACCATCCGGGTAAGCCTGGTCATTACCCTGCTGTGCCTGGCGATAGGCTACCCGGTAGCCTGGTTAATCGCCCATTCGCCACCCCGCATGAGCCGCATGTTGCTGGTGCTGGTACTGGTGCCGTTCTGGACCTCGCTGCTGGTGCGCACCACGTCCTGGATCGTACTGTTGCAGCAGCAGGGTGTGGTCAACGACCTGCTGGTCCGCGTCGGAATCGTCGCCGACGAGCAACGGCTTACCATGATCCACAACATGACCGGCACCCTGGTGGCGATGACGCACGTGCTGCTGCCTTTCATGATCCTGCCGATTTATTCAGTCATGCGCGGGATCCCCGCGGTGCAGATGCAGGCCGCCATGTCGCTGGGCGCCAATTGGCCCAGGGCGTTCCGCCAGGTCTACCTGCCGCAGTCCCTGCCGGGTGTCGGGGCCGGTTGCCTGCTGGTATTCATCCTGGCCATCGGCTACTACATTACCCCGGCGCTGGTGGGCGGCCAGAGCGGCCAGTTGATATCCAACTTCATTGCCTACCACATTCAGACCTCGTTGAACTGGGGCCTGGCCGCTGCCCTGGGTTGTGTACTGTTTGTCGCCGTCCTGTTGTTGTTCCTGCTCTATGACCGCGTGCTGGGCCTGGATCGAATGAGGCTGGGGGCATGACTCCGGACCGCGTGAGCGAGGCAGAAAATGCGGATTAGTCCGGGAAGCACGGCGTTGCGGCTGTTCTGCGGCCTGGCGTTCCTGTTCCTGGTCGCGCCGATCCTGGTGATTATCCCCCTGTCCTTTAACGCCGAACCCTATTTTACTTTCACCACGGGCATGCTGGAACTGGACCCGGACGCTTATTCCCTGCGCTGGTACGAACAGGTCATTTTCGGCGAACAATGGCGCAGCGCCGCCCTCAACAGCGCCATCATCGGGTTCTCTGCAGCGGCCCTGGCAACGGTCCTGGGCACACTGGCTGCCCTGGGCCTGTCCAGCCCGGCGATGCCCTGGCGCCGGCCGCTCACCGCACTGCTGATCTCCCCTCTTATCGTACCCATCGTTATCACAGCCGCGGGCATGTTCTTTTTCTATTCCAGCCTGAACCTGACCCAGACCTACACCGCCCTGATCCTGTCCCACGCGGTCCTGGGAGCGCCTTTTGTCGTCATCACGGTGACCGCGTCCATGGCCGGTTTCAACCGCGAACTGCTGCTCGCGGCTGCCAGTCTCGGAGCCGGACCGGCATACAGTTTCTTCAGGGTACAGTTACCCATCATCAGCCCGGGGGTCATTTCCGGCGCCCTGTTCGCGTTTGCCGCGTCACTCGATGAGGTGGTCATCATGCTGTTCATGGGCGGCATCGAGCAGCGTACCATCCCGCGCGAGATGTGGTCCGGAATCCGGGAAGAGATCAGCCCGGCCATCCTGGCCGCCGCGACCTTCCTGATCCTGGTCGCGGTTCTCCTGCTGGTTACCGTCGAATTATTGCAACGACCTGGGAAAAAGCCAAGTAATTAACATGGATGTACAGGATATACAGGATGTAAAAGAATAATATTGATTCTCCTTTCAGGCCATTATCTGCCTGGAAACTACATTTACTTCTCTAAAAATATTTTATTTTTTTTGTCCTGTGTATCCTGTGCATCCATGTTAAATCACCCTGTTTCAGGTTTGGGTTCCCGGGCAAGCAGTTCATGTACCGCCTCGTGCGGGCTGACTTTACCGTCAATGACGTTCTGAACCTGCCTGCTGATGGGCATGTCCACCGCGTGTTGTTCGGCCATCGCACAGACGACCCGGGTGGTATGCACGCCTTCGACTGCCTGGCCGATTTCCGCCATCGCCTGTTCAGGGCTCTTGCCCTGGGACAGGGCCAGGCCGAACCGCCTGTTGCGGGACTGATCGTCGGTACAGGTCAATGCCAGGTCGCCCAGGCCGGCAAGTCCCATGAGGGTATCGACCCTGCCACCCAGGGCCTGGCCCAGGCGCATGATTTCAGCCAGCCCCCTGGCCATCAGCGCGGCCCGGGCGTTGGCGCCGTAACCCAGACCATCGGAAATGCCGGCGGCGATTGCCATGACGTTTTTCACTGCGCCGCCTACCTGGACGCCGACAATATCGTCGTGGGTGTAGGTCCTGAACACCTCGCAATGGAACAAGGCGGAAAAGTCAGCGGCGACAGACGGTTCGCGGGCGGCAATCGTCACCGCAGTCGGCAGGCCTTCTGCCACTTCCCTAGCGAATGACGGGCCGGACAGGACCGCGACGGGGACCCCCGGCAGATATTGCTCGACCAGCACATGGTTCAATTGCAATGTTTTGGGTTCAATGCCCTTACAGGCGAGGCAAATCCGGTAATCCCGTTCAGGCTGGGAACGCAACTTCTCCAGTACGTCTGTCAACCCGGCACAGGGTACGACGATTAATATATGCCCCAGCCCTTCCGGTAATGGCGTAAACCGGGGAACCGCGCTAAGTGTGTCCGGGAAAGAATGGCCGGGGAGGTGGTAATTATTGCACCTCTCCGTTATCAGCTTGTCCAGGTGGGTGTCCAGGCTGTCCCAGAGGTAAGTGCGGTGCCCGTTACGCGCCAGCACCAGGGCCAGTGCAGTCCCCCAGGAACCGGCGCCGGCAACCATTATCGAGTCAGTCTGCATATCTCGCCGTCCCCTGCCGTCAATGGTTTGATTTACAGTCTACGGGTCTTGCTGCATTACGCCCGGTTGCCCGTACCGGCCTCATTCAATGTGTTTGTTCCTTCTCGGCCGCGACTTTCTGCTGATGCTGCAAATACAAGGCGTCGAAATTAACAGGCGTCAGCAGCAACTGGGGAAAACCTGCCCTGGTGACCAGGTCGGACACTATTTCCCGCACAAACGGGAACATGATATTCGGGCACACGGTTGCGACCATGCGTCCGATGATCTCCCTGGGGAAATCGGCCATGAGGAAAATGCCGGCTTGTTGCACCTCCACCAGGTAGATCGTCTTCTCTTCGTGGCTGACCGTCGCGGTAACTGACAAAGTCACCTCGTACAGGTTGTCACCCAGTTCATCAGCCGAATTGGCAATATCCATGTGTACGGAAGGTCTCCACTGTTCCCGGAAAATCTGCGGGGAGCTGGGCGATTCCAGCGAAATATTCTTCACGTAAATCTTCTGGATTTCGAATTGCCCGCGCGTGTTCGTATCTGCCGCTGCCGGTTGTTGATTTTCCTGCTCGTCTGCCATCGGTTATCTCTCGGATTCGAATAGTTAAAGTAGAATAAATCAATAGGGTCAGGCCCCACTGATTTACTTGCGGGTCACCGGCAGGTTTGCGTTGCGCCAGGACTCCAGCCCGCCTTTCAGGGAATATAATTTCTCATACCCGGCAAATTTCAGAATGCGACCTGCTTTTATGCCGTCCGAATCCCGGTTGCAGCATAAAATTACGGGGCTGTTTTTGTGTTTCTGCAGTTCTTTCTGCCTTCCTTCCAGTTCCGCGGCCGGGATATTGCGCGCATTCAGGATATGTCCTGAAGAGAAATCGGCGCTGGTGCGCAAATCGAGCAACAACGCCTTTTCATTATTCATCAGGCGCGTGACTTCAGACGGCCCGATTTTGCTGAGTCCGGACAGCGAAGAGCCGAAGATATTCCACAACAGCAGGGCCAGGACAGCAACGAACAAAGACACCAGTCCCAGGTGATTGGCAATGAATTCAGGTAATCGCTCCATTCAGTTACAGGGTGTCGAGTATCAGGTATCGGCGGATTATACAGGATTCAGCGGGAACCTGCGGGGGTAACCGCAATCCGTGATAGCTGTTGCCTGGACCCTGTTGACTGTTTAAAATACCACCCTTATCCGTATTCTGCCGATTACATTACAGCCGACACTGTTGCTCCTGCGCCATGAACTCAACTCATCGTCCTATGGTACTGATCATCCTCGATGGCTGGGGCTATTCGGAGAATACCGCCTACAACGCGATTCACAGCGCAAGGAAACCGGTGTGGGACCATTTATGGGACAATTATCCGCACACGCTGCTTAACGCGTCGGGTATGGACGTGGGTCTGCCTCCCAGCCAGATGGGCAACTCGGAAACCGGCCACATGAATATCGGTTCCGGACGAATAGTCGACCAGGAGTTTACCCGCATCACCAAGGCCATAGAAAACGGGTCTTTTTTTCATAACCAGGTATTGAAAGAGGCATTGGCCGGCGCCGCGCAGCAAGGCCGCGCCGTTCATCTCATGGGCCTCCTGTCCCCTGGTGGGGTGCACAACCACCAGGAACACATATTTGCCCTGCTGGAATTTGCTGCCGGGTATGACGTCAGGGAAATCTACCTGCACGCCTTCCTGGACGGCAGGGATACGCCGCCGAAGAGCGCTGAAGAGTACATGGACGAGGCCTACCTGAAGATGCTGGAGCTCGGCAAAGGACGCTTTGCCAGCGTGGTCGGCCGTTATTACGCCATGGACCGCAACAATCACTGGGACAGGACACAGCTTGCCTATGACCTGATCACCGCCGGTGAGGCTGAATTCAGCTCGGTTGATGCGTTTATCGCCGTGGACATGGCGTACGCCCGCGGCGAGACGGATGAATTCGTAAAACCCACCGTCATCGTACCGCGGAATGGCACTATCCCCCGTGTCGAACAGGGTGACGTGGTTATCTTCAGCAATTACCGGTCAGACCGGGCCCGGCAGTTGACCGAAGCACTCACGGCAGCTGACTTCGATGGTTTCCCGCGCGGGAAGCCCATAGACCTGGCCGCGTTCATCAGTATGACCGAATACCGCTCAGACTTTGATTTCCCGGCCTTGTTTCCGCCGGCACAGTTAAAGAACGTGCTGGGCGAGTACCTGGCAAATTCGGGCATGAAACAACTGCGTATCGCGGAAACGGAAAAATACGCCCATGTAACCTTCTTCTTCAACGGCGGCGAAGAGCGGATATTCGAGGGCGAAGACCGGATACTGGTGCCGTCCCCGCACGTGGCAACCTACGACCTGCGACCGGAAATGAGCGCGGTCGAAGTGACGGACCGGTTGCTGGCGGCCATAGCCGAAGATAAATACGACGTGATCATCTGCAATTTTGCCAATGCGGACATGGTGGGCCACACGGGTAACTTCGATGCGGCGGTCAAGGCGGTGGAAACCATAGATTCATGTATCGGAAAAATAGTCGACCAGACCCGGAAGTCCGGCGGTGAGATCCTGATCACATCCGACCACGGCAATGCCGAGCAAATGCGTTCGTTCATCACGGAAAAAGTCAGGGAACACGCGCATACGGCCCATACCGGCAACCTGGTGCCGTTTGTTTATGTCGGCCGCGCCGCCGAGGTGGCGCCAAGCACTACCGCGGCCTTGTGCGACGTAATCCCGACAATGTTACATATCATGGGTATGGAAAAACCGGAAGAGATGACCGGCACTGCCCTGTTCAGACTTCGTTGATTGTTTCCCGCATTTTTGCCACAGAGGACACGGAGATCACACGGATATTTATTGCGCTCTGCCTGGCATTCCCGGTCTCGGGACAGGGTGATGAGGCGACTGCTACGGAACAGGAAATGGAGGCGGTCCAGTCGCAGATCAAGACCGTTCAGACCAGGATCAAGTCTGCTGAAAACGAGGTGGAACTGATACTGGCCGAGTTGCAGAAATACGAAACTGCCGCCGCCGGGGTGGCAACGGCAGTCAGGCGCATCAACTCTGATATCGACTCCGGGCAGGACAGGCTGACGGGGCTGAACGAAGAATTCGACCGGCTTGGCGCAAACCTGCGTTCGGAAAAAGACCTGTTGTCCGAACAGGTGCGGGCCATGTACCGGATCGGCAGCAACGACTACATAAAACTGCTCCTCAACCAGGAAAACCCGGCGCTGTTCGGCAGGGCCCTGGCCTACCATGACTACTTAAACCGGGCAAGGGCAAAACGGATAGAAGCGATCCGGTCCGCGCAGGAACAACTCAAATCATTGCAGGAAGAAATACATGCCGAGACAGAACAGTTGCTTGCCCTGCGCTCCGGTAAACAGGCAAAACTGGCGGAATTGACCGCATACCGAGAGGACCGGGAGAAACTGCTCGTCCGGTCCAGGCGATATATCGATGACCAGGGCAGGCAATTGCAGGCCCTGCTGAAAACCGAGCGGGAACTGGACGCTTTGCTCGCCAGGTTGGGACGCACCGGGGAGACCTATGAAGATGAAACGCCGTTTGTGAGCCTTAAGGGAAAATTAAGCTGGCCTGTCCGTGGTAAGATAATCACCCGGTACGGGGAGATGAAGAAAAGCGGAAAAATCAAGTCTCAGGGTATTATCTTTGCCTCCGACGCCGGGATCGACGTGCATGCCATCAGTTCCGGCACGGTGGTGTATGCCGACTGGTTCAGGAACCTGGGACTGTTGCTTATCCTGGACCATGGCGACGGATTTATGAGCTTGTACGGATATAACGAAGTTTTACTGAAGAAAGCCGGAGACCGGGTAGGAAAGAACAGCCCCATTGCAAGAACCGGAGATACCGGAGGCCAGAACAATCCCGGACTCTATTTTGAGATCAGGCGGGAGGGAAACCCGTTGAACCCCACTTTGTGGTGCAGGACCTGACATATAATTGCGAGCATGAATATGAACCCATTAAAAGCAGTCATCATCTGCTTGTTTTTTCTCGGCCGCTTCGCCGCCGCCGAAACCATCCCCGGCCCCGGGGCGGGTGAGTTACCCGTTGACCAGATACGGACTTTTGCAGAAGTGTTTGCCAAGATAAAGAAAGACTACGTGGAAGACGTGGAAGACGGCGTTCTCCTGGAAAACGCAATAAAGGGGATGCTGGAAGGTCTGGACCCGCATTCATCATACCTCGACGCAGATGCCTACCTGGACCTGCAGGAAGGGACTTCGGGAGAGTTTGGCGGCCTGGGCATAGAAGTGGGCATGGAAGACGGGTTTATAAAAGTAATCTCGCCCATCGATGATACTCCCGCGCAAAAGGCAGGGCTGCAGTCCGGCGACCTGGTCATCCGCCTGGATGAGACCCCCGTGAAAGGGATGTCGTTGACTGATGCGGTGACGCGTATGCGGGGTGAACCCGGCACCGATATCACCCTGACCGTAATCAGGGACGGTGTTGAAAAACCGCTGAAATTTACCATCACCAGGGATGTAATCAAGGTGAAAAGCGTAAGGACCCAGACCCTGGAGCCGGGGTTCGGATACCTGCGAATTTCACATTTCCAGACCCGGACGGCGGAAGACGCAAGATTGGGTCTGCAACAACTGAAACAGGACAACGACGGCAAACTGAACGGTCTTATCCTCGATCTCAGGAATAATCCCGGCGGCATCCTCAGCGCGGCAGTCGGTGTATCCGACCTGTTCCTGGACAAGGGTCTTATCGTCTATACGGAAGGCCGCATCGATGATTCAAGGTTAAAATTCAACGCAAAACCGGCAGACCTGCTGGATAATGCGCCAGTGGTCGTCCTGGTGAATGCCGGTTCCGCGTCCGCATCTGAAATCGTCGCCGGCG
The DNA here is from genome assembly GCA_026710545.1 of Gammaproteobacteria bacterium. Classification (GTDB taxonomy): domain Bacteria; phylum Pseudomonadota; class Gammaproteobacteria; order Eutrophobiales; family Eutrophobiaceae; genus JAAXHV01. Next base: position 9,527 of record JAPOQU010000089.1, on the reverse strand, counting down.
CCCTGCAGGACCACAAGCGCGCAATCATCATGGGTCAGAAAACCTTCGGTAAGGGCTCGGTCCAGACAGTACTGCCCGTTGCCAATGCCGCAGCCCTGAAGTTGACGACCGCGCGCTACTACACGCCTTCAGGCCGTTCCATACAGGTTTCCGGAATAGAACCGGATGTGGTCGTTGCCCGGGTGAAGGTTGAATCCCTGGAAAACGAAGAAGCACATATTATTACCGAGGAAAACCTGAGCAGGCACCTGGATAACAACGCGGAGGAAGAACAGGGTGAGGTTGATGCCGAATCCGGGGGCGAAGAGACAGAGGAAACAGATCAGGTGCCCGTGACCCGGATCACTGAAGATTATACCCTGCAGCAAGCCCTGAACGTCCTGAAAGGCCTGCAAATATTGACGGCCGAAGCGGAGTAGGGAAATTTGCAAATTTGGGGTCAGAGCAATTGCTCTGACCCCAAATATCTTACCGAGTATTTTCCGGTGAAATCCACGACCGGACTTTCGGCATCATAAACTACGACGTTGAGAGTTATCTTTGCTTTCTTCCGGGTTGCCAGCGTACCAAAAAAATCTTCGATAAATTCCGGTTCAGGTGTGGCGCAGATTGCGAAAAAATCACCTTTCGCCGGTTTGATGTAGTTTATTTCACCTTTATATACGGCAATATCAGCGTCAATTCCCCGCTCAACCAGTTTCACATACAACAGGCTCCACCCGGACAGGGCGGCGATGGAATAGGAACTGCCGGCGAAGGTCGTCAGCTTGTCATTCAGGTTAGGGGAGGCAGGCGCGCTCAACCTCAACCGGTTTCCGTCATAACTGTCCGCTGTTATACCCATGGCTCGAGTAATCGGAATGCATCGTTCCAGCGTGCTATTCAGAAGGGATAGGGGATCAGTATCTGTCATATTTAGGGTTAGAGTAAAAATGTAGTCAATATCGTAGATTGTATTAGTTTATTGTTGATTATTTTTACTCTAATCCCTACATCAGTTGAGAAAGACCCGTCCAACCATTGGGACCCTGCAGAGGGGTTTTGCGGACTGGTCGGCGACGGGGATCCTCAAGTTTCATATCAGCGAGAGTTCTTTCTCCACGTCCGCAATTACAAGGAGCACAAGCGACGACTAAGTTGTCCTGGGTGTTAGTACCTCCCCGGCTCCGTGGAAGAAGGTGATCTGGATTCCGGTCCATTGCCTGAAAAGCCTTATGCTTTCCCTCATTGGACATATTATTTTCGATTGGAATTGTTTCCGGATATGCTTGTTTCAGAATTTTCTTCGCCCTCTTATCAATAACAGGAATTCCACAGAAACGGCAAATGTAGCCGTCTCTTTTAAGGATTTCCTTTTTAACACCAACAGGGATGTATTCGGGCGCTCTTCGTTCTTCAGGAAGGACAGGGGGTGGATTTGGATCATAGCCGGACCAATCTCTAGGCTGCTTACCCCACATTTTTTCCGACCATTCATGGATCTCCCATATGTTTGCCTTTCTGAGCAACCTTTCAGCTTCATTAGACCGCCCTTCAAGATGCGCTGATACTACCTCATTTAGAAGACGCACCGCTTCAAATATCTCGCTGATCGGTTCGAAAATGCATCGCTTTAGTTGGGTCATTGCCATACTCTTTCATTTTTCAACGGATAGGGTTTAACTTTATTCATATTAGGGGTCAGAGCATATGCTCTGACCCCTAATATTTTGTTTGAATCTATCATTCCCTAAAACCGTGCCCCGATTTGCAGCCTTTCTGATCTGATCAATCAATCTGCCATCAATATACCCGATAAACAGCTCACGATACGCAGCCGCCCTCTCTCTTGCCGTCGCACCCAGTTGAACATATACAGGATGAGGCGTCCAAAGCTTGATCTGCTGTCCTAATCCATTGGCCTTATAACTCGACCATGTATAGTCTTCAGGAGCCGCGACCATGCCTGCTCTGACGGGGTTCAATTCGATATAACGCTGACATACCAACAGATAATCTTCGGCGTCTACCAAACAGGACTTAAAACGTCCCTCCCAAAGTGAGCCGGTTCTTTCGTATGTATGGTTGAAATAGCGAACGTAATCTCGACCTAAGGACTGCATCATACGAGATGAGCCCTCTTCGGTCAGCGGTGTTACCAGCAGGTGAACATGGTTGGTCATAAATACCCAGGCATGAATGGCAACCTGATATTCTCTGGCAGATTTGTCCAGCCAGTAGGCGTAAGCAACAAAATCCTTCTCTGACAAAAAGCAAGCCTGCCGGTCTATGCCTCTCTGGATAATGTGTTGAGGAACACCTGGCAAACACAGGCGGGGTAATCGAGCCATATATATCTTCCCTGAAATTAGTTGGAGTGTCGTCAGTATAATATACGTTTATCAAATTTCAATATCTGAATATACGGGGTCAGAGCAAATGCTCTGACCCCGTCCATCTTTACGGTTCGCTCAATACCCTTATAACCAGCCAGGCGCCGGCCGCGCCCAGCAGCAGGGGCAACAGGGGAAACCCCGCGGTTATCCAGGCGCCGGGGCCGGTCAGGTAGCTCACCAGGGCAGCCAGCACCAGGGCGCAACCGATGATCACACGGATATTATTCCTGTTATTCCTGCGTATTTCCCGGCGCAGTTCGTCGACCTCGCCTGATTTCAACTCCACCTGGAATTTGCCGTCCTGCAGGCGGTCAACAAGATCCATTACCTTATGGGGAAACCGGGGCAGCCGGTTCAGCCAGTAGGGGACCGTGTCCCTGGTTCCCTTCAGCATGGCCCGTAAACCCATGCGGTCATCCATCCAGCGCTGCATAATGGGCCTGGCCGTCGCCCAGAGATCCAGGTCGGGATACAACTGGCGGCCCAGTCCTTCGATGTTGACCAGGGTCTTCTGCAGCAGCACCAGTTGCGGCAGGATGATCATGTTGAACTGCCGGGCCGTCTGGAACAACCGCAACAGCAACGTACCGATGGAGAGTTCGCGGATGGGCCGGTCGAACATCGGTTCACAGACCGTGCGGATGGCGAACTCGAACTCGTCCACCCGGGTCTCAGGCGGGACCCAGCCCGATTCAATGTGCAATTCGGCAACCCGCTGGTAGTCACGGTTCAGAAACGCCAGGAAGTTATCCGCCAGGTAGCGCTGGTCATACTCACTCAGGGAACTCATGATGCCGAAATCCACCATCATGAAACGGGCATGACCGTCACTTTCGGGTTGGACAAAGATATTGCCGGGATGCATGTCCGCATGGAAAAAACTGTCCCTGAAAACCTGGGTGAAAAAAATCTCCACGCCGCGTTCAGCCAGCCATTTCAGGTCTACCCCCGCCTGCTCCAGCGCCGCCACGTCACTGACGGATATCCCGGTCACGCGTTCCATCACCATCACGTCCCGGTTCGTCAATTCCCACACCACCTCCGGGACGTACAACACCTCCGAGTCGGAAAAATTACGCCGTAACTGGGACGCCGAGGCTGCTTCCCTCATTAAATCCAGTTCATTAAACAAGGTCTTCTCAAACTCGGCGACGACCGCGCTGGGCTTCAGGCGTCTTGCGTCCCTGGAATAGCGTTCCAGGGTTTCTGCCATTATCCGGATGATACCCAGGTCGCGGCCGATCACTTTTCTGATTTCAGGACGAATGACCTTGACGATCATTGCCCGGCCATCCTTGAGCGTGGCGGCATGGACCTGGGCCACCGATGCGGATGCCAGCGGGGTTTCATCAAATTCCCGGAATACTTCTTCAACTCTTTTACCCAGAGCCTGTTCGATAATATCCCTGGCAATCCTGCCGGGAAACGGCGGGACCTTATCCTGCAGTCTGGCCAACTCCATGGCAATGTCGTCCGGCAACATGTCGCGCCTGGTAGATAACAATTGACCGAACTTGACGTAAATAGGGCCCAGATCTTCCAGTGACAGCCGCAGCCTGACGCCCATGGGTTCCCCTGTCTTCCGGAACCAGTTCCAGGGCAACAGTTTCTGCAGCCACCTGACCGAACGGAACAGGTGCAGGGTAAAGACCAGATCATCCAGGCCGTGTTTCAGCAGGACGCGCTGGATGGTCAGCAGCCTCAATATTTGTCCTATACCCAACATTTTCTTGAATTTATCCGCAGATGACGCAGATTAACGCAGATGAAATCAGTTGATATTGGAATAATCCATAGGTTTTTCAGGCTGCCGTGCCAGGTGTTGGCATATCCCAGGCTGCAATTTCTGCACAGTTCCAGAATTTGGCGATTTGTCACACGTAAAGTTTTTTTATCTGCGTGCATCTGCGTAATCTGCGGATAATTAAGCATCATCTGCGGATAACCTGTGAAATCTTTGTTTGAGGCGTTCCAGATCATCTCGTAATGTATCTACCGAGTGGTTGAAGTGTTCTATTTCATCCCGCTCGGGCAATACTTCCGTTTCGTACAAGGCGTATTCGCTCAGGTCCATCTCTATCTTACTTTTCAGGTGCTGTAAAAAGTCTGCGCCCATGGCAACGATATTGGATGCTTTCCTGGCCAGGGTATCGCCAACAAGGCGGGCTGCCTGTTCTTCCCAGTCGACCTCGAAGCTGCGCAGCAAACGCTGAAAATCCTGTGCCAGACCCAGGTCTCCCCTGATTTCCATGTTTCCCGTCACGGTCTGCCTGTCTCCAGCCGATGAACGCATATAGACCAGCAGGTCAAGCGGCGTTCCCCGGATCAGGACGTCACCCGTTCCGGCATAATCCGTGTCAACCCGGATGGCGTGTTCGTTAACGATCAAGCTTATGACGGGCTGCCCGGTATTGAGCAATTCAAGCTGGATTACCTTGCCTGACAACCCGGCGAGATCATCGGCAGTCTCCCCGTCCAGGGACAGCAGGCGGTTAAGCAGGCGTTCCAAAGCATTCATAAGGAATACTCAGGGGACGGACTTAAGTCCGTCCCCGCATGGAAGACACGTCGTAGTTTTCATAATTTGTAACCCTTGTGCAGGGCAACTATTCCGCCGGACAAATTCAGGTAATCGACACGGGAAAAACCGGCATCTTCCAGCATCGTTTTCAGACTTTCCTGGTCGGGGTGCATCCTGATCGACTCTACCAGGTAGCGATAACTGTCGGGATCCTGCGTGATCAATTTTCCCAGCGCGGGGATCGCGTGAAACGAATACCTGTCATAGGCCCGTCTCAACACATCAGAGGTCACCCGGGAAAACTCCAGGATAAATACCGGACTGCCGTATTTCAGCTTGGCATGAATGGAGCGCAGCGCGGACAGCTTGTGCGTCATGTTGCGCAGACCGAAGGCAAGGGTTGCACAATCAAAGGAGTTGTCCGTGAACGGGAGCCGTTCCGCATCAGCGCGCACATAATGCATGGCGTTGGTCAGCCCCTGGTCCACCATCTTGTCCCTGCCGTATTTCAACATGGCCTCGTTGATGTCACACATGACTACGCCACAACCTGCCTGCTTCAGCAGGGCAGCCAAATCGCCTGTCCCGGATGCGACGTCGAGCACCACGGACCCGGGCTGCAAACGGGCGAGGTGGATGCACAAGCGTTTCCACAGGCGATGAATGCCAAATGACATCAGGTCATTCATCAGGTCATAGCGGAATGCAACCGAGCTGAATACCTCGTCCACGCGCCGGGTTTTCTCGTCCGGCGAGACCCTCTGGTAACCAAAATCAACCGGCCGGTTCATTGCAACCGGCGCGTGTAACCGGCTTTTTCCAATGCCGACAGGTAGGACTGCCAGTGCCGCTCCCGGTTTTCTCCCAGTTCATAAAGGTAATCCCAGGTATATATGCCGGAATTGTGCCCGTCGTCAAAACACAGCTTCAGCGCGTAACTTCCGACCGGCTCAACCGCGTCGATATTCACGTTCTCCTTGCCTGTCTGCAATACCTCCTGGCCGGGACCATGCCCGCGTACTTCGGCAGAGGGCGAATAGACCCGCAGCAGTTCACAGCTCAGGCTGAAGCTTGTTCCATCCGGGTACTCCAGTACCAGGCACCGGGACTTCTTCTTCAGGCTGACGGATACAGGCCTCATAACAACGGAATACTTGGGGTCAGGGTAAACATAAAAGGGGGCAGACTCGATTGATTTTTAAAGGATATACCGGGTCAAATCCTCATCCTTGATCAATTCGTCCAGGTGATCTTCCACGTACCGGGCGTCGATCCTGACCGACTTTAGCCCCTGGTCGGGGGCTTCAAACGACAAGGTCTCGAGCAGGCGTTCCATAACCGTGTGCAAACGGCGGGCGCCGATATTCTCCGTGGATTCGTTGACCTGCCAGGCTATTTCGGCAATGCGCGCAATGCCGTCCCCGGCAAACGACAACTCGACCCGTTCAGTGTGCATCAGCGCCGTGTATTGCTGGGTCAGGGACGCATCGGGCTCAACCAGGATGCGGCTGAACTCGTCCACCCCCAGGGCATCGAGCTCCACACGGATAGGGAGCCGTCCCTGCAGTTCTGGAATCAGGTCGGAAGGTTTGGAAAAATGGAACGCGCCGGAAGCAATAAACAGGATGTGGTCCGTTTTAACCATGCCGTAGCGGGTCGTCACCGTGGAGCCTTCCACCAGCGGCAACAGGTCGCGTTGCACACCCTCCCTGGAAACGTCTGCGCCACTGACCTCCGCACGGCGCGTCACCTTGTCGATTTCGTCCAGAAAGACCAGGCCGTTCTGCTCCACGTTCTCCAGCGCCCTGACCTTGATCTCATCCTCGTTCACCAGTTTCGCGGCCTCTTCTTCGGCAAGCACCTTGAGCGCCTCCCTTATCCTCAGTTTTCTGGTACGTTTTTTTTCACTGCCGATACTCTGGAACAGGCCCTGCAACTGGCTGGTCATCTCTTCCATTCCGGGCGGCGCCATGATTTCTACACCAATCGCCGGCATGCTCACCTCGATCTCGATGTCCTTGTCGTTCAGCTCACCGCTTTTCAGCATCGCCCTGAACCTGTCCCTGGTCGAATTGCCCTGTTCTTCTTCAGGACCCATCCGCGCGGGCGGTAACAGGATATCCAGCACCCGGTTTTCCGCGGCCTGTTCGGCGCGGTCCCGCACTTTTTCCATCTCTTCTTCGCGGGTCATCTTCACGGCAACGTCAGCCAGGTCCCGCACGATGGATTCGACGTCCCTGCCCACGTAACCCACTTCGGTAAATTTTGTTGCTTCGATTTTGATAAAGGGGGCATTGGCGAGCTTTGCCAGACGCCTGGCAATTTCGGTCTTCCCCACGCCGGTAGGCCCGATCATCAGGATGTTCTTGGGCGTAATCTCGTTGCGTAATCCCTCGTCGACCTGGGCGCGGCGCCAGCGGTTGCGCAGGGCGATTGCAACTGCCCGTTTGGCTGAATCCTGGCCGATAATATGTTTGTCCAGTTCCGCAACGATCTGTTTCGGCGTCAGTTCTTCCATTATTTCTTTGCTCCCTCCGCGGGCAGTTCCTCGATCGTGATGTTGCTGTTCGTATAAATGCAGATATCTGCCGCAATGGCCAGGGACTTCTCAACAATTGCGCGTGCATCCAGTTCAGTGTTTTCCATTAACGCCTGCGCGGCAGACTTGGCGTAAGACCCGCCCGAACCGATGGCCATAATCCCGGTTTCAGGCTCTATCACGTCTCCATTACCTGAAATCAGCAGCGAGCTGGATTTATCGGCGACACACAACATGGCCTCCAGGCGCCGCAACATGCGATCCGTACGCCAGTCCTTGGCCAGTTCAACGGCTGAGCGCACCAGCTGCCCCGAATGTGATTCGAGTTTGGCCTCAAAGCGTTCAAACAGGGTAAACGCATCCGCAGTCCCGCCGGCAAATCCGGCCAGTACCTGTTCACGATAAAGCCTGCGGATCTTGCTGGCATTGCCTTTCATCACGGTATCACCAAGCGACACCTGGCCGTCTCCACCAACGACCACTTTAGCGCCGCGGCGTACCGACAGGATCGTCGTACCTTTGAATTGTTCCATTCAGTTTCTCCCATTCAGGCCGCGCATTTTACCAGAAAGTACCGGTGTAGTGTCTGCCGGCTGACATCAACGGGGTCAGGATCGGTTGGCCTTGCCTTATTATGGAATACATAAATTTGAGATAAACTGTAAATTCGACCTTACTCTAAAAAAGTCGTGACTATTTTAGAGTTTTATCTAAAATATAGGGATGATTGAACGTACACTGCTCACACTGGTTGACAGGATTATTGCCGACTTCAACAAGATGGCGTTTGTCAGCGGACCGCGCCAGGTCGGTAAGACGACCCTGGCGCAGCATTACCAGCGGCAGTTCAGCCAAAGCCTGTACCTCAACTGGGACACCCTGCCGCACCAGAAAAGAATACTTACCGACCCCGCTTTCCTGGAAAAAGAAAACCGCGAGCCTGGCCAGCCTTTTCTGGTCGTCCTTGATGAGATCCACAAGTATGCCCGCTGGAAGAATTACCTGAAGGGAGTGTATGACCAGTATAAAGACGAGTTTCAATTTCTGGTAACAGGTAGCGGGCGGCTGGACCTTTTCAAAAAAGGCGGAGACAGTCTCCTTGGACGTTACTTCAGCGTCCTCTTGTTGCCATTGAGTGTAGGTGAACTCAGTGAGAAATTGAACACCTTTACCGCCTTTAAGCAAGGCTTGGACAATCCGCCAACCGACTCCCGGGACCGACGTGGCGCATACCAGCAACTGTTTCGGTTCAGCGGGTTTCCCGAACCATTCAACCGGGGACGAGCCGACTTTTATAACCTGTGGTACGCAGAACGAAAGCAGTTGCTTGTCCGGGAAGACATTCGCGATGCGAGCGCGATCCGCGATATTTCCTTACTGGAGCACCTGTCTCATCTCATTCCCGGGCGCATTGGTAATCCGCTCTCGATCAACGCGCTTAGGCAGGACGTTGGCGTTGCCTTTGAGACTGCCCGTGACTGGATTGCGTTGCTTGAGCAGTTTTTTTACCTGTTCCGTATTACCCCGTATGCGACCCGCATTGCCCGGGCATTGCGTAAAGAGTCCAAAGTCTACCTGTTCGACTGGGCCGAAATTGAGAACGACAGCATCCGTTTTGAAAACCTGGTTGCGCTGCATTTGTTCAAGGCAGTACAGGTGTGGCAGGCACAAGGAAACAGGGCGATCAGCCTTAACTTCATCCGGAATAAAGAAAAGCGGGAAGTGGATTTCGTCCTGTCGGAGCGGGGAAAACCCTTCTGTTTAATAGAATGTAAAGCGTCCAGCGAAGAACTCGCGCCAAACCTCGTGTATTTCCAGGAGAAGCTCAAAGTCCCGGTGGCGGTGCAACTGCTGCATGAGAGTGGTGTGTGTCAAAAGCGTCGCGCCAAAGGGATGACGCAGTGGATAATCTCAGCGGATCGGTGGCTTACCCTCCTGCCTTGACTAGTACTCTGTCGGACTTGGGTGTCAGGATTGTTCTTGCAGACCATCATTCAGGCCCGTTCATCCCGACAAAGGGCACTGGCACGCAAGATTAATATATACAGGTATTCAATGGGTGTACTCAACCCGCAACAGGCGCCCGTTACGG
>JAPOQU010000088.1 GCA_026710545.1 Gammaproteobacteria bacterium | reverse complement strand
ATCTTTGTGAATCACCTGCTGCTACCCGATCAAACAGAAGTGATCATGTCGAGGACGGCAGGACGCCGATGGACCGGAGAAGTCATCGGTTCCACCGACGCGCTCCACGGCGGTGTGGTTGAGGAAGATATTGCCAGGCGCCCAACCTCCATATTCGGTAGCTGGCATGTCATCTACGGAGCCGACGGGAGCCATGGAGCCGGTCGTAACAGAGGAAACGACTGGACTGACCATGCACTCGCGTTCCAGGCCGAACAGGAAGCCGCGGGACTGGGAGGCCGGCCCCATCGGCACGATTGCTCTCCCAGGCAGGCCCTGTCCATTTTCGGTGAGCCCTATCCGATGGCACTCGTCGATCTTGGGGATACGATTGAAATCAGATTGGAGTTCCTGGATACCTACCGCACCGTCCATATGGACCCCGGCAAACCCATCCCTGCAGAATTTCCCAAGGATCATCTCGGGTATTCAAGGGGCCACTGGTTGGGCGATACGCTGGTCGTTGAAACAATCATCTATCGCGAAGGCGGTGTAGATGGAGATGACTACATGCAAGCGCATGAAACCTTCCACCTGAGTGCAGACCGCAATCGACTCGCCTACTCGCAAGTGGTTGTCGATCCCCTGATGATGAAGACGCCGGCCATGACAAAGAAATGGTGGCAACATATCCCAGATCTGGAAATTCAGCCGTACGACTGTGCCGGTGCGATTTGATGCTGGACCGACGATGAATATTGGGGATTTACTACAAACCTTCGTCAGGGAACCCATATGAGCCCGATCAGTAGGGCCTTGCTGGCCACTGTTGCACTGGCAACAGCTTCCATGTCCGCTCAGTTGTCGGCTGAAGTCGTGGAGGTCTATCTGTTGGATCGTATCGACGGCATTTTGAATCACTACTGCATCGACACCAACGGTCCGCCACAGGGTATGCAGCTCGATACACCTCTTCAGACCCACACCTGCTATAGCTTTCTGGGGGAGCTGACAGCCGATCAGGCAATGGATACGGACGATATCGCCGCTGGAAAAATCCGCATCTTGTCAGTGGACCTGTGCGCTCAACTCGATGGTACCGAGCCAGGAGCCACAATCACGCTAACCGAATGCGCCGACATTGAAGAACAGAGCTTCGAACTAAGGGTCAACGGCCAGTTTGTATCAGCCCAACATCCCGAGCTATGTCTCACGGCGGGTCCGACAAGCTGGCTGGGCGGCCCCGTGGACGCACCCAACGAGCGTCAGGCCCGTACCCTTCATCTGCAACGCTGTGGCGACGAAGCCCTGCGGTACCAGCGATGGGGTACTCGCACGGAGATGACGGAGCAGTAATTTCGCATATGAAGTTTGCGCGGTTTCGCCGCCGGCGCTCACGCTCAAGTCGCCAATCTCCATTTTCTCTCCACATTTGGCTTGTATAGTCTTCTCAGGGCAGTTTGACCGCCAAATGTTGCCTTTTCGCAACGAGCTGATCGGTCGATGATATTTGGGGTAACCGAACACAACCAGGCAGGGGTGAATTAGATGAAGAATCTCAATAGATTGCTGTTTGCGGGCACTTCCGTGTGCATGCTCCATACGGCGCCTTCAATCGCTCAGGAAGAAGACGACGCAATTCTCGCATTGGAAGAAATCGTGGTTACCGCGCGGAAACGCGAGGAATCCTTGATGGATGTCCCGGTATCTACCTCGGTATTCAGCGAAACCTTGATCGAGGACGCCGGCATCACCACTTTGTACGATCTGTATGAAATGGTTCCGGGCCTTCACTTTGACGAAGAGGAGGACCGGCTCGCGGCGCTTCCAAGTATTCGCGGAATCCAGGCGAATGACGTCGCTCCCCATCGAACCAAGGTGCCCTCATTTGTTGACGGCATTCCGGTTCTCGGTTCCGCGGGATCCATCGGCTTTTTCGGTTTTCAGCAGGTTGAAGTCTATCGAGGCCCGCAGAGCGCGGCTTTTGGACGATCAACCTTTGGCGGTGCGGTCAACTATGTTACTGCGAACCCGGGCGATACCTTTGAGGGCAATGTAGGCCTCAACTACAACGACTTCGGAACCCGCACAGCCCATGTACGTGTTGGCGGCCCCATCCT
>JAPOQU010000087.1 GCA_026710545.1 Gammaproteobacteria bacterium | reverse complement strand
CCGCTGCCTGCCGCGCCAGGAACCGCTCGGTTTCCTGCTGCCGCCGGTCGGCTTCCCGGGACTGTTCCTTCAGCAGCCGCTCGGTTTCCTGTTGTTGCTGGCTGGTTTCCTGTATCATCCGCTCGGTTTCCTGTATCATCCGCTCGGTTTCCTGCTGCCGCCGGTCGGTTTCCTGCTGCTGCCTGGATAACGCGGCCTGTTCTTTAGCCAACGTCTCCTGTTCCTTTGAGACGGCGCGCAGGATGTTCCAGATCTCGGCAGGGGTAGCGGGGGGTTCTTGTGTGGTGTCGGCCATGGGAAATCCTCCTTGTTGTGGCGCTGTCGTCAAGATGAAAGGAATATAGCACAACCGGCGGGAGGACTAAAGGAGAAGAGTCCACTCCAGTTGGGTCCGTTCAATAGATAAAGTGATACCGTAATGATGTAATCACACACTATCCGGTTTCCGTTTTCTCAAAGGTAATAACGACAAAATCCGTCAGGGAATGCAAAAAAACCGGGGATGGCGGTCTTCAAGTCCGTCCCCGGCGGGCGCCTTCCCCCAGCTTCCCTCGCGCGTCAGCTTGACAGGCTGGCGCTGGCTTTTTCGTCCTCCCGTTGCACGTCTTCGGGCGTTTCATAATCGACGATGCGCGTGGTGATCACAAAGTAGCGCGTGTTCAGGGTGCTGGTTTTTGAGCGGGTGGAAAACAGCAGGCCCAGCACCGGAATGTCTTTCAGCACGGGTATGCCGGCGCTGCCTTCGGTTTCATTGTTGACCTGGTAGCCGCCGATGAGCAGGCTGGCGCCTTGCTCCACCAGCGCTTCGGTGTCTATGACCGTGTTGTTGACCGGCGGAATTTCGTCAATTGGCGTGGCGCTTGCCGACCTGACGCCGTCTTCAATGTGGATGGCGAGGTGGATTTTGGCGTTTTCCTGCGCTTCGCCGTCGGCATTCATGAGGTCGCCCACGATATTCGGCGTAACCTGCAACAGTGTGCCGAAATTAATCGGGATCAGGTCCACCGCGCGGTCGCCGGTCAGGCGCACGTAGAAGGTCTGGTCGGTTTTGAACTGGGCCGGGCGGTTGTTGAGCGTCAATACCGAGGGCTCGGTCACAAAGCGGGCGCTGCCGTCCTTGACCAGGGCAAAAAGGCGGGCGCGAAACGTCCCGATATCGTTGATCACGGAGGGAGTATACGTGTATTCCAACAGGCCTTCAGCCTGGTTGTTCTGGATGTTGATGCCTAAATTGGAGTTGAAATTGCTGTTGATGTCCAGGATGGACGCGGAGATTTCTATTTGCCGATCGGGCACGTCCACTTCCTGCAATAACTGCCGGTACCGGGGAATGCGCGACAGCAGGTCGCGCACGATAATGCTGCGCATCTGCGTATTCACCGAGACAAAATGGACGTTGTCAGCGGGCGGCGCGGGAGCGGCCCCGGCAGCGGTTTGCGCGCGTTCGGGCGCGGGGGCGGCGCCCGGCGCCGTTCCCATCGTCTCAATGGGCTCGACGTTCTTGCTGCTCAGGCCCTGGCCGAACAGTCCGCCGAGAATGCCGCCGCCGGCCGCCGCTCCTGCCCCTGCCGCGGTACCGGGTGATTGCGCGTCCTGCGCGGGCAGGTCGGCAAGCAGGTCGATGCGCGGGACTCCCATGGACTTGGCCAGGATATTGGCCAGGTTGACCAGTTGTTCCTCGTTGTAGGCGTGCCTGACTTTCAGCATGCGCACCACGGTGCGGTCGCCGTCGCTGCCGACCGCGTCCTGCATGGCCGTTTCATCGCCGCTGCTGAAGTTGATGATTTTTCTGACAAAGCCGACATATTCGGGCAGTCCGCGCAGGCGCATGACGCGCCCGTCAAAGATAATGTCCCAGTGGTTGAAATTGCCGTCGATGGCAAAGCTCTCGTATGTGGCGGCGAAGACGGCGGCATCGAAGGCCTCCGTATCCAGCGCGATTTCTTCCCTGGCAACCTCGTTGACGTGGCGCACAAACAGCGTGGCGCCATCAAAGAACCACGCCAGGTTATGGGACCTGCTGAGCAGGTCGATGAACTCCAGGCCGCTGAGCCGGGTGAATTTGCCGCTGACGCGCTGCTGTTGCGCCTGGTCGCTGATGACTACCGGCACAGACAGGTTGCCGGAGAAGTCCATGAGCAACTCCTCCAGGCCGAGGTCCCGGGCGTAAAAACCGAAGGGTTGGCGTTGCCACTGTGTATTGTGCGCGGACTGCGGCGAACTGTTGCCGGGGAACAGCAACAGCCCCGCCAGCAGGCAGAAAAACAGGTGGTTCCAGGTCCGGCCCGGCCTCAGCCCGGGGCAAAGCTCCTTTTCAAGGTCAGGACAATGATCCGGCAACCGGCTGTGGCGGACGCAGAACAAGTCAATGGTTTAATTTCTGGTGATAATCGGCCAATACTGCCTGGGCGACCCGCGCCCCGTTCAACACGACGCTGACCTGTTTGTACTCGTCCTGGGGGCAGCCCTGTTTCAGCTTCCGGTCCAACTCCTGTTCAAAGTCCTGCAGGACCTGCATCAGCTTGTCGCGTTCAACGCCTTCCGGGTCGTCGGTCAACAGGGTTTCCAGGTTGTCGGCAGCGGGGGAAGTGGTCGGCGTGGACATGGTTATATCTCCAATGTGTGAAAGTCAGGATGGTTCGGCGGCGCCGGCAAGTTTTGACTCGACTACGTCTTTCCAGACTTCCGCCTTGTCGATGAGCGGGCGCACCTCGGGGTTGTCGCCGTCGCCGTGCACGTTCCCGCACACGGTAAAAAAGGCGTCCAGGGACTGCTTGGCCCGGCTCCATTGGCGGCTTGTCATCAGGCATTCGGTGGCGTAAAGGTAAAGGCTGACGTTGGTGGCGTCCAGCAGCGCGGCCATGGAATAAGCGTCGATGGCCGGTTCCCATTTCTTCTGTTTCTGCATGGCAACGGCCAGCGCCGTCCAGAAGCGCGCATCGTCGCTCTCATGGATGCACAGGTATTGGAATATCGCGGTTGAATTTTTCAGGTCGCCCTGCCGGTACAACTGGTAGCCGGCCGCATACAGGGTTTCGACTTCTTCCCTGCTGTAAACGTGGCCGGGCACGCCTTCCTCGGGCAGCTTGTCCAAGGCTTCAATCACCTTGTCCGTGAAGGCGTCTATCTGCGCGTCCGTCCAGGATTCAAAATCCGGCAGCTCGAGTTCTGTTGTCATTGACTGGTTCCTGGCTGATTAACGTGTGTGCGCGCAATCCGGGGCCTCAGACCGAGGTAAATATCCGCTTTGTGGTCTTGGTGGATTCCGCAAGCATCATGGTGGTATTGGAAACCTGGTCCTGGAGTTGGCTCAGGATTTTGCGCAGGGTCTCCATGTCCTGCTCGTTGAGGGCGTCCAGCTTGGCGATCGCGGCTTTCATTTCCTTGGTCTCGGCCGTCGCCTGGGAGGCCTCGTAGCCTTTAACCGATGTTTCTATGCCGGCGCCGCCGCTGCCCATGCCTGTCGCGCCGCTCAGTATCTGGGTGCCGCCCTTTATCTTGTTGCCGTACTTGGCGGCTTTTTCGGAAACCTGGGCGACCATTTTGCCTGCCTTGGTGGCCGATTTCGTTGTTTCGGCGGTGGTTTCGGCAGTGGTTTCGGTGGTGGTTTCGGCCGTTTCGGCGGCGGTCTCGGCCCCTGTTTCCGCAGCGGTCGCCGCTGTTTCGCTGCCGGTTTCCGCGGCGGTCGATGCGCTTTCTGCGACGGTTTCCGCAGTGGTCTCGGCGGCTTCGGCCGCGGTTTCCGCGCCGGTCTCGGCGGCGGTGGATGCTGCCTCGGCGCTTGTTTCCGCGGCGGTGGCGGCAGTCTCCGCGGCAGTCTCGGCGGCGGTGGACGCGGTCTCCGCGGCGACTTCCGCGGCGGTGGCCGCGGTCTCGGCGCCGGCTTCCGCGGCGGTGGCCGCGCCTTCGGCGGCCACCTCGGCGCCGGTCGCCGCAACTTCGGCCGCAGAGCTGGCCACGCCGGCGGAGCCGGCGCCGCCGCTCATGATGGCGGCGGCAATATTGATGATCAACAGCATGACCGCGATCATGACGTTGACGGCTATCTTGGCGCCGGGGTCCGCCCCTTCCATGGCTTTGTCTATGGCGCCGCTCTGCACGACTATGAGCACTGCCACGGTAATCAGCGCCGCGGCAAACAGCGGCGCGGCGGCGGCGCCGCCCGAGACGACCGAGACCACCGCGGCCACCACAAACAGCAATGCGACCGCCACCCAGGAGAAAACCTTGCCGATGATGTCGCCGGTCTTGGCGCTGTTCTTTGCCGCTGTGGCCTCCTGGAGTTTCTTGCTGATTTCTTCCTGTTTTGCCTTTTTATCGTCTATGCGGCCTTTTATCGTGGTTTCCGTGGCTTGCGCCCGCTCGGATGACATTTTATTCGATATTTCCGTCAACAGGAGCAGCATGCTGTCCGGGGATTTCACCTCCGGCTTGGGCATCAGGCTGTCGGCGCCGGTCAACCCGTCGGTCCTTCCCGTCTGCCCCGAGGCATCGTAGCGCGCCCGCGCCCCCGAGGCGGCGGCCTGGTTTGCCGCCGGTTGCGCCGCGCCGGTCCGGGCCATGCGGGCAACCATCTCCGCGTCAACGTTGCCGCTTGTTACTTTATCGGGCATGATTGTCTGCCTCCTCTGGAATTAATCTGTTGTGATGCCTCAGGCGGATGCGCCGGCCCGGCCCAGCTTCGCTTCCAGCGCCTCGCGCAGCGCGCCCGCCTCTTCCGTCACCCCGCCGTCCCCGGTTCCCGCCATGAGCGTATCCAGCATCTCCAGGGCCGCTCCGGGCTCTCCGGCGTGAGTCAGCGCCTTGGCGATATGCAGGTGCGCGTCCGCCCAGGCGCCGCTGCCTTGCTCCAGGTACAGGCTGCCGAAAGCAAGGCAGGTTGCCGCTTTGCGGTAATCCTTCAAGGCCAGCAGGCTGTAGCCGTAGCCCTGCCAGTTGCCGGCGTTGGCATGGTCGTAGATGCACAGCAGCCGGAAGCCCCTGGCAGCCATGTCATAAGCGCCGTTCAGGTAGCGGTCGTAGCAGAACTGGAACAGCCCGTCCAGCTGCTCGCGGCTGATGCCGCGCGCGTCCGCCAGCGCCTCCTTGCCCTGCAGCAACTCGGCGCCGGTCCGGGCAAAATCGGCTACCAGCGCCAGGTCTTCGGGAGCAAGCTGTTGTTCGCTCATGGCCGGGACCGGGAGGCCAGCGCCTTACCTGAAGATCGCCTTGATGGCGTCATAGTTTTTGTCGTACATCTTGTTGGACGCGCTGACCGCCTCGTCCAGCTTGTTGACGGTGCTTTTCAGTTTCAGAAATTCCAGCTGGTTGGAGTCCGTCTGCGTCTCGATGTGCGATGACGTGTTTGTGATGCAGACGTCCCACTGGTCCTTGTTGTATCTTACGAACTCGCCTTGCGAGGTTTTGCCAAATTGCCCATCCCCCGACCTTACGATATCGTTCTTGTCCATCCACTTCATCATATCTTGCGGCATTTCAGTATGCGAGTCACCGGTGGCGCCTGACTTGAGGCCTCTCATCTTCTGCAGAAATTCGCGCGCCGTTTTTATCTCCTTCAGTTTGGCTTGCGATGATTGTATCTTGTCCGCGGCCAAACCGCTGAACACCTCGGCGCGCTCGACAAACAGCATGCTCACCGCCTCCATCACGGACATGGTTGCGCCGCCGTAGGACACCCGTCCCTCACCCACGTATTCTACATCCGAGTGGGCTTGCTGTGCTGTTTGACTGCCGCCGACGCTGCTTACGTCACTCATAATATTGCCTCCTGATATTGCCTGCTGTATGTTTGCTGTAGGGTTCCCGGGGACTGTGGTTCCCGGGTCCAGTGGTTTCCGGGGACAGACTGTGTCTGTCTCCAGCCGCGTCCCCACCGGCGCCCACCGGCGCGGCGCCGGCCGGGGTACGGTAATGCTGTTTTCTGTCGCGCGTCATAATGCCATGCCTGCCGAAAGCGGAAATAACGTTGCCGGCCGGATTAAATCGGGGTCATCCGGCGCCGGCGTTTGGGGCGCGCGGGCGCGCCGCCGGCCTCCTGCCGCTCCTGCAACAGGCGCCTTTCCTCCTGCATCAACACCTTGTTGGCGTCCCCGAGATGTTCAAGGCGCAACCGGTCCATCTCCTCGGACGGGCCGTGGCGCCGGAAGAATTCCGTGGCCGTGGTCCCGGCTTCGGCAAGCCCCGGACGCTTGAAGAACGCCTGCGCCCGCCCCAGCGAGGCCTGCGCCTCGCTGATTAACTCCTCGGATTCGCGTTCAATCCGGTCCAGGTCTTCGTCACTGTATTTCGGTTTTGCTTCGGTCATGGCTGACTCTCATGGCTGCTGTTGTTCACCTGCGTTGATGTCGAACTACGAACCGGTTCTCCATATTCCCAGCCCGCATGCACACCGCACGTATATGTGGCTTTTAGTTCAAACTCTGCTATTATATTCCGACTGAAAACTTTTAATTATGAGTTTTTCGGGAAGTTTGTGAGAAAAATTCACACTATAGACCACTAGAGTTGGAGCCCGTTCAGATTAATAAGCCAGAGCCCGGCATCAGGGCATCAGGCAACCACTGTGACACCGCGTGTTTGCGCCGGGTCCGGGAGGGCCAATGACGAACCACACTGACCTCGCACGCGAGAACGCGGCGCTGCGCCAACGGGTCTCGCAGTTGAGTGCTGCGATCCTGCGCATCAGTGCCAGTCTCGATGTCGACACCGTGTTGCAGGAGATCGTGGACAGTGCCCGGGCGCTGACCGGCGTCTCCTACGGCTTGATCGTCACCATTGACGAGCATGGCGAGACTCGGGATTTCGTGAGTTCGGGTTTCACGGAGGAAGGGCACCGGCAGTTCGAGCAATGGCATGAGGGCCCGCAGCTCTTCAGACACTTGCGCGACCGGTCGGGAATCATGCGACTGGATGACCTGCCGGCGTATGCGCGCAGCTACTCTGAGGCAGTGGCGTGGCCCAAAACCTTCCTGGGTACACCCATGCATTACGGGGACACGCATGTCGGCAACTTCTATCTCGGCGAGAAGGAAGACGGACAGGCGTTCACGGAGGAAGCTGAAGAGGTGCTGGTCTTGTTTGCGTCACAGGCGGCGACGGCCATCGCCAACGCCCGCACGCACCGGGACGAGCGGCAGGCGCGGGCCGACCTCGAGGCCCTGGTGGACACGTCGCCGGTGGCCGTGGCCGTGTTCGACGCCAGGACCGGCAGACTGGTATCGTTCAATCGGGAGGCCAACCGGCTAGCCGACATGCTGCGTATACCGGGCCGCTCCGCGGAGGACCTGCTGGAGGTGCTCACGTGCCGGCGCGCCGACGGGCGCGAGGTTTCGCTCAGCGAATTTCCGCTTGCACAAACGTTCATCGATTCCGAAACTGTGCGCGCTGAAGAAATCGTTCTCTCGGTCCCGGACGGCAGGAGCGTCACCACGCTGCTCAATGTCACACCGATTCGTTCCACAGAGGGCCATGTCGTCTCGGTGGTAGTGACGTTGCAGGACCTGGCCCCGCTGGAGGAACTGGGCCGGCTGCGGGCAGAGTTTCTGGGCATGGTGAGCCACGAATTGCGCACGCCGCTCACCTCTATCAAAGGCTCTGCCAGCACCGCGCTGGAGACGTCGACATCACTGAACACGGTAGAGGCACACCAGTTCTTTCGGATCATAAACGAGCAGGCCGATCACATGCACGGCCTCATCAGCGACCTGCTGGATGCAGGCAGCATTGATACCGGCACGTTGTCAGTGTTACCCGCGCCAACCGAACTGGCCGCGCTGGTGGACAATGCCAGGAATGCCTTCCTGAGTGGCGGCAGCACGCACGCGATCCTCATTGACCTGCCACAGGACCTGCCCCGGGTGCTGGCAGATAAGGGGCGCATCGTGCAGGTGCTGAATAATCTCTTCAACAATGCCGCCCGATTCTCACCCGGCTCCTCACCCATTCGGGTCGCGGCGCGACACGAGGGCCTGCACGTGGCTGTCTCGGTGTCGGACGAGGGCAGAGGGATAACGCCGGAGCAACTCCAGCGCCTGTTCCGGAGATACACGGGCTTAAGCGGCGATGAGGGGAGAGGGAGCGGACTGGGACTCGCCATCTGCAAGGGCATTGTGGAAGCCCACGGGGGGCGCATCCGGGCGGCAAGCGACGGACCGGGGCAGGGGACACAAATCACCTTCACGATTCCGGTAGCCGAGGAACCCGGTGACGTCGCTGAGCAAGCCCCCCCGTCTTGCCAGGGAAGCGAGCGGCCACCTGTCCTGGTGGTGGACGACGATCCACAGACGCTCCGCTTCGTGCGCGACGCACTGGCGCAGGGCGGCTACTCCCCGCTTGTGACCGGTGATTACCGCGAATTGTCCCGGATCATCCGGGCGGAGCAGCCCCACCTGATTTTGCTGGACCTGCTCCTCCCCGGTACAGATGGCATCGATCTCATGGAAAAGGTACCCGAGATGGCCGCCCTGCCGGTGATCTTCATCTCCGCCTACAGCCGGGGCGAGACCATTGCCAGGGCGCTGGAGCAGGGCGCCGTCGATTACATCGTCAAGCCGTTCTCGGCGACGGAACTGAACGCGAGGGTGCGGGCAGCCCTGCGCAGGCAGGCCAAACTGGAGCGCTTCGTGCTCGGCGATCTTGCCATTTCGTACAGGCAGCGAGAGGTGACCGTGGCCACCCGTCCCGTGCGGCTGACCGCCACCGAATACGAATTGCTGCGCATCCTCTCAATGAACGCGGGACAGGTAGTGACGTACGACTCATTGCTTCGCCAGTTGTGGAGCGGGCCTGAACGGGGCGGCCCGAACAGGATCCGCACCTTCGTCAAGCAATTGCGCCGAAAGCTCGGCGACGATACGGCCCGGCAGTCCTATATCCAGAACGTGCGCGCCGTGGGCTACCGCATGGCCTAGCCGCGGCCAATGTTACCGGCTTGAGGGTGAACGGAATTGCCTGGGTTACCGTGGTATCAGCCAGGCTATGCAAATATTCCATACTCTTCCGGTTTATATACTATACTTTGATCCCGGTATCTGTTATTTCGGCTATTTCGGTAATCTGATGACTGTTCACAAAGGGGGTGTTAAATGGCTGCACAATTGAAAGAAACCTATTACGGCGGTTGCCCGCATGATTGTCCCGACACC
Organism: Gammaproteobacteria bacterium; assembly: GCA_026710545.1. Taxonomy (GTDB): domain Bacteria; phylum Pseudomonadota; class Gammaproteobacteria; order Eutrophobiales; family Eutrophobiaceae; genus JAAXHV01. Next base: position 35,257 of record JAPOQU010000087.1, on the reverse strand, counting down.
TGTTCCATGGTGTTCGAAGTAGAGGACGGCAAACTCACCGGTGTTCACGGCAACCCGGATCATCCGATGACGCGCGGGGGCTTGTGTGTAAAGCTCGATGATTATGAGAAACGCCATTACCATCCTGATCGCGTTCTCCACCCCTTGCGCCGGACCGGCCCCAAGGGCAGTAAACAATTCGAACGCATTTCCTGGGACGAGGCGCTCAACGAAGTTATCAGCCGCTGGAAAGACATTATCGACGAATATGGCACGCAGGCCATCGCTCCCTACAGCTACCTGGGGCACCAGGGGTTGGTACACGGCCTGAACGGCGGTGATGCCTTCTTCAACAGGCTGGGCGCCACGGTTTGCGAGCGCACCTTCTGCGGCGAGGGGTCGGCAACGGCCTGGGTATTGACCAACGGGCCCACCAGCGGCGTTGACCCGGAAAGTTTTGCCCATTCCAAGTACATTATTCTCTGGGGTTGCAACAGCGTCAGCACCAACCTGCACGCCTGGCATTTTGTCAAGGACGCCAAAGACAGGGGGGCAAAACTGATTGTGATTGATCCCTACCGTTCACGCACCGCCAGGCAGGCCGACTGGCACGTAACCATACGTCCCGGCACCGACGGCGCCCTGGCCATGGCGATGATCAATGTCATCATTGAAGAGAACCTGGTTGACCAGGATTACGTGGACAACTACACCGTCGGTTACAAGGAACTGGCGGAGCGGGCCAGCACGCGTACGCCTGAGTGGGCTGCTGAAGTCACCGGTATCCCTGCCGATGATATCCGCACCCTGGCGCGTGAATACGCGGCCAACAACCCGGCCGCCATTCGCATCGGCGTTGCCGTGGAGAGAAACTGGGGCGGCGGTCAGGCAATACGCGCTATCAGTTGCCTGCCGTCCCTGACCGGCGCCTGGCGCGAAGTGGGAGGCGGTATTTACCAGATGACGTTCTGGGAACATCCCTACAAACTGGACGTGATATCGCAACCTGAGCTTATCCCGGAAGGCACGCGGGTCATCAACAACCTGCAGATAGGCCGGGCGCTGACCGGCGAGATGGAACTGGACCCGCCCATCATGTCCCTGATGTGCTGGAACTCCAACCCGGTCACCCAGGCGCCTGAAGGCGACAAGATCATCAAGGGATTGGAGCGTGAGGACCTGTTCATGGTGTCGGCCGAGCATTTTATCTCCGATACCGCGGCCTACGCGGATATCGTCCTGCCTGCCGCCATGGGGGCGGAAATGGAGGATATCATCCTGTCCTGGGGGCATAACTACCTGACCTACAACACCAAGTGTGCCGAATTACCCGGCGAGGTCTTGTCCAATAACGATATTTTCAACCGGCTGGCCCAGCGCATGGGCTTTGAGGAAGACCGCTTCAAGTGGTCCGATTCCGAGTGCCTGGAGCATTTCGTTGACTGGGATTCGCCGGCCTGTGAAGGTCTCAGTGTGGACTACCTGCGTGATAATGGTTTTGCGCGCATCAAGATCGGCGAACCGCATGAGCGGGCGCCGCACAAGGAGGGTAATTTCCCGACGCCATCAGGCAAGTGCGAGTTTTTCTCGGAAGCTGCAAGCAACGGCAATTTCGTCATCGCGCCGTTCCGGCAGATGTACGAGGACATGCAACCCGGCAACAGCGAACCGCTGGATAACCTGCCGGATTATGTGCCGTCAAAGGAAGCGCCGGAGACCAACCCGGAACTGGCGGCGAAATATCCGCTGAATATCATCGCTCCCAAGAGTCACGGTTTCCTCAACTCCTGTTATGCGAATATGGAAAACAAGATCAAGCGGCAGGGTGATCAGTTCGTGATGATCAGCGAAGCGGATGCCGAGGCACGGGGTATCAGTGAAGGAGACCAGGTGCGCGTCTTCAATGACCGGGGCGCCTTCGAAGTTGTGGCCAAGGTTACTGAGGACGTCGGATCGGGTCTGGTTGTATCATCCCTGGGCTACTGGCGGCAGTTGAACAAAGGTACCGCCAACGTCGTATCGTCCGCGGACTTTGCCGACATGGGGCATGCCCCGAGGGTGTTCGACAGCCTGGTGCAAGTCGAGCTTGCAAGTTAATTTGAAGTAATAGTCAGTAAGGGGGCGGCAGTGATTATACGTAATCACTCCGTCCCTTTTTTGTGCGTCTGTCCATCACAGGGGCGTATTTCAAGGTCCCTGGTCGCTCCTTCAGGAATTTTCTCCTACCAGTTTCTTTACAATTAACCACGTATTTAATGAATTATCCGCAAGGTATGCCCGGGAGTCATATCCAATGGAGTCGTAAGAAGCTAAAATCATTACCTGGCGGTTGGCAACGTTACTAATCCTGTCTGCCGTTGTCATTTGTATTATATGCGCATACTAATTCCCAAAACCGTTCTGTTGCTCCTGCCGGCAATTTTTGCAGGCGCTGTCCCTGCCGTTTCCTGGAGTGAACAGGGGCAGCAGGTAGCATTGGAAGAAATAGTCGTCACGGGTTCCCGCATCGCTGCGGACCCGAACCTGGCAACATCCAGTCCGGTGACCATGGTCAAGTCGGAAGAGTTCAGTTTTCGTGGCATCACGCGTGTAGAGGACTTGATCAACGACTTGCCGTCGATGGTGCCGGAGTTCACCGCCAATGAAGCCAATGGCGCTACCGGGTCAGCCACGATTGACCTGCGCGGCCTGTCTTCAGATCGCACCCTGGTTTTGACCAACGGACACCGGATGGGGTTCGGCAACGTATTCGCGCTTGCCCCGGACATTAACCAGGTGCCGGGCGCGCTGATCGAACGGGTCGAAGTCCTGACCGGTGGCGCATCTGCGACCTACGGTTCGGACGCGATCTCCGGGGTCGTCAACTTCATCATGAAAAAGGACTTCGAAGGAATCCAGGTCGATTACCAGTATTCCGGCCATCATCACAATTCAGGTAACGAGGCTGTTCAAGCCGCAATTGCCGAGAGCGGTTTCGAGCAGGCCCCGGACAGCGTCTTTGACGGCCGCGGACACGACGTGAACGTAACCTTTGGCGTCGACATTGCCGATGGCAAGGGCCATATCACCGGCTACCTCGGATACCGGGAGATCAATGCCCTGACCCAGTCTGAACGTGATTTCAGCGCCTGTACCCTGAGTGGTGCAGGCGGGGGCGACACCTGTGCCGGTTCCTCAACGATCCCGACCGGCCGGTTTACGCCTTTCGATGGTACCTTCGATTATACGGTCTCAGGAGATGAGTTTATCCCCTGGGATTTCACGTTATACAACTACGGTCCGCCGAATCACTTTCAACGCCCGGATGAGCGTTACACGGCCGGGCTGTTCGGTAACTACGTGGTTAACGAGCGCCTGGAAGGGTATGTGGAATTCCAGTTCATGGAGGATAACACCAACGCGCAGATCGCGCCGTCGGGAGCATTCTTCGTGACTTCGACGTTGAACTGCAGCAATGCGTTCCTGTCGGCCCAGCAGTTCGACGCCATCGGCTGTACGTCCCCGACTGACGTAGTACCGTTATATATCGGCCGCCGCAATGTCGAAGGCGGCTTTCGAAACAACGACGTCACCCACACCTCGTATCGTGTCCTGGGCGGTATCAAGGGTGATATCGACGACCAATGGAGCTACGATGCGTTTGTTAACATCTCGCGTACGAACTTAAACCAGGAATATAACAATGACCTGTCCGTCACCCGCATCACCCGGGCGCTGGACGTGGTCGATGCCGCCGGCGTACCGACCTGCCAATCCGTAATCGATGGCAGCGATCCCGGCTGTGCGCCCTGGAACGTCTTTCAAACGGGGGGTGTGACGCAGGAGGCGCTCGACTACTTGCGGATTTCCCTGCATGCTACGGGTGACCTGGACCAGGACCAGTACGTTGCCTTCGTTTCCGGTGACCTGACCAACTACGGGATCGTCAGCCCCATGGCGCGGGACGGCGTACAAGTTGTCCTGGGAGGTGAGTACCGGGATGAGAAAATGGACTTTAATCCTGACCTGGGATATCGAACGGGTGACGGCGCCGGTCAAGGTGGTCCGACCGAGGCCGTATCAGGCGAGGTCAGTGTCACTGAATTTTTTGTTGAAGCCAGGATCCCGTTGGTGGAGTACCGGCCCTTGTTCGAATCCCTGACTGTCGACGTCGGTTATCGATATTCCGATTACAACCCGGGCGTTACCACGGATACCTGGAAGGTGCTCGCAGAATGGACAGCGGTAGAGAGCCTCAAATTGCGAGGCGGATATTCCCGCGCAGTTCGGGCCGCCAACATCAGGGAGTTATTTGAACCGGAAAATCTGGGACTGTGGTCCGGAGTCGACCCCTGTGCGGGGCCGTCGCCGATACAGACACCGGCACAGTGTGCGAACTCAGGGGTGACGGCTGATCAGTACGGCAGAATTCCCCTGAGCCCTGCCGGGCAGTACAACGCCATTTTCGGCGGCAACACGGAACTCACACCGGAGAAGGCCAACACTTTCACCGTCGGTGCGGTCATCACCCCGGAAGATATTATTCCGGGACTGACGGTCAGCGTTGATTACTGGCGTATCGAGATCCTGGATGCGATCGATGACGTAGAGCCGGAATTCATTGTCAACCAATGCGGCCTGACCGGTGAGCCGGTCTTCTGTACACAGGTCAACCGCGGGCCTAACGGCAACCTCTGGATCGGCAGCAGCGCGACCGCGCCCAACATCGTCTCGACAAATATCAACATAGGCTTTTTCGAGACATCCGGGGTTGACTTCTTCGGAAACTACAGCATGGAAGCGGGGAAATACGGCGCATTGGAATTCACCTTCCGCGGCACCTGGTTGGAGAAATTTGAACAGCAGTTGACCCCCGGCGCCGTCATCGAAGATTGTGCCGGTCAATATGGCAGTACATGCACCCGTCCCAGACCTGAGTGGCGGCACAACCTGGGCGCGATCTGGACATCGCCCTGGAACCTGACATTCGCAGGAGGCTGGCGTCATGTCAGCGGCGTTGATGAGTTTGCCAACGATCGCTTCAGCGCCGGTTCCGAGAACTATATCGACATGTCCGTTGACTACACGCCGATGTTCATCGGTATTGGTGAAACCACGTTGAGCGTGGGTGTCAGCAATCTTCTGGATAACGACCCGCCGGTCAGCGGTTTCTTCAACAATGTGGCGGTATTCGGCAACGGCAACACGATCCCGGGATTGTGGGATACGCTGGGGCGCTACCTCTTCTTCGGAGTCTCCCAGAAATTCTGATACCAGGGGTCAGAGTAAGGATACCAGGGGTCAGAGTAAAATCGCTGCCATCGTGGTCGGTGGCGGGATCGGGGTGATTTTACTCTGACCCCATCTATCCTGTTGTTTTACCGGCTGATTACCTGAAACGCGGGTCCTGATCAGGACTCCAGGGCTGTTTCAGCAGTTTGTCCGGATCCCCGTATTTGGCGGCGATGGCGCGGATTTCCGGATCATCAAGCGCCGTCAGGTGGCCGCGGTCGATAATCAGTTCTCCATCCACCGTTAAGGTCGGCCGGTAGATCACGAAGTCCTTGTGATGCACGGGGTAGCCATGCTCTTCGGTAAATTCAGCGGTAAATCCGCCCGCCGTCATGCCGACGGCAATGTGGAACACACCCGCTTTCAGGTCGATGTTGTAGGTCCACCATTTGCCGGACCAGGCCATATCCGGGATATCCGGCAGGGGTTCATAGCCTGGAACAGGGTAGAAGCCCCAGACCGCGTATTCCACCCAGTCAACCCCGGGGCCGGGGTAGTGCGGGTACTGGACGTCCCGGTACTTCTCAAATGCGGTGCGTAAATAATCACCCATGCTGCCGCCGCCTGTTACCTTGACGACCCTGCCGTTATCTATGTGCAGTTCAATGGTAGGGATCCTGCCGGAGTGCAGGTGGTCGGATACGAACACGCCCCGCATGTCCGGGTTGTCGCTCAGGTGGATACGCGGAGAATGGTTGTTGACGATATCACCCCATAACTCGTTGTAGCGGCTCCACATCTGCTCATCCAGCGTCCACTTCAGGTCGGTGCCATTGGGATCCGTCAGGTGGAAGTTTTTGCCGTTGCGCATGGTGTCATAACCCTTGCGGATCAGCGCCCAGACAAGCTCATCGGGGTAATCCCTGTTGGCGGCAAGCCGCTGGCGCTGCTGGTGGGTATTCCACAGCATGTGAAAAATGGTATCGGTATCGTGGGCCCACTTGTTTTTCCAACCGACGCCGGGAACGTTGACGGCCGGCATCAGGTTGACCGGGTTGATATAAGACAGCGGCAGTACCCGGTCATAACCCGCGGCGGCGTCCCAGACCCATTGCGGCCACGGGTTTTTCTCGAAGATTTCAAGGACGAGTTCCGTAGGGTCGGTGACGTCCAGGCGGCCCTGCAATACTATCGTGTCCACCTCGCTGGCGCCGAGACGCCACGCTGCCACGTAGAAGGCTTCGGCAGTCAACGGGTCCACTGACCGGTCGGTGATGATCAGGACCTTTTCGCCGGGTTGCATGCCCGGCACGTATCCCGGGCGACTGAGGTTGTCCACTGCCGCGGGAACGATGTCTTCAAGCGTAATGTCAGCGGGTGCGGGATAGGGGTATAGCGGCGGATCGTCAGCCTGGGCCTGTTGCATGGTAAATATAAGGCTAATCGAAAAAAGGAGCTGTTTCATGAGGGTCGGAATATTCCTGGATTCGTGATGAAATAAAATGTTCAGCAATCTTTAACTCACTGTTCAACCTATGCATTATAGGCTGTTATAACGCCATTAATACAAATTAAATATAACATGACTTTTCAATGCCCCCGCTGCGCTGCAAACAGTGACCGTTGCCGGAAGGAATACAAGGGACTGCATGGAGAGGAGGTCGGTGGCAAGGGCCACCGGTTGATTATCGACGCTACCTCCTATATGCCGCCCGATACGATCTCCGTCAATAACAACCTGGTGGAATCACCGACCGGGGACGTGATAAACGAACTGGAAAGAATGATTAATGAGCGGCGAAAAAAGTAACGGAGGCTAAGCCGGAAATCCTGAATTTACCGGCAATACCGCGGTCCCTGCCTATCATGTCCCATTGTAATATAAAGTGCATAATACTTTGCATAATCGCTTATTATGACTATAATATTAGTCGTAAAATTATTTTGACCTGTAACCATGATGCATCAAACACCAAATAAAGCTTATAACATGTCCATACGTGTCAAGCGGGCATTACGTGAACTGGGCGATGATATCCGCAAGGCCAGGCTGCGCAGGCGTCTGCCGATGGCTGTCGTCGCTGAACGCGCATCCATCAGCCGCGCCACGCTGACCAAAATCGAACGGGGGGACGGCGGTGTCGCACTGGGAAACTACGCAATGGTGCTTCATGCCCTGGGCCTGCTTGAACACTTGCATGAACTGGCTGCTTCAACGAATGACCAGGTGGGACTTGCGCTGGAGGAGGAGAAGTTGCCGCGCAGGGTACGCTTGTAACGACATCAGGAGGCAGCGTGGGCGAAGTGTACGTGTATGTTGATCTGGCAGGTGTGCCGCAATTTGTCGGGCATCTGTGGACGCGTTCGCGCAAAAATCATGAAACCGCATCATTTGAGTACGATAAAGCGTGGCTGTCATCATCTCACAGATTTGCGCTTGAACCGGCGCTGGCGCTCGGGAAAGGGGCATACCATACCAGGCAATCAGAACGGATGTTTGGCGCCATGGGCGACTCGGCGCCGGACCGTTGGGGTCGCGCGCTGATGCGACGCGCTGAAAACAGGCGGGCCAGGGAAACGGGAGAGACACAACGTACATTGATGGAACGGGACTATCTTCTTGGAGTCAATGATATGGCCAGGCAGGGCGCCCTGCGGTTTGCAGAAAAGCAGGAAGGACCGTATCTGTCAGAACCTGACAGCGGACGGGGAGGCGCCATTCCACCCCTGATATTCCTGCCCCGCCTGCTTGCCGCGTCTGATAATGTCATTAATGAAACGGAAAGCGATGATGACCTGAACCTGCTGCTGGCGCCAGGGGCGTCATTGGGCGGTGCGCGCCCAAAGGCATCAATTCTGGACAAGAATGGCCAATTGTTGATCGCCAAGTTCCCGCGCAGTGATGATGAGCATAACATGGTTTTGTGGGAGGCAGTTGTACTGAAGCTTGCCGAAACGGCCGGAATCCCTGTGTCTGACTACGAGGTAACATATATTGCCGAGAGGCCTGTTCTTCTGCTCCGGCGCTTTGACAGAATCGCTGGCGCCCGCGTCCCTTACTTGTCCGCCATGAGCATGCTGGGCGCGCAGGATCATGAACATCACAGTTATCTGGAAATAGTTGATGCGCTTCAACGGCATGGCGCCGAAGCGCGCGCGGACATGGCCCAGTTATGGCGTCGTGTCGTCTTTAACGTATTGGTGTCGAATACGGATGATCACTTGCGCAACCATGGTTTTCTCTATCAGAAACAGGATGGCTGGCGGTTGTCGCCTGCGTTTGATCTTAATCCTGTGCCAATCAATGCGGGTCACCGCATACTGACCACGGCGATTGATCTTGATGATAACGAGGCCTCCCTGGAGCTGGCATTGAGCGTAGCGGGGCATTTCAGGTTGACCCTGAGTGACGCCAGAAAAATAGTCCGTGAGGTGGCTCAGGCAGTGTCCACATGGCGGGACGTGGCTGCCCGATTCAATTTATCCAGACATGAGATTGAGCGCATGTCTTCAGCATTTGAACATCGGGAGCTTCAAGACGCGTTGAACAATTCAGTAGTCCGCAAACAATAAGATAACGAACAATGTGAAGACTTTTATGACCGATAAAATACTTCAAGCAACAATAAAAAGTTAGAAGAGTAAACAGCACAATATCACGAAAGACGAACTGACAGGTTTCAGGGCTCTGGCAGATGAAATGCTTGGTTATGACGAGGTGGCACTTACCAGATATCTGAAGGTCGGAGCAATTACAGAGATAAAATGCGATGAAAAAACAGTATCGAAGTGATACTTTCGCTGCGATCCATGAGACCGCCTGCGACCTGCATGACGCCGGTGCAATGGACATGCTCACCCTGCGTAAATTCGACAAGATGTGCCTGACTCCGGTGCCTCCGATGAAGCCGGAGGAAATCCGTGCGTTACGAAAACGTGAGCATGTAAGCCAGGCTGTCTTTGCAATACACCTGAATGTTTCCAAGGGAGTGGTCAGTCAATGGGAGCGCGGTGAGAAGCAGCCAGCAGGGGCATCTCTCAAACTCCTGGCGCTGGTTCAGGAGAAGGGTTTGGGCGCAATCGCCTGACCTGAACCAACCCGGTTCCTCCTGCTACGGAGAGTCTGCCCAGTAATGAGCGAGACGGACCTCAACCTTCTAACTGAATGGAGTAGAACACGCCACGGAGCCTGGGCCGGAGGTGGCTTCCACTATCAACACCTTGTTGCAACCCTGATCCTCGTTCGACAATGGGCAGGTCTGGCTCCTTCCGGCTACCTGGTTCCTGAAGGTTTTGAAGACTGTGTAATCGAGTTGTCTGAACGGCGGATTTGGCTTCAGATCAAATCTCGAAACGCCGCCAGGTTCTCACAGGCTGAAGTTCAATCGATTTTCTTCGGCATCGACAGCTGGGATGTGTTACTTGATTTACTGGGAGGTCTGCCTGAGGTCTTCGTTCTTGGTTCGGTCCGAACAGAAAATATCTATTTGATTACCAATCAATCCGGCACGAAATTCATTCAAGCAAGCCTTGATGAGTGTCTCCAAATTACGCGGGAAATATTAGTGCAAGATTGGCGATTTAGAGTCGTACCAATCATGAATCGCAAAGTACTTGCTTCTTTCGCAGTACTACCTTCTTCTTCAATGCTTTCATCTCAGGAAATGATCTTGCCTGATATGGATTTTGCGAAAGACTTGAAAGGATGCATCGACCATTCATTCGCTGAACTTGATATAATCGAATTTGTGCAAATAGCGGATACTTTGATGATCCTGTTTGAGGAAGACGACCATGCCGACAGATAGAGATACCTACAGATACCACTTCAAACTCGGTAATAAAATTGTCCATACCGGGATTACCAAGGATATCGATCGGCAGGAGATAGCTCATCAACGGGAACCCGGCTGGAAAAAGGGACATATAAAACAAGTGGGATGGCGCACCACCTACGATGCGGCCCTGGAATGGAAGCAGGAACAAGCGAAGATGGGTAAGCCGGTGGGTAAATCGCCGCGATAAGTATGTTCCCTGAATTACCTTCCCCTGAATTACCTGAAATTCCGCTGGCATTTGTACAAACATGGTGCTAACATTAAAGTCTGATGATACACGGAGATAGATGACATGCCATCGGCATCGATACCGACCGCGCCGGCTCGCTCCGCCCGTCTGGGATTGCGTGCAACGCCAGAGCAGGAAATGATCCTCCGCGAGGCCGCGCAGGTGAAACGGAAAACGCTGACTGAGTTCATTCTTGAAAGCGCCTGTCAGGCGGCCCAGGATACATTATTAGACCAACGGTTATTCCTGGTGGATGATAACCGTTACCAGACATTGCTCGAATTGCTGGAACGGCCGGCAGACGATAATCCCGGCCTTCAACGATTATTTTCCACCCCCGCGCCCTGGGATGGCGGGTGACACTGCACCGACCCGTCCCGCTTGATACAAGTCACCAGATGGAACCGTTTGATTGCGGTGAGTCGATACTGAATGACTGGCTGGCGGGCCATGCCCGCCAGGCGCAGGCCGGCGGTTCGGCAAAAACCTTCATCGTAACGGATGACGACAGGGTTGTCGGCTACTACAGTTTAACGGTGGGACAAATCAACGCCATTGAAGCGCCGGCGCGGGCCCGAAAAGGCATGGGGCGCTACCCGCTTCCCGTGGTCATCCTGGCCCGGTTGGCAGTGTCCCGGGAGTGTCACGGACGGGGAATCGGAACAGGATTACTGCAGGATGCGATTCGGCGAACGTTGGCCATTGCAGAACAGGCCGGGGTTCGCGCCATGCTGACCCATCCTCTGCCTGGCGCAACCGGTTTCTACGAACGCTTCGGTTTCATTCCTTCCCCCATCAAAGAGAATCAACTCCTTTTGCTCCTCAAGGATGCGAAAAAATTACTTATGTGATATTACCGCTAAATGGGGTTCCGGGATCCTGTTGCCTGCTTTCTTTCCATTTGATGTAAATCGAACACCTGGGCATGGGTGATTTTGCTCGTGGGTGCTGCGTCTGTGCCTGCCACGTCTGATGCATCACTATTTTACATTCTCACATATATTAATGCGTCGTCATCGCTAATAATAGTGCCGCGTCATATGTTTGTTGTTAACGTGGCAAGAACAGTGGCAAGAACAGACTATTGACAGTGTGTAGCCACGAGGCTACAATCATATAATGATGGAGTTGTATAAGACGGATCTTTATGCCAGGTGGCTTGACAGCCTTGCGACTGGCACAAAATTTGTAGGTAGACATTATGACTAAAACGGTTATTTCTCCGTACGATGTGGCTGAGCACCTGCGTACGCCGCAGGAAATGGCAGCTTACCTGGGTGCCTGTCTTGAGGAAGCAGACGGAGATGCTGCATTCATCGCAAAAGCATTGGGCGATATCGCTCGCGCCAAAGGCATGTCCAAGGTAGCGCAGGAGGCCGGTCTGTCCCGCGAAAGCCTATACAAAGCGCTTTCCGGGGAACGTTACCCCACATTTGACACAATCCTGAAGGTCATTCACGCATTGGATCTGAAACTGACCGTTGAAGCAGTACTGACAGTTAATTCTCAAGCCCAAACCAGATAGATGCAAACGGTTGGATATATGTAACAAGCAGCCTGTCTGCCACAGAAGTAGCGATTATCGTTATCAGTCAGTGTACGAAGCATAGGGAGCATTGTAGTCCGGCAGTATCACACCGTTTTCTCGCGCATAGATTTCCCACTCCTGCACCAGTTCTTCCAGTTTTTCCGGTTGATCGCCTGATAGATCAACCAGTTCCCCGGGGTCTTCCTTAATATTGTAAAGGCGCCATTTATCAACCGGGATGTCCGTTTCCCTGGGTTCCCAGGGTATTCCTGCCGGTTCCCATACGATTTTCCAGTCGCCTTTTCGGATGGCCCGCCGGCCGAACAGTTCCCACCCCATCACGTAGTCCTGGTTATGGGTGGTTACCCGTTCTCCCTTCAGCATGGAAAGCATGGAAGCGCCCTGCAACGGCAAAACTTCGCGTCCATTGAAACTGGAACCCGGATGTTCAACGCCGGTCAATTCCAGGATCGTAGGCAGCACATCCTTGACTGTCACGAATTTATCTATCACTGCGCCTTTCTGAAGCTGCTGCGGAAAATGGACGATTGCCGGCACGCGCATCCCGCCTTCCGTAGTGAATTGTTTATACATCCGGTAACCACCGCTGCTGGCCCAGGTCCAGTTCGGGCCGTACCAGGTATAGGAATCACCGTTCCCCAGGTTTTCCAGACTGTTGTCGCAGCATTGCTCAGCCCACCGCTCCAGCGCTTCCCAGCCGATATTCAGGTGCGCTCCCTCGGCGCCGTTGTCGGACATGAAGAAAATCAACGTGTTTTCAAATTGTCCCGAAGACTTCAGATAATCGATTACTTCACCGGTATACCTGTCCATGTCGTCAACCATCGCGGCAAAAATTTCCATCTTTCTCGCTTCAAGCTGTTTCTCATCATCCGGCAAATCCTGCCAGGCCGGTTCTGTCTCCAACCTGTCGAACGGTACCGCATCCTGTTCAATCAACCCCAGTTTCTTCAGGTTTTCAAAGCGCCTGCCTTGCAGCACGTCCCATCCCGCATCGTACCGGCCGGCATAGTTCCCGACAGATTCCCTCGGCGCCTGCAACGGCCAGTGAGGGGCGGTAAACGCAAGATAGGCAAAAAAAGGCCGTCCATCCTCATCATTACTTTTAAGGTATTCGAGCAGCTTGCGGGCATAAAAGCGGCTCGAATAGAAGTCACCCGGAATCCCGGCAGGTTTACCGTCTTCCCTGTAGATTGACGGGTTGAGGCCAATCAACGGCAGGTCTCCGAGATGGCCCGCGCCACCCTGTGCCAGGTCAAACGAGCGCTCAAACCCCCGGGCGTGCGGGCTCGTTTCCTCTGTCAATCCCAAGTGCCATTTTCCTGTCATGTAGGTGTGGTATCCGGCGTCACGCATGATTTCCGCCAGCGAAGCCACACGAAAATTGAGGTACCCTTCATAACCGGGATGACCAACCTGGTTTGCTCTCAGTTCCTCGTACATATGACCCAGGCCGGCCAGGTGATTATCGGTGCCGGAGAGCAGCATGGAACGCGTGGGCGAACAGGTGGGCGCGGAATAAAACTGCGTGAGCAGGATCCCGTCGTGTCCGAGGGCGTCCAGGTTAGGTGTGTTTATTTCACCTCCGAATACCCCGAGATCGGAGTACCCCAGGTCGTCCGCAACGATTAACAGTACATTAGGCCGATCAGTTTGTTGTTCCATCCGGCCGCGTTCCGCTCCTTGTTTACTGCCGGTATCCGGGCTACAGGACCACAGGTTCAGAAAAACAGGAATAACTGCCAATACGAGGGTGTGTCGCATAGTCAACAAAAATGGGGATTGGTCAGGGCATTATATGATAACTATTATCATGATATTGTCACAATCAGTTGTTCCTCGGACTCGTCAGTCTACAGGGCCTGTCGGAATCAACGCAGTTTAGCCAGCGGGACAGGGCCGCTGTTTGGCGGCTACCTGGGTGGAATACGGGGGTGTCCGGTTTATCGTGTGGACCATATCGGAGTTTGGCCATGAGGGCTCCCTGTGAACTCTGTGTCCTCTGTGGCAAAATAATCAAATGAAAACCATTAAATGCGGTATCAAGGCGTTCGATATCCATGAACTGCTGTGCCATTTTGTCGCCCAGCGGGGCGGCTTTTACGCGGCTGCGGGTCTGGACGTAAGACTTGTGGATACCACCTTCACGCCGGATGACAGGCTTCCCGGTGCGAATTATTTCCAGGTCGCCTGCGGCGCTGCGGCTTTTTCTCAAAATGTTTCTTTCAAGGTCTATCTGGCTGCCGTTACTAAACCGATGTTCTGGTTATATGGTTCTGCCGGGACGGAAAGCGTTGAACAGTTGGCAGGGAAATGCATCGCAACCTATCCGCCGCTTGCCCCGCCGTACTGGTTCAACCGTATCACCCTGCGTAACCACGGCCTCGATCCCGATAATGATGTCGAGTTGAAACCGGCCCGGGATGATGCCATCCGTCTCGGCCTGCTGCGCGAGGGCGCAGTGGATGCGGCGCTGATCAGTTCCGCCATATCGCCGGTAACGATACAGGGTCAGGGTTTGAATGTCCTTTCCCTGGTGGGAGACGAGATAAGGTTTGTCACCAGCGGCATCGCCACCACGGAAAAAATTGCGCAGGATGATCCCGATTGGGTGGAAAACCTGGTCGGCGCGTACCGGCAGAGCCTGGCCGCCATCCATGATTCAGCGCCTGAGATTCACTCCATCCTGGTGGACGTAATGGATATCAGTCAAGAGGTTGCCGAAAAAACATACGATTTGGTTGTGCCTTGTTATACGCGGGATGGGCATATCGAATTGGGGACATTACAGGCAGCATTGGATACACTGGATGCGGAACGGGGGAGTGAGGCGGCAATCGATGCCGGGGAACTCTATGACTTTCGCCTGGTTGGATAATTAACACGGGAGATCCCGGAATTTTTGCAAATTAAAACAGGTGAGTGAGATGACCGTAGCTTCGATACTGGTAAAAAATGCGCATATATTTGACGGACACAGTCCTGACTTGTCGGATCGCGCCGATATCCTGCTGGCGGACGGCGAGATAAAGGAGATTTCCGCCGGTAATCTTGACCGCGCAGGTCATCACGTGGTCGATGCCGCAGGGCGCACCGTGATGCCGGGCCTGATCGATAATCACATTCACGTGACTATACCCACCCTGGATACGACCGCGTTTACCAGGATGCCGGAGACGTATATCGCCCAGTATGCCAACGTGTTCCTGAATGCGACCTTGCAACGCGGGTTCACCACGATTCGCGATATAGGTGGAGGCGATGTCGGTATTTCCCGCGCCATCGACCATGGACTGGTGCGCTCCCCCCGGTTTTATTATGCCGGCAAGATCATGTCACAGACCGGCGGTCACGGTGATATGCGCCCTGGCTGGGAAGTGGACCCCTCGGACCAGCTTTGCACATGCGGGAGTTACTCGACCAAATTGACGCGCATCGTCGATGATCCCTATGAAATGCGGCGCGCAGTGCGCGATGAGTTAAGAAAAGGCTCCCATTGCATCAAGATAATGGGTTCGGGCGGGGTGGTCAGCCCCAATGACCCCCTGCACCACACACAGTTTACCGAGGATGAAATCCGTGCAGCAGTGGATGAATGCGCGCGCCAGGAAACCTACGTGTCGGCCCATTGCCACCCGACTGAAGCCGTTAAACGTTGCGTGGAATTCGGCGTGCGCTGTATCGAACATGCAACCCTGATTGACAGGGACACAGCGGAGTATGTGGCCGGGCAGGGCGCCTACGTTGTCCCCACGTTTGCAGTACTGTTCGCGCTTTACGAGGAAGGCGCCGAATACGGCCTGCCGCCGGCCAGCCAGGAAAAAGTCAATCACGTTTACGCACAGGCCCTGGACGGCCTGGAACTCATGCGTGACGCCGGTGTGAAAATGGGCCTGGGAACGGACTTGCTGGGCGCGCAACACGTACGGCAATGCACTGAATTTGCTATCAGGAAACAGGTCCTGACGCCGTTTGAAATCCTGCACCAGGCCACGGCGGTCAATGCTGAAATCCTGATGGAACCGGACCGGCTTGGCTGTATCAGGGAAGGTGCGTTTGCCGACCTGCTGGTTGTCGACGGCAATCCCCTGGAGGATATATCCCTGCTGGAGCAGGACGGCGCGGCGCTGCCTGTCATCATACGCAAGGGTGAAATGGTCAAGTGTGAGCTTGCCGTTTCGGAAGGCGCGGTAACAGCCTTCAGTTGGCCTGCTGATTAGCTGAGCCTGTAGCCACCTGTGATTTATCAATCTATTCATTCTCAATTTGTGCGAATTCTGGTTGGAAAATTAACACTACTGTCGGTGGCATTATTTACGGCAGGGGTTGTGGCGTGTCCCGCGGCAAATGCAAAGCCGAATATATTGCTTATTTATGTCGATGACCTGGGGTACGGAGATCTGGGCAGCTACGGTCATCCGGTTATTCAAACGCCGAATTTGGACAAGCTGGCCAACGAAGGATTGAAATTAACCAATTACTACGCACCGTCGGCACTTTGTTCGCCGTCGCGGGCGGCGCTGCTTACCGGGCGTACCCCCTATCGATCCGGGATTAAAAGCTGGATCCCTGAAAATTCAGGCATATATTTGCGAGAGGAGGAAATAACGTTAGCAGAGATATTAAAAACCCGCGGCTATGTCACCGCGCTGGTAGGAAAGTGGCACCTCAACTCCAACCTGGCTGATAAGGAGGAAACACAGCCCGCGGACCACGGCTTTGATTACGCTTATGGTCACAACGCTTTTCAAATTCCGACCAATCGCAATCCAACGAACATCTTTCGAAATGGCGAAGCGTTGGGTGTGCAGGAAGGTTATACGGCGGAACTTTATGCCGATGAAGCCATACGCTGGCTGAGACAGCAGAAATCCGGAGCCCCTTTTTTTATGCTGCTCAGTATGGCTGAACCACACAGCCAGTTTGAGAACCCGCCTGAATATAACAGCATGTACCAGCAGTATACCCGGGGTGAAATAATACCCATTTACGACTTGGAGGGTATTCCCAAGGATAAACTGATCCCGCGCGGCCCTGGAGAATATTATGCCAATATCACTTATATGGATGCCCAGTTGGGGCGCGTACTGGATGAGCTCGACCTCCAGGGGTTGACGGACGATACGATAATTGTCTTCGCCAGCGACAACGGCCCGGTTACCTCCGCTTGGCGGACCTGGTGGGAGGTTAATGCCTACGGAAGTACCGGCGGCCTGCGGGGACGCAAGCATTATCTCTATGAAGGCGGTATCAAGGTACCTGCCATTATCAAATATCCAAGGCTCATTGATGCGGGTTCTGTCTCGGATCAGGCTGTTACAGGGATGGACCTGTTTGTGACATTAGCCGGCCTGGCGGGTGCTGACGTACCCGGTGACCGCCCGATTGACGGCGTCAACATAGAAGCGGTGTTTCGAGGTGAGCAGTTAAAAAGTAGAGTCATGTTCTGGGCAATACCAACTGACACGGATATCGAATTCGTTATCCGTAAAAATAACTGGAAGCTGTTTATCGACAGGCACCATGAACCTGTTGAGCTCTATAATCTGGCAGATGATCCGCTGGAGTTTTTTAATGTAATGCGCCAGGAGAAAGCGGTATCAAAAGACTTGATGGGCTTGTTTACCGATATGATCAGGAGCATAGATGAAGACCCCGTTCGGCCCGCTTTGTAGCGGGGTCACGACCTGTGTCAAATAATGGCGAACGGAAAGAGTGGTAAGGATACTTACCCGGCCTTCCGGGGAACAGGGTAGCCCATGCCCCATATATGGCTGCGTGCAGAAGCCAAACCGTTTGAACAGCGGGCTGCCCTGACGCCGGCAGCGGCAAGGGAGTTAATAACGTCAGGTCATACGGTATCGGTTGAAGAATGTGTTAATCGTATATTCGGTATCGAGCAATACCGGCAGGCGGGCTGCCGGATTGTTCCCGCCGCTTCGTGGCAGGATGCTCCGGAGGGCTGTTACGTGCTGGGTCTCAAGGAATTGCCGGAGCCGTTGCCGGCGCTGCAGCACAGGCACATATATTTTGCCCACGCCTACAAGCAGCAGGCCGGTTGGCGGCAATTATTGAACAAATTCGCCGACGATGGCGGCCGGTTATTCGACCTTGAATATTTGCTCGACGGGAACGGACAACGCATCGCCGCGTTCGGCTACTGGGCTGGATTCGCAGGCGCCGCCCTGGGCGTCATGAACTGGATGCGGCACCCCGGGACGATGGAGCCAATCCGCAGTTACCCTGATAGAAATCAACTGCTTGCAGAGGTGACGAACCTGCTCGAAATGTCCGAAACACGCCCGCGGGCCATCATCATCGGCGCCAAAGGGCGTAGCGGTCGCGGCGCCGCGGAACTGTGTCAAAGCCTGGAAATTGAAACAACCTTGTGGGACATGGAAGAAACTGCGCAGGGAGGGCCTTTTGGTGAAATTCTCGAACATGATATCTTTCTTAACTGCGTACTGGTTCAATCAGATCCCCGGCCATTTATAACCAATGACCTGCTGGAAAAAAAACGCTTGCTCACCAGTGTGGTCGACGTCAGTTGCGACCCGTACAGTGTCTATAACCCGCTACCGGTTTATACCGACTGCACGACATTCGCCAGGCCGGCGCTGCGTCTCAGAGACAAGCCCGTCCTGGATCTGATCGCCATTGACCATTTACCATCGATGCTGCCGAAAGAAAGCAGTGAAGATTTTTCAGGGCAACTGCTGGGTGCCTTGCTGGAATTACCTGACGGCAGGACCTGGCAACGGGCCGTGGATCTCTTTGAAGATAAAAAGGCGCAGGCAATGTGTCAGGGAAACATGTTGCCGGCAGAAAAGCATTGATATTAGTGTAAACTATAGTTTACTATAGAGCCATGTTGATTCAGACAACGGAAGTCTTCGGCAAATGGCTCAGAGGATTGCGGGACAGGCAAGCAAAAGCGAAAATTGCGGCGCGTCTGGAAAATGTTCAACAAGGTAACCTGGGTGATTGCCGAGCGGTAGGTAAAGGTGTTGCTGAAATGCGTATCCACTATGGTCCCGGATACCGTGTATATTTTATCCGATCAGGGACTGAAATTATCGTCCTGTTGGGTGGCGGCACAAAAAAAACGCAAAACAAAGACATTGAACACGCGCTTGAAACAGCCGGGGAGGTACGAACATGGCTGAGGTAAAACTGACCCGATGGGATGTGCTCGATTATCTTGATAGCGAAGAAGATATGGCCTTGTACCTTGACGCGTGTATGGAAGAAGACAGCGGTGATGGCGCCCTGATCCGTAGCGCGTTGAATAATATTGCCCGCGCAAAAGGCATGGGCAGGTTGGCAGAAAGCGCCGGGATGACACGGCAGGGGTTGTACAAGGCGTTGTCATCGGAGGGCAATCCGTCCTTTACGACAGTGATAAAGATCATCAAGGCCCTGGGCGTAAAATTACACGTACAGGCTGCAAATTAACTGCATGAAGAAGACGCCGCATATGCAGACCACAGCCTATCGGGAGAGTAATACCGTCAGACAGGAACAGGTCTCTTACGACCTCGATTTTGATAGCAAAAAGGGGGTTTTAAGGGGAAATAACTGGTATAAATGGAACATAAACTCAACTGAAATATATACTTAGGGATAGTTATGCAGGTCCGACCCTTCGGGCAAGTTCACTGGCTGGGAGCAGGTCTGTCATCGGTGCCCGGGATACGCCGGCTGGCCATGTCGGAATTTCCGGTTACCGTATGGAACAGGACATTGGCCAAAGCACAGACTGCGCTTACAGACATAAGCGCGGATGATGCCGTTGCCAGGGAACTGGATTGGGCGCGGTTGGCGTCCGCTATTAAGCCTGAAGACGTTGTGGTATCCATGTTGCCCGCATCCATGCATCTGCGAGCGGCAGAACTTTGCCTGGAGAACAATGCGCACTTTGTTACTTCCAGTTACATTTCTGAAGAAATGGCGGCACTAGATGAACCAGCCAGGGCCATTGGGTTATGCTTCGTCAACGAGTGCGGCCTTGACCCGGGTTTGGACCACCTGCTTGCCCATGCACTGCTGGACAGTTATCGGCATAGCGATATTTTCGATACAGAAAATATTATCGCGTTTCGTTCTTACTGCGGCGGTTTTCCACTGCATGCTGATGACTTCGCCTACAAGTTTTCCTGGTCGCCGCTCGGAGTTTTGAAAGCATTGGTTTCCCCGGCGCGGTGGATTGCCAAGGGTGAGGAACGCAGCACCGGGACACCATATAGAGAAATCGAAACTTACCTTGTCAGCGGGGAACGCTTTGAAGCTTTTCCCAATCGGGATTCGTTGCCGTTCGTCAGGCAATACGGGATTGATGCTGACTGGGAAATAGAAGATTTCGTGCGCGGCACACTGCGGCTTAACGGTTGGGCGAAAGCCTGGCAGGACATTTTCGATACGGTGGAGAATGCAACCGGCGAAGCCGGGAAGCAACGCCTTGCCGAATTGAGTGAAGAGTTGTGGCGGCAACACCAGTATGCCGAAGGGGAAGCGGACCGGGTCGTATTGAGTGTGGAGTTAGGCGTCAAGGACAAAACGGGCAAGCAGGTATGGCGCCGGCAGTATCTCCTGGATAGTACCGGTGATGAACGGGGATCAGCCATGGCAAGACTGGTCTCTGTTCCGGTCTCACTGGTAGTTGAGGCCATACTGAACGGTGAAGTCGAAGCCGGCGTAACGCCTGTGCCATCGGACAGGGGACATGTTAACAGGTGGATTGAGTTGTTACGCAGGTCGGGTGAGAATATCGTTGTTAAGGAGTTGCTGACAGAACCAGCGGTTTAACCGTTTTGAGATTAGTCGTCCTCTTTGCATGCCACAAATCGTATTGATCTTGTAATGCCAACCAACTCTCAGGTGAACGGCCTAATGTTTTAGCCAAACGCAAAGCCATTACAGGAGAGATATTACTACCGCCATTCAACAAACGAGTAAGCGTTGAAGGCGATACTGCCAGCTTCAAGGCAACCTGTCTGACACTCAGGTTAAAAGGTTCAATATAAGTCTCTCTGATAAACTCACCCGGATGAGGCGGGTTATACATGCTCATTAATGATAATCCTCATAGTTAACAATATAGATATTACCTTCTTCAAATTTGAAGGTGATGCGCCAATTCCCACTGACAGAAATCGACCAGATTTCCTTTCTGTCACCCTTCAGCTTATGCAGCCTGTAACCCGGGATATCTATGTCCTTAATCGCGGTTGCAGTATTTAAAGCTGCTAATTGCATCCTGAGTCGTTTCCGATGAGCAGGTTGAATTCCACTCGTGCTACCGGTTTCGTAGAAGCGTTGCAGTCCCTTATGCTTAAACGATTTAATCACTCGCCAAGTATAGCGTATTGCGCATCACGCAACAAGGACACTTCCTGGAAAGTATGGCGGAGGCAGAGGGATTGCTTCATAATCGCTTGTTATGGAGAAGTATTCATTCGCCAAAATCCTCTACCATGCCCTCAGGGGCCACAAGCGCTGGCAACCGGCCTGGCGTTCACCGGAGCCGAAGAAATCCTATGACGTGGTCGTTATCGGCGGGGGCGGGCATGGTCTTGCCACGGCTTATTTCCTGGCAAAGAAGCACGGGGTCACCAACGTCGCGGTGCTGGAACGCGGCTGGATAGGCGGCGGCAACAGCGGGCGCAACACCCAGGTCACCCGGTCAAATTATTTTTACCCGGAGAGCGCCGCGTTCTTCGAGCATTCCCTGAAACTGTATGAAAGCATGAGCCGCGACCTGAATATCAACGTGATGTTCAGCCAGCGCGGCGTGCTGAACCTGGCCCATAGCGATCATGACATGGAGATGCTCAGCCGCTGGACCAATGCCATCCAACTCAACGGCATCGATTCCGAGATACTGACACCGCAGCAGATCAAGGAGATGGAACCGGTTATCGATATCAATGCGCGTTTTCCCGTAGCCGGTGGATTTATCCAGAGGCGCGGCGGCATCTCGCGTCACGATGCGGTCAACTGGGGTTATGCCCGCGCCGCCGATGCCCTGGGGGTGGATATTATCCAGAACTGTACCGTTACAGGCTTCAATATCAGTAATGGCATGGTTACCGGAGTACGCACGTCGCTCGGGGATATTTCGGCGGGTAAAGTACATATCACGGTAGCCGGGCACACGAGTGTGCTCGCGAAAATGGCGGGTTTTGGTCTGCCCTTGACCAGCATGGCCCTGCAGGCCATGGTGTCGGAGCCGATCAAACCGGCGCTTAACCTGGTGACCGTGTCCGGCGCCATACACATGTATGCCAGCCAGTCGGACCGCGGGGAGATTATCCTGGGCGCAGGCGCAGACGTGTACAATTCCTATGCCCAGCGCGGCAGTTACGATAACATCGAATCCTGCGTGGCAGCATTCCTGACCCTGTATCCCGGTTTCAGCCGCTTGAAGCTCATGCGCCAGTGGGCAGGTGTCGTGGATATCTCGCCCGACACCAGTCCCATCATGGGCAGGACCCCGGTGCAGAACTTGTATATCAACTGCGGCTGGGGGACGGGTGGTTACAAGGCCATCCCGGCGAGCGGTGATACCATGGCTTATACCATCGTTAATGACCGGCCTCATACATTGATAAGCCCCTTCTCCCTGGAGCGTTTCGAAAGCGGCGCACTGGTGGACGAATCGGCGGCGGCAGGCGTCGCGCACTAGGGGGGTATCTCATGTTCCGTATCCCTTGTCCTTTCTGCGGTGAGCGTGATGAGCATGAGTTCGTCTTCGGCGGACAGGCTCATATAGCGCGGCCTGAACCGGCAGGGCAGGTTTCAGACCGGGAATGGGCCGAATATCTTTTTTTTCGTGATAATCCCAAGGGGGTTCACCTGGAACGCTGGCAGCACCGACACGGGTGCCGGCAGTGGTTCAATATTGCCCGTCATACCGTGAGTCATGAGATCCTGGCCGTGTATCGCCTTGATGAAGCAATCCCGGATATGAACCGGGAAGAAACGGTATGAGTAAATCCCAGCCCATGCGGCTTGAAACCGGCGGCAGGATCGACCGTAACAAGCCGTTGTCATTTACTTTCGATGGCAAAAAATACGCTGGTTTTGAAGGCGACACCCTGGCATCGGCATTACTGGCCAACGGCGTGCGCGTGGTAGGGCGCAGCTTCAAGTACCACCGTCCCCGGGGCATTCTCGCTGCCGGTGCCGAAGAGAGTAATGCGCTGGTGACCGTAGGGCTGGGCGCCCTGGAGGAACCCAATGTGCGGGCCACGTTGCAGCCGTTATACGATGGCCTGGCGGCGCGCAGCCAGAACTGTTGGCCCAATGTCAGGTTTGATATCGGCCGCAGTCTTGATTACCTGCATTTCCTCTGGCCTGCCGGGTTTTACAACAAGACCTTCATCTGGCCTCACTGGCACTGGTACGAGGGGTTTGTCCGGCGCCTGTCGGGGTTGGGCAAGCTGCCGCCGGGAGATGATCCCGATCGCTATGTTCACCATAACGTGCACTGTGATGTCCTGATCGTTGGTGGCGGTCCTGCCGGTTTGAGCGCGGCGCTGGCTGCCGGTGACAGTGGTGCGCGGGTCGTCGTGGTTGAGCAAGACAGCCTTTTAGGCGGCAGCCTGCTCTGGAGTGAAGGGGATATTAACGGTGAACAGGGAGACATCTGGCTGGAGGACGCGGTTCGCATATTACGGCAACGGGATAACGTAACCCTGTTGACCGGCACCACGGCCACGGCCTGGTTTGACCACCGTATGGTTATCGCGTGCCAGATGGTAACTGACCGCCGCATCCCGGGGGAGGGGGAAGGACCTCGTCAGCGGTTATGGAAGATACATGCGCGCGAAATTATCCTGGCCACCGGCGCTATCGAGCAACCGTTGGTCTTCGCCAACAACGACCGCCCCGGCATCATGCTGGCAAGCGCGGTACAGCAGTACTGTAACCGCTACGCGGTGGCGCCCGGCAAACGCATGGCCATAGCGACCAACAACGACAGCGCATACGGCGTTGCCGGCGCGCTCAGGAATGCAGGAGTGGACGTCGTGGCCATGATCGATTCCCGGCAAAAACTGGCCGGAAAGGCTGCACGGCTGGTGCGCGATCAAGGCCTGACGGTGTTTCATAACGCCATGCCCCGGGATTGCCGGGGCGACAAAGGCGTGCGCAGCGTGTCCGTAACCAAACGGGACAGCCTGGAAACCCTGGCAACCTTGCAATGCGACTGCATCGCCATGGCCGGAGGCTGGCAGCCGGCGGTACATCTGTTCACCCAGGCCCGCGGCAAATTGCGCTACGATGCCTCGCCTGGTGCGTTCGTGCCGGATGAAATCCCGCCCCATATGCACGTAGCAGGGATGGTGGCCGGCGCCCTGGACCTGGAAACCGCCCTGGAGCAGGGCCGGGAGGCCGGTCTCGCTGCCGCCGGGGACGGACTTGAAGTCCGTCCCCGGACACGCTCGAAGAATACTGGTGCTTTGCATATCGAACGGGCCTGGAGCGGGCAGCGAAGCAGCCGCCAATGGATCGATTTCCAGTATGACGTGACCCTGCAGGACATCGATATAGCAGTAGCCGAGAACTATACCTCCGTAGAGCACCTGAAACGCTACACGACCACCGGCATGTCCGTCGACCAGGGCAAGACGAGCAATGTGAACGCCTTGCTTGCCCTGGCAGCGCGCACGGGCAGGACTCCCGGCGAGGTGGGGACTACCACCTTCCGGCCTTTCTACATGCCGGTAACCCTGGGCGCTTTGGCCGGACGTGACAGTGGCGAGTTCTATGCGCCGCTGCAGAGAAGTCCGTTGTTTGCCTGTCACGAACAACTGGGCGCGCAGTTTGAAGATTACGGCGCCTGGCGCCGCCCGCGGGTTTACCCGCGCAACGGCGAGAACGAGCAGCAGGCCGTTAACCGTGAGGCCGTGGCCGCGCGCACCTCGGTTGCCGTCTTTGACGGGTCGCCGCTGGGAAAAATTGAAGTACAAGGGCCCGATGCAGCCGAATTTCTGAACCGCGTTTACATCAATAACGTTCCTTCGTTGAAAACAGGCCGGGCCCGTTACGGCCTGATGCTGAACGAAAACGGCATTATCATCGATGACGGCATTTTCGCACGGTTGGCTGATAACCATTATCTGGTGCATACCACCAGCGCCGGGGCAAACCGGATCCATGCCTGGATGGAGGCCCTGCTGCAGGGGGATTGGCCGGACCTGGACGTATTGCTCACGCCGGTTACCAGCCAGTGGGCCAACATTGCCGTATCCGGCCCGCGTTCCCGGGAACTGGTGGAACGGCTGGAAACCGGTATCGACTTCAGCAATAACGGGATGCCCCATATGTCCATGGTGACGGGGACGGTTGACGGGATGCCGTTACGGGTATTAAGGGCCAGTTACACTGGCGAGTTGTGTTATGAACTGAACATTCCCGCTGACCGGGGGGCAGCCTTGTGGCAGCGCTTATTGCAGCTCGGTGCAGACCTGCAGTTGATGCCGATCGGCGTCGAAACCCTGGGGGTGTTGCGCACCGAGAAGGGTTACCTGCACGTGGGGAGTGATACCGACGGCAACACCACGCCCGGGGACGTCGGCTGGGGCCGGATAGCAGACAGGAAGCAGGGTGAGTTTCTCGGCAAACGATCCCTTAGCCGCACATTCAATACAAGGGACGGACGCCTGGAATTCGTCGGGCTCACCCCCGTGCAGCAAGGAGGGGTGCTTGCCGCCGGCGCCCACGTCATCGATGCGGACCGTTCAGGCGCGCCGGCGCCCACCCGGGGTTACGTGACTTCCGCCTGTTACAGTCCCAACCTGCAGCGCTACGTGGGCCTGGGTCTGGTGCAGGACGGCAGCAGGCGCCTGGGCGAAACAGTGAACGTGTATGACGCCGGTGAGGTGCAGGGCGCGCGTATCAGCGCGCCGGCCGCGTGGGACCCGGAAGGAGACAGGTTGCATGCCTGAGCTGACCGCTTCATTTGCGCTGCAGGGAAATGACGGGCAATCGTGGTCGTTGCAGACGGAGCAGCTGGGTCTGCATGCTGTCGATAATATACGCAAACTGAGACTGCAGGTACGGCCACGGGCCGAGGTGGACAAAAGCCGGCTTGAAAAACTGCTGGGAACCGTCCTGCCGGACAAATCCGCCAGGGAAGGCGCACATCAAAGCCCGCAGGATAAGGTGAACAATGAAGCGACGGCATATTGGCTGGGACCCAACGACTGGTTGCTGCTTGATCCTGTGCAGGAGACAGACCGCATTGCAGGCGCATTGCGGGAAGCGGCCGGCGGCGCAACGTCCGTTCTCACCGACGTTAGCGATGCCTGGAGCATCATTGAAATCACCGGTGAGGGCGCGGTATCAAGACTGGCGCAAGGGTGTTCGGTCGATCTCCATGACCGCGTTTTTCCCGCCGGACGTTACGCACTGACACGGTTGCAGCACCTGTCCGTCATCATTCACAGGCTGGATGACACCCCGCGCTTCCGTATCCTGGTTGACCGCAGTGTGGCGCAATATCTACGGGACTGGCTGGTAGCGTGACCCGGAGTAGTAGTGGCGAGGCGCCGGCCGGCGGCGCGATTACCTTATTATATTGATGAAGTAAACGGTCCGGATACGGACACTTCAGTTTCTCAGCAATGGCATGACCTCGGCTCCGAAGCGCGACAGTTCCTCCAGGGTGGGATGAAACTGCAGCAGGAACGTCTCGATGCCCAGCGACTCAAAGTGGCGCAAGCGTTCGGCAATCATTTCCGGTGTGCCCACCAGTCCTGCCATCGTGCCGCCGTTGGTGCCCACTTTTTCCTGGTCATGGGGCTGTACCTGGTGCATTACCACTTGTTTGTCTGCGCCCTTGATTTGCATGTGGCGTAATGCCAGCAGGCGCTGGAATTCCTCGTTTGCGGCGGCCTCCGTTTCCCGGCAGATGACAAACCCGCCCATCCCGAAGCGAATCGTACGGCCGTGTTTTTGCGCCCGCTCCTTCATGTTGGTCACGAGCTCCGGAAATTGTTCCGGCGGCCTGCCGTTCATGACAAAAATATCGGCGGCCCGCGCACCCAGGGCCCGGCCCTGTTCCGATTCGCCGCCGATATAGATTGGGATATGCGGCTGTTGCACCGAGCGCGGGGCAATGGAGGCGTCCTTTATCCGGTAGTACTCGCCGTCGAAACTGAAATTGTTACGGGTCCACAGGCCCCTGAGGATATCGATGTATTCAGCGGCTCGGGCGTAGCGGTCATCATGTTCCAGCACCGGCACACCCAGCATCTCGTATTCGGGCGGCCACCAGGCAGACACCAGGTTTATCGCGAAGCGGCCCTGGCTGATATGGTCGATACTGTTCGCCATTTTTGCGATAACGCCAGGTGCCCGCAGACCGGGTTTTACCGCCGCGATGATTTCGATTTTTGATGTCAGTGCGGCCAGCCCGGCCGCGCTGGTCCAGGCATCGACCATATCCAGCGTCGCGCCAATGGGATGTATGAAGTGCTCGGCAAGCAACAGGGTGTCAAATCCCAGTTGTTCCGCCAGCAGGGTCGATTCCTTCACGTATTCGTAGGAGGCCGTACCCTGATCAGGGGCATCGGTCATGATCCAGTTACCGTAAACCGGCGGCCAGAAACCAAGTCGCATTGCAGTCATATCTATTCCGAATCTAACGCGGTAAAACGAATGGTGGCCGGGGGCAGGGTAAAAACCCTGATGCCACAGTCCTCCGGCCCCGGAACTTTCAAGTTATATGCTCGCTCATCCACTCCTTCAGCAAAGACACTGCCTGCGCCTGGTGTGCGGGCTGCCCGCGGTAGTAGTGGGTAGCGCCGTCAATCCGTTCAAAGCGTTTGTTCGGGCTCCCCAGGAGCTCGTAAATTTTTCGTGGGTGTGATGCCGGCGTGGCATCGTCGGCTCCATTTTCGATGACCAGGGCCGGCACGCTGATCACAGGTGCATTGTCCGCCGTGCGTGCGCGGCTGTTATCGAAAGACCATTGCGACAGCCACGACCGCAAGGTGGTAAAACGGGCAAGACCCACGGGTCCCGAGTTGACTGCGCGCGGGTCACCGAGGTAGCAGTGATTGGGTTCGCGCTGGTTCGGATCGACTGCAGGGTCAATCCAGCGCGGGTCGCACATCGTCCGGTGAACAATGAATGGGCGTTCGATCGCGCCGTCGTCAGCATAGGCAAGACGATCAAGCTGTTGTTTCACCCAGGTCGTGATGCGCCGGTTGCGAGCGATCTGCGCTGATCTGAATCTGTCGAGAAACTCCGCATTGAAAGGTGGCGTGTGAGTTGTCTCCTGTGCGTAAATATCAAGATCGGGATCGCGCGTATCCGGGTCGGATTCAATCATGACCGAAGGGTCGAGCCACTCGGTCAACGTTTCCGCGCGGCTGAGGTGCGCGGCCATACTGAGAATCCCGTCGGCCGCCGGCAGGCCGGCTGAAGCCAGATCGACAGGGTCACCCGCGGGCGTGGCGGTGACGCCGGGCGTTTCGGCCTGTGCCTGGTAGTAGATGGATAATGAGCCGCCGCCGCTCCAACCGGCGAGTATCACGTTCTCGTAGTTCAGTTCGTCGCGTGCGAAGGTGATATGCGCGCCCAGGTCGAGCAACACCTTCTCGATTATGAGCGGCGTGTCGTTACGCAGGTAGCGGCTGTTGCAACACATGACGTGTACGCCGGCTTCAGCGAGCGCCCTGGGTAAGGGCAAAAGGGACAGCGACGACGACGGATGCATGAACAGCAAGACCGATTTGGCGGGCGCAGCGGTACGCCGTAACAGTTGACCCTCGAGGAATATGCGGCCGGCTTGACCAACGAATCCGTAAACTTCCGTGAACAGACTCTGCTCGTTGTATGAAATCGTATAGCCGTCGCGGGCGAAAGGATCGCACAGGACTTCTATTTGCATGGACGCTCCGCTAAGCGGATTTCGCGCCGGCCTTGCGTGCGTTCCACTTGTCCATTTCCACTACCGCGTCCTGCGCCATCTGCGACCACATCGCCTTGGTGTCGGTGCGAACGGAAACTTCGAGGCGATGGCCGTTCGGATCGTAGAAGTACCAACTGTCGCACATGCCATGCTCTACCGGTCCCAGCACGTCGGTACCCATATCACGCAATCGCTGTGCCAGGGACGCCGCTTCCTCGTGGGAGCCGATCTCGAGAGCCAGGTGCTGGGCCCAATCCTGTTCGTCCCGCGCCGCCGGACCGGCGTCTTCGAGGATGTCAAAGAAGGCGATGAAACTGCCGTCTTTCATCTCGAAGAAAATGTGGTTGTGCGGCTCGTTGCGTTGCAGTGACGGCACGTGTTCCTGGACCAGCGCGGCGGCGAGCTTCAGGCCCAGACCATCGACGTAAAATCGCCGTGTCGCTTCAGCGTCGAGACAGCGATAGGCAACGTGGTGAAGTTTCTTGAGCATCCGCTTGCCTCGTCTCCAGGGTAGCTTGATAATAGTATATAAAGAAATAAATTATACAAAAATATTACTGACGGTGTGAGGATTTGACGGCACATGACCACGGCTCGAACTAAAAGCCCAGCAACGGCGCGCTTTGCGCGCGACCTCGGCGAGGTGCGCAGGGAAGTTCTGGCCAGGGTAGAAGCGATACTGCCGGCGCTGGCCGACGCGGCCGCAGACGCGGAAGCAGAACGTGATCTGACGCCGGAATCCTTCGCTGCCCTGGTCGAATCCGGTGCGCTGCGGCTGTTCGCGCCGCAACGGGCGGGCGGATACGAGGCCGGCTACCGGACTTACGTTGAATCGACCGTCCTGTTGGCGCGCGCATGCGGTTCATCGGCGTGGTTTTCCTTTATCCTCAACCATGGTGACTGGCAGACCGGGCAGATGAGCGCTGCGGTTCAGGAGCGTGTATGGGCCGGCAATTCGGCTTCGGCGAAGGTTGCGGTACCGCTCGCGCCGATGCCTGGCTGGCGCGCCGAGCGACATGGCGGCGGCACAACGGTCTCCGGCGATTGGCCGTACTCGTCAGCCAGCTCGCACGCCGGTTGGGCATTGATCGGTTTTCCGCTGCTGGGCGATGACGGGTCGCAGACAGACAACATGATCGGGCTGGTCAAGACCAGCGGGATCCCGGTCCGCGACACCTGGTATGTTGCCGGTATGGCTGCGACCGGCAGCAACACCTTTGAAATCCGGGATGTTTTTATTCCGGACGAGGAAACGACCACTTTGTCCGCGCTGATGAGCCACCGGTTTGAAACGCCCCACAGCGCTGAAGCGCAATACCAGATGGATGCCGGCGTGGTCTTTCACATCGCCACGTTGGTGCCCGTGGTCAGCCTCGCGAAAGCCGCGCTGGATTTGACCATGGAACGCATCACGACGCGTCCTAAACCGGTGACTTATACGTTTTATGCGGATACCACCAAGTCGGCCGCGACCCAGTTTGCGATGGCGCGCGCCACCTGGTTGATCGAGACGGCGTTGGAGCAGACGCGCGCCACCGCCGACGCCATCGATGCGCAGGCACTGACGGCGCGTCCGTTCCCGGCGATCGACCGCGCCACGTTTGCCATGCGTTCGGCACAGGCGCATCGCATGTGCCGCGAAGGCGTGGACTTATTGCTTGATGTACAGGGCGCAGGCTCATTCGCGCTTAACAATCCGCTGCAGAGGATCTGGCGCGACATGCATGTAGCCAGCCGGCACGGTATGTCGGTGCCGGGCATGAAGCAGGAGCTGTACGGCCGCGCGTTGCTGGGCGCCGATGAACAACAGATGACGCCAATTCGTTAGCCGTGATTTAGCGTTAGTATCTTGGAAAATATCCTGTCTGAGGCAAACCTATGAAGGGGAATCATGTCCCGGTTTTGAAAGACCTGGTGCTGGTTGGCGGCGGGCATGCCCACGTCACAGTGTTGAAAAAGCTGGGCATGAAGCCCATGCCGGGTGTACGGGTGACGTTGATATGCCGGGACCTGCAGGCGCCTTATTCCGGCATGCTGCCGGGGTTTATTGCCGGGCACTATACGTTTGACGAAGCGCATATCGACCTGGTTCCCTTATGCCGGTTTGCCGGCGCCCGGTTTTTCCACGATGAAGTGGTTGGCCTGGATACGGAAAATAAAAAGCTGATCTGCCGTGACCGGCCGGACCTGGGTTACGACGTGCTGTCAATTAACGCCGGTTCCGCCCCGGATATCTCCGCCGTCCCGGGCGCTGCCGGCAATGTAACGCCGGTCAAGCCCATCGATGGGTTTGTTGACAACTGGCAAAGCCTGTGTGAGCGGGTATTACTGCGCCGGGGTGGCGTACGGGTTGGCATCGTCGGCGCGGGTGCGGGTGGCGTCGAGTTGACGCTTGCGGTCCAATACCGGCTGAAACAGTTACTCGCCGGGAAATCGCCTGACAATGCCGGACCTGAATTTCACCTGTTTACCGATGCCGATGAGGTCCTGGTCACACATAATCGATTTGTGCGCGCCAAATTTCGGCGCATTCTTGCCGAACGGAACATTAACGTCCATACAGGACACGAGGTGGTTGAAGTCGGGCCCGGCGGCCTGCAATGCGCCAACGGCGCAACCTTTGACCTGGACGAGATCCTGTGGGTGACCATGGCCCGCGCCCAGGCGTGGCCGGCAAAAGCCGGTCTGGACGTTGACGGACAGGGATTTATCAAGGTCAATGACACGCTTGAGTCTGTGTCCCATCCCGACATCTTCGCGGCCGGCGATATCGCTCACGTTGTCAACCATCCCCGGCCCAAATCCGGGGTATTCGCAGTGCGCCAGGGGCCGCCCCTGTCATTGAACATCCGGCGCAAACTGCTGGGGCGTTCTCTTGTACCCTTTTCCCCACAGAAAGAGTTTCTCAGCCTGATCTCCACTGGAGACAAATATGCCGTCGCATCACGCTCCTGGTGGGCGCTGGAGGGACGCTGGGTGTGGACCTGGAAAGACTGGATCGACCGCCGCTTCATGCGCAAGTTCAACCAGCTTCCCGACATGAAGGAAGAAGTGCGGCAGGATATACCCCGCGGCCTGGTCGGCAAGGATGCGATCAGGGAGATATCCGCAATTGCCATGCGCTGTGGCGGTTGTGGTTCAAAGGTGGGCGCCACTGTGCTCGAAAACGCACTGGCAGGACTTGAACCGGTTTCCCGGGATGACGTGCTTATCGGCCTGCACGAACCTGATGACGCAGCGGTGGTGAGGGTTCCTGACGGTAAGGTCATGGTGCACACGGTCGATTCTTTCCGGTCGTTTATCGATGATCCCTATCTGTTCGGGCAGGTCGCGGTAAATCATGCGCTGAGTGATCTGTACGCGATGGGTGCGGAACCACAAACGGCACTGGCTATCGTGACCGTCCCCTATGCGGATGAAAAGAAGGTTGAGGAACTGCTTGCGCAAATGCTGCAGGGCGCTCTCAAGGTGTTGAACGAGTCAGGCGCCGCGCTGGTCGGCGGGCATACCAGCGAAGGGGAGGAGTTGTCCCTGGGTTTTTCCGTGAACGGCCTGATTGATCGTGACAAAATCCTGCACAAAAGCGGCCTGCGCGCAGGCGATCGAATCCTGTTGACCAAGCCCATCGGTACCGGGACCCTGTTTGCAGCAGATATGCGTCACAAGGCGAAAGGGCCGTGGATTACCGCCGCCCTGGACAGCATGCTGCAATCAAACCATGAAGCAGCCGGGTGCCTGTTTGCGCACGGCGCTACTGCGTGCACGGATGTGACCGGCTTCGGCCTGCTGGGACACCTGGTGGAAATGATCAAGCCATCCCGCGTTGATATCGAGATCGACCTGGGCGCTATCCCATTCCTGGACGGCGCGGAGGAGACGGTTGCAGCAGGCGTATTCAGTTCATTACAACCCCAGAACCTGCGTTTGCGCCGCGCCATTCAGGATGTTGAAAGTGCATCCAGGGATCTGCGCTACCCGTTGATATTCGATCCGCAAACTTCAGGCGGACTGCTTGCCGGTGTCCCGGAACAGCAGGCCGATGCCTGTGTCCGGGAATTGCTCAAGCTGGGCTACACCCGCACGGCAATCATCGGCAAGGTGTTACCGGAGAGTGATCGGCTGGAACCGGTTAGATTGCTGTTTTGACGTTAACTTGCATTTCCCACCAGTCCGCATGCGGTGTACTCCACCTATGCCGGGAAGATCGACGTTGACGCCGAGGGAACATCACCGGGTTGTTCCGGGGGGAGCCGGGCCGTCGCTCATTCCGGGCTAGAAACTGTATTTCAGGTTCAGGCTGACACCGAACATTTTAACGTCGCTGGTCTCGATACCGTATGACACCGGCTCGCTGCCGTCCAGCCTCAGGTTGGCCTCGTGGCTGCGCAGCAGGTCCCCGGCCAGGCCGTCCTCACGAAAGGGACCGAAGTCAACCCAGCGCCCTTTCACCCCCAGGGACATGGATTCCGTGAAGGCGTAGTCCAACCCGAACAGGACCTGGTAACCAAACAGTGTATCCGCGAGTCCTGTGTGGTGACTGCTTACCGTTCCGGCCAGGTTCCGGCGGATGACATCCGCATTCGGCAGCCCCTCGCCCGTGGCAATCGCAGTCGGGTCGGCGTTTCTTTCCCACAGGTACCCATAACCCATGTCCGTGAAACCAACGCCGACTCCGAAGCCGATATAGGGGGTGAAGCGGCTGCTGTTGGCAAAGTCGAAATACAGGTTTCCGAACAGGTTGTGTGAGGTGACGCTGTCGACCCGGTCCGTCCCTGTGATGAGTTCCCGGGCGAGCTTGTCGACGTTCGCTCCCGTCGCGCCCGTTGCGTCGGCAGTCTCGTTGTAGGCCGACTCCCGATAGAAATACTCCAGCTCGAGCCGGACATTTCCCCACACGCTGCTTGGTTCCCATGGCCGGTAGCCCAGTGCACCGCCGGCCAGAATGCCTTCTGCGGCTTTGAAATCGTTCATCCAGGTCTCGAAGGGTCTGGGCCCGGTGCAATCGATGCCCGGTAAATGTTTCGACACGGACTGGTAGTCGGGGTTGATGAACTCGTCACACACGCTGGCCCGGTCGTTGGCGTCCCCAACGAGATCCAGCCCCGGCGCAAAGTTGGCCCCCAACTCACCGCTCAGGTATAACCCTGAGTCGGCTTGCGCCAGGCCCGGGGTAAAGATGCGCACCAGGATGGTGATAGTCACAACTGCATACAAACGGCTCATGTGTACCTCCTGCAATGAATTTTCTGTCGGATGGTCAATCCATTAAAATTCGACTGCTTTCTGCAATCCGCGGACAGGTTGTCAACCCAGGCTTTTCTATTATAACGCCATACTGGGTGAATCCGATGCACTGGTGTGTGCCCGGTATGCAGTCAAAGGCTGTCCAGCAGGGCTTGCCAATGCCTGCTCTCCAGTTCTGGGGCAAACAGGTGTTTGCGTTCGTTACCATGCTTGTGCAGACGTCGCAGGAAGTTTTGGTCGGTTTCCACCCGCTGTAACAGGTCGCATAATGCTCCGGTGTCTTTTACCGGATAATAACCGGGATAATCCTTGCCGAGCAGGCCGACATTGCCGTCGATATCGGAGGCGATGATGGGAACGTCTGCGATCAGGGCTTCCGAAATGACGTTGGCGCCGCCCTCCATGATCGAGCTGTGCACCAGTGCGTGCGCCTTCAGAAATTGCTGTCTTACCTGCCATGCGCCGACCTCGCCACGCCAGTGATAACGGGGATTTATTTTCATCTCGGCACGCGCCTGTTCGGCCCATTCATCGCTGTGGGCCTTGCCGAGATGGATCACGCGCAGGCGGGACTGTTCCGGCAAGGTCCGGGCAGCACAGGCAGCTTTGAACGGGTCTTTTTCTTCGCGTAAGTGACCGACCACACAGACATCGAAGGTGCGTACTGACGGGCGGCGAGAGCGTTTCAGCGGCACTGCCGATTGATGGATCACGTGCAGTTTTTCCCTGTGTGATTCCGGGATTGCGCGGTACACCAGGTCGTGCAGGCATACCAGCGCGTCGGCCATCTCCATGGAACGCAGGGTTTCCTCCGGATGGCTGTGCTGGAAGCGGTAGATATCCGTGCCGGTCAGGGCAACTACCAGGGGGTGGCCGGGGAAGCGCTCGCGAAATTGTTCTATTGATGAAGCGCTGCGCCACGCATGCAATGCTACCATCATGTCGCCCGGCGTCCCGTCCCAGTCGGATTGAACGGTTACACTGTGGCCGATGCCCCGCAACAGGCGCTCCCAGCGGTTCGCAGTGACGCGATTTCCCGTCTTCGATTGTTTTTTTGCGGGGGTAATCAGGATGATCTTCATACTCTTACTTTAAGCTACAATATTCATGATGCAACCTCTAGTACTCTTTCAACTTAATATTGACATGTTCAGAGCCACACAGCGGCGTCAAGACAAGGCGCAGCCCGCAGAGAATGGCGCGCCCTTGTCAAGGGCTGCAACGCCGTATTGGCGTCGCTGTGTGGCTCCCTGCGGGCGGGCCGGGAAGCGGTCGCCCGCGGCGTT
>JAPOQU010000086.1 GCA_026710545.1 Gammaproteobacteria bacterium | reverse complement strand
GCACAGGCCGATTTACAGCGCTATTTCCGGGTCTCGCCGCCCTCTGTGCATCGCATGGTAACCCAGTTGGCAGACCAGGGACTCATCACGAAACAGCCCGGCGTGGCGCGCAGCCTGTCACTGGCAATCCCACTCAGTCAACTCCCGGCGCTTGATTGATTTTCAGTTGCCAATCGATCAGAATTAAATTGAAAGAGTACTAGGCATAATAATTGCTATTTGATTTGCGCCATCAGTAGTTCAACTATTCCTCTTCTTCCCGCATCTCAATCAGCCGTTTCTCCCGTTCGATTTCCGCAATAAGTTCTTCCTCACTGGGCAGAACCAGGCGGTATTTGGAGGCAAAAAGTTGTTCGCTGTCCTTGAGAATCGAGAACCTGACAATGGTTTCATCTTTGGATGTACAGAGGATCAGTCCGACGGTAGGGTTATCATCTTCGCCGCGTTTGAATTCATCGAACATGCGTACATAGGTATCCATTTGACCTATGTCCTGGTGACTCAGTTGATCGGTTTTGAGATCAATCAGCACAAAACACTTGAGCAGGTAGTTGTAGAACACAAGGTCGATATAAAAATGGTTGGTTTCCGTACTGACGCGGTATTGCCTGCCGACGAATGAAAATCCCTTGCCGGCTTCGAGTAAAAACTGGGAGAGGTTATTGATAATGGCGGTTTCCAGGTCTTTTTCCTTGGGCGCAACGGGGTCGGGAAGTTGCAGGAATTCCAGTACATACGGGTCTTTGATGAATGATCGCAATTCGCTTTTGGGAGCATCAGCAGGAGATGCGATATCTGTCCCCGACTGCTGTGAAGAAAGCAGGCGTTCGTAATAGAGTGTGTTGATGTTGCGCTGAAGTTGTCGGACGCTCCAACCTTGACGGGCAGCTTCTGAAAGGTAATAGTTTCTTGCCGTTGCGCTTTCCAGCCGCATGATCAGCCGGTTATGGCTCCAACTCAATTTGCTACACAGTGTGTAGCGAATCTCTTCATCGGGGTAGGTCAGGTAAAATTGACGGAAATTGCGCAGGTTTGCATAGGAAAATCCTTTGCCGAAATCATGGGTCAGATTCCTTGATAAATTTTCCAGCAATTTCTTGCCGTACTCTGCCTTCCTTTTACCCTTCTGTTCCTCTTCTACAATTCGTTTGCCTATCATCCAGTAGGCTTCGACCATAGCGAGGTTGATCTCGGAATAGGCCCGGCTACGGGCATTCTGTAGAATCTGCCTGATATCCGAATAAAAAACGCTCAACTGTTTCATTCCGTTAACGCTCAGTCGAAAGGGTCGAAGGCCGCGCCGACTTCTTCCTTCAATGCCGCGAAAATGACGCTTGGGTCGTGATTAGCAGGGAAGCTGAAAGTTTTCTCGCCAACTATCCTTGGCAGGTCAGCGCTATTGCCGCCACCAGTTGTCAGCAAATTCATTAACTTCCCCAGCGTGAAAACGGGCGACACGGTTGCTGGGTTCCAGTGGCTCGTTGTAGAAGAACTCGGGCAACTCATCGTCCGCCTCGGTAAAGCCCGCTGCCCGGTTGAACTCTCTCTCAAGGCGTAATGTTTCCCGGCCCAGTTCATCGAAAAACGATGTATCGAGCCGGGTGCCCACGGCAGCGTTGATGGCGCCGGTTACCTTTTCCAACTGGGCCATCGTAACGGTCCGGCCGAAAATACAAAACCCCAGTGAATCCGTGGCCGCGCACATCACCTGTGCGTCATGGCTGGCCGCAGCGATCTCCTCGAAGGATTTATCCGCGGTCTCCATCCTGGGGACGTTTCCTGCCGTGTGGTCCGCGCCCTGGGCGGTAACCATCATGGTAACGCCGGTGGCCTCTATGACGCGCGGGTCGTACGCGCTGATGGCCTGGCGTTTGATGACCGGCACCCGCCCGACCCCGTAGTGTTCGCCGACGCAGGCGGTGCCCTGAGCCCATAACCGGCCCTGCTCCGTGCCATTGCGTATCTCATCCAGTACCGCGCTGATAAACCCGGCGTCACCGAATTCGCCCAGGCCGGCATCCATCAATACACCGACCATGGCGCCCGTTTCGATGGTATCGATCCCCAGGTCGTTGGCGATGGCGTTCAGCCTGGCCAGGTCGTCAGGTTCCTTGATGCCGCAATTGGTTCCCAGCAGGCCCAGGGTTTCATACTCCACGGGCGAGACGATTTCATTGCCGTCGGCGTCGGCATACACGTTGCTGCACTGGATCAGGCAACCGGGCATGCACGCGTGTTCCTGCTGGCCGCCCCGGGCAATATTCTGCTCGCGCAGGAAGTCGCCGCCCATCTTCATGGTTTCACGGTCGGTATCGACCAGGCGTCCGGCGGAGAAATTGCGTACCGGCAGGCCGCCCACGTGATTCGTATAATCCGCCATCATTGCGGTGCCGAAGCGTTTGTAACTGTCAATCATCGGGTCTTCACCCAGCTTTTCAGCGTAGTGCCGCACGCCGGCGATGACTTTCTTCCGTTCGTGCAGTTGCGGCATCCTGTTCAGGTCCGCTACGATGGCCTTTACCTTTTTACTGCCCAGCACGGCGCCGACCCCGCCGCGCGCCGCCAGCCTGGAAGGACGCCGGTCGGTATCGCTGATGGCGATGCCGGCCAGCAGTCCCTGGTATTCGCCGACGGGCCCGCACAGGGCCAGGCTGACTTTTTTGCCGTACTTGTCATGCAGCAACGCGGCCGTCTCGAAATTGCCCTTGCCCATGAACCCTGCGGCCGAGTCGAAACTGCAACTGCCGTCTTTGCTGAGATGGATAATGACCCAGTCGTCTGCCGCGCCGTGCAGGGTGAAGCCCGACAGGTGCAACTGGCCCAGGGCTACGCCCAGGGTGCCGCCGGCATTGGCTTCCTTGATGCCCCCCGTCAGCGGGCTTTTGCAGCCGACACTGGTGCGGTTGGCGTTGGAGAAGTTGGTGCCGGCAAAGGGACCGGCAGAGAAAATCAGCGGATTGTCCGGCCCCAGGGGATCGACACCCGCAATATTTTCTTCCACCAGGGTTTTGGCGATGAGGTAACGGCCGACGCGGACCAGTTCTTCCCCGCGCTGTTCGACAGCTTTCACTGTCTGCCTTTTCAGGTCTATATGCAGATAATTACGCATCACAGTAACTCCGGATAATGATTAAACATTAACATGGATGTACAGGATATACAGGATGTATGAAATGTGTTGAGGTCATTGCCTGCCGGCATAATACGTTAACACCCTTAACCTGGTACTCATCTTTTTATCCTGTTCATCCTGTGCATCCATGTTAAATCCCGGTCTTCCAGTCACAGGACTGTTCGAAGGCGGACGCAGCCCGGTAAATTGCCGGTTCGTCACAGTGTTTGCCTGCCAGCATCATGCCTACGGGCAGCCCGTTGCGCATGCCGCAGGGCAGCGACATGGCGGGATGGCCGGAGATGTCAAACTGGCAGGTGTTGAGCACCGTGTTGAAGGCAAGGAATATTATTTCCTCGTTAGCCGGGTCGGAGACGGATGCAGGGTTCTTCTGCGCCTGCATCAAGGTGGTCGGCATCAACAACAGGTCATATTGGTCCAGCACGTCGTCGTAGGCCTTGACCAGTCCCGGCAGGTGGTTTTTCGCCTTTGCGTAATACCTGCCCTGGTACCTTTCCAGGTATTTTCCCAGCATCAGGATCAGGTGCAGGTTCACCGGGCAGCGGTCGAACTTGTCCTGCCAGCCCGACAGGGCATTTTCCAGTGCAGGTGAATTGATACCGTTGGTGTTCAGGGCAAGACCGTTATGGGTCATGGTCTGCCAGAGGCCGTCAGTGATGATGCTGCCCCAGAGCGCAACACCGTCCAGGTGCATGGGAATGGATACTTCCTCCACTGCAGCGCCCATCCCGGCAAATTTCCCTGCCGCATCAAGCACACAGCGGTCAACGTCCGGTGCCGACAGGGGGTGGCCGAAGCCTTCCTTGACCACGGCGATTTTCATGCCGCTGATGTCCTCATCCAGCGCCCAGGTATATTTATAGCGCCGTAACTGGCGTTGCCGGCTGTCCATTCCGTCGTAACCTGCCAGCGCTTCCAGCATGAGGGCGTTATCCCGGACGTTTGCGGTCATCGGACCGACATGGTCCAGCATGGCTTCCATGCCCATGATACCGGTATAGGGGAGCAGGCCATGGGTTGCTTTCATACCGTAGATCCCGCAGAAACTGGCTGGAATCCGCACCGAACCGGCCTGGTCGCAACCCAGGGCCATGTCCACGTCACCGTTGGCAACCAGGGCCGCGCTGCCGGATGACGAACCGCCGGCGGAGTAATCGTGATTATGCGGGTTCCTGACAACACCGCTGCTGGCCGTGGCGCTGCCGCCGGAGACGCAGAGGAATTCACAGACTGCCTTCCCGGTGATCTCCGCGCCGGCGTCCAGCAGGCGGGTAACCACGGTTGCATCGAAATCCGGGATGAAACCTTCGAGGATCGAAGCGCCGTTCATCATGGGGACATTGGCGACGAAAATATTATCCTTTATTGCAACCGTCCGGCCTTCGAGCAGTCCCGCATCCCTGCCTTTCAGGTCGGTCCTGACGTACCAGGCGCCCAGGGGATTTTCTTCCGGGTCGGGTGTGCGGTAACTCCTGTCGGGATAGCGGATTTCAGGCAGGTCATCTTCAAGCTGGTCCATGAACCGGTAGGAGTTGCCGAACACGGCCAGTTGCTCAAGCAAGGTATCCGCATGGGAGTCGTCAACGGTCAAACCCATGGACGCGGCAATGGTTTTCAGTTCATCCCTGTCAGGCAGTTTGAAAGTCATCGGCAATACTCCTCATTATAAAGGTGAGACGTCGGGATGAATAAACATTAATCACTTCGACAGGACTTATCAAGGGATTTTGCCCGGCTGCCGGCAGCGGAGAATTTCAGCAGCAGGCGCAGGAATTCCCGGCTTTCCCCTGTGCTCAGATGAGCGGTTATGGCCTGCTCGTGGACAATTATCCTGTCCAGCACTGTTTCCAGGAATGTCCTGCCGGATGCCGACAGCATCAGGGCGACACTGCGTTTGTCCGTGCAGGACTGGCGCCGCACCACCCAGGCTTTTGCCGCCATATCGGTGATTATCTGGCCCAGGGTGGCTCGCTCCACGCCGATGGCGCGGGCCAGGGCGGCCTGGCTGATACCGGGGTTGTTGCGTATCAAAATGAGGATACCGGCCTGGCCCGGCGTGATCCCGGTTGTTCCGACCGTCTTGCGGAAATGATTAAAAACCCTGAGCTGGGCCTGCCGCACCTGGAAGCCGACCAGCCCGTCCAGCGTGGAGAAATCAACGGCCTGTGAGGTTGAAGTTTCATTCATGGCAGGATTATACTATAATGTAAGGTACCCTTACAATATTGTTTATGCAACCAGCCCCCTGCAACCAACAACCGGAAACCTGAAAGTGAACAGGGTTACAACACTTAAACGCAGCACGCAGGAGAATGCCCACATCAGTTGCCGGGTCAACGGCGAGCCGGTGCAGGTTTCCGTGGCGCCCTGTAAAACGCTGCTGGAGATGTTGCGGGAAGACCTGCGCCTGACCGGCACCAAGCACGGTTGTGAACTGGGCGAGTGCGGCGCCTGCGCAGTACTGGTCGACGGGGACCCGATCCTGTCCTGCCTGTCGCTGGCGTTGGATGCGGAAGGTTGCGCCATCGACACCATAGAAGGCATGGCGCAGGATGGGCAACTGCATCCCTTGCAGGCCGCGTTTGCCGACCTGGGCGGCGCCCAGTGCGGATATTGCACGCCGGCCATCCTGCTTACCGCCAAAGCCCTGCTGGACCGGCAGCCCAACCCCGGCCGGGACCGGATTCGGGAAGCCCTGTCCGGCAACCTGTGCCGCTGCACCGGGTATCAACAGATATTCGAAGCCGTGGAAGAGGCCATCCTGCGCCTCCGCCGTACTGAACAGGGGACAGATTTGAAATCTGTCCCCGTCGGTGCCCGGCATAACCCTTGATGAGTAATACAGACACATTCTCCATCATCGGCAAGCCGCGCCGGCGCGTGGATGGCGCCGACAAGGTGACCGGCCGCACCTGCTTTGCCGACGATATCATCCTGCCGCGCATGTTGCATTGCAAGCTGCTGCGCTCGCATGTGCCCCATGCACGTATCAGGTCGGTTGATGTCAGCCGGGCGGAACGCCACCCCGGAGTGAACCTTGTATTGACCGGCAGGGATTTCCCCAATGAATACGGCATCCTGCCGGTAAGCCAGGATGAGCAGCCTTTGTGCCGGGATAAGGTGCGCTTTGTAGGCGACCCGGTCGCCGCGGTCGTTGCCCGCGACGAGTTTGCTGCGGAAGAAGCGCTGGACCTGATCAAGGTCGAGTATGAGCCCCTGGGAACGATCTCCGACCCCGTCGATGCCCTGAACAATCCCGCTGCGCGCCTGCATGACTACAGTGAAGAAGGGAATATCCACAAACGCCTCAGTTATGAGTTCGGCGACGTTGAGGAGAGCCTGGCAGACAGCGCCCACGTGTTCGAAGACGTCTTCTTTTTCGAAGGCAATACCCACCTGCCCCTGGAACAACATGCCGCAGTAGGCATGCAGGAAGCCGATGGGCGGATAACCCTGTGGTCGAGTACGCAATGTCCCCATTACGTGCACCGGGCCGTGGCCAAGGCGCTGGACATCCCCATGGCGCACATCCGCGTCATCGCCAGCCCCAACGGCGGCGGCTTCGGCGGCAAAACCGACCCGTTCAATCACGAGATTGTGGTGGTGAAAGCCGCGCAGATGCTGGGCCGCCCCGTGAAATGCTGTCTGAACCGCGAAGAAGTCTTCTATTGCCATCGCGGCCGCCACCCGGTGCTGATGAAATTCAGGACCGGCGTGGACGAGAACGGCGCGTTGACAGGCATGCATCTGCAGACCCTGCTGGACGGCGGCGCCTACGGTTCCTACGGCGTTGCCAGCACCTTCTACACGGCCGTGCTGCAACCCGTCACCTACCACCTGCCGCGCTATGCCTTTGACGCCTGCCGCATGTTTACCAACAAACCCCCGTGCGGCCCGAAACGGGGACACGGGACGGTGCAGCCGCGTTTCGGCCAGGAGGTGCAACTGGACAAG
Source organism: Gammaproteobacteria bacterium (assembly GCA_026710545.1). Taxonomy (GTDB): domain Bacteria; phylum Pseudomonadota; class Gammaproteobacteria; order Eutrophobiales; family Eutrophobiaceae; genus JAAXHV01. The sequence goes on along the minus strand of JAPOQU010000086.1, from coordinate 33,674 downwards.
ATCGCGGCAAAGCTGGATATGGACCCCGCCGTGTTACGCCTCAATATCGTCGAGAAACCCGGCGCGCTGACGGCCAACTACCTGAAGATCGGCAGTATCGGACTGGCGCAGTGCATCAACACCGTGACCGAACGTTGCGGCTGGAAGGACAGGTACGGCAAACTGCCGGAAGGGAAGGGCATGGGCCTGGCCTGTTCCAGCTACCTGACCGGCGCCGGCAATTCGATCTACTGGAATGCCATGCCCCATTCGGGTGTGCAGCTTAAACTGGACCGCAGCGGCAAGGTTACCGTGTTTTGCGGTGCGACCGAGATCGGCCAGGGCTCCGATGACGTGCTGGTCGCCACCATTGCCGAGATACTGGGCATCGATCCCCTGGATATCCGCTGTGTCACCGGTGATACGGACCTGACCCCCGTGGACCTGGGTTCCTATTCATCCCGCGTGACGCTGATGATGGGCAATGCCGCCATCCAGGCTGCGGAACGCGCCCGCGGGATGATTGCGCAGGCCGTTGCGGAAAAATTCGCGACGGATACCGGGTCCATTGCCTTCAGCAACGGCCGGGTGTTTGAGATTGGCCAACCGGAGCATGTACTGTCATTCCGGAAAGCGCTGGTTTGCGCGGAGGAAATGCACGGGTCCCTGGGCACTACGGGATCCTATACGCCGCCGGACCCGCCCGGCAAATACAAGGGCGGCGGTGTCGGGCCGTCGCCGGCATACTCCTACACGGCCGCAGTGGTTGAGGTGGACGTCGATACGGAGACCGGCTGGCTGACCGTCCCCAGGGTCTATATCGCCCACGACCTGGGCCGCGCCATGAACCCGGTGCTGGCCCGCGGCCAGGTGGAAGGCAGTGTTTACATGGGCCTGGGCGAGGCCCTGATGGAGGAGTCCGCGTTCCGGCGCCTGCCGGCGCGCCTGTCCAATGCGCTGGTGCATCGCGAACCTTCCATGCTGGAATACAAGAGTCCCACCTCCTGCGACATGCCGGAAGTGATTACGGACATGATCGAACACCCCGACGACAACGGCCCGTTCGGCGCCAAGGAAGCGGGGCAGGGACCCCTGCTGCCCGTCATGCCCGCCCTGGCCAATGCGGTCTACGACGCCGTGGGGGTACGCATCGATGAGGTGCCCATCACTGCCGAGAAGATATTGCAGGCCCTGGATGACAAGGCCAGGGGCGGCGCCGGGCGGGTCGGGCCGGACAGCTTCCCGGACATCGAGTGGCCGGAGCCGTTCCGGGTACCCCCTCCCTGGGAAGGAGGCGACGGCAATGCCGTCAATAAACCGGCGCGCAAACGGGCCGCGAAGATGCACGAGATGGATAAATTCAAAAAGGTGGATGCATCATGATGCGGCTGCCGCAATTCCATTATTACCGGCCGCGGGACGTTGACGAGGCGGCACAGATACTGGCCGGGGAAGACGATGCCATGGTCGTCGCCGGCGGCACCGACCTGCTGCCTAACATGAAGCGGCGCCAGCAGACACCGCGCACCCTGGTGGCGTTGCGCCATATCGATTCCTTGAAAAAGTTGACCAACGGCGCGGGCCTGACCATCGGCGCGGGCGTAACCCTGACCTCACTTGAGCAAAACAAAACGGTCAAATCGGCGTATGCAGGCTTATGGCAGGCGGCCGCCCAGGTCGCAACGCCGCACCTGCGCAACATGGGCACACTGGGGGGCAACATCTGCCTGGATACCCGTTGCAATTACTATGACCAGAACCATGAATGGCGCAAGGCTATAGACTTCTGCATGAAAAAAGACGGGGACATCTGCTGGGTTTCGACCGGCAGCAAGAAATGCCTGGCGACCTCGTCCACCGATACCGCGCCGGCGCTGATCGCATTGCGCGCCGAGGTTGAACTGGTTTCGGCCGCCGGCCGCCGCACGCTCCCCCTGCAGCACCTGTACCAGGACGATGGCATCCACTACCTGACGCGCAGGAGAGAGGAGATCCTGACCAATATCATCCTGCCGCAGGCGGGCGCTACCAGAAGCACCTACTGGAAATTGCGCCGCCGCGGCTCTTTTGATTTCCCGGTCCTGTCGGTTGCCGCCGCGCTTGAATTTGATGAACATGACGTGATCGCGGACGCGCGCGTCGTGCTGGGCGCGGTCGCATCGCAACCCGTGGTGTGTGCGGCAGTCAACGAACAACTTCGGGGCAAGGGACTCACGGACGAGGTGATTGAGGATATGGCGGCAGCCTGCGCAAAGGCGGCAAAACCGGTCAAGAACACGGATTTTGCCCCCCACTGGCGCAAACGCGCCGTGGCCCATGTTACGCGCTGTGCGTTGCGGGAATTGCGCGGGGATGACATGCGGGAAACCAGGAAAAAGCTGGCGCGCCAGTCCCTGATATGAGTTATACGGACGCTTTGAGTCTACCCTCCAGGGCCGCTGTTGAAGAGCTGCAACTGGCAAAACTGCAACAGACCCTGGCCGAAATTTACCGGCGGAACCGGTTCTACACAAACAAGCTGGACGGGGCCGGGATAAATCCCGGCAGTATCCAGTCTCCCGAAGATATTTCACGGCTGCCGCTCACCGAAAAAAGTGAGCTGGCAGCGGACCAGGAAAACGGCAATTTCGCGGCAAACCTGACTTACCCCCTGGCCCGGTATGTCCGTTTCCACCAGACTTCAGGGACGCAGGGCGAACCGCTGCGGGTGCTTGACACCCCGGAAAGCTGGGACTGGTGGGGACGCTGCTGGAAGCAGGTGTTTTCCGCCGCTGGCGTGGGCCCGGACGACAGGATATTCTGCGCCTTTTCATTCGGGCCGTTTATCGGCTTCTGGGCCGCGGTGGAAGGGGCGCGCCAACTGGGCGCATTACTCGTTCCCGGCGGCGGCCGCTCCTCGCTGGAGCGCCTGAAGCTGATGCGGGAAACTGGGTGTACGGTATTGTGCTGTACACCCAGCTATGCGCTGCACCTGCTCGACGTTGCCGCGGAAAACGCTTTTGACCTCGGCGAACTGGCTGTCCACACGACCATCCACGCGGGCGAACCGGGCGCCAACATACCGGCGGTGAAGCAGCGCATCGAGGCCGGCTGGTCAGCCCGGTGCCGGGATCACTCGGGCGCAACGGAAGTCGGCGCCTACGGCTTTGAGACGGCAACGCAACCGAACGGTTTATTGATCAACGAAACCGAGTTTATCGCGGAGGTGCTGGATACGGCAGGCAGGCAGGTCAACTCCGGCGAGGAAGGCGAACTGGTGTTGACCAACCTTGGGCGCTGGGGCTTTCCGGTCATCCGTTACCGGACCGGGGACGTAGTCCGCTATGCCGAACCGCAGGCCGGGACCCACCACCTGTTGTTCCTTGAGGGTGGCATTATCGGCCGTGTGGATGATATGGTGACGGTACGCGGGGTCAATATTTACCCCAGCGCGATCGATAACCTGGTACGCAGCGTGGACGGGATAGAAGAATACCGTACGACCGTGTCCACCCGGGGAGAGATGCACGCGCTTTCCCTGGAAATTGAAGTCGTGCCCGGCGCCGACCGTATGTCAACGACATCGGCGCTGGCACAGATGATCACCGGGAAGCTGGGTTTGCAAGCGGATATCACGGTGGTGGAACCCGCATCGCTGCCGCGGTTTGAAATGAAGGGTAAACGGTTTTTCATAGAGAAACAGCAATAACTACTGATAATACGAACTCTTGTCCAGCCAACGCTTCAGTTCTTTCCTGACGTCATTACTGGCGACTGCCGGCCTTGCCATCGGCATCGGCAACGTGTGGCGTTTCCCGTATATGATGGGCAGCCACGGCGGCAGCGCGTTCCTGGTCCTGTTTATCGCCTGCGTCGTGTTCCTGTCGTTGCCCGCGTTGATGGCGGAATGGGCGTTGGCAAGACACACCCGGCAGGGGACTATCGGCGCGTTCATGGCGGCGTTCGGGCCGGGGTACGGGCGCCTGGCCGGTTATGCCTTGTTACTCTGCATCACGATCGCCGGGGGCTATTACCTGGTTGTCATCGGACACGTATTCTACAGCGGTTATTTTTCGCTGGCGCACGGGTTTTCCGAAGCAACGACGCCGGCCTTCACGGCAGGGCTGGGCGATAACCACCTGCAATTATTCCTGGCGCTGCTCATCCTGCTGGCTTCCGCCCTCATCATCCACCGCGGTGTCCGGCGCGGCATCGAGTTTGTCAGCAACCTGTTTGTACCATTTTTCTTCCTGGTCAGCTTTTATCTCATATACACGGTGTTGCGACTCCCGGGCGCCACGTCGCACCTGTCGGTATTCCTGCAGGTGGATTTCAGCAAGATTGGCTTTACCGAGGTGTTTGCCGCCATGGGCCAGGCTTATTTTTCAATCGGACTGGGCGGCACCCTCACCCTGATATACGGCAGTTATCTGAGGGATGACATCCGGCTGCCGAAACTGTCGGTCATGACGTGTGTCAGCGATACCGGCGCGGCATTGCTTGCTGCGCTGTACCTGATACCGGCCCTGCTGGTATTCGGCATAGATTTGACGGCAGGCCCGACACTGCTGTTCGAGACCTTGCCCGGTCTGTTCAGCATCCTTCCCGGCGGCCGTTTATTCGGCAGCCTGATGCTGGTTTCCCTGTTCCTGGTCACGTTGCTGTCTTACGTTGCGGTACTTCAGGCGGTGGTGGGCGGCCTGCTCGGTGATGCCGATGTGATCCGTTTCAGCAAGACCCGGCTGCTCGTTGCCCTGGTCGTAATACAATCCCTGCTGGCAGTATTTTTTACGATTTTTCCCGAGAACATCGCCATCGCGGACCTGCTGTTCGGTTCTGCCGGGATGATGATCGGCGGCTGCCTGGCGCTGCTTGCGCTGGCCTGGGGGATCGGCAGGGCGGATACGGTCAGACAGGTCTTCGGCGCCAGCCACGGCCTGCCGGCATCCGTTTACTTTTACTGGATCAAGTGGATTGCCCCGGGGATCCTGCTGACTGTCCTGGCCGGGACGTTGTACGAAACGCTGGCAGGTTAGTACAAACCGCGTCATTCCGGCGCGCGCCGGGGTTATGCTACTATTCATAGCTCTACCCACAGGGGAATCAACATGAGTGCATACATGAAATCCGTTGGTGTTTTTCTCACCTGCCTGGCCGTCAGCGTCCTGGTATCAATCACTACAGTCGCGGCAGATGAAGGCCATCCGTCCATAGCAGGCGGCGTGCCGTTCTTTTATTACAGTGATCTGCAGGCTGCGGCGGACTGGTACAGGAACGTACTTGGTCTTAAACCGGTGACCGAAGAGGACTGGGTAGTGATCTTTGAGTTGACGGCGGATTCCTATATCGGCCTGGTTAACGCTACCGGCGGCGCGCTGAAGCCGATCGAGGACAAGGGCGCCTTGCTGTCCATCGACACGGCGGAACTGGAAGCCTGGTGGGACAAGGTCAAGGACGTGGAAGGCATCAAGATCAAAAACGGCATCATAACCGGCGCCGACGGGATGATAGAACAGTTCAGCCTGTACGACCCGGGTGGTTACATCGTCGAGTTCTTCCGCTGGAAAGAGCACCGCCCGGAAGCGCAGCGCTATCCCAAATAGCCCGGATTTCTCACCAGGTGATGCGTTCATTGCGTCCATCCCTGGACGCAACCCTTCGGGCAGCTGTCGCTGTGCAAATCGGCTGTCCTGCCGATTTGTCTTGCTTGTCCAGCGCCAACATCAAATTTCTTTACGGCTTATCGGAATATCCGGCAGGGGGCATGTGTTCCGGAACGTGCGCGGCGAGAGAATCGGGACAGGAAATACTTTTGTCAAAGCAAGAAGGTCGTTATCACCGGTTATCAGCGCATCTGCCTCTGCAACAATCGCAAGTTCAAGGAATGGGCGATCAAGGGGATCGCGACACTGCGGGACTGGAGGTGGATCTGACACGACAACAGTCTCGCACCAGGGCAGGTAATCAGCCAGCAATTCCTCTTGTTCACCGCTGGTCAGGTTGAATTTGGGGTAGGCCAGGACCCGGATTAACTCAACCGCCGTCTCCCGGCTCGATAACGGCTGGATGTTTTCCGTCTGCCATGCCTGGCGCAGCCAGGTGAGCACCCCGGTTTGGAACAGTAACGCCGACAGCAGCACATGGGTGTCGAGGACAACGCGAGGGGGTTTCATCGGTCATGACGCGCCCAGGATATTGCATCGGAAATGTCAGCCTCGGATATACCCATCTCGGCCAGCTTTGATCGCACAGAGTCAGCACGGGCAAGACGCACGGGCGTCAGCACGATACGGCCGTTCTCCCTGGACACATCGAAATACTCCGTACCCTCCAGACCGGATATCACCTTTTTCGGAAGAGTTAACTGATTTTTGGACGTCAATTTAGCTAACATAATATCTCAAAAGTAAGAATGTAAGGAAAGTGTATATCCTTGTATCCTTGTAGTCAACAGCAGGGTGATAACGCAGGGAATAACGAAATCAGGCGCCTTCAATATCAAAATCGTCCAGGTTCACCGCGCGCATGGTGACCCGCCTGTATTTGTCCTCCCGCGGCAGCGGCACGGTGGCGTCGATGCCCAGCCGCGTCCACTTGTCGTCATCCACCATGGGGTTCAGGCGATGGCCGATGGCGTCGGGGATGGGCAACAGGTCGCGGTCGAAGCGGCAGCGTGTCTGCACGGCCCAGTCCACGTCCGCCAGGCTGTAGAGGTCCACGTCCGTATCCACCACGGTCACCGTCTTCACGAATGCGAGTGAGACAAACGCGGCCATGATGGCGTTGCGCTGGCTGCCCTCGTGTTTCTTGTCGATCTGCACCACCAGGTGGTAGGGCACGCTGCCGTCGGAGAAGTGCACCGCGGTGACCTCCGGCACCAGGCTGTGAATCTTGTCGAACGCCCCGGCCCCGGCGATCAGGCCGTAGGCGTTGTAGACCTCCTTGCCCGAGAGTATGGAATGGAAGATCGGTTGGCGCCGCCGGGTAATGGCGGAGGTTTCAAACACCCAGCGGTCATCGACGCCGGCGTAATAACCCGTGACCTCGGCGTAAGGGCCTTCCGCTTCGCGCACGCCGGGCAGGATCCTCCCTTCGATGACGAATTGCGCATCGGCCCAGGCTTCCACGCCCACGGTCTGCGCTTCGATCAACCTGACCGGCGCGCCGTGCATCTGGCAGGCGATGCCGATTTCATCCATTTCCAGGGGCGCGGCGGAGGCCGGGGATGCGGCCGCCATGCTCAGGGCGTAGTCCGCGCCGTTGTTGACGGTAAGCTCAAGCGGCTGCCCTTTTGCCTCGGCCCGTTTGAAATAATCCATCAGGTGGCCGAGTTCCTCCAGCAACAGGGTGAAGCGGTTCCTGCCGGTCACCATCATGCGGTGGATGGACAGGTTGCGCACTCCCGTGTCCGGGTCTTTTGCGATGACGACACTGGACGTCAGGTAAGGGCCGCCGTCACCCTCGGCAGCGTGCGGTATCGGCAAGGCGGAAAGGTCCGGATCCGTCTCGACTACCTCGTTGGCCGGACCCAGTTTTACCACCACGGGTTCAATGGGGTTCCGGCGCCAGGCGCGGATGTCGTCGGCCAGCACGAAGGGCAGGCGGGCGCTGGTGGTCTGGAAAAACCTGGCCATGAAGTCGCGGTTCCAGTACAGGCCGATCAGTACCGGGTAATCCCGGCCCTTGACGTTCTCGAACAGCACGGCTTTGCCGCCCTCGAATTTCCGGGCGATCCCGGCCAGTTCGAAGTCCGGGTCCACCTCGCTTTTTACCCGGATCAGGTGATTGTGCCGCTCCATGAATTCAACATAGGATTGCAGGTCGATGAGGTTGCGTTTTGCCAGGTCCATGATTGTTCTCGTTACATTTCAGTTGTCGGTAGTGCCTTTGGGTTGCTTATACGCGGTGTTTCGTCTTCAGTTGCACGTAGTATTCCGCGGCGAGGTCCAGGTAGGCGAGTTCATCCTCCGTCAGTTTGCGCACCTGGCGCGCCGGTGTGCCGACGTACAGGTAGCCGCTTTCCAAGACTTTTCCGGGCGAGACCAGGCTGCCGGCGCCGATGATGGTGTTGGATTCGACTACCGCCTTGTCCAGGATGGTTGTGGACATGCCTATCAGGCAACGGTCGTTGACGCTGCAGCCATGCAGCATGACCTTGTGGCCTACGGTGACGTTGCTGCCGATACTGAGCGGGTCGCCCCCGGGGTTATGTTCGTCGTCGTGGTTGACGTGCAGTACCGAACCGTCCTGGATACTGGTCCTGTCGCCGATGGTGATGCGGTTCACGTCCCCACGGATTACGGTTGCCGGCCAGACTGAAGAGTCTTCCCCTATGGTCACGTTACCGATGACGACTGCCGTCTCATCGATAAATGTGGATGCGCCTATTACAGGTGTGATACCCTCAAAAGTCCTGATCATGATATAAGTTCAAACGAAAAAGGTTCTATTCAGCCTTGCCCGGTCCCGACCGACCGGCGGTTGCCGAGCATCTTAACATGCCACGCAGATTTTTTATTTTCAGCCTGTTTATCATAAGCGCGGTCTTATCGGCCGCACGGTTATCTGCGCCGGCAGCAGCACAGGCAATCGAGGCTGTTATCAAGAACCTGCTGGCGGAGTCATAAGCTGGACAGTGCCGGCTGACATCAGACAACTGATCGACGAGAAACCCATCAGCAGTTTACAGCTGCGGGTCGTCTTCGGCTGCTTTGCCCTGAACATGCTGGACGGGTTTGACGTACTGGCCATCGCCTTTACCGCGCCCACCATCTCCCAGGAGTGGCAACTGACGCCTTACATGCTGGGTATCATTTTCAGCGCCGGCCTCGTCGGCATGACCCTCGGCGCCGCATTCATTGCACCGTTTACCGACGTCATCGGCCGGCGCGCGATGATACTGCTGTCGCTGACTGCCATCGCCATCAGCATGGCCCTGACCGGCATGACCACCAATGCCACACAGATGGTTATCATGCGGATAATCACCGGCCTGGGCATCGGCAGTATTCTTGCCAGCCTCACCAGCCTGGTGGCCGAATACACCCCGGCCAGGAAACGCAGCCTGATGGTGGGCTTCATGCAGGTGGGCTATCCACTGGGCGCGACGGCCGGCGGCTTTGCCGCGGTCTGGTTGATTCAACTGTCCGGCTGGCCGGCGGTGTTTTATTGCGGCAGCCTGCTTTCGTTTGCCGCGCTTGTCCTGACATATTTATTCCTGCCTGAATCCATGGAATTTCTGTCTTCCAGGCAACCCAGGGGCGCCCTGGACAGGATCAACCGGATACTGGCCCGCATGGACTGGCCCCGACTGCAGGCCATGCCTGAGGCGCCGCCTGTTGTGGTAAAGCCCTCGGTGAAACAGATATTGACTCCTGAATACCGCAAATGGACATTACTGTTGTGGACAGGTTTTTTCATGGCGTTCCTGACCCTGTATTTTTTATTCAGCTGGGTGCCCAAGATTACCGTGGACGCCGGGCTGCCGATAGACAGGGGAATTTATATCGGTACCGCGCAGAATTTCGGCGCGTTTCTGGGTGGCGTCACGCTGGGTTACCTGTCTGACCGGTTCGGCGTGCGTCCCCTGATCATCTGGTTTTTCACCGGCGGCGTCATCGCCATGCTGGCGTTCGGTTTTGCACCGCCCGAGGTAGGGCTGCTGCTGGTACTGGCCTTCCTGATCGGGTTTTGCGTGCTGGGCGGGTTCGTCGGTTTCTATATCTCGGCCGCGTGCCTGTACCACACGGAAGTGCGCACAACCGGCGTAGGCTGGAGCATAGGCGCAGGCCGGACCGGCGCCATCATCGGCCCTTACCTGGGCGGCGTGTTCATTAACATGGGTTACCCGACGAGCGTGAATTTTATTATCTTCGCGGTACCGTTGATCCTGGCCTGCATCGCGATATACCTGATGCGCGCACCGCAACTGGAACCGGTCTGAGCATTGGCGCGCCTGGGGCAACCCATGCGTACGATGTACCCCGGCACCCGCAGGGGCAGGAACCCGGTAATCCTCCCTGCTCAATCCCCCTTAATCCTGTTAACCAGCGTCCCTATTCCCTCCAACTCAACCTCTAACCTGTCTCCGGGGTGCATGAAAAGCTGCGGCTTGCGTTTATACCCTACACCGCCGGGTGTGCCGGTGGCGATGACATCGCCGGGTTCGAGGGTGGTGAAGGTGGAGAGATAGGCCAGCAGTACCGGCACGCTGAAAATCATCAGGTCCGTTGTAGTCGCCTGCACCGTGTTGCCGTTAAGGCGGGTTTCAAGCCGGTAACCGGCGTTGGGATCCGGGATTTCCGCTGCAGGGATCATCCAGGGGCCGCACGAACCTGATGCGTCGAAATTCTTGCCGGGAATGTATTGCGTGGTATGTACCTGGAAATCCCTGACGCTACCGTCCATGAAACAACTGTAACCCGCAATATGTTCCAGCGCCTGGTCCGGGTGAATGCGCCTCCCTGTTCTGCCGATGATGACCGCCAGTTCGCCCTCAAAGTCATACTGGTCACTTTCCCGGGGTTTTACCAGGTCCTGCTCATGACCCGATATCGAGGACGGATAGCGGGTGAAAATAAGCGGGTGGGCAGTCGTCGCACCGCCCATTTCCGCGCGGTGCGCCACGTAATTCTGGCCGATGCACAGGATACGGCGCGGCTCCGGTATGGGAGGCAGGTAGACGACTTCGTCAAGCGCAACGATTTTTTGCGCCGGGACGGTGTCGAGGGATACCGGTAGCGTATCCTCACTGATGGCAGCTTGTAACGTGGGTTCATGCCGGGTCAAATCCACTATGTCCCGGCCATTGACCGCACCCCAGCCCGGTTCGTCGTTATGAAGGTAAGATATGAAACGCATTGTCAGTTCTCATTTTTTACGGTTCGAAAGCCGATGTGCGCGGCGCCCAGGGTGGTTTCCTGGGCATGCCTGGCCGCCGGACGGTAGCGCCGGCAGTAATTTTCCGCACACAGGTAGGACCCGCCCTTGATCACTTTCACCGCCACGCCGGGTTGGCGCGGGTCGTAACCTTTTTCGCCGGCGGAGCCCTGTTGTGTATCGTGGGATGGATAGTACCAGTCGCCAACCCATTCCCAGACGTTGCCGATCATGTCGTACAGGCCATAACCGTTGGCCGGAAAACAACCGACCGGCGCAGCGGCCTGGAACCTGTCTTCATTTGAGTTCGCGGCGGGGAACAACCCCTGCCAGGTATTGGCCTGGTGTTCCCCGCCGACCAGGTATTCATTCCCCCAGGCAAACGCAGCCTGGTCCAGTCCGCCGCGGGCCGCGTACTCCCATTGCGCCTCCGTAGGCAGGTCGTGTCCCAGCCACTCGGCAAAAGCCAGGGCATCCTGGTAGGTGACGTGTACGACGGGATACTCATCCCTGCCTTCGATTGTACTGCCGGGTCCGGCCGGTTCCCGCCAGTATGCGCCGGGGACAAAACGCCACCACTGGGTAAGTTGCCCGGCTTCGCCGGTGGGCATGATAAATACGACGGAACCGGGTTGCAGCAGGGTAGGGTCGATGCCGGGAAAGTCTTTGGGGTCCGGTTGGCGTTCCGCACTGGTGACGTAACCGGTCGCATCGACGAATTCACTGAAACGGGTGTTGGTCACTTCAAACCTGTCTATCCAGAAACCGTCAACTTCTATTTCCCCGGGCGGCCCTTCTTCAGGGTAATGATCGGCTGATCCCCGGGTAAAACTGCCGCCTTCCACCCATACCATACCGGCGTGTTCCCCCGCGTCGCTGCAGCTAGCCTGTGGCCGGGGAGCGTCACTCGCGCCCGGCTTGCCGTCCAGGACGACCCAGTACCCCAGTATCGCGGCAACGCCCAGGCCGAATGTGATGGTGAGGGCTTTTTTCATCGGGCCATTTTACCATCATTCACTTTGTAATCGGTTCCTTCTGATAATATAATGCCGGGCAAATCGTTATCGTCTATTCCCATTTCATACCCGCATGCCGTATAAGCTCGTCCTGCTGGAGACGGCCAGGAAACTTGCCGATCAGCACAATTTCGATGGCGCAGCCCTGCGCGAAGCCATCCCGTACCTGGAAGCCTTCCAGGGGAAGAAGTTCGTCCTCAAGATCGGCGGCTCAGTCTTGCAGGATGAGCGCCTGATACCCCAACTGGTCAGTGACGTCGTATTCCTGAAACGCCTGGATATCGAGGTCGTCCTGGTGCACGGCGGCGCCCGGCAACTGGACCGGCACATGCAGGCGCGCGGGCTGGAGCCGAGCAAGCTGGACGGATTGCGGGTGACTTCGCGTGAAGTCCTGGACCTGGCCGATGAGGTTTTCCTGGAAATCAGCCGCGTGGTGCGGGATGCGGTGGTCCACCGGGGATACCGGGGCGTGATATTCGACCGGACCAGCGGCCTGGTGCGTTCCAGGCAGAAAGATGCCGGACTCGGCTACGTGGGCGAACCGGAGCGCGTGGATGCGTCCCTGCTGGACCAACTGCCCGCGGAAGCCGTTCCCATCGTCACCGCGATTACTTCGGGACTGGAAGACGGCGACCCCGGGTATAACGTCAATGCCGATGAAGTCGCCAGCGCCATCGCCGCAGAAATCCGGGCTGAGAAACTGATCCTGATGACCGACGAAGACGGCGTGAAGGACGGTAGCGGAATATTGTTGCCGACCCTGACCCGGCGGCAGGCCGAGGCTTACATCAATACCGGCGTCATCCACGGCGGCATGATCCCCAAGGTCAGGGCCTGTCTCGAACCCCTGGAGCGCGGCGTCAGCAAGTCCCATATCATCAGGGGAGACGCCGATTCCTTTATCAACGAGATCCTCACCGACGCCGGCGTCGGCACCGAATTTGTCAGGGAATGAAGGTCCGTCCCCTGTTTGTTCTTAGGGAACCTCTGAGACTTAATCAGAGGTTCCTCAGGTAATCTCTTCGGGCGGATAATCAGCAGGGTCGAACTGCGCTTCGGGAAAGCGGGGGTTCATGTCTTCCAGGGCATCGAGCAGTAACCGGCTGATGAGCAGGTTGCGCAGCCAGCGGTTTTGCGCGGGGATAACGTACCAGGGCGCATGTTCAGTGGAACAGCGCCGCAGCGCGATATCATAGGCCTCCATGTAGTCATCCCAGCGTTCCCGGTCGCGCAAGTCCTCCGGGAAGAATTTCCAGCGCTTGTCGGCGCGCTTCAGGCGCCGTTTCAGCCGTTCAAGCTGGTAGTCCTTGGATATGTGCAGCATGACCTTGACGATATGGGTGCCGTGGTCCGCGAGCATTCTTTCAAAGTCGTTGATATGGTCGTAGCGTTTTTCGATAAGATCCGGCGGCGCCAGCCCGTGGACGCGTGCTATCAGCACGTCCTCGTAGTGGGAGCGGTTGAACACGCCGATGGATCCCTTGCGCGGCGCGCGCGCGTGGACGCGCCAGAGGAAATCACGCGCCCGCTCCGCGTGGCTCGGCGCCTTGAAGTTCGTCACCCGGCAGGCCATGGGGTTGAACGGCGCGATGACGCGGCGGATGGCATTGTCCTTGCCGGAGGTATCCATGCCCTGCAGCACCAGCAGCAGCGCCTGTTTTGACTCCGCGAACAGGCGCTGCTGCAACTCGTCAAGACGACCCTGGATCCGGCCCAGTTGCTCCTCCACTTCCTGCCCGTCCCGTTCCTTCACCAGCCCCTGGCTATCCCCCGGGTCGATATCGGCCAGTGAAAATTTACCTTTTGTGGGGACCCGGTAGCGTGAGTAATCCAATGAGAATCCGGCCATGATGTTCTCTTTAGTTCATACCAAAAAATTAATCAGGAGTTACCATATCATTGTATTGATGGAGCAACCAGACCGATATTACCTCCAGATTCGCGTGAGCGGTCATATGGCATCTAAGAAACCAGTTTCCTCACGTAATCATTCCATGCCACTTTAATTGCCGCTGGAGTATCTTTTGACTCCAGTAGTGACAATAAGTTACTTGTAAAAATAGTCCTGCCTTGTGTGCCCAGGCTTGTTAATACTGTAATGATCCAATCCTTCACAGGCAGGAAATTAATTTCATGGCCTTGGGCAAAATAGGCGCGGGCTGCGGAGCGCGCCTCATCCGTCGGTTCGGTTGCCGAGAAAAAGAAAAGATAGTCATCTATTCCATGGGGCGAGATTTTAGTATTGAAAGTCGAAATGACTCGCGCTTTATCAATGGCTCTTTCCGTCACTTCAACGGAGATGACAATTTTTCCTTCCCTGTTTATCGTAATATCCCCGCCTGCGCCTGAAGGACTGTCTGCCACATTGATCCCCTGCCATCTGATATCCCATGGAAGCAGGTAAGTGTCGCGGACGGCACTGAATGCAGACACAGCCAGCAACACCGGAATAAGTCCTCCACTCGGGGTTGTCAACATGGAATCAATCAACGCTCCGTATTGTTCCATGCTCAACCTCTGGATACGGGACAGAGTTATAGTGGATGTGTCTCGAAGCTCTATCAGACCATACAGGAGGGATGAAAGGAGGTCATTCGCAGATGATTGATGGGTATTTTCCAAAATGGTTATAAACGCCAGCATAGCAGTATAACCGGTCTTGTCCCTGACCCCTTTACCAGTGTCTCTGTGCAAACTGACGTTCCGGCGAAATACTGAAAGGTAAGGTCCTTTTGAACACGGTACTTCGTGTTCGTGCAGGAATGGGTTGACTACCTTCTCATCCAGTGTTCGACCATTAAAGGCATCTTTTCCTTGATTGACGTAAATCTTCCTGATGTCGATTAAAGGATCAAGAATCCTGGCAATGGCGCATCCAATCAGCACTTCCCGGTAGGCTTGTGTTTTAGAGCTTATTATCTCTTCAATCGTAACACCGATTTCCCCCCAGGCAGTAGGAGGGGATTTGTTTACGTATGCAACCTCCATTTTCCCAAACAATTCTTCCAGAATATCCCGGGCTTTTTCATAGTTTATCTGTCGACCCACGGACAAAATCTCAGTAATTCATCCAGAGGCATTCCTGACGTAATTTTTTGATGGAGTGTGCGTGCTTTTCAGGCGCATCGTATCTTGTCCAGCCGTTATACAGGGTATCCATCAAGTCACACCTGTATCCGGAAATTGCTGCCTTGCCCTTGATTTTGTTCAGTATTGCAGCCAGATGAACATGTTCTTCATTTTCCATTTCAAAACCATAGGCTTTTCCGTCGCCGCGAGTCGTATGCAAGTAGGGCGGATCACAATAAAACAGCGTATCTTCACCATCGTATAGTTTGATCACGTCCAGGGCTGGTCGATTTTCAATCTGTACCCGTGCCAGGCGTTCTGCAACTTCCGGTAGCCCATCAACACTGCCAAGCCAACGTGAAACAACACCTGACATCCCGGCACGGGATGTGTTCTTGCAATTTGCCCACCTTCCAAGTGTTGCAGTCTGTGCCAGTCCCGTACGGGCCTGCCGTGCCCGGACAAAAAACCTTCGTGCCTGCTCAAGATTAGAAATATCATCTGAAGTTTCGTAAATTGCCTTATAAAACTCTTCTCTTGAGAAAGGCGTCAGAGCAATTGCCCGGGTAATTTCTTCCTGTTGTTCCCTTAATACCCGGAAGAAATTGACAATTTGCCCATCGATATCATTGTAAGTCTCCACAGGTGAAGGGAAACGATTGAGCAAGACTGCCGCCGAGCCGGCAAATGGTTCACAATAATGATGACAGTAGGGAAGGAGTGGCAGCAGCCATTCCAGGTGACTGAATTTTCCTCCATACCATCCGAAAACAATCTTTTTCCTTTTTCTGTTACGTCCGATTGCTTTCGAGGTGTAGTGGTCTCCGAGCAGGTCAAGATAAATTGGTGAAAGTGACTTAGTCATGATAGCGTCCTCTCCCTGAGAGTCTTCCTTGTGAATAGTGAAACCATGCTCATTTCCAGTGTACAGACTTAATAAATAAATCATATATTAGAATGGCTTTGAATGGAACATTTTATTCCTTGAAATGGTTTCTGATCTTCCATAGTATCTACGAGAAACAAGAAAGCGTTTGAAGCGTTTATTTCCTTACAATCTACCCGTCTGATTACTTGACATGCTGAATGACGACCAGATCACTAAAGCCGCTGCAGACATTCACGCTGCGGAAACCCATCGCAGGCAGAGGCGCGCGCTCACACTGGAACATCCGGACATGAGTATCGACGATGCGTATGCAGTCCAGGCGAGATGGATGGAAATCAAGCGGGCAGAGGGGCGTGAGCTCAAGGGGTACAAGATCGGCCTGACCTCCAGGGCGATGCAGACGGCCATGCACATCGACGAACCGGATTACGGTACCCTGCTCGACGACATGTTCTTTGCCAACGGCGCGGAACTGGAAGCCGCAGCTTTTACCGACCCCAGGATAGAGGTCGAACTGGCATTTGTCCTGAAGCACAGGCTGGCAGGAGCAAACGTGACTGTTGCCGACGTGATGGCTGCAACGGATTACGTGGCGCCGGCGCTGGAACTGATCGCGGCGCGCACCTGCCGGGTTGACCCCGATAACGGTTACGTGCGCAGGATTCAGGATACCATAGCAGACAACGCCGCCTCCGCCGGAGTGCTCATGGCAGAGCAGTCGTTCAGCCCGGATAGCGTGGACCTGCGCTGGTGCGGCGCCCTGCTTTACCGCAACGGCGTAGTGGAAGAGACCGGACTGGCCGCGGGCGTGCTGGACCACCCGGCCAACGGCATCGCGTGGATCGCCAGGCGTTTTGCGCCCCACGGTATCGCGCTGGAACCCGGCCAGGTGCTGCTGTCCGGTTCGTTCACCCGGCCGGTGCCTGCCCGCCCGGGCGATGCGTTCCGCGCCGATTATGGCGACCTGGGGACAATCGATTGCCGCTTCAAGTAAGAGTTTGAGAGATTGGGGTCAGAGCAAATGCTCTGACCCCAAATAACCGTTCAGGAGAGATGAATGGAATTACCCGTTAACCGCCTGAAACAGGCGCTAGCCGAAGGGCGTACGCAATACGGCCTGTGGCTGGGTCTGCCGGATACCACCTGCGCCGAAATCTGTGCCGCCGCCGGCTTTGACTGGCTGGTAATCGACACGGAGCACGGCCCGTTCGACCTGCGCGCGGTGCTTGGCCATTTACGCACCCTCGCTGCGTACGACGTGCAGGCCGTTGTGCGCCCGGTGTCCGACGACCGCAACGTATTGAAGCAACTGCTGGATACCGGGGTGCAGACCCTGGTGGTGCCGATGGTCGAATCGGCTGAGCAGGCAAGGGAACTGGTCAGGTCGGTGCGCTACCCGCCGGACGGGGTACGCGGCCTGGGAACAGCCCTGGCCAGGGCCGCGCGCTGGCACGGGATACCCGGATACCTGCACAAGGCGAATGACCAGATCTGCCTGATGGCGCAGGTGGAGACAATCCGCGCGGTGGAGGCGTTACCCGGCATACTGGAAGTGGAAGGCATCGACGGTATCTTTATCGGGCCGTCCGATTTATCCGCGTCCATGGGGCATATCGGCAATACCCGCCACCCTGATGTAGTAGACGTGATCCGGGATACCCTGCACAGGACCCGTGCGGCGGGCAAGGCAGCGGGTATCCTGGTCCTGGGTTCGGAGCAGGCACGGGAATACCGGGATCTCGGTGCGAACATGATCGGTATCGGCGCCGATACGTTGCTGCTTGCCAAAAGCGCACAACAACTGGCCGACAGTGTCAAGGACGATGCAGGTCAGGGTTAACGCGGATGGAACGCGGCGCAAGGCTACCGTAGACGAACAGGCGCGCATCCACCTGGACGGCAGGACCCTGGCGCTGGAACAAACCGCCTTGTGTCCCGTTACCGACCAACCCGTGATCTGTGTCGCGTTGAATTATGCCGGACACTACAACCGACTGGTAGCCGGCTTCGATCAACCGCCCTACAAACAGGCCCCGCGCCAACCCGTTTTTTTCATCAAACCCCCGAATACGCTGACGGGACACCTGGGCGAGGTGCCGTGCCCGGACACTGTCGACCATATATATACCGGCGCAGGCCTGGCTTTCGTGGTCGGACTGCCGGCGTCCCGGGTCAAACGGGAACAGGGGCTTGACCATGTCGGCGGCTACACCATCTTCAACGATCTCAGCCTGGCCGAGGACAGCTATTTCAGGCCGCCCGTCACCACCAAGTGCCTGGACGGCTTCGGCCCTGCAGGCCCATATATCGTCGACCGGGATGAGATTGCCGATCCCCACAACCTCGCGATCCGGACATACGTGAATGGACAACTGAAGCAAACAGCCTCAACTGCAGACCTGAGACTCGATATACCCGCCATCATCGAAGCCCTGACGGAATTCATGACCCTGACCCCGGACACGGTAGTGGTAAGCGGCTTTCCCGACGGGCGCGTTGCCGTCAAACCAGGCGATGAAGTCAGGGTCGAGATTGAACATATCGGTTTTCTGATAAACCGAATTGTTTCCAAAAATTAACGGGCAGTGAGAACAGGTTTGGAAGGCATATTCAAGACTATCGCCAGCCAGGGATGGCTGGCGGTAACAAATCGTCAGGATAGACGATTTGCACGGCGTAAGCCGCCAGAATGGTTGTGCCCAGGGATGGGCACAATGAACGTACAGGGAAGTATTCACAGCGTGTCTTGAAAATGCCTTCCCAACCTGCCACCGTACCATCTACTATTTCATTACAACCACTTGTATGAAAACCGCACGCGTACAAATCGATAACCAGGTGCACCAGGTCTCCGTACACGACGACTACAGCATCGCCACTTCTGACGGTAAGACGTACCAGGAGGATGAAGTAACCTGGCTGCCGCCGGCACACGGCACCGTTTTCGCCCTGGGCCTGAATTATGCAGACCACGCCTCCGAACTGGCGTTCAAGGCGCCCGAGGAGCCCCTGCTGTTCCTGAAAACCCCCAACACTTTCACCGGGCACAGGCAATACAGTTACCGCCCTGACAACGTGGATTACATGCACTACGAAGCGGAACTGGTCGCCGTGATCGGCACAGCGGCGCGCAGGGTAAAACAGCAGGACGCAATGGATTACGTGGGCGGCTATACCCTGTGCAATGATTACGCGGTACGGGATTACCTGGAAAACTACTACCGGCCGAACCTGCGGGTCAAGTGCCGGGATTCCCTGTCCCCCCTGGGGCCGTATATTATCGACCGGGACGACATCGGCGACCCGCATGATTTAATGCTCCGCACCCGGGTCAACGGGAAGGTGACCCAGGAAGGGACCACGCGGGATATGATATTCGGGATACCATTCCTGGTTGAGTACCTGTCGGCATTCATGACCCTGCAACCGGGCGACATGATATCGACCGGCACGCCGAAAGGACTTGCCGACGTCAGGCCGGGAGACGAGGTGGTGATTGAAGTTGAACAAGTAGGTCGTTTGATCAATCATGTAATCAGCGAGCAGGAGTATTTCAGTCAATAGCCTTTAGGTGTAAGAAACCGAATCCAGGAACCGGAAACTGACAAATGTCCGGACAATTTGAAGAGAATCTGAAAAAAGCCGAGAGTTACCTGAAACGTTTCCGGGACAACGTAACGGCGCACTATGTTAACGGGGAGTCCTTTGCAGGCGATTCGGGCCGCACCTTCGACAACCTGACGCCGGTGGATAATACGTCTATCGGACTTGTCGCCGAAGGTTCGGCCGCTGATATCGACCGCGCCTGCCGGGCCGCGCAGGATGCTTTTCCCGCCTGGTCCGGCACTTCCGGCAAGCAGCGCAGGAAAATCCTCAACCGGTTTGCCGGCCTGGTCGAGCAGCACGCCGAGGAGATATCCCTGGTGGAGAGCATGGACTGCGGCCAGCCGATACGCTTCATGCGGGCGGCCGCGGCGCGCGGCGCCGACAACTTCCGTTTCTTTGCCGACAAGGCGCCCGCAGCGGGCAACGGCCTGTCATTGCACCAGGACGAACACCTGAACTATACGAAACGGACGCCCATCGGCCCGGTGGGCGTCATCACGCCCTGGAACACGCCGTTCATGCTGTCCACCTGGAAGATCGCGCCGGCCCTGGCGGCCGGCTGCACGGTGGTGCACAAGCCGGCGGAATTCAGCCCCTTGTCGGCCATGGTCCTGGCTGAGATCAGCAGGGAGGCGGGTTTGCCTGACGGGGTCTGGAACACCGTCAACGGTTTCGGCGAGGAAGCGGGGAAGGCGCTGACCGAACATCCGGCGATCAAGGCCATCGGCTTCGTCGGGGAAACGGTGACCGGCGCCCATATCATGCGCCAGGGTGCGCCCACCCTGAAAAGGGTACACGTCGAACTGGGCGGCAAGAACCCCGTCATCGTCTTCGATGATGCCGATTTTGAGCGCGCCCTGGATGCCGTGGTATTCATGATCTACAGCCTGAACGGCCAGCGTTGTACTTCGAGCAGCCGCCTGCTGGTACAAAACGGCATCGCCGGCCGGTTCCTGGCCGCGCTGGAACAGCGGGTAAACAGCATCAAGGTGGGGCACCCCCTGGACCCGGATACGGAGATAGGTCCGCTGATCCATCCCAGCCACCTGGAAAAGGTCATGAGTTACGTGGATGCAGCAAGAGATGAGGATGCGACCATTGCCGCGGGAGGCGTGCTGGCCGGTGATCTTGGTCCCGGCAATTACCTGCGTCCCACCCTGTTCAGTAATGCAACAAACGCCATGAAGATCGCACGGGAGGAGATCTTCGGCCCGGTGCTGACGGTGATCCCCTTTTCTACGGAAGAGGAGGCCGTAACCCTGGCCAACGATACCCCGTACGGTCTGGCGGGTTACGTCTGGACCGCGGACTCCGGGCGCGGCATCCGCATGGCGGAGAACCTGGAAGCCGGCATGGTGTGGGTGAATTCTGAAAACAACCGCAACCTGCCGTCGCCCTTCGGCGGCATGAAGCAGAGCGGCATAGGGCGGGACGGCGGCGATTACAGCTTTGATTTTTACATGGAAACCAAGAATATCTGCATTGCCCACGGGACACACAGGATTCCTGTATTGGGGAGATGACATGGGTGAAATCGTACTGGCTGCCAAGATAACGCATGTCCCTTCCATGTACCTGTCGGAACTGCCCGGTCCCCACCAGGGTTGCCGGGAGGATGCCATCGAAGGCCACCGGGAGATAAGCCGGCGGGCGCGGGCGCGGGGTGCGGATACCGCCATCGTGTTTGACGTACACTGGCTGGTGAACAGCGGCTACCACATCAACAGCGGCGAGCATTTCAAGGGCGTGTATACCAGCCATGAACTACCCCATTTCATCAAGGACATGGCCTACGAATATGACGGGAACCCCGCCCTGGGCGACCTCGTTGCCGAGTGCGCCAATGCCCGCGGGGTCAATACACGCTCGCACCATGTTGACAGCCTGACCCTGGAGTACGGCACCCTGGTGCCGATGCGCTATATGAACCAGGACCGGCATTTCAAGGTGGTGTCGGTTGCGGCCTGGTGCGCCTGGCACGACCTGGACGATTCCAGGAAATTCGGCGAGGCGGTGCGGGAGGCTATCGAAAAGAGTGACAGCAAGGTCATGGTGCTGGCCAGCGGCTCTCTGTCCCATCGTTTCAACGACAATTCCAATGCCGGTGACAACATATTCCAGATCAGCGATGAATTTTTCCAGCAGACGGACCTGCGCGTGGTGGACCTGTGGAAACAGGGCAATTTCAAGACCTTCACGGAGATGTTCCGGGAGTATGCCTACCGCTGCTACGGCGAAGGCTGGATGCACGACACCGCGATGCTGCTGGGCATGCTGGGCTGGGATGCCTATGACCGGCCGGTGGAGATTATCAGCGATTACTTCCCCAGTTCCGGCACCGGGCAGATCAATGCCGAGTTTCCGGTAAAGTAACATGCCCCATTTCATACTCGAATACTCAGCCAATCTCGAAGACGACCTGGACCTGGACGGGCTGTTCAATGCCCTGCACGAAAGCGCCATGGAAACCGGCGTGTTTCCCCTGGGCGGTATCCGTTTCCGCGCGGTCCGTTGTGACGATTACCTGATCGCCGATGCCGACCCGGACAATGCCTTCGTGCATATCACCGCCAAAATAGGCCGCAGGCGGGACCCCGATGTCAGGCAGGAGGTGGCCGAAAAGATTTTCAACACCCTGGTCGAGTACCTGGACACCCTGTACAAGGCGCGCCCCCTGGCTGTCTCGTTTGAACTGACCGAACTGACTCCCGGGCTGAGCTTCAGGAAGAACAACATCCACGAGAAGATAAAGCAGAAGCAAGGCGCGCAACAGTCCCAATAAACCGTCATTGCCCTGCTCATGCAGAGACTGCCCCTGCAGAAGCATGGGGCAGGAACCGGGTAAACAAACCGTCGCCATCCGGCGACGCAATTGTTTACTTCACCGCGCTGAAACTGACCCAGTAACCGGTGCGCCAGTTGGTATCGACGCGGCGGAACCCGGCGGAGTGTAACCAGGATTTCTGGTCGGTATAATCGTCAGGCCAATCGTAGGCGTCATGATGCTCGGCCATCCACGCCCATTTCTCACCGTCGGGATAACTGGCATTGATGAACTTCCGCCATTCCCCGACCAGTCGTGTGTGTTCAGCGGAATTCTTGTTAACCATCATATCCGCGCAGGTGAAAATGCCTCCCTGTTTCAGCGACTTGCAGAGCAGGGGAAAAATCCACTGTTTTTCCACGCTGTCGAGGTGGTGCAGACTGAAATTTGCTGCAATAAGATCAAAATAATCCTCAGGGAAGGTATAATCCCGGAAGTAACTCCTGACGCAGTTCATATTTATGCCGGACAATCTCTCCCGGCAGATGGCCAGCATGTCCGCTGAGGCATCCAGCAAGGTATATTCGGCGTCGGGATATTTTTTCCGGAGCAGGGCTGTTACATTGCCGTTGCCGCACCCCAGGTCAAGGATGTTAGCCGCGCTGAAGTTGTCCGGCAGGCCTTCACTGAGACTGGACAGCAGCCGCAGGTAATGCGGGACAATGCGGACGATATCTTCCGTGTAGCTATCGGAAAACTGGTCAAACTCGGCGGCAAGCGTGTCTTTTACTCGCATGATGGTATTTTACCCGAATAAAACAAATCGATATGTCCCTGTTTGAACCGGCGGCTCTCCTCATAGTCATCGGGTCGTTTTTCTCCGCGTACGTCAGCGCCGCGTTTGCGGTGGGCGGCGGTTTCATCATGCTTGCCATTGTCTCCAGCGTCGTGCCGATCACTGTGGCGGTGCCGATGCACGCCTGGATGATGCTGGGATTGTCGCTGGGCAGGTTCTGGTATTTCCGCAGGGAGATAGTCTGGCGCATCGTGATGCCGTTTTTGCTGGGCGCATTAATCGGCGTCTTCATCGGGGGGCGGGTGTATTTTGACCTGTCGGAGTTTCTCCTGAGCCTGGTTATCGGGTTGTTGATACTGGCGGCCGTCTGGATGCCGAAAGTACAGTGGGGTTCGAGGATTCCGACACCGTATTTCTGGGTCGGCGTCATTCATTCATTTTTATCCACCCTGTTTTCGTTCGGCGGCCTGTTTCAGCCCCTGATGATACGCGCCGCCTTATCGAAGCTGCAGATTGTCGGAACCCTGGCGGCAGGACTGCTGTTCATGAACGTGCTCAAGTTGAGCGCTTACAGTTATTACGGATTTGATTACGGACCTTATCTAAGTGTCATTTTCTTTGCCATTCTGGCAGCCATTCCCGGCGCGTACCTGGGAAAAAAGACGTTGCACCGAATCCCCGAGGACAAGTTCAGGTTGATATTCAGGATCATCATGTCCTGTTTCGCGCTCAGGTTGTTGTACAAGGCCTGGACACTACTGTGAAGCCCCCAACCTGCCGCATAAACAGATGCCGTTGTTGTCCGGCCGCAATCAGATCACACTGATCTGGCTGGATTTGCAACTCACCCAGACGGGGTTGCCAAGTTGCAGGTTCAACTCATCCATTGCCCTGCGGGTAATCACGGCATGGAACGTCACCTCCGCTTTGATCGTCAGGTGGACCTCTCCATTGACTGTGCTCATTGACGTGATCGTGCCGGAAAAGTTGTTACGCATACTGGATGACAGGCGCTCCGTCGAGACAACGAGGTGCTTTGGATCAATGAACAGCTTGTGGCCGGATTTGACGCTTTCCGGCACCGTAAACCGGGCATTGCCGCTGGTGAACGTGTTGTCGTTGACGTCCAGCGCGCCGCTGAACAGGTTGCCGGACGAAAACGGATAGGCCCGGCCGTTGATCAGGTTGAAACTGGTATCGGACAGCGACTGCGCACGCAGCCTGTCATGGGTGCTGAAAATGATGGTTTTTTCCCGGCTGGTCCTTTGCCCGGCAATCCACTCCTCGATATCGTGTAGTGAGCCCTCGTCAAGGTAGGTGAACGGTTCATCCATGAGCACCACTTCCGGCTGCAGCACCAGGGCGCGGGCCAGCGCCACTTTCTGAATCTCCCCGCCCGACAGCTTGCCGGCATCGCGTTCCAGCAACGGTCCCAGACCCAGTTCACCGGCAACGGCATTAACGGCGCTGTCGATATCCGCGCGCGCCGCGCCGCGGAATTTCAGGCCGAGACCGATATTGTCCCTTACCGGCATTTTCATCAGGTAAGGCTTTTGCTGTATATAGCCGACCTGGCGTCGTAACCCGGCGCTGCCTGTCCCTGGCGCCGGACTGCCGCGGAACAGTATCCGGCCCGCGTCCGGCCTGCGCAGGAAGGCCAGTATGTCGAACAGCGTGCTTTTGCCCGAACCGTTGGGTCCGACCACTGCCGTTACCCGGTTGCGCGCGATGTGGAGTTCGTCCAGGTCCAGCACTTTACGCCCGGAGTAGGAGAATGCCAGGCCGGAAATTTGATACAGGGACTCCATCAGTCCATGGATTGAAAATATTGCACGATGAAATTCACCAGGAACGCTACCGCCAGCAACAGCACACCCAGGGCCAGCGCGAACTCGAATTCACCCTTGCTGGTCTCCAGCGCGATTGCCGTGGTCATGGTGCGGGTAAACCCTTCGATATTGCCCCCCAGCATCATGGCTATGCCGACCTCGCCAATGGCCCGGCCGAAGCCTGCCGTCATGGCGGCGGCCAGTGCAAACTTCACTTCGTTCAGGTACATGGCTCCCTGTTGCAGCACGGATGCCCCCAGGGCCTGGCTGGTAGGCAGCAGGCGCGGGTCGGCGCTCGACGCCGCGGCAATGGAAAGATTCCAGATAATGGGTAATATCAACAGCGTCTGGCCGATGATGATGGCGTTGATCGTGTACAACAGGCCCAGGTCTCCCAGCGCGCCCTGCCTGGTCAGCAATCCGTACAACAACAGGCCCACTACCACGGTCGGCAGGGCCATCAGGGTATTCAGCACCTGTTGCAGCAGGCGCTTGCCGGGGAACTCCCTTAATACGACAAGGATGCCCAGGGGGATACCGAACAGCGCGGCCAGTGCAACCGCAACGATGGAAATATGCAGGGAGGTCCAGACTACCGTGTAGACTTCACGGTCAAAACTGAATATCAGCGACAGGGCAGCGCTGAACGCCGCGGAAAAATAATCCATCGCGCGGTCTCAGTTTACCGTGAGGCCCAGAATCGCAAGCAGCAGGGCAACCAGCGCCAGGATGAAGGCAAAGGTGGTTCGTTGCTGCTGTTGCTGCAAGGAAGTGGCCAATACCTCATTCTGGCGTGCGAGTTGCTCAATGAGCTTGATCTGCTCGACGCTGGCTTCGTCCATTACGTCAAGGCGCGTCTCCAGCCTGCCGATGACTTCTTCCAGGTTGTCCACGGTTACCGGGACGTTTTGATCGAGGGTGGAGGTCTCTTTCTTTTGCTCCCTGATCAGGTCGATCAACTTGCCTGCTCCCTGGATGATCATGGGGGCGGAATTGAGCAGCGTGCCGATGGTAAACGGGTTCATGAATTTTTTAATCACTTTGGTATTCGCATGCCGTGAGTGCGTCTGTACTTGAAAAATTCTATCTCATCCCCATTTTTTCTACCAGTAACACGTACTAACCCGTAAACATAAACCTGGAGGTGTAAACATGGTCAGATTATTTACAAATCCGATTGACAACCTGTTGACGCTGCAAAAAGCGCTGGCGGATACGATGACGAGCGACTGGTTCGGTTCAGGGCTCAGCAGCCGCGGCGGGGTCCCGCCGATCAATATATTCCAGCAGGACGGCGAATACGCAATTATCGCGGAACTGCCCGGTGTCGACAGGAAAGATATCGATATCGACGTACAGCGCAACCGCATCCGCATATCCGGTCAGAAGCAGGTGGACTACGGTGAGGGCGCAAGCGTACACCGGCGCGAACGGCAGACGGGCGCTTTCGACCGTACCTTCGCCACACCGTTTGCGCTGGACGCTGACAAGGTCAAGGCGGAATACAACGACGGTATCCTGGCTTTGTCCCTGCCGCGGGCCGAGCAGGATAAACCCCGCTCCATCAATATTTCCTGAACTTAGCTAGCACATCAAGTCATATATGTGCAGGAGGTTGCCATGTCAAAGAAGCAAGAATTAACCCCACAGGAGAAGAAGGAACTGGATGCCAGGGAAGAGAAGACCGTTGCCGGCAAGTTTTATGTGCCGGGCACCGATATCTTCGAAACCGGTGACGCGATCACCATGGCGATGGAGATGCCCGGTGTGAACAGGGAGAATATCGATATCAAACTGGAGAAGCGCCAGCTTTCCGTCCAGGGCCATATCGATTTCGACAATTATGATGATTTCAAACCGGTCTACACGGAATACAATGTCGGCCATTTCAGCCGCAGTTTTACCCTGTCGAGCGAGATCGATACGGAGAATATCAACGCCAGTGTCGCCGACGGCGTGTTGACACTGGTGCTGCCGAAAGCAAGGGAAACCCAGCTCAGGAAGATACAGGTAAACTGACCACCAGGCTGGTTGCAGGCGGCAGCGGGAGCCGATCGTAGAGACGCACTTTTGCGTCTCTACGTGTTTTACGGATATCAGCGGCGGTTCCCGGTAAACAGGACGGGCGGTTCAAAATTATTTCAGAAAGGGTATGCGTTTATCCGTAGAATTATCGGCAAATGTCGAATAAATCCGAAATCCGGAGACTCAGTTCGTTTATCTCCAGACACATTATAGGCCAGCAGAAACTGGTGAACAGGCTGCTGCTGGCATTGCTGGCTGATGGGCATTTACTGGTAGAGGGTGCGCCGGGCCTGGCCAAGACCCGCGCCATCAAGGTGCTTGGTGACGGCGTCGAAGCTGATTTTCACCGGGTCCAGTTCACGCCCGACCTATTGCCGGCCGATCTGACCGGAACCGAGATCTACCGCCCGCAGGACGGGACGTTCCATTTTCAGCGCGGGCCGTTGTTCCATAACCTGATCCTGGCAGATGAAGTGAACCGTGCGCCTGCCAAGGTGCAGTCGGCGTTGCTGGAAGCAATGGCGGAGAGACAAATCACCGTAGGCAAGGAAACCTACCCGTTGCCGCAATTATACCTGGTTATGGCAACGCAGAATCCCATCGAACAGGAAGGCACCTATCCCCTGCCGGAGGCGCAGCTTGACCGGTTCCTGCTGCATGTCGAGATTACCTACCCGGAGGCGCAGGAAGAGCAGGCGATCCTGCAGTTGGCAAGGCAGGAAGCGCACCAGGGCCATGACCAGGCGGAATTCTCACCGGTGACGCAGGAGGCTGTCTTCGCAGCCCGTAACGAGGCGCTGGACACCTACATGGCCGAAAACCTGGAGCAATACCTGATCCAGCTGGTACTGGCGACGCGCAGTCCCGGTGCGTATGGCGACGACCTGGCCCAGTGGCTGCAATACGGAGCCAGTCCCCGTGCGACCATCGCCCTGGACCGCTGCGCCCGCGTACATGCCTGGCTGAACGACAGGGACTTCGTCGGGCCGGAAGACATACAGGCGGTGCTGTACGACGTACTCCGGCACCGCCTGATATTGAACTACGAGGCGGAGGCCGAAGGCATCACCAGCGACCACGTAATCAGAGAACTGGTCAACCGCATCGCCGTGCCCTGACAGAGCATGACAAAATGGAAAAACGTAACAGCCACTGAGACCAGGGTGAAAGGCAATACATGACCGGCTCCGTGTTCTCTGTGACCTCCGTGGCATGACACATGATCACTGACTCAAGCGCCTTTGTTGATGACCCGGTTCGGGTATCGGTGCCGGCGCTGGTGGCACTGAACCGGCCGGCGGCCTCGATCCGTCTTGGCAGCGGCAGGATACTGTCCAGGCAGGGCGGCGATTACCAGTCCCCGTTCCGCGGGCGCGGCATGGAATTCGACGAATCGAGGTTGTACCAGCCCGGAGATGATATCCGCAATATTGACTGGCGGGTGACCGCAAGAACCGGCAAGACCCACACAAAACTGTTCCGCGAGGAGCGCGAGCGTCCGGTGTTCGCCTGGATTGACTTGCGCAGGTCCATGCACTTCGCGACGCGCGGCCGCTACAAGTCGGTCCTGGCCGCAGAACTGGCCGCATTGGTTGCGTGGAGCGCCCTGCATAACGGCGACCGGGTGGGCGGAGTGATATTTTCCGATGAGGATCACCATGAGTTGAAGCCCCGGCGCGGCCGGGCCGCGGTATTACGCCTGATCAATGCAATAGTGAATGACACGGCCTGGACGCAGCGCGCGCCGTCCGGGAACGGTAAGCAGACACTGGAGCATGCCTTGCTGCGCCTGCGGCGCGTAGCGCGGCCGGGCAGCCTGATTTTCCTGATCAGCGACTTCCGTAACCTGGACGAACAGGCGCAGATACCGCTCACCAGGCTGTGCCCGCACAACGAAGTCGCAATGCTGTTTGTGTACGACCCGCTGGAGCAGGCGTTGCCTCCGCCGGGGCGCTACAAGATAAGCGACGGCGATCGGGAATTCCTGGTGGATGCCTCGGATAAGCGCCTGGTCAGGCAGTACCGGCAGCAGTTCCAGGCGCGCCTGCAGCGGTTGCAGCAGCTTTCCCGCCTGAACCGGACCATGCTGTTGCCGTGCAGGACCGACGCCGAGCCGCTGCCGCTGTTGCTCGGCGGCTTGAGACCGGGCGCCGGGGCAAGGGCAAACCCGGCAGGAATTTCCGGGTAATGAGCATGGAGCTTCGGATACCATGCAGCCTGTTTTGTTGAATACGGATGCGGCGGCGCTGCCGCTCAGGGAAATCCATCTCCCCGGCAGTGTCGGCTGGTGGCCGCCGGCGCCGGGTTGGTGGCTGCTTCCCTGTCTCATGGCGCTGGCCGCGATCCTGGCCTGGTACGTCTCTCTCCGGTACCGGCGGCGTAAGTACTCCGCCGTCAACATGGCCAGAAAGGAACTGGACGCGATCCGGGCCCGCTATGCCGCCGACCGGGATACCAGGCACTGTGTAGAAGCGCTGTCCGGCCTGTTGAGGCGCCTGTGCATCAGTGTCTTCCCCAGGGCGGAGACTGCCGGATTGACCGGAAACGAGTGGCTGGTTTTTTTGCAGGAGCGGATAAAAGCGCAGGAACAGGCAGGAAAATCACAGGACGGACCGGGAAATAACGAGGCTGAAGGGTTGCAGGACATGGCCGGCATCCTCCTTGAAGCGCCGTATCGCCGGCAGGTCGGCGAGGAAGAGGTGGAAACCCTTATCGGCTTTTGCTCGACCTGGATTGACACTGTGGCCGCGCTCGGGAAATCCGGGCCGGCCGGGATGAAGCCATGATCGGGTTTGAATGGCCCTGGCTGTTCCTGTTGTTGCCGTTGCCGTACCTCGTTTACCGCTACGCCCATCCCCACAGCTCCGCCATGAATTCCGCCCTGCGGGTGCCGTTCCTGGATGACTTTGCCGAAGCCGGACCGGACACCCGCGGCAAGACCCGCTCCTGGCCCATGTGGATCGCGTTCCTGGCCTGGTCCCTGCTGGTCATCTCCGCCATGCGCCCGCAATGGCTGGGTGACCTGGTTGAAGTCCCCGTCACCGGCCGGGACCTCATGCTGGCGGTTGATTTATCGGGCAGCATGGACCAGCAGGACTTCGTGCTCGGCGCCAGGCGCATTGACCGGCTTAGCGCGACTAAACGGGTAGCCGGTGATTTTATCGAACGCCGCGTCGGCGACCGCATCGGATTGATCCTGTTTGGTGAGCAGGCTTACCTGCAGGCGCCGCTGACGTTTGACCGCGACACGGTCAGGACCCTGTTGTCCGAGGCCGTGATCGGGCTTGCCGGAAGGGCGACCGCCATCGGTGATGCCATCGGCCTGGCGGTGAAACGCCTGCGCGAACGGGATGAAAGCCAGCGTGTCCTGGTGCTGCTGACGGACGGCGCCAATACCGCCGGCGTGGTAGACCCGGTCTCCGCGGCCGGACTGGCGAGCCGGGAGGGGTTGAAAATTTATACCATCGGTATCGGTGCGGCGGAAATGGTCAAGCGGGGCCTGTTCGGTTCCCGCAAGGTAAACCCGTCCGCAGACCTGGACGAGGCGGCTTTGAAGCAGATTGCCGGGATGACCGGCGGCGCCTATTTCCGCGCCCGCGACCTGGATGAGCTGGAGCAGATATATGTCCTGATCGATGAACTGGAACCCGTCGAACAGGACCCGAAAAAATTCCGGCCGAAGCAAGCGCTTTACACCTGGCCCCTCGCCGCGGCGCTGTTGCTCGGCGCCTTGTTGGGACTGATGCGGAGTGGCGTCACTCCGGGCCGGGGACACCGGGGACAGGGCCGGGGACACCGGCCGGGGACAGACCTGAGGTCTGTCCCCTGAGGGTATGCAAGTGATTGACCTCGAATTATTTCACTTTTTGCGGCCGCAGTGGTTTGCGGCCTTGCTGCCCCTGGCGTTCCTGCTCTGGTTCCTGTTTTTCAGGAAGGGTGCGCACAGCAACTGGGAAACGGTAGTGGATGAGCGCCTGCTGCCGCATGTATTGATAACAGGCGTGCGCAGGAAACGGCGCATGGCGTTCGTAATGACCGTAGCAGGCGGGCTGCTGGGAATTATTGCGCTGGCAGGTCCGGCATGGGAGAAACTGCCGCAACCCGTGTTCTCGGCGCAGGACGCCCTGGTTATCGCCCTGGATCTCACGCGCTCCATGGATGTGGCCGACGTCTCACCCAGCAGGCTGGAACGGGCGCGTTACAAGATCAGGGATATCCTGGATCAGCGCCAGGAAGGACAAACCGCCCTGCTGGTCTATTCCGGCGAAGCCTTTACGGTCACGCCGCTGACCGACGACGGCGAAACCATCAAGTCGCAGTTGAACGCGCTGGATACCGATATCATGCCGGTAACGGGCAACCGCACCGACAAGGCGTTGACCAGGGCGCTTGAACTGCTCAAACAGGCGGGTATGGGGCGCGGTCATGTCCTGCTCATCAGTGATGAGGCAGACCCGGATACGGCGGGCGACAGCGTGGACCGGTTGCGTGAGGAAGGTTACCGCCTGTCCATACTGGGCGTAGGCACGCGCCACGGGACACCCGTGCTGCTGCCGGACGGCGGTTTCCTGAAGGGAGGAGACGGAGAGATCGTGATCCCCGTCCTGGATGAGGACGGATTGCGCCGCCTTGCCGCGTCAGGCGGCGGGATTTATGTCCGGCTGACAAAAGACGACCAG
Source organism: Gammaproteobacteria bacterium (assembly GCA_026710545.1). GTDB lineage: Bacteria > Pseudomonadota > Gammaproteobacteria > Eutrophobiales > Eutrophobiaceae > JAAXHV01. The sequence goes on along the minus strand of JAPOQU010000086.1, from coordinate 2,165 downwards.
GACACCGGGTTGTTGGCCGGCGCTTTTACCGCCGTGCAAGCGGACGGCGAGGCGGCCGCTGCGGACATAACCGCGGATGTCTGGCGCGAACAGGGACCCTGGCTGGTATTGTGCCTGCTGCCCCTGGCCGCCCTGCTGTTTCGCCGTGGTTATATCCTGGCGCTGGCGCTGGTGCTGTTTTCCCCGCCGGAAGCGGTTTACGCGCTTGACTGGGAGGACCTGTGGTTACGGCAGGATCAACAGGGGCAGCGGGCGATGGATGCCGGGGATTTTGCGGCTGCGGCTGAACTGTTTGCGGATCCCGCCTGGAAGGCCGCCGCACAACACCGCGCCGGGGATTACCAGGGGGCCATCGATTCCCTCGAGCAACTCGATGACCCGCAGGGTAATTATAATACGGGCAATGCACTGGCCCGCCTGGGGCGTTACCATGAGGCCATCGCCGCTTATGACAGGACCCTGGCGCAACAACCGGATCATGCGGATGCGAAATTCAACCGTGAATTACTGGAACAAGAACTGGAGCGGCAGCAGTCGCAACAACAGCAACAGAACCGGGACCGGCAACAGCAGCAGGGGCAGGATCAGCAGGACACCGAACAGCAGCAGGATAGTCAGCAGTCAGGCCAGGAACAGCCCCGGACCGCGCAGAGCGGAGCTGAACGTCCCGATCAGGACGCAGGCGAGCAGGGACAACCGCAGCAGGCCGGCGCACAGGATGAGCGGCAAGACATGAAGGCAGAGCAACAACCGGCCCCCGCGCACAGCACGCAGGAACAGGCCCCTCCCGACGATATTCAGGGGCAGGCCCGGAGCGACGATTTGAGGACTGCCGAGGAACAACAGGCTGTTGATCAGTGGCTGCGGCGGATTCCCGACGATCCCTCCGCATTGCTCAGGAGAAAGTTCCGCTACCAGTACCAGCAACGCGACTATGAGAAAAACCCGGATGACTGAGCGCGCTGAAATCAACAGCATCCTGCTCCTCGTATTATCGATCTTTCCCGTTGTCTCAGGGGCCGCAACCATCACCGTCCAGCCGGACCGGAATCCGGTCGTGTTGCAGGAATCCTTCCAGTTGCTGTTTGAAGCCGCCGGCAAGGTGGATGGCGATCCTGATTTTTCACCACTGGAAAAAGACTTCCAGGTACTGTCCACCAGCACCAGTACCAGCATGAATATCGTCAACACGAATATTACCCGCATCAAGCAATGGCGGTTGACCCTGTTGCCGTTGAAAAGCGGTAACCTGACCATCCCTGCCATCGCTTTCGGCAAGGATAAAAGCCCGCAGACAAACTTGACGGTGGAACAGCAGCGCGCCGCTTCGACAGGGCCGGACGCGCCGGACATATTCATAGAGGTGGAGGCAGCGCCTGAAGCGGCTTACGTGCAGGCCGAAGTGGTTTATACCATAAAACTGTACCGCTCAGTCGCCACTGCCAACGAGACCTTGTCGGAGCCGGCCATGAGCGCGGGGAGCGCTATCGTGGAACAGCTTGATGCGGACAGGAGTTATGACACTGTCATCAAGGGCAGGCGCTATGCCGTGTTTGCAAGGAGCTACGGGATCTACCCCCAGGTCAGCGGCAACCTGCTGATCCCGCCCGTACGGTTCCAGGCGCAGTTGTCTTCGACTTCACCGTTCAGTCTCGACCCGTTCTCGGGCGGCACAAAAACGGTGGTAAGACAATCGGAACCCGTTGAACTGCAGGTTGAACCGATCCCCGCCGCCTGGCGCGGCGGACACTGGCTGCCTGCCGCGCACGTGCAGATCGCCGAGGAATGGTCGGCAAACCCGCTCGAGTTATTACCCGGTGAACCTGTGACCCGGACCCTGGCGCTTAGCGCGCAGGGTTTGACATCCAGCCAGTTGCCGGAACTGGAGGAGTTATTCCCGGGAGACTTCAGGCAATATCCCGATATGCCGGTCCTGGAAAATACCGGCTCCGCCGACGGCATGACGGCTGTCAGACGGCAAAAGAGCGCCATTATCCCGGCGCAGGCGGGTGAATACACCTTGCCGGAAATATCCCTGCCCTGGTGGAATACGGAAACGCAGACCATGGAAAACGCGGTTTTACCGGAGCGGCGGGGGCGGGGGGGGGGGCGTGCGGCCGCCCCCCCCGCCAGCAGGGCGGGGCGGGCCCCGCCGTCACACGCCG
>JAPOQU010000085.1 GCA_026710545.1 Gammaproteobacteria bacterium | reverse complement strand
GGATCAGGGGGGGGCTATAGCGGGTTTTTTTTTTCCCCCCCGTGTGGGGGGGGGGGGGGGGGGCCCCGCCGATCAGCAGGGAAATCCCAAACCCCCGCCGTTGCATCTCTCCCGCCACGTGCACCATTTCATCCAGCGACGGGGTGATAAGCCCGCTCAGGCCGACAACATCGGCTTCGTGTTCCACGGCCGTTTTCAGGATGGTTTCCGCCGCCGCCATGACCCCCAGGTCGATGACCTCGAAGTTGTTGCATTGCAGGACCACGCCGACGATGTTTTTGCCGATATCATGGACGTCGCCCTTGACGGTGGCCATGACTATCCTGCCCCGGGAACGGGACGCTGCCGCGCCCTGTTTCTCCTCCTCTATGTACGGGACCAGGTAGGCGACCGCCTTTTTCATGACCCGGGCGCTCTTGACCACCTGGGGCAGGAACATCCTGCCGGCGCCGAACAGGTCGCCGACGACATTCATCCCGTCCATCAGCGGTCCCTCGATGACCTGCAGGGGCCGGTCGAACTGCTGCCGGGCTTGTTCCGTATCGGCTTCGATCCAGGTATCTATCCCCTTTACCAGGGCATGGGACAGGCGCTTTTCCACGCGCTCGCGGCGCCAGGCCTGTACGTCCTCTTTCCTGGTACGGTCACCGTTGTCCTTGACGGTTTCGGCAAACTCGACCAACCGGTCAGTGGCGTCCGGACGCCGGTTGAGCAGGACGTCTTCCACCCGCTGCAGCAGGTCCGGCGGGATCTCATCGTAAATGCCCAGTTGCCCGGCATTGACAATCGCCATGTCCATCCCCGACCTGACCGCGTGGTACAGGAACGCGGTGTGCATTGCCTCGCGCACGGGATTGTTGCCCCGGAATGAGAATGACACGTTGCTCAGGCCGCCGCTGACCGCGGCGCGGGGCAGGTGTTCCTTGATCAGGCGGCTGGCTTCAAAAAACGATACCGCGTAGTTGTTATGTTCCTCCATGCCGGTGGCCACGGTGAGGATGTTCGGATCGAAGATGATATCTTCCGGCGGGAAACCGACCTCGTCCACGAGGATGCGGTAGCAACGTTGCGCCACCGCGAAACGGCGCTCGGTGGTGTCCGCCTGTCCGCGTTCGTCGAAACACATCACGACGACGGCCGCGCCGTAGCGCCTGACCAGGCGCGCCTGCTGCCTGAAGATTTCCTCGCCTTCCTTCAGGCTGATGGAGTTCACTACGCACTTGCCCTGTACGCAACGCAGTCCGGCTTCGATGACGGACCAGCGCGACGAATCGATCATGACCGGTACCCGGCATATATCCGGTTCGCCGGCAACCAGCATAAGAAAATCCTGCATCAACTGCTCGGAATCCAGCAAGCCCTCATCCATGCACACGTCGATAAGCTGGGCGCCGTTTTCCACTTGCTGGCGGGCGATTTCCAGGGCGTCGGCCAGGTTGCCGTCCTTGACAAGTTTGAGGAACTTCGGGGAACCGGCCACGTTGGTTCGCTCACCGATATTGATGAAGTTGGCCGCGGCGGTAACGGTGAGCGCCTCAAGGCCGCTCAAACGGCAGTAAGGCGGGATTTCCGGGATAACCCGGGGGGTGCGCCTGCAGACCTGGTCGTGGATACGGCTGATGTGTTCGGGGGTGGTGCCGCAACAACCGCCGACGATGTTGAGAAAACCGCTTGCGGCAAACTCCTCGAGCACATCGGCCATGTACTCGGGTGTCTCGTCGTATTCGCCGAATTCGTTGGGCAGGCCGGCGTTGGGGTAGATGCTTACGTGGCTGTCCGCTATATTAGAAAGTTCCTGAATATACTGACGTAAGTCTTTGGCACCTAATGCACAATTAAGTCCTATTGCAAGTGGATTGGCATGTCGTACCGAATGCCAGAAGGCGGCAGTAGTCTGGCCGGTAAGGGTCCGGCCCGAGGCGTCGGTGATGGTGCCGGAGATGACCAGGGGCAAGCGCCGGCCGCTTTCCTCAAAATAGGTCTCGATTGCGAACAGGGCGGCCTTGGCGTTAAGCGTATCGAATATGGTCTCCAGCAACAGGATATCCACCCCGCCTTCCACCAGTCCCCGCACGGACGTGGTGTAGGCATGGGCCAGTTCCCCGAAACTGATGTTGCGGAATCCGGGCCGGTTGACGTCCGGAGAAATGGAGGCGGTGCGGTTGGTCGGACCCAGCACACCGGCAACGAAACGGGGTTTATCCCGTGTCGATTTTGCATCGGCAATGTCCCGGGCCAACACGGCGCCGGTGCGGTTCAATTCGTATGCCCGGTCTGTCAGTTCGTAGTCAGCCATGGCGATGGCGGTGGAATTGAAGGTGTTGGTGCAGATGATATCGGCGCCCGCGTCGAGAAACGCGGCGTGTATGGCCGTGATAATACCCGGTTGTGTCAGGGTCAGCAGGTCGTTGTTGCCTTTCAGTTCACAACCATGACCGGCAAACCGCTCGCCGCGAAAATCGCTTTCCTGCAGGTCATAGGACTGGATCATGGTGCCCATGGCCCCGTCCAGCAACAGGATGCGTTGCTTCAGCAGGCTGCGTAATTGTTGTTCGGTCGCGCCACCCATGTCGTCAATTCAGTTACGTCCGGACAAGGGGCAGGGAAGTGATCAAGCCGGTCTGCCTCACTTATCTTGTTATTCAACAATTTAAGTGAGCGCCGTTTGTTAATGGAAACTCCGCACAAACCGGAGTTTGCTCATCGTGTTTATCTGAGCCTGGCAGGTCCGGACTGGTGCCGCACCCGTCGCAACGCTCCTCAGATAACGGAGGTATATTACACAGGGGCAATTATAGTACAATCAGCACGTTAATGTAACCTGCGCAACGTACGGGGACGGATTTGAAATCCGCCACCACAGGTTTTGTTGCATTTTCTTACCTTCCCTGATATCATCTTATCTGTTTGATATTGTTTGTTTTATTGTCTGTTTACGTCTTACGTCGTATCAAGCATTCTTTTACACAAAGTGATAACGGTAACAATAACATTATCCTGTCATGAAACGACCCAAAATCCTCTCAGCCTCCTTCGTCAGGACCATTAACCGCCCCGGCCGTTACGGCGACGGCCGCGGTGGCCATGGCCTGTCCCTGCTCGTCAAACCCATGACCAACGGCCGCCTGTCGAAATCCTAGTCTCAAAGACTACTGATAAACGGCAAACCCGTCAACATCGGCCTCGGCGCCTATCCGCTTGTGTCTCTGGCCGATGCGAGAAGTAAGGCCCTGGAAAACCGGCAAGCGTTACTTAAGGGGCGGGACCCACGCGGGAGCATGCCGCTCTTCTCACAGGCTGCCGAGGAAGTCATCAAGATACACGCTTTAGGCTGGCGGGACGGGGGCAAGTCGGCCAACCAATGGCGCGCCTCCCTGCGGGATTATGCCATGCCGAAGATAGGCCATAAACGCATAAACGCCATTACCACGTCTGATATCCTGGCCCTCCTGCTGCCGCACTGGCATGACAGGACGGAAACCATGCGCCGGGTCAAACAGCGTATCGGGGCCATCATGAAGTGGGCCATCGCCAACGGCCACCGGGAGGACGATCCGACCCTGACACTGTCGGCGGCGCTGCCAAAGAACGGCGTTGTCCGCAACCATCACAAGGCGCTGCCGTATTCTGAGGTGGGTTCAACCATTGAGAAGGTCAAGGCGTCCGGCGCGTACTGGGCCACCGTGGCCTGTTTTGAGTTCATGACGCTGACCGCCGTCCGCTCCGGCGAGGCGATGCTAGCGCGTTGGGAAGACATCGACCTCGACACCGCCACCTGGGAGATACCCGGGGAGAGCATGAAGTCGAAACGTCCACACCGCGTCCCGTTGTCACAACGCGCACTTGACATACTGCAGGACGCGTCCCGGTATGCGGACCGTTCCGGGCTGGTGTTTCCCGGCGCGAGCTGCAAGGCGTTAAGCAAGAATGCGCTCAGCAAGCTGCTTCGGGAAACCGGTATCGGCTGCGTACCCCACGGGATGCGCTCATCGTTCCGGCAGTGGGCCGCCGAGCGGACCAACCAGCCCCGTGAGGTGTGCGAGCTGGCCCTGGCGCACGTCAATTCGAACCGGGTTGAAGCGGCGTACCAGCGCTCTGACCTGTTTGAGTTGCGGCGGCGGCTGATGGAGCAGTGGGCCGGCTACCTGGCGGCTGACAAAGCCGAAGTGCGGGCAATACGATGAGAAGAGGACTTATTTACATTGGTTGATAAGGATATTTGACGGATTATAATCCAAGGAGTCGTCATAGTTTATCAGGGGAGCAGTTTGTTCATATTAGTTCGTATTATTTTTAGGGCTGGCTGCCTTATTTGGCTCGGGGTCTGTATTGACCATTTGGTGGGGATAATTTTTCAGACAGATAGTGCTTGGTTTTGGGGACTAACCGCAGTAATTTCTTGCGGTATTTGGCTTCTGATAGAAGTTTACGGCTTCAAAACCCTTCAGCGGGAAGAGCAAATAACATGCGATAACACGACGAAACAAACGACTTTCGAGGCAGTAACAACTAAGGCCAGTAAAAAAAGAGATTGGACATTTATCCACATTATTCTAATCAGTATCGGCTGCATTGCGTTGGCTTTCCTGCTGTTCTCCTGGAGCAGCTATGAGGTGGGAAAATCGAGAATTGATGATGTGGTGTTGGAATCCATTAAAGGAAATATCGTTGCTGTGAGGGCAAGCCACTATGCGAGGTCGGAATATATAATCAGACAAGCCAATTGGGGATGCATACGGGTAGGGAAAACGCTCGTACCTGTTTACATAGGAGAAAAGGAATATTATCCACCTCACGCGACAAACTACTCTTCGAGGTATCGGGAGAAGATGCTCATCCATTCTTTCAGGTGTGTAACAAGGGTCGAAGCAGATCGGATCGCCGTTGATGAAAGGAGACTGAATGATACCGCTGAACCTGGAAAAACTAGCCAGGAAGCTACGAACAGTGCCGGCGACAAAGAAAAACCTTGAACGCATATTCAAGCTCAAGACCAGCCTGGACGGCAAGCCGGTGATGGAAGAGATTAGGTACGGTATAGTGTGGGAAGACCATGCATGCGCCATCCCAAATCCCCGACCTTCCCGATAAGCCCTCCGATCTTATCCGGAAGGCACTGTCCGATCTCAAGTCAGTAGAGAACGACCGAAGTCCTACTCGGTATAATATCAATATGGACACAACCTGGTATCTCGCGTTTCCAACAAGTAAGGGTAGCAAAAACATAGGTAGGTGCTACGTTTGCCTAGCAGGTGCCGTCATCGCCCGTTCTGGACCGCATTGCACATTCTACGACGAGCAGACGGGAGGGCAAATCCTACAACCGCAACACTTCGACGACAGCACCAAAAAAAAGCTGTTTGCGATCGATTATTTTCGCCAAGGCAACGTGTATAGAGGCTTGTCCTGCATGGGGTTTCCGATACCACTATATCAACCTTATGGAATACTCCCTGTCACAAATTATAGAGCCAGTCCTGAAACCTTCTTTCAGAACATGGAGAGCATCGCCCAATGGCTGGAAGACAGGGGTTATTGAATTACATCTGATACTATCAACCAATGTATATAAGTCCTATCCGAGAAGTGCGCTCATCGAAAATTTGGCACAGCCCGCGTGAAGAGTTAATAAAACGACACGCAAGAAAGGACGCACCACTCTATCCGGCAACGAGATAATTGCGTTCATCGATTGCATTGAGCCGCTCGCTCCGGTTGTCGATCTTTCCTGCTGGCAGGCAATAAACCCGGACGGGTGCGCCAGCCGGATCCAGTTCATGCGGGAGCGGACAAGCTGTCTCGCCGGGTGGACGGCCAGAGACAATTACGGGCAAACCGAATGACCCGCTTTATCTTTCGATGAGTCGCCGGAACTCCAATCGGATGGTTCCGCCAGGGACGAAAAAAAACGCCGCCGTTTGCTGTCAAACACACAGGGGCGAGACTACTCCTGTATACAAAACTGCGTTTTGATACAGGAGTCTCGCAAGAGGGGGACACCCCCCCTTGACCCCCCCCCGTTTGCAACGGGGCCTGATGATACATTGACATCACCCAGTGGCTGAGCGCACCCATCACACGCGCCGCTGGACAGGATGGTTACCTTGCGCATAGATACGGTGACGCGTGACGACTGTCAAGCCAAGCCCAGGCCGCGGGGTTGACGTTCGGCGACTGGCTTCGCTGACAGGTTACAATTGGTGCAATCCCGCGGCATTAGCCGCCGCCATTGGTTGATCCCAAGTTACTGGCACTTCCGGCCGTATCAGCAACGACCTCAATCAACTGGCCCGGGCCGCGAGTCGCCAGCGTTGGCCGGGTGAGATTGACCTGTTGCGCCAGCTCATCGACACCTAACAGGCGTTGAGGTACCTGGTGCTGTCCTATGATTAATTTCTACACCGGCGTCGCATCAGGAGTGACGTCCGCCACTTACTTGGAGCGTGATACAGACCACAAGTGCGGAAAGTGCGCCGGGGTAACGTGTTGCGCGGGGACCCTAGAAGTCCTTGTTTCACAATATGATGGACAAAAAGGTCAAGTTTTCACGCGGCGATTTTTGCGCATTGGATTTGCCCCTCAATGATTTTTTCTACCCGATTGACAGCCGCCACAAAGGGTCGGGACAGACTGACGTCGGTCGGGTCGAACAACTGCGATAACCCGCCGCGCAGGAGGCGGCTGTGCACCTTGGTAAAGAACAGACCGATACGCAGCCCCGCACTCGTCACCCG
>JAPOQU010000084.1 GCA_026710545.1 Gammaproteobacteria bacterium | reverse complement strand
CCGGGTAGCTACGTACGGACGGGATAACCGCTGAAAGCATCTAAGCGGGAAGCCCCCCTCGAGATGAGTTCTCCCCAGAGCTTTAAGCTCTCTGAAGGGCCCTCGTAGACTACGAGGTTGATAGGCTGGGTGTGGAAGTGCAGTAATGCATGAAGCTAACCAGTACTAATTGCCCGTGAGGCTTGACCATATAACACTCAAACGATCTGTTATATGCTGACAACAGTGCAATACCTTGGCTTTTCATTGCGCACATCCCTGTGCGCAACCTTTTCAGGCAGCTAACGCTGTGCAAATCGTCTATCCTGACGATTTGTCAGTTTACCGAATTGCAGTAGTACCGATTTCCTGGCGGCCATAGCGCGTTGGTACCACCCGATCCCATACCGAACTCGGAAGTGAAACGACGTAGCGCCGATAGTAGTGCGGGTTTACCCGTGCGAGCGTAGGTCACCGCCAGGGCTTAACACAAAGCCCCTGATCTATGAAGGTCGGGGGCTTTTTTATGTCTCGAACTTGGGTGACCTACGTGAGCACGGAGTGCGACAAATCGTCAGGACAGACGATTTGCACGGCCGCAGGCCGCCCGGAGGGTTGCGCACAGGGATGTGCGCAATGAACGTAGGTCACCGCCAGGGCTTAACACAAAGCCCCCGATCTATGAAGGTCGGGGGCTTTTTTATATCTCGAACTTGGGTGACTTACGCGACAATTTTTGCAGGAGTAAAAATTGAACGAGTAACACGAAGTACGACAAATAGACTGGATTACGTGACGTGAATATGGAATGCTCTTCCAAGTGATAGATCCGAATGCAGATAATAAAATAGTTGCCAGCGGTGCAGAGCTCCTTGTTAACGAACTGGCAAGGGGAGGGGTGCGCTTTGCATTTACCGTCCCTGGAGAGAGTTTCCTTGGTGTCTTGGATGCACTCAGGGATAGAACAGACATACGAACAATTGCGACCCGACACGAAGGGGCGGCTGGCTTCATGGCGGAGGCAGTAGGGAAGCTAAGTGGCCGACCGGGACTATGCATGGCGACTCGTATGGTAGGTGCGGCCAATATGGCTATTGGTCTACACACCGCCATGCAGGACTCGAGCCCACTGATCGCTATATTGGGTCAAGTTCCAACGAATAAGCGCGGCCGTGAGGCCTTTCAGGAAGCAGATCTGGTTAGTATTTTTAGCCCCATGGTGAAATGGGTTGTTGAGCCTACCAGACCTGATCGACTCGCAGAAATCGCGAATAAAGCAGTTTGTGTCGCAACACAAGGGCGACCTGGGCCTGTGGTTATTTCTCTTCCCGAGGATATTCTTTCGATGGAATGCACTGTAACCAATTCATTAAAGCAATCTATGCCTCAACCTATTGAAGCGCCTGCAGGTGTGGTCCGTCAGATCCTGGAGCGATTAAGACTCGCAAAGAACCCGATCATAATCGTTGGCGCCGGTGTTCTGGCCAGTGGTGCAACTAATGCTGCAGTAGCATTTGCTGAGAGAGAAAAGATAGGTGTTCTAGCTGGATGGCGGCGACCAGACGCTTTTCCCAATGATCACGGCTGCTATTTAGGACATACAGGGTTACGCGCATCGTCAACTGTTAGAAAAAGCCTGACAGAAGCTGACATAGTTCTCGTTGTTGGTCATCGGCTTGATGAGAACACCGCACTTGGCTACTCCTTTCCAAAAGCCGAAACTGAATTGATCATTGTGGATACTGCAGTCGAGAGCATGATGGTTCCCTCCGGCGTGGACTTGATGGCGGTTGCCGATGCATTGTCATTTTTCAATGCATTGAATTGTGCTGCGGATGCCTCGAAATTGGATGAAGATACAGTTGCCGGTAGACAGCAGCTTTTAAAAACTCGTCACGATGAGTGGGTGAAGGAAACGACACCCGTTCATGGTTCCGCAAGTGATTCGTATGCCGACCTGACCTCAATCACCCGTCATATTCACAAGCTAGCGCCTGAATCTACGATTTACACCAGCGATGCGGGTACATTTTCTGGCTGGCTCGACCGTTACGTTAGATTTAACAGGCCAGGTACATTTCTTGGACCAATCTCCGGTGCAATGGGTTACGCTGTTCCTGCAGCCATTGCCGCAAAACTACACAAACCAGATCAACCGGTTGTTTCTTTTTCAGGTGATGGGGGCTTCCTCATGACAGGTGCTGAAATTGAAACTGCAGTGAGGGAGCAAATCCCTTTAGTTGCCTTGGTGTTTGACAATCAAAAATATGCGACGATCGAAGTACACCAGGAACGCCACTATCCTGGACGGCCGATCGCAACTGGACTTGGGCCAGTCGACTTTGCGGAATTTGCATCATCCTTAGGTGGTCGTGGTTACACGATTCGACACGAGTCAGAGTTTCCTGACGCCTTCGCCGACGCGTTAAAGGGCGGCGAACCTTGTGTACTTGATATCAAGACAGATCCAGAACAAATCTCTGTCAACGACGATGTTATTCATCAATAACAAGTCTTGGTCCTTCGGGCATTATTGAACCGCCTGGTCTGGTATGAAATAATTGAAGCTGATCGTGAACGCCGGGATCTGGTTATTGAATGCCTAAATGAAAAGAAGAGATTTCATTAAATATACCGGTGCAAGCTGCGCAATGCTTGCTGCCACAGACAGTCTCGCAGCCATAGATGACTGGGGCTCTATACATCCGCCGGTAGTTGGGGGACTGGATCTCAATGAAATCAATGTAGTAGATACGCATGTACATCCACCCCATCCGATCACGCTGAGCGAATCTTACGATAAATGGAATTCATCCTTTGTTAGTTCAATGCTGCCCGGTTATGAATACGAAGGTAAGGAACAATTAAGGAAACGACTGTCATTGGTATTCAAGCAACACCTGTATAACATGCCGAGACAAACCGGTTATTACAACTATGTATCAAGGGTGTATGGTGTAAATCCCGATTTAGACGGGTTTAACTCAGTTGTTACCAGAGGCATAAAAAGCGGTTTCAGCAGTTATATAGAATCCATTCTGGAACGGGAAAAAATAGAAAAGGTAGTACTGGAATCACGTGAAATCGAAGCCAGACGACCGAAGAGCCCGATCCCATCCGATCGATTTGTGTGGAGTTACAATATTGCAAGGATTATTCAACCGGAATGGGCTGCTGAGAAAGGATTAAGTTCTCTGAAAGATGTCGCCGCCGAAATAAGTAATATCCTGGAGCGCTGTGTGGCCGACGGTTGTGTCGGATTCAAGGTTAATGTGGCCTATTACAGACCCCTGGGTATTGATTTGATTGATGCTGCGACGGCGGAAAAGGCCCTGCAGAAACTGCTTAAAAACCCTGCTACCCGGTTTGTGCCATTCAGTAACGTTGCGGATTATCAAGAAACCGAAATGCAGCAAGCGTTTCGTAAATACCAGGACTTCTTACTCAGGCATATTTATATCAAGGCAGGCGAGTTGAAGTCACGGGTTATTATTCATACCGCGGTGGCATTGCACCCGGCATTGAGGTTTGATTTCAATAGTCCATTAAGATTGAGAGATGTATTTCTGGATGACGAAATCAAAAAAGTAGAGACCCGGTTCCTCCTGATTCATACCGGGTATCCGTATCATCAGCACGTTGCTGCAATGTTGAGCCAGTTTCCTAACGTGTATACGGATCTTTCTTTCTATTCAAAGTTTCCCGGTGTGTTGGAAGAGACGTTGAGAGCCTTTTTGGCATTGGCGCCGGCTGACAAGGTAATGCATGGCAGTGATTCCAATAATGTACCTGAGGAGATAGGTTACTGCGCCTGGAATGTTCGTCAGGTTCTGGCGAAAATATTAAGGGATTACAAGTCCAATTACGGCTGGAGTCAGTCCAATTGTGAAGAGATCGCAAATAAGGTATTGCACGAAAATGCGAAAAGGCTTTTTTCAATCGACAGTTGAGCAGTCTGGTGAGATGGTAAAACTCCGTCTATTCAGTTACGAAGAAAGGATTGGGGGATGCGTATCCAGGTTCCAGCGACTCGCCTGTTCGTACGCGTACGCCATTTGCAGGGTCGCAAAATCAGCGTAGCGTTTGCCGATAATTTGTAGTCCCATCGGCAGACCCCGGTCACCGAACCCTGCAGGCACATTAACGACCGGACAACCGGACAATGTGCCGGGAATAACAACTTCCATCCAGCGATGATAGGTATCCATACTACGGCCGGCGATTTGCTTCGGCCAGTGAATCTCCGCATCAAAAGGGAAGACCTGGGCAGTAGGCAAGACCAGGAAATCGAATTGGGCAAAGGCTTGCCGTAAGGCGCCATACCAAAATCCCCTGGACCTCGATGCTGCTGCAACCTGGTCACCGGAAATATTCTCCCCACCTTCGATTTCCCAGACTAATTCCGGCTTCAGTTGCGCACGTGTCTCAGGGTTTTGATATAAAGGCAATGCCCTGGCACGCACCAGCCAATGCCGGAAAGTCAGCCAGGTTTGCCACAATTGTTCCATGGAATAATCCAGTGTTACCTGTTCAACAATACAGCCATTGTCGCGAAAGCCCTGCAATGCCTTTTCACAAAGCGAAAGTATGCCGTTTTCCATTGGCAGGTAGCCATCGAAATCACCTAGCCAGCCTATTCTTATATCCGTGAAATCCTTCGCCAGAGGTCGCCTGAACTGTGCCGGATCAAGTTTAAGTGATGTTGGTGACCTGGGGTGATAACCGGCAATGGTTGATAACAACATCGCGGTGTCCTGCACATTTCTGCCCATGGGGCCATTACAGGGTAATTCTTCAATAAAGGATTCGCTCAAAGGCACCAGGCCCGGCGTCGGTCGATAGCCGATGACATTATTGAAGGCTGCCGGGTTACGTAATGAGCCCATCAAGTCGCTACCATCCGCTACCGGCAACATCTGTAAAGCCAATGCGACTGCTGCGCCACCACTACTGCCGCCCGCTGAACTGCGTCCATCATAGGCATTAACAGTGGCGCCGAAAACGGGATTGTACGTGTGCGAACCGAGGCCGAATTCCGGCACGTTGGTTTTACCGATGATGATGGCGCCGGCGTCTTTGATGCGTGCCACATGGATTGAATCTTCAGCGGCAATATTGTCCCTGAATATAGGTGAGCCCCGGGTGGTTTTCAGTCCTTCGGCATCCGCGAGGTCCTTTATTGCTATTGGAAAACCATGCATCCAGCCCCTGCTGGTTCCCTGTGCCAGTTCCTGGTCGCATCGGGTCGCCTGCTGCATCAAAGAATCAGGGTCCTGCAGAGACACGATGGCGTTAAAGACAGGATTGATGTTCTCGATATGAGCCAGGTAGGCTGACATCACTTCTTTACATGAAAGCGTCTTTTTGCTGATTGCTTGGGAAAGTTCCAGCGCAGTCAAACTTACGATACCGGTAGTATCGGCAGGACCCGCTCGGAGCAAAGGACCAGGTAAACTTGTTAATACGGCGGCAGAGGCAAGACCTGAACCTGCCCGCTGAACAAAGTCGCGCCGGGAGAACAGGGAACCTCCGGCTGAATCCCAGAGGTTTCCTGGTTCAATATCGACTTTACCAATTGTAGCCGACTTCGACTCCATAGGTGCGGGGCGGCCCCTGCATCTGATGGGCAAATCCCAAACCGCTGATAATATCCTGACCGGATGTGAGGTATTTCTCGTTGGTGAGATTCATGACCCACAACGCCGCATCCCAGTTGCCGTTATCCTGTTGGATGCTCAGGCGACCATTCAGCAGGAAGTAGCCGTCTTCTTGCAGGATCAGGCGGTTATTGGGTTCCAGAAAATGTTTGTCGACATACTTGAAGTCACCCTGAAGGTAAGGGCGAAATCCCCCCATGAGCGGTAATTCCAAACGCGCTCGCCCGTTAAAAGACCAATCCGGAGCGTTAGTAATCTCGTTACCCTTGATAGTCGCGGCAGGACCTCCTTCAAGTGAAGACAGGACAACTTCGGTCTCAACGATTTCGTTGTCCAGCCAGCTTACACCCAAATCGACATAGAACCGTTCAGTCATCAGCCATTGTACAGATCCTTCAGCCCCGAAGATTTCCACGTCGCCGGCGTTTTGCAGGCGCGCGCTGATCTCGGTACCGCGCACGAATGTAGCCTGGTAGCCCTCGAAGTCATAGAAAAATCCGCTTGCATTGAACTGCATGCGTCCGTCCAGCAGGGTCCACTTGAACCCGCCTTCATAGGCCCGGAGGGATTCGACACCGAATGGCTCCAGCGCCGGTTGTGAAAATATCACGGCGCCTGAATATCCGCCGCTACGAAAGCCTTCACTCACAGACATATACCACATCATATCGTCGGTCGGGCTGTATTTGAGCGCGACTCGGAAGTCGACGTTTTCTTCGTCCTGCTTGTTCTCGAAGTCAAGGGGGCCGCCGGGCATAAAGCCGTCGCAGGTGCCGCCGGGCGTGATGGGCAAGGCCGATAATGGACAGGGTACGAAACCGGGGGTTGTCAGGGACGCAAAAGCGTTGTCGAGGTCCGTATAAGTGCCGATAAACGAACCGCCTGTCCAGTCGCGTTCTTCGTACGTGAAACGCAGACCAGCCTCGACCTCGACCTGGTCGGTAATGGGGACAGTGACATCGCCGAATACCGCCCAGGATTCCGTATCCTGGTCGGCGCCGTTGCTGGTTGGTATCGCGATGTCGCTCAGGTCAATCGTCTGGAACCAGGCGATGTCGCTCTGGAAGTAAAAGCCGCCGATAATCCACTCAAACCCCCAGGAATCATCCGATGTAATACGCACTTCCTGGCTGAAGCTGTCTACATCGCTGTCGATGGTGTCGTTATTGCCGATCACGAACCGTGAGGCATCGAGATCCTGCGACTGCTCTTTTTCGAAGTGCTCGTAACCGGTGATCGAGGTGATAGTGAAACGCGGTAAACGCCAGTTGATATGTCCAATCACGTTGTGATCTTCCATTTCGACCATGGGCTCGGCATCGGCCTCGGTATCGAAGCGGTTATCGTCGGGATCAAAATTCCCCAGCAAACCCACACATTGTCCTTCGGCGCGCCTTCCCGCCCGCACAGGGGCGCAGACCCCACCCCCGGCAGGATCGAGCGCATTGGAAGCTTCGAGCAACGGCTCCTCGGACTCGTGGTAACCGTAGTTGAAGATCACCCGCGCATCGAAATCCTCCGTCGGCAGCCAGTGTAGCTGGCCGCGCACGGCGATCCGGTCGTCCTCACCAATGGTATTATTTGTCAAACGGTTGAAAGCGTAACCCGAGCCCGAGTCGCTGAGTTGCCCGGAGACGGACACCCGGCCCAACAAGGTTTCGGAGAGCGGGCCGCTTACCGCACCCTCCAGGGTGCCGGTGTTAAAGCGCTGGAACCCGGCGCGTATGTAGCCTTCCGCTTCAGTCGTAGGCAGGGCCGAGATGATATTCACCGCGCCGCCGGTGCTGTTACGGCCATAGAGTGTTCCCTGGGGACCCTTGAGCACTTCAACCCGCTGTACGTCCATAAGAGCGAAGTTCAGGGTATCCGGTGTGGGCTTGTAGACTTCGTCTACATAGACACCGACGGAAGAATCAACCGTACCCGAGAAGTCGTTGATCCCCACACCACGCAGATAAAAGCTCACAGTTCGCAGGCCATTAGGGCCGAATTTGGTGAGCAACCCAGGTGTCTGCATGGCCAGGTCTCTCGGTTCCTTGATACGCAGCGAGTTGAGGTCTTCGCCGGAAAATACCGTGACCGGATTGGCAACGTTCTGAAGCGTCTCCTCACGTTTCTGGGCAGTCACCACTATTTCTTCCAACATCTGGGCCGGCACGGGAATACTGAACGCCAGTAAACCTAAACCAACGTACAGGTAATGGCAGATATAAGGAAGTCGTAGTTGTGGGGAAGTGGTTTGCAATAGCATCTAACAATCCTCCTTATGAGTTGTTGTATTTATAAAACAACCGGGAATTATTGAGAACACACTATATTCATACTAGCTGAAACTGAATTCACGTTCAACTTATTTCTTGTTGCTATACCGCAACATCCACCCGCTTGTACAGATAGATTACTTCTGCGGATTAACTTGCGCTGTTGTTCTGTTTCACCTTACAAAATTAATGGATTGGTAGAATTCAATTTACCCGCAGGCGGATCTTCCATAAAGATCGTCCGGTACCACATGATGGCGATAATCTCTGCAATATCTCTCGGTTCCCGCCCCATATCGAACAGGTCTTTTGTGTGCCGGATCAGGTACTGAAAGAAGACTCCTTCTGTCATGGCTCCGAGGACATATGCCATATGTTCCGCCTGCTGCTGCGGCATGGACGCCTGAGACTTGAGAAAATCGGCTACCTGTAAATTCCATTCATGCGCGGCCGCTTTCCAGATCCGGCCAAACTGGGGAAAGTCATCATCGTGCTGGAACAGGCAGCGCACGATACCGGGATTGTCTGAAAACAATTCAACGGCGAGGGCGTGCCGCTCGAAGATCTGGTCATAGGGATGAGTGAGCACGGGCAGGCTCCTGGTCCTGGCGTTCAAATCATCCATAAAGTCCTCGCAGATCTCCTGGACAATCTCGGGAACAGCGGGAAAATATCGGTAAAACAAACCGGCAGCTACACCGGCGCCCTTGGTAATATCCTGAACGCGCATGCGGTGAAACCCGGTTTCATTCAACAAATCGCGCGTCGCAGCCTTGAGTTTTTTGCGGGTCTGGAGCGCGCGCTGACTCAGGTTCTCAATGGGTTGTACGGATGTCCTGGTATTTGAAGACATCGGGTGCTCGCCATACGGTTGTGTGAGTGAGACTACATACTTACAGTATATAGCCAGTTAAACCTGTCCGGCGCACGGCCTTCCTGGATATCGAGCAGTTCACCTCGCAACCTGTTTGCGACAGGGCCGGAAATCTCGGGTAATTCATATATGGCGCCGTCCTTCTCGGCTATCACGCTGATTGGGGCGATGACGGCCGCAGTGCCGCAGGCAAAGGCCTCGGTACACCGTTTTGAACAGATTTGTTGCAGCAGCGAGTCGATTGCAATTTTTCCTTCCCGGACCGGAATCCCGAGATCTGCCGCCAGGGCAATCACTGAATCCCGTGTCACTCCCGGGAGAATCGTACCGCCCGTTTCAGGGGTGTGCAACTCTCCGTCAATCACCGCAAAAAAATTCATGGCTGACAGTTCTTCAATGTATTTCTGTTCGCGCGCGTCAAGCCACAGGGGTTGGTTGAAGCCGCTGTCGATTGCAGCCATCGAGGAGTACAGGGATGCGCCGTAATTACCGCTGGCCTTGACATTGCCGGTGCCGCCCTTTGCGGCGCGGGTGACCTCCCGTTCCACCACGACACGCAGGCTGCCGGTGATGAGGGCGTCAGAGGGACTGGCGATAACGAGAAAAGCAAAACAGTCGGAAGGGGCCAGGCCAAGTGAAGGCTGCGTGCCGAACATCAGCGGACGCAGGTAGAGCGATTGGCCCGGCAGTCCCGGAACGAGTGGGCCGGCGCAGGCGGAAACCGCGGATACCCCTTCAATAAAGAGTGACTCGGGCAGTTCAGGCATCAGCATCCGTGTACACGAGCGATTGAACCTGGTGGCATTCATATGCGGCCTGAATAATTTTATCTGTGCATGCTCTCCCCGGTATGCCTTCAGTCCCTCGAACACAACCTGCGCGAAGTGTAGTACTTTCGCGGCGGGGTCAATGGAAATGCCGGCATAAGGCAGTAATTGGCCCTCGCCCCAGGCGCCGTCAGCGTAATCGAGCCGGTACATGACCGGTGCGAGGGTATTTCCGAAGCCCAGTTCATCAGGCAACTCGAAGAGCTCAATTGCGGACATCAATTCAGGATGGACATTCATCATGCGGGCAGGCCGTTTGCAATTATATCCGAGACTAGTTCGCCCAGTACCTCGATCCCCAGGGCCATGTCCACTTCACGGGTATCCTCGGCAACAACATGACTGTGTCCGCCGAGGCTGGGCACAAATAACATGGCCGTGGGTACCTTTCTTGCAAACAACATGCAATCATGGCCGCCGCCGCTGGGCATACGCATGCGCGGGGCATTGCAGCGTTCAGCGGCCGCTTCCAGGCGGTCCACAAGGTTTGAATCCATAAGTTCCGGCGGTATGTTAACGCCGGGTATCCATTTGTGGCCGACTTTATGTTTTGCACCGGCCTCAGCCGCCAGTTCCGGAATAGCCTTGTTGATGCGGGTGAGTATATCCGCTGAAGTATCACGGTATTCGAGGAACACCTCCGCTTCCCGGGCGGTTACATTGTAGGCCCCCGGTTCCAACCGCAACTTGCCGATGTTCCAGACCGTGGAATCACTGCAGTGTTGATGGCAGAAATGCGCGAACATTACCGCAAAATCATACGCCGCGGCCGCGGCATCCTGGCGCATCGCCATCGGCACGGTGCCTGCATGGCCCGCCTTGCCGAAGAAAAAAACCTGCGAACGTCCGACGCCGACAATTTCGGTGACGATACCGATTATCCTGTCGTTGCTCTCCAGCACCGGGCCTTGTTCGATATGCGCCTCGATGCAGGCAATGTCCTGTGCCGGATCAAATGTGGCAACAGGCCGGCCTGCGTAACCGGCTTGCCGCAGGGCGTCTCCCAGCACGGTACCGTCATCAGCAATGGAATCAACTACCTGCTCCAGCGATTTCAGTCCACTGTAGATGGAACTGCCGAACAACCCGTTAAAACGGCCTTCTTCGTCGCTGAAGGAGAAGGCTTTTACACCGGTACCGGCGTTGCCGCCGGCTTCCACCCATGCCCTGGCTATCTCCAGACCAAAGATGACGCCCAATGCCCCGTCCAGCCACCCGCCCTTGGGAACGGTATCCGAATGAGAGCCGATAATGATGTAACGTTCGCAGCCCGGTGTTTTTCCTGTCACGTTGCCGACACCATCAATGTAGGCATCGAGCCCGGCTTCCTGCATACGCTCCAGTAACCAGGCCCGCGCGGCAATATCTTCGGGGGTGAAGCCGCGCCGGTTTACACCGGATTCAAACTTGCCGAAATCAGCGAGCGTCCTCAAATCTTCAATCGTCCTTTTTGCGTCAACGGTTAACATCTTGCAACTGTATTCATTTTCGGCGCCGGATTGATGCGGCAAGTGTGAGCGCCCTGTTAACAATAAAATAGCCCAATATTCCAAGCGGTAATCCCACCAGCCAGGAAATCTGCAACCACCAGATCATGGTGACGATGGAAGCCGCCAGCGTACTGATGATGGCAGCCGGGTTCAGTCCGGCGCTATACCAGTACCTGCTCCCGGAACTCTCGTCGTACAGATCATCGACCAGTAATTGACCCTTGTCCGACCACCGCTGGGCGAGCATGCATCCCAGGAGCGGCCCGAATAACGCGGTGTAGTAATTGATGAAAGCAACAAAATTCGCTCCGCTTTCAAGCAGGACCCAGGGAAAGGAGAGACTCGCGAGAATACCCGTGAGAATGACTCCTTTTTGCCAGTTGAAACCGAACAATTCCTCGAATATGAATGCCGGGGGCAAGATATTAATGGTCAAGTTGGTGCTGAACTGTGCTACCAGGATGAAAACCAGCATCAGTATCATGACCACCGGGTCTGGCGACAATTGCATCAGCGCCTGTATGGGATCCCATTGGCCGGTCGTCACCGCAGAAACGAAGCCGAGGAACATCATTAATCCCAGGGGCGGTATGAGTCCGAATAAATGACCCAGCCACATGCTGCTTTGCTTGTTTTCAAGATAGCGGGTCAAATCACTTGCGCTGACCATGACTGCGACAAGAATACCCACGGTGGCATTTACCCCTGTCCAGAATGACCAGCCCCAGTCGCCGCTGACGCGCCAGGTCTCGTCGATTTCAAACTGCTCGCTTTGCAGCGTGGAAAACAGCATCTCCACGATGATCAGTACCAGCGCTATGGATGCCACAACGGTAAACCATTTCATCATGCGGATGCCGCGCGCGGCAAACCACGTCTGAATGATGAGAAATGCAAAAAAGTAAATCAGTTTGATACCGTCAAAGGTAAATCCGGTCAGGGTCTGGATAATGCCGTCCATGGCCAGGGCGGCTATCCAGGTGCCGAATCCATACCAGACGATTGCCGGCAGGAGACGAATAAACTCAGGGAGGCGTGCCCCCCGAATGCCGAATGACGCCCGCACCTGGATACAGAACGGAATCCCATGCTGCAATCCCGCCTTGCCGTTGAGGCTCATGAACAGCGTCATGATCAGCGCTGAAACCAGTATGACTACGGTGCCCTGCACCAGGGAAAGGTTTCCCTGCGGCGGCAGCAAAGCTTGGCCCAGCACAAAGCCCTGGATAACAATCAGTGACGCCCACAGCATCAAGGTATAGGACAGGAGGTTGAACACCCTGTCGCCGTGACCGACCGGTTTCAGACCCTCAATTCTTGAATTGCCACCCGCGTCAGCCATCGCTTAAATCCCAATTCCCAATCCCCAATTCCTAATTCGTAATTCCTAATTCGTAATTCCTAATTCCTAATTCCTAATTCCTAATTCCTAATTCGTAATTCCTAATTCGTAATTCCCAATTCGTAACTCCTAACTCCCATAGGGGTGTGTCGCAATCCAGTGTCTGGCAATATCAAGCCGCCGGGTGACCCAGACGTCGTCGTGCTTCATGACATAATCGAGAAACCGTTCGAGACCGGGAATACGGGCAGGATGGCCGATGACCCGGAGGTGAAGGCCGATCGACATCATTTTCGGATGCGTCTCACCCTCCCGGTACATCACGTCGAAACAGTCCTGGAGATATTCGTTGAATTCGCGCGCCGTGGAAAAAGAACCCAGGGCAAACTTGGCATCATTGTTACTGAGGGTATAAGGGACAACCAGGTGCGGGTAGTCATTTACCTGGACCCAATAGGGCAGGTCATCGTTATACGCATCTGAGTCATAAAGAAAGTTTCCCTCTTCAATGATCAGTTGTCTTGTATTGACACTGGGACCGTAGCGGCAATACCAGCCGTAAGGTCTTTCACCAATGGTTTTTTCCAGTGACTTTATGGCCCGGTGAATATGCTCACGTTCCTCTTCGATATCGAGATCGAAATGATTTTCCCAGCGCCAGCCATGACAACAGACATCGTAGTCAGCCTTTTTTATCGCTTCAGCAGCGGGAGGATGACGTTCCAGCGCCAGGGCACAGCCAAATACCGTTAACGGCAGGTCTCGCTCCTGAAACAGGCGCAGCACCCGCCAGAACCCGACCCGGGAGCCGTATTCGTACATGGATTCCGCTGCCAGGTCCCGCCCTTTGAGACCGGGGTCGTAGCCGCCGACTTCCGTCAGGGCGCTGTCCGAACGGGCATCATTGTCCGGTATTGAATACTCCGATCCTTCTTCGTAATTAAGAACAAAATTAAGCGCTAGCCGCGCACCGTTCGGCCAGGCCGGCTCCGGCGGGTTTGCACCGTAACCAATCAGGTCTCTTTCTGATGAGTAAGCCACTATGAATCCGTCTGCTTAGGCCGATTCGCCATGTCAGGGGGCAGCATAACTTCAAACGGCGTATCGATATCCAGAAACTCTTCGTCGCCGCTGCTACCGTCGCACCACATCAAAACGGCCATAACGGCTGTTTCATCGAGTACGGTCATGCCGTGATGCCAGACACCGCGCCGGTATGTAATACCCTGGTCGCGCTCAGCCACAAAGGCCCTGACACCGGCCAGGTTCGGACCGCCATCGTCACTGTCAGGTGCGACGACGACAAAATACCTGGATGCCTTCAATGGTAAAAACGTCTGACTTGAAAACGGGTGACGTTCCATCACGGTCGCATGCAGGGGCAGCTTGTCGACAGGTTTTATCGTGGCAAGGGAGAGATCAACCCGTGCGCCGGTGCGGGTGTTTTCGAGCCGCTCATTGAAGAATTCACGGACGCCTTCAGGCGGACTGTGAATTACTTCTCCGAATTCAGAAAAAATATCCTTATTCAATGGCTCGGCAATAATTTTCGGTATGCTGGTCATTTTCAGTAGTTAGTCCGCCGTACTTCGGAGACTCTTTGTCCGGCCAAGGTCCAGTGTGTCCGTCGCCGTTATCACCACACCGTATTTATCCCGAGCTTCATTACGGGAAATATAGCCGTCCAGGTAATCATTAAGGACCTGGTTCGCATCGCGCTCATAAGGGTTGCCATAACCGCCACCCGAGCCGCCTATGGCAATGAATCTGTCACCTGCCGACGCAGGCCGGGTTTGCAACATTGACGGCAGGCTGATTTGTTCGCCGTTGTTTTGTTTCAGTATCAATTCTGACGATACGCCATTGCTTCCTCCATCAAAACCCCAGCCCTGCTGGGAATGACCGTCGCCTTCAGCGCTGACCGAGCCATCAGCCAGAAATTCCACCTCCTTGATCATGCCGAGCCCGCCGCGCCACTTACCGGCGGGGCAGGCCTTGTCCCGTAATTGGTACTGGTTCACCCGTAGCGGCACATGGGTTTCGATATCTTCGATTGGGTTATTGCGGGTATTGGCGTAAAGGGTGTCCACGGTATCCATGCCGTCCTTGCCAAACCGCCCTCCGTAGCTCCCCTCGAATATTTCAATATGCACCCAGTGCTGTTCGCCGCGCAGACCGGAAAAACCCAGGGCCTTCAGATTGGCTATACCTGCACTGACCTGGTTCGGCAGGACAGGCGCCAGCGCCCGCATCAGTGTATCCGCCAGCACATTACCTGGAGAGACACGCGCCATTGTCGGCACAGGAAAAACCGGGTTTGCCAGTGACCCCCTGGGAGCTGTGATATGTATTGGGCGATACAACCCGGCATTTTGCGGTATATCGCCATGCAGTTCCGTATCGAGAAGAATTGATCGCAGAGTCAACCAGATGGAAACATCAACGGTACCGATGAACGGCATATTAATGGCATGGCCTTCTACCTGGTCGGCCGTACCGGTCAGGTCAACTGTCAACTCAGAGCCTGCAACAGTAACCGTAACTTTTATGGGCAGTAATTTTAAATCGGGGTCCGAATGATCCAGATAACCATCTACCACGCCTGTTGCGGAGTAGGTTCCGTCAGGAATTTTCTCTATCTGCGTCCGCATCAATCGCTCCGAATAATCGAACAGATCTTCCACTGCCTCACGCAGGACATCCAGGCCGAACCGGTCGATGAGTGCGACAAACCGTTCGGCCCCGACGCGGCAGGCGGCAATCTGGGCTTCCATGTCACCCACTATCAAATCGGGGACACGAACATTATCCCGAATCAACTGCCACACTGCGCCGTTACTGACGCCGCAGTCTTCCACTTTTATGGCTTTGAACTGCAAACCTTCAGCGTAGGCGTCAGCACAATTGGAAACACCAACACTCCCCGGTTCGCATGAGCCGATATCGAGGTGATGAGCTGTCGTCATTGCGAAGCCGATAAGTTCCCCGGCATGGAACACGGGCACGCAGAAGCCGATATCCGGACTGTGAGAAGCCCCGTTGTACGCATCATTGTGAATGATCACGTCGCCTTCGCGCAGGACGTCACCGCGCTCCTGTAATTGTTTCATTATCCCCTGGACATAACCGGGAATAGGGCCGGACTGCAGTGGCGTACTCTTCTTGCACTCGCAAAGTTGCCGCCCCTGCGCATCACACAGCGCCGCACCGAAATCCTCGGATTCGCGGATGATACTGGAATAGGACATCCGCATAAGCTTGTATCCCATTTCTATTGCGATGTTCTCCAGGGCGCCGTAGATAATACTGGCGGTTACGGGGTCTACCCGTGTGCCGCTGGATTGAGGTTTGTTATGCGAGCCTGCCATGTTCATTTTACAGTGGTAAATTTTTTTCTGACAGCGAGTAAAACCTGTTTCTGTGAACCATGGATATCGTAGCGTATTCGGGGCGCAAGTTGAAGTTGAATCCACTTTCAATTAAGATGTCCTCACTGCTCATGCCTGCTAATCACCTTATCAACTTGATCCGGCAATGATAAAAACCCTCCAGGTAAAACGGTTGGCAGAAACTGTAATTTCTCACCAGGAAAACCAACAGGCATGAAAGTCATTGGTGTAGATGTCGGCGGCACATTTACCGATATTGTCTTGACCGATTCATCCACTACTGAAATCGCAATTCACAAGATCGCCAGTACTCCTGATGACCCCTCCATAGCGGTAATACAGGGCATTGCTGAAATATGCGAACGCTGCGGCGTCGCTCACGCAGATATTGCGCATGTTTTCCACGGCACGACAGTCGCTACAAATGCAGTACTGCAGTACCGGGGCGTACAGGCAGGCATGATAACCACGGCCGGCTTCCGCGATATTGTTCATATCGGCCGTCATCAGCGACCGCAACACTATTCGATAATGCAGGACATACCCTGGCAGGCACGACCGCTAATCAAACGGCGTTATCGCAAGACTGTCACCGAACGGCTGACTCCTCCCAACGGCGAAGTGCTGGTGCCGCTGAACGAGGCTCAGGTCAGGCAGGCCGCGCTTGAATTACATGAGGCGGGCATTAATTCGATCGCAATCTGTTTTCTGTTCGCTTATCTCAACCCGGAGCATGAAGAGCGCGCCAAATCCATTGTAAAGGAACAGTGCCCTGATGCCTTCGTTACTACCTCCAGCGAAGTTTCACCCCAGTTCCGTGAGTTCGAGCGTTTTACAACGGCTGCCATGAATGCATTTATCGGGCCGTTGGTGCGCGAGTATGTCGAGAACCTGGAACAGGCGTTGCAAACAGAGAATATCCGGGCAGAGTTGCACGTCATGTGTTCGAACGGGGGCGTGGCGACAGCGAAAACGATCTCTCAATTGCCCATCAATACCATGATGTCCGGCCTCGCTGCAGGTGTTCTGGGAGGAGCATGGGTTGGGGAACTGGCAAAACGGAAAAACGTTATTACATTCGATATCGGCGGCACCAGTGCAGACATCGGCGTTGTCACGGATGGAATATTTGCCGAGGCTTCGGCACGCGATACATTCATTGGCGGGTATCCGATCATGGTCCCTATGGTTGACGTCCATACCATAGGCGCCGGTGGCGGTTCCATTGCATACCTGGATGATGGCGGTGGATTCAAGGTCGGTCCGCAAAGCGCCGGCGCAAAACCGGGTCCGGCCGCGTATGGCCAGGGTGGTATTGAGGCCACCGTCACCGATGCAAACCTGGTGTTAGGCAGACTGGATAAAGGAAACTTTCTGGGCGGAGCCATGGACCTGGATGCCGGGGCAGCGACGGAAGTTGTACAGCGTATGGCTGACCGCCTGGGGATTCCGCTACTGGATACCGCTGAAGGAATTACTACCCTGCTTAATTCCAATATGGCAAATGCCATTCGCGCCCGTACCGTACAAAAAGGAATTGATCCTCGTGATTATGCGCTTGTTGCCTCAGGCGGGGCCGGTCCACTGCATGGCGCAGAGGTTGCCCGTATCCTGGAGATCCCGGAAGTCATCGTTCCTCCCTATCCGGGGATTAACTCGGCCATGGGTTTACTGACCACGGATTTGAAATACGACATCATTCAAACATCATTTCTGCTGTCAACGGCAATTGATTTTCAACGTTTGAACAGCGGTTTTGCAGATATGGAAGCGCAACTGCGCAACCAGTTTGTAACCGACAACATTGACCTTGATGCAACACGTTATTTGCGCTATACGGACATTCATTATGTCGGTCAGGGATACGAATTACGTGTGCCGGTGCCCGGCGGTGAAGTGAATGAAGAAACCATCCAGGAAACGCTGGCAGCATTTCATGCCTTACACCACAGTGAATACGGCCACAGTTTCCCGGACAGCCCGGTAGAGTTCGTCAATATAAGGGTTACGGGGATCGGCCCGATGCCGAAGATCGGAACACCAACGGTGGCTTCCGGCGGGTCACTGGACAAGGCCCTGGTCAAGCGTGACATGACTGTGTTTCGACTTGAAGAACATCTGGATGAGTATGAAACAGCTTTCTACAGGCGCGGCGACCTGCCGTTAAATACCGGAATACCGGGTCCCGCCATCATTCTGCAGACCGATTCGACTACTGTCGTGCCGCCGGATTGTTCCATAACGGCAGCCTCTTCCGGCATTCTTGCAATAGATGTCGGGAGAAATAAATAACCGCACTCCTGCCATGCAGGACAGGGGCTTAATTATTGTGCTGTAGTTGTGAAGACCTGCTTTCGTCGCCGGCCCGTCCCAATGGTTTAAATCAGGCCAAGACAAGGCAGCAAAATCAACAAACCGGTCAATAACCCCATAATGCCAAAAAAATTCTGTCCCTGTTTGAAAAAAATAACAGACGCAGCAAATGAAGCGGGCACAACTGAAAATATACCGAGAACAATGCCAAGCATGGCTAATGAGTCGGCATTCCATAACTGATACAGATACCAGTGAGTGTCGGGTAGTTGCCCGGTGGAACTGAGCCAGATTTCTGCGGCCTCCTTTCCGGCCCAGATGGAACTGAACAGGTAAGCCGGATCGAACAAGCCAGGCATGCCCAGAAATGCACACGTCGTACTGATAATGACCAGGAACGATGCAACAATCGTGCACCAGTACACGATCTCGCCGTAAATTCTGGCTATCGGTGACTGCTGGAGGGGTGATTGACCGGGTTCGTGCATAGGTTGCTTTCAAATAAAAGGAATTTGAAATATAAATACGCCTTCCAGGCCCCTGATCATCAATTTCACACCGGTCAGTAGCAGTAACGCGATTAATAGTATCCTTACAAAACCGGAGCGAACGGCGCTGAGAATATATGCGCCTATAATCCCGCCGATCACCTGGCCCAGTACCCAGGGTGCGACAAACAAGGGAATGAGAGCGCCTGCGGCGATATAAGGCCAGATGGCCGCGGCGTTGCCCAGGGCAAGCAACAGGCCGCTGCAACCTGCGGACAGTTTCAGGGGCACATACATTAACAGGTTGAATATGGGCACCACGGACCAACCTCCACCCAGCCCGAAAAAACCGCCGACAAAACCGACCAGTACCAACAGCAGTAACCCGTAGCGGCCGCGTCTTATCTTGTAGTCAACTTGTCTGTTAAGTGAGTCATCCCAGTAAGAGCCCGACAAGCCCAGACCTTTCGCGATCGGACCCTCGCTTTCGTTGACCGGATATTCGCTGCGTTTGCCGCTGATAATAAACAGTCCGGCAATACCGAGTATAAGCAACCCCAGGGTCAACCTGACGAATGCATCACCGGTCTCGCCAAATTGACGGGACAGGTGGACTGCACTGTAGGCGCCCGCCAATGACCCCAGGATAATGGGAACGGCGCCGAAAAATACCAGCTTGATGTCAACCAGGCCGCGGCGCAACAGCGGCCTGGCCGAAATCAGTCCGCTGAACATCGCCACGACCACCCCCGTAGCACGCACGATGAGAGTATCGACGGAGGTAAAACCCAGGATAATCGGGGTGAAAATCACCCCTCCGCCGACCCCGCCCAGCACTGCGACTATCGCTATCAGCACACTGAAAACAAACGATCCAAACATCCCCAGTATGATCAAACCGCCATGGAATTCGCCGCTATCCGATATGTTGGAAAATACTGCAATAACAAGATAAGAAAGCAGCACTAACAACACCAGCAGGCTAAGCTCCGGCGCCCATAGGTGAAGATGTCTTTTACTGCCCGCTTCCTGGGGTGAAATGTTCATTAGACCGTGTCAGTAATAGAGCATCACAGTGTGCTTTGCCTCTGCGAAAAATAACCAGCGCTCGATCAAAATACCGAACAGCATGACAGTCACTGCAATTGTCACGCTGGCCAGGCGCAGCACGGGAATCTCCGTAAAACTCAACGCAAGTAATACCAGGGGTGTTATAAACCCCAGGTTCACTACCAACCTTCGTAACTTAGCGGAATGTCTGCGCGCGACTTCATAACCCATTTCCTGCATAAGATAGTTTTGTTGGGTATGGGGTGATTGCAGCAGTTGCACTTTGCCGAACCGCCCCAGTCCGGTTGCTGATTCGGTGGAACCGGTTAAAGGCGTGTTATCGATATGGGACCAGTATTTTATCTTGAGCAGACCGGCGCCAATGATGGCCATGCAGGCAAAGCCTGTTGTCCATACCTGGTAATGACCAGACCACGCCAGCAGCGCAACGCAGATTGTAGCGCCGGACATCAAGGCGAAACTGATATAAACGGGCGCTACCCATTGATTGTTCCATGCAGCGATCGTTTTCAATGAAGCATAAATCATCGCCGTGGTGAAAACAGTTGCCAGGCAAAATACTGTTGTGACTATGCCGGCTATGTTTTGTATCAAACCCTGTCTTTCCATGACGACCCATTCGTACGCGAAAAGCATCAACGGGAAAAAGGTCAGGATTGCAAATACGCCTTCCCGGCTTAGCCATGAAGATCGCCACTGACTGAATGCGCGCCAGGCGCGTTCCGGACGGCCCAGATGAAATGTCGAGAAAAGCAATCCGCTGGAGATCAGGACGAGTGCCGTAACAACGCCATACATGCCGAAACCGGCATGGTCCGGGACGAACCTGAATACAACGCCGGCACCCAGTAAACCGAGCAATCCGTAACCTGCACCGGTCAGCGTGGTAAAGAAGATAACGGAAAACGCGGGATGCATGTCAGCGGCTGAGGGTCTTGTCCAGCCATCTTAAAATGGCGTTTTCGATATCTGTAACCTGCGGGGACAGTGCAGCAGGTTTATCTTTTTTTCCTTTACGGGGCGGCAGATACTTGTTAACCGGTTTACAGTCCTGCTCCGGCATCAGGTCGTAGCCTTGTCTGGATGCAACCAGTTTTGCCACCCCGGAATCCGGATCAGCCAAGTCACCGAAACTTCTGGCCCCGGTAGGGCAGGCGGCAACGCAAGCGGGCACACGGTCGTGTTCCGGCAGGTCTTTGTTGTAAATTTTATCGACGCACAGCGTGCACTTCTTCATGACCCCGTCTGTCTGATCATATTCCCTGGCGCCGTACGGGCATGCCCAGGAACATAACTTGCAGCCTATGCAGGTGTCCGGATTGACCAGTACGATACCGTCCTCTTCCCGTTTATATGAGGCCCCGGTCGGACATACCGTTACACAGGGGGCGTCATCACAATGCAGGCACGACCTGGGAAAGTGTACCGTAATCGATTCCCCTTGCTCATTTTCCACTTCGTAGGCATGCACCCGGTTGAACCATACGCCGGACGGGTCAGCGCCGTAGGGATCGGTATCAGTGGGCGGCGCTGAATTGCCGCTGCTGTTCCATGCTTTACAACTGGTGGCACAGGCATGACACCCGACACAGGTGTCGAGATCGATGACCAGGCCGAGCTTTTTTCCGGTGGACGCGGGCAGGCACGTCATGGTTGCTTCGTGCCTGAAACCTGCGGGTTGCCGTGAGGCGGCAACGCATCAAATTGCGGCGCGCTTTGATGTATTTCATCATCCCGGCATTTTTCGATCGCGACCCGCAAATCAAACCATGCAGCCTGCCCGGTAACCGGATCGGAATTTGCGTAACGGTAACCGTCCTTGTTCTCAGGCAGTAACTCCGAGATGATATGGTTGAGCAAAAAACCCTGTTTTGCTTCGGGTGCGTCCTTGTCCAGGTTCCAGGCGCCGCTGCGCTTGCCGATTGCGTTCCAGGTCCAGACCGTGTCCGGATTGACGCCGCTCATGCATTTGACCCGGCATCTGACTTTACCGTGGGGGCTCTTCAGCCAGACCCAGTCGTCATCACCGAGATGCAGTTTTTCCGCAAGTTGATGATGTATATACAAATCATTGGCAGTGGTGATCTGGCGCAACCAGGCATTCTGCGAACCCCATGAGTGATACATGTGCATGGGCCGCTGCGTCAGCGCATGCAAGGGATACTGACCGGTATCCACCATGTTGCTTTCAAATGGTTCATACCAGATCGGTAAAGGGTCAAAATAGGTCTGGATACGCGTTTTATACTGCTCCGGCGCCGGGTAATGTCCCTGGCCCTCTGCAGCCAGGCGCAAACGTTGTATTGCTTCGTTATACAGCTGCAGGACTATCGGTTGGGCGTTGTAGATCCAGCCGGCGGCATGGGCAAATTCCAGGTACGATTTGTTGGCAAATTTATAGTAACGCTGATCTGCAGTGAATTCATGGCGCCAATAACAGCCGTTGTCGATATAGCGCTGTAACTGATCCGGGTTGGGTTGCCCTGTGCAATGCTGATTACCGTCTGCGCCGCGCCAGCCCGCCAGCGGGCCGGTGCGATAAGTGCGCATATGGTTGACCATGTAGTCTGCATAACCGCCCGGGTACCTGGCCGTACCATCGGCCTTGACCATACCGGGTAGCCCGAGTCGTGCCCCCAAATCCAGCAGGACATCCTGGAACGGCCTGACCTGCCGCTCCGGCAGCACCACCGGTTGCCGGATCGAATCGGCGACGGCATCCGCTTCACCGATCGGCCGGTCCATCAGGGAAATACAATCCCAGCGCTCCAGGTATGACGTATCCGGCAGTACCAGGTCGGCATAGGGAACCGTTTCCGAATAGTAGGCATCGCTGTAGATAACATGCGGGATTTTATACTTTCCCGTTGTTTCGTCCTTGTCGGTCAGGTATTTCAGGGTCTCCGGTACGTTCATGGAGGAATTCCACGCCATGTTCGCCATGTACATGAATAATGTATCTATGGGATAAGGGTCAGCTTTCCAGGCATTATGTATCACCATATGCATCATGCCGTGCAAGGCCAATGGATATTCCCAGCTGAAAGCCTTGTCGATACGTTGCGCGGTTCCGTCATCCCGGTTAAGCAATTCGCCTGGCATGGTTGGAAAACCGAGGGGCATTCCGCCTAACGGTGTATTCGGTTTGGCCGGATCATCAGCCGGTATATCGGGTGGGGGAATGTGTTTGGGGTAGGGCGCTTTATAACGAAAACCACCAGGCACATCTATCGAACCCAGTAAAATCTGCAGGATGTGCAGTGCGCGGCAGGTATGAAAGCCGTTTGAGTGGGCGGATATACCACGCATCGCGTGCATGGAAACCGGCCTGCCGATCATTTTATCGTGCTTGCGGCCGGTCCAGTCTGTCCAGGGGACATCAAGTTCAATCTGATGTTCAAATGCAGCCTCGGCCAGTTCTGCTGCAATTCGCTTAATCTGTCTGGCCGGGATGCCGGTTTTATCAGCGACCTGTTCCGGCGCATAAGCCGCATCCAGAAAACGCTGTGCGAGCAGGTGGAAGACCGGTACAACCCGGCGGCCGTCCGTCAATTCATAACTGCCCACTAATGCAGGAGATATACCTTGTGAATTTGCATCAATTGTTTCTTTTGAGATGTTGTCAAAGCACAAGGGTTTTCCTGATTCAACGTCACGGGCAAACAGGCCGTCCTCGCGTGTTCCGGGATCCTGAATTACCAGCCAGTGCGCGTTGGTGTAGCGCACGAGATATTCCCAGTCGATCTTTTCAGCCTTCAGCAGTTCGTGGATCAATGAAAAGATTAACAACCCGTCAGTGCCGGGCCGTATCCCCAGCCATTCGTCTGCAATTGCCGAATAACCGGTGCGTACGGGGTTGATCGATACAAATTTTGTATCCGGCCTGCTTTTCAGCTTGCCGAGGCCCATCTTGATGGGGTTGGATGCGTGGTCTTCCGCAACACCGAACATCAGGAAATAGCGCGTGTGTTCCCAATCAGGCTCGCCGAATTCCCAGAATGATCCGCCGATCGTATAAAGACCGGCAGCAGCCATGTTCACGGAGCAGAAACCGCCGTGCGCAGCATAATTCGGCGTGCCGAATTGTTGCGCCCACCAACCGGTCAGGGATTGACTTTGATCGCGGCCGGTAAAAAATGCCAGCCGCTTTGGATCAGTGGAACGGATGTTTGACAACCATCCGGTGGCAATGGTCAAGGCCTCATCCCAGCTGATCTCCCTGAATTCCCCGCTCCCGCGTTCACCCACTCGCAGTAGCGGGTTTGCCAATCGGGCAGGGGAGTAGTGCTGCATGATGCCGGCCGCACCTTTTGCGCACAGCACCCCTTTATTTACCGGGTGGTCGGGATTGCCTTCTATATAACGGACCGTTCCATCCTTCAGATGAACCCGGATGCCGCAGCGGCAGGCACACATGTAGCAGGTTGTAGTCTTGACTTGATCCGGATTTTCTGGGGATGTTGACTGAGTTTGGCCGAATTGATTCATATCTGAATCATTATAGCCAATAGTTCTAAGCTTAGAACTATTAGTTTTTGGCTATTTCAACTCCCGCTCATTTCACCAGGTCCAGGATGGCATTTTTAGAGGTTACTTTACTTCGCCTGGTAAACCGGGGTGCCGTTGATGATGGTCTGCTCAACCCTGACCTGGTGCAATTCCGTCACCGGGATACTGTAGGGGTCACGGTCAAGCACAATCAAATCGGCCAGCAAGCCGGGTTCGATGCGGCCGACCTTGTCCGCCATGCCCAGGTGTTTTGCAGCATTGACCGTGAACAGTCGGATGGCCTGATCGAGAGATACGGCCTGTTCCTTGCCGAAGTGTTTTGCGCTGCCGCCCGGTTCCTCTCGCGTCACCAGCGCTTCCACCGCTATCCAGGGATTGACCGAGGGAACAACAGCCCAGTCCGATCCCGGCACTACCAGCGCGCCGGCTTCGATCATTTCCCGCACCGGCCATACGCGCCTGGTGCGTTCGTCTCCCACTTCTTTGGAAATATCATCGTTTATGGGACTGGGACTCCACAAATACGGTGACACTTCAAAGGTCACTCCGAGCGCTCTTGCGCGGGGGAGGTCTTCCCGGGAGACGAAGGTGCAGTGGCCTACGTCGTGCAACTGTCCGCTGAAACCGTTGGCCGTGCGCGCGGCATCGAAGGCATTCAATCCCGCCCGCACCGCGGCATCTCCTGCGGCATGGAACTTCACGGTCAGGCCCATACGGTCGAACCGGGTTACCGCCTCGTTCAGAACGTCCTGGTCTACCAGCAACATGCCGTAACGGCTCGCATCGTCGGAACGTCCTTCCATGGGCCGGGCATACGGATCCAGCATCGCGGCGGTATGGCTGTCGGTCGGGACGCCATCCAGAAATATCTTGATGCAGTCGGTGGCAACATTGGTTCGTGCATACAGGTTGCGATCCGCAATCACGGCCTCAAGTTCCGCATTGCCCGGTTCCCAGTTCAGACACAACCTGACCCGTTGCTTGACCATTCCCGCATCGGCCATGTCCGCATAAAGCTTCACTTCCCGGGTCATGCCCGCGACAAAACCCGTCGATGCCTCGGTAAAAGAGGTGATTCCATGAGACAACATCTGATTCATGCTCCACTCAAGCGCAGCGCGCAGCGCTTCATACGAATGCGGCGGCACATGCATCCTGACCAGCATGATGGCCGCTTCGCGCAGGATGCCAGTGGGTTCACCACCACTGTCACGCTCAATGATACCGCCCTCAGGATCCGGCGTATCGGCCGTGACTCCGGCAATGGCCAGCGCCTTGGAGTTGGCCCAGGCGCTGTGGCCACTGGTGTCGCTTAACAGAACGGGGTTTTTCGGAGAGATCGTGTCAAGCATCGAACGGTCAGGTATCTGTCCGATGGCATGGGCATCCCATTGTCCCCCGGTGATCCAGCCTCCCGTGTCCGTCCTGTCGATGCAGGCCTGCACTTCATGCTGAATCTGTTCCAGGGTTGAGCCTTGTTCAATCTTGCATTCCGTCTGCCTGACACCGGCAAACAGGGGATGTACGTGCATGTCATGGAATCCGGGCAAAACCACCTTGCCGCCAAGATCGATGCGTTGGGTCTGTGGGCCCGCCGTGGCGGTAATGGTGTCCGTGTCACCTACCGCGATAATCACGCCGGCTCGAATCGCCAACGCTTCCGCCTCGGGTTGTTCCGGGTTCAGCGTATGGATACGGCCGTTGGTGAAGATGGTTTCAGCCTGTCCGTCTGCGGCCAGTGCGGGCCCGCACAAGGTACACAAGACAACAGGAACCAGCCAGGCCGAAAATTTTTCCTGCATGCTCATCTTCCTTAAAGTCAGCCAATCAGCGATTTTCTAGAAAAAATTGTATTGTACGGTTACGCCGACCGTCCTCGGCATACCGACATAGCGGACGTTGGGTCCGTTACCGGTAAATGCGGAGGGAAAGTAATATTCATCTGTGATATTCCGGCTCCACACCTGCAATCGCCATTTGTCATCATGACTGCCGATGGCGCCTCTCACGTTGAATATCGTGTAATCACTGGAGCGGAATGCAGGCCCCGCGACACCGCCTGATTCATCCACGTAATTGACATCGCCGGCGAGTTCCAGGTATATCGCATCATTCAGGGACCAGCGATAGCTGACCAAGCCGTTATAAGACCACTCGGGCGCCTGCGCGAGCGGCGCTCCCGACGCGTCGATATACAGAACTTCCGGCCAGACGCTGGCAGGATCCACAGCTTGCCACTCCTTGATTTCGGAATCTATATATGAAGCGCCGAAATGCAGGTTCAGACCTGAAACCGGCGCCCAGTCCAGTTCTACTTCAGCGCCCAGCACTTCCGCTTTGGGAATATTTGTCAGACCGACGATATTGCCCACGAAGGTAACGGCCAGGTCGCCTTCCTGTTTGTCCTTGTAATCATAAAAATACCCGTTAAGGTTTAATTGCATGCTGCCGTCCAGCAGGGTCATCTTGGTGCCCAGTTCATAGGCGGTGAGCGTCTCCGGTCGGTATGGCAGCAACTGGGTGGTGGCATTTGAATTTGCGCCGTTGAAGCCGCCGGACTTGAATCCGCGGGATGCGGAAAAATAAGCCAGTATGTCATCGTTGAACGCATAGTCCAGACCCGCTTTCCACATCCATTTATTGGTGTCGATGGTATCGGTAAAAACCTGGAACGCATCGTTCGGATTGGCAGTGACGAAGACATTGTTCGGTGAGTTCGGGTCGTCATCAATGGTGCCGCAGTCACCCGGCCCCAGTGACGAACCGAACAGCAGGTTCAGGAAGTTACCCAGGGAATTGTCCGTTGCGGAAAACGTGCAGCCGGACCAGGTACGCTCTTCACTGGTATAGCGCGCGCCCAGGGTTAATTTAAGCTGCTCCGTGAAGGACCACTCTACGTGGGCAAAGCCGGCAATGGACTCGGTATCCTGCTCATAACTGGTGTCGAGCTCCAGGATTGGCGCGAACGCGAAGGGAATTGCGCCCCAGGGAATGGAACCGTTACCGAAAAAGGAATCGGGCATAAAAAAGTGGTACATCTCGCTGACGTCATCATTCGAATAGTACATACCGGCGAGCCAGGTCAGCCGGTCGGTCTCCATGGAGATGATCAATTCCTGGGAAAAAGCCTCAACCCTGGAGGTGTTGATGTTGGAGGTGTCCACAAAGTCGCCGCCGTCACCCTCGAAGGCTTCACGCCGGTCAAATTCGTCGTAGGAAGTCAGCGAAGTCACGGTGACGCCGCCGATATTCCATTCCAGCCTGCCCGAAACACCGATCAATTCGTTATCCCGTTCCGGCCTGATATCGTAAGTGGTGCCGGTGATGGCGCTGGTATAGGTATTGCTCCAATCCGCATCCTTGTTGTCCTTGCCGTCGGAGAACCACGGCGGTGTCGAAGTCAGCGTGACAAAATCAGGGCTGTAGTTTTCAAGGGGGGTATGGGGCAGCAGGGCAAGACCGGCGCCGATGTCCGTGCCGTCAATGGCGGCAGGCGACTGGTTCTCGGAATCATCCTTGGTATAACGCACGTTAAGCTCGAGACGCGCATCCTGGCCTATGTCGATATCCAGTATGCCGCGCACGGATTCCACGTTCTTTTCGCCCAGGTCATCGTTCCGGGTCAGGCTCTCCTGCCAGCCGTCGAACGAATGTATCGTCCTGAATGCGAACCTGCCCCGAGCCTGTTCGCTGATGGGACCGCTGACAAAGCCCTCTACGTCGATGGTCTCGTAGGAACCGAAACTCCCGGTCACTCCGGCTTCGAGTTCTTCCGTCGGTTTTTTGCTGATGAAATTGATCTGTCCGGCAGTGGTGTTGCGGCCGTACAGGTCACCCTGCGGGCCTCTCAGCACTTCTATCCTCTCGAGGTCGAACAGCGTGCCCCGGCTCATGACCGTGTAGGGTATATTGACGCCGTCGAAGTAAAGGCCGACGGTGGCTGAACTGGAAGTGGTGAAATCCTGGAAACCGACGCCGCGCAGGGTATATTGCGGCACGCCGGTAGCAGCGGTCTCGTTGATGTTCAGGGCCGGCGTGTACCTGGCCAGGTCTTCTGCCGTACTGATCCCCAGGTCCTGAATGAGTTCTCCCGACATGACGTTTACGGTAATGCCGACGTCGTTGATTCCCTGCTCGCGTTTCTGCGCAGTCACGATGATTTCTTCAAGCGCGGTCTGCTGGCCCAGTACGAGGTCAGGAGCGGAGGCAATCAGTAGAATCAGGCAGGAAGCTACGTAAAGTGGCGGAAATTTTTTCATGGTCGACATGTTTTTTCCCCGTGAGTCACACGAAAAGTGAGGTTCTGGAATAAAGTACGAGTAATTATTCGCAATATGGCGTGGAAAGTCAACATTATTCCTGTATCATTCCGGTCTATCACTCAGCCTGGGACAATAAACTGAAGAACAACCATGCAGGAAACTATCCACGTCCACCAGAAGTTGTCTCCCAGGAAAAAGCCGTCCCAATCCCGTTCACAGAAGATGGTGAAAGGTATCCTTGACGCAACCCGCAACCTGCTCAGGAATTACGGCACGGGTGAAATTTCCGGGATAACAACCAATCACATTGCCAGGGAAGCGAATATATCGGTCGGGTCGCTGTACCAGTATTTCCCGAACAAGGAGGCCATACTGTTCGAATTGTACAAGGAGATGCTGGGACAGTTCTCGTCGATCATGGAGATGTTCAAATCTGAACCCTACCTGTCTTTATCGCGGGAGGAATTCTTTGATCGCTTCAACAGGGCAATGAAAGACGCCGAGGCTGACGTCGAGGTGGTATTCGAAATGCATAACGCCGTCAAGATCTATCCGGCCCTCGCCGAGGCAGACCGGCGCCATGCGGAACTGATCGCCAGGGAAATGGCCGGCTTCATGAAGCACTTCGGTTCCCGATGGTCAATGGAAAAATTGCAACGTCTGGCGCTACACGCCTATTACATCAACTACGGCACCTGGATGTATCGCGACCATGCCCGTCCTGATTACGAGGAGGTCCTTGACTGGGAAATCAGCGCGTTGAACTTTATGATCTCAAAGTGCTTTGAGTAACCTGCTTGTCTTATCGGGCAGAATTATCAACATGTCCGCTCATGCGGGTCTGAACGCTTAATCCGGCTTCACGTCACTCATCAGCCGGTACACGGCAGAGTCGTTGCCTTCAACAAACAACTCTTCCATGTTTCCTGCCTGTACCAATTCATAGGCCAGGGAACTTAACTCAAGGACGGTCCGCTGAATTACGTCCGTGGTCAATTCATGCACCAGCAGCAGATGGGGGATTTCCCCGGGCTCCAGCGCTACTACTTCCATGATGCGATAGAGTTCATAGGCATGGACTCCGGTGATTGCACGGTACTCCATCACGCCGGGAATATAACTGTCTTTCAACCACTCAAGCAAGCGCTTGTAGTCATTTCCATCAGCGCAACAGATTATCTTCTGAATATAAACATAGCGCCGGCCGTCGGCTGGCGGGCTGGTTGCCAGGAGGCGCTTTCTAATGTTTACCTCCCTCCATGTAACTGTTGCCGGCGGATACCCGGTGAGTTTGCGGTAGTAATTCGCTTCCGTCACCTTCAGCAGCTCGGTAATGCGGCCCCGCGCCACCATTTTGCGGGCGCCCACATACAAATCGATAATTGTCTTGTCAATATCCGCGGTTTCGATACCGTAGAGCGCGATGTATTTACCTTCATCTTCGCTCAAGTCGAGTTCCGGCAGTTCCATAAAGCTTTTATGTACAGCGCGGCGGGCCCGCATGAAACCGGGAACGGCCAGCACATCGGGGATGTCGATATCGTCGTACCAGGCGTTGAATTCTGCTTCCCTGGCCGGGTCCGTACTTTTGGTCTTGACCATATAGAACCAGTGACCGTCAATACCGGAATCAGCGGCTGGGGCAGGGACTGTTACGAGATATAACAGGAACCCCACCAATACAGTGGGTATGGTTGTTTTCATCTTTAAAAGGTCTATATTAGATAAAATAACGCTTACAAGTGCAACCAATGTGGAGTTGAAAACCATGAGATCACTGATCCCGCCTTTTATTTGCCTGGTCATGTTGCTGAGTTTCACCGCATGCGGCGGCGATACCGCAAACAAACTCGAAGTGGAGATGTTCAAGGGCGATTTCGCCACGGTGAACTCTTTCATTTTCTCCAACGGCAAATCCATCATCGTCATGGACGTGCAGCGCAAGACCGCCGAGGCGAAACAACTGGCCGAGCGCGTCAAGGCTTACAAGCTGCCGGTCACCCACATCCTGATAACCCACGGGCATACCGATCACTTCACCGGCATGCCCCTGTTCCGGGACGAGTTTCCCGATGCGAAGATTGTCGTGGCCAATGATGACATCCGCAAGGACATCAAGGCTTATGCAATTTACATGGACGGGTTCGGGGCCACCGACGCCGAGCCGGTGCTGGAACCGCCGCTGAGACCCAAAT
Source organism: Gammaproteobacteria bacterium (assembly GCA_026710545.1). GTDB lineage: Bacteria > Pseudomonadota > Gammaproteobacteria > Eutrophobiales > Eutrophobiaceae > JAAXHV01. The sequence continues at coordinate 5,080 of JAPOQU010000084.1, read as the reverse complement.
CGGCAGAAAACCCGGATGGCTTTGATTACGAAAACACCATCCACCTGCTGAATGACGATACCTTGACCCTGGACGGCGGCGGTACGCTGGAGTTGACTACGGATTACAAACCTGCGGAAGCGGATCACATGACCACGGTTTACAGCCCGGAACTCAACGCCATCTTCCTCTCCGACTTCGGCTATAACCGGGTGCACCACTGGCAGGGTGACGATATAAGCTGGCAGGATATCGCCAACTGGCGGGAAGAACTGGTGCGGATTAAAAACGAATACGCGGGACGCAACCCCACCGTCTATCCCGGCCATGGCGACGTGGGGGACATGAGCATGTTCGATGCCATGATCGGGTACATTGACGACTACACCCGTATCGTGCAGGCGGCAAAGACCCGTGAAGAGGCCATGGAGAAAATGACTGCGTTATATCCTGGCTACGGTGAGGCAGACTTCTTCCTGAAATACAGCATTCATAACCATATCAGGGAATAACCGGTTTCGGTTAAATTCTCTTATAACCTACCGGCACGGCGGTCTGGCTTGCAGGATTGTCATACCACCCACCGGTTTTACCGGGTTTCTATAGTCCGGAGGTAAAGACGGGTTGACCCCGTAATAAAAAAACGAACCGAAGATTGTCGTGTGACTTACCGTTATCTCACCGCCATAACCAATTTTAATCATTCCCTCTACGGTATCCCTGACTTCGGTACACTTCAGTAGTTCTCCATTTACCGGATCAAGGGCACATACAACTGATTTGTGCGGTATGGGCAGGGTCAGGCCCGTGTCCGGCTGATGGTAGTTGTAACCGAAATTCATTCCCACCCAGACATGATTGGCCGAGACGGAAATAACGCTGACCAGACGGGCGATCGGCCTGCCGTCCGGAACAAGGGGCGCAAAAGGTTCCAGAACAGGCAACACCCGCGCGGCTGCATCATCATACGAGCGAGCCCATTTTATCGATCCGTTGTCCGGGTTAAGGGCGATGACAGTCGGCGCAGCAAAAATATTTCCCGTATAGATAGTATCATCGGGACCGATTGCAGGAGATAGCAGTCCTTCGCCTTTCGCAGACCAGCGAACTTCTCCGCTGTAGGAATCAACGGCAAGCATATTGCCGTCACCGTCAGCGCTATACACAGTGTCACCGGATACCGAGAGAGCGGGGCTGGTCCCGCTACCCCCACCCATAGGCAATTCAATCGCAGTCGTAACACCGGATTCCGTTAGATCCAATCCATACAAAATTCCGGTATATTCATCCCCCCGTTTCGGCCCGGCTGCCGTGATAAATATTCGTCCGGTTTCAGGGTGAACGGCAGGCGCGTTGGCTACCTGGACACGGTAACCAAACGCTATCTGTTTAAATAACGGAATAACTGTTACATCCATTAACCCACCCTGCCACAGGCCCGGCAGTGACGGACCTTTATGCGGGGCCACGCCTGTCGGCAGGTTAAACATGGGTACCGCAAGGGTACCTGTATCTCTTTTATAAAACAGGACTTTCCCGTTTGTGGTGATGCCGCCGACATAGCCCTGCCTGGAAATAACCTGGTAGACAAACGGATCACCCGGTTCCGGTAACGGCGTTACCCATTTCAATTTCCCATCGGGATGGAATGCCCACAATTGATTTCCGTCGCCAATGTAGATGTCACCGTTTTCATCTATTACCGGCGAATTAAATCCGGCATGGGAATCCAGATCATCAGCCAGCCTGTGTTTAGGGCTTTCCCACAGCAACCGGCCAGTCCTGTCAAAAGCATGCAGATGACTGAACCCGGGGCCCCTGGCGCTGGTAACAAAGTGGTTTCCATCTTCGTCAATGACACCGGGATTAATCAGCGCTGCACCGTCAAGCACTGATATGCTCTCTTTCAGGTCGGCAGACGTCGGCAGTGGAGAAAAATCGGAATTCCGCGAATCACGGTGCACACTGGCCCATGGGACCTGCCCGTAATACCGGGGCAGGTCATCTGCGGCAGCCAAGTTGTTTGCCCCGGCCAGGCAGAACAATAACAGTGTTGCCCGGGCGCTTGATTTAACAAGGCGTAAGCAAGACATGCTTATGAATTATTAAGTGAAATATACAAGACACCGTAATTGTAATGTAGATTTCCCACTCGCTGCCTGGCGAAATAGGCGCAATCGTAGTGCTCAGCGCAATCACGCTCGCCTACTTATACACGCGATTTGCGTTGTGACGAGCGCGCCTCGATAATCAGTTATAACTGGCGGTCACGCTGAAATCGGCGCTGTCCCTCAGGGTCTGCAGTACGACACAGTAGCGTTCGGTCAATTGAATCAGTTTGTCCAGGGACTCAGGCGGCGCATCGGATTGCATTGAAAAGCGCAAGCGAATGTCGCGAAAGCCTACCTTTGCATCTCGGTCTACCGCCAGGGTGCCGCGAAAATCCAGGTCGCCCTCCGCATGAATACTGGCGTCGGTCAAATTGATCCCCATTGCCGTGGCGACCGCTTTCAGGGTCACGCCGGCGCAGGCGACCAGCGCTTCAAGCAGCATATCTCCCGAGCATAGCTGCGAACCGTCGCCGCCGGCGGCAGGGTGCAGACCTGCTTCTGCAAGTTGCCTGCCGGTCTCCACCTTGCAGGCTATACCTTCGGTCACATGACTTTCCGCCCGCATGGTAATTACGGCGGTTTGGGGGGCGTCGATATATTGTTCTTTCAACGGCGCCTGTAACTCTTTCAACTCTGTGGAATCCATAGTAGTCTCCTGGTACTGTCACATTGTGTTGTGAATGTTCCGATAAATGTGCCTGCAACTTATCATGATAAATCCTGGTTAACCAGAATCAAGGGAGGGACAGGAAAATGCCTGATAAACGTACTGCGATAAGAAAGATACTGAATCGGATCGTGGAGAGCGTTCATGAACTGGACTATGAGGGTGTGCGTGATTTGATACCTGACGATGGCGTTTATTTCGGTTCGATTGCAGTTGCGGCACAAGGGTATGATGAACTGTATGAAAAACAGTTTTCCAGGGTCTGGCCGAATATTGATAAATTCAAAATAGATCCCTCATCTATCTCCATTCATGCTTCAGAGAAGATTGCCTGGGCCATCTGCCTGTTCGAATCTTCCGCACCAGGAACGAATGGAGAACCTGTAGAGCGCAAGGGCCGGATGACCTTTATCTTTGAATGGCGTGATGATAAATGGGTCATGGTGCACAGCCATGATTCACTTAATCCGATCCTCCCGGAATAGCGTTACTCTATATTGATTTTTCCAGGTAACCGACGCGGAAATGCTGCATGTGCCGCTCGGCCCGCCTGCTGTGATAATCGCCGAACTCGGCGGTGGCATCCTTGCCGGCGTACATGCGCGCAACAAACGGCCCGCCCGGATGGTGATCCTTCCATTCGCTGATGTCGTAAACCGCGTTGTCGATGATAATCCAGCAGTCTTCGAACGTATTGTGCCGGGCGACTTCTGACCGGGTAACCGTCCGCTCTCCGTTGAGCGAAACTGCAGGTTGCCACAGGTTGGCGGCAATTTCCTGCCGCGTCTCCATTGCCGCAGTCCGTGAGCGGAAATCCCATGGGCCGAGCTTTTTCAACGGCAATTTGTCACCAATTTCACGGGCATCGAACAGGTAAATCCAGGAGTCGTCGTCGCCGGCGCGTTCGTCGTGGTTAAATATCGGGTAGTCCCGTTCATTCAGCGCCTTCAGTATCTGGCGGCGTTCCGGCGAGTCCTCGGGCTCGAGGTGTTTGAACAGGAATTTCGACATGAACTGGAAGCGCGTCGCCCGGTAATGCCGGACGCGTTCATAATGCAGCAGTGCGCTGTAGATATCGTCGCCGTGCATATTAAAGCAACTGCTGAGCGCCGCGGCATCCTCGAACGCCTGACTGGCGCCCTGGCCCATGGTCGGCAGCATTGGATGCGCCGCATCGCCGAGCAGGCAGATGCGGCCGTCCTGCCAATGTTCGAAGGCATCGCGGTCGTAGAGTCCCCACTTGGTCGGGTTCTCCACCGCGCCGGAGAGTGCGATAATATCGTCCTTACGTACGTCATCTGCAAACGCCCGGCCCATATTGGCCTGCAATTCGGAATTGTCGACCGGGAACCAGTCACCCTCATCCGCTTCGAATTCAGCCGAGTCGGGTTCGTAATAAGCCTGCCACACGTTGAGCAATTCGCCGCCCCGAACCCAGTACGTCAGCGCCCATGCGTAAGGGTTCTTGCGCACGTCCATACTGAATGAGTCTATGGGATTGTTATCCAGGGGGCTGCCGTCCGCCTTACGCAGCGCCGCCACGTCCTCCCGCCTGATGAGGCCCCGGTAAACGGTGACATCCGTCCAGCGCCGCGGCGGGGTATCAGGCCATTGCAGTTCCAGTACCTTGGAGTTGATGCCGTCGGCGCCGACCAGCACATCGCCTGCGGCAGTGCTGCCATCCTCAAAGCCGGCAATTGCAGTCGTAGCGGTTTGCCTGAGAGAGTTAAGGCGTTTGTTCATGTGGACCTGGATCGGGCACGTAACGCCGGTTTCAGGACCGAATTCGAAAACACGTTTATACAAACACATCAGCAGGTCCAGGCGATGCATATGGTGGAAGCCCGCGCTGGTGTCGTCTGCCCGGTTATACTTGATAGGGCGGCGCGAAACCGACCCGTCGGGCATGATTTCGCGGGTTGCATCCAGGATTGCAGCGCGCCCGCCGTCGACTGCGCCATGAGGTCCTTTGATGTCGCCGCCATCCAGATCAACGCCCAGCCAGTTGCAGAGCAGTGCGCCGTTGGGCGCGATATTGAGCCCGGCTCCCGCGGTGCTGGGCACTCCGGTTTGTTCGTAGACGTCAATCTTGTCGAACTTGCCTGATTCGCGCAAAGCCAGGGCCGCAAACAGGCCGCCCATGCCGGCGCCGATGATCACTGCATGCATAATGTTCTCTCCAATTAGTATTCACCCAAATCCCGCGTTAGAGATTTGAAACGGGTCTTGATAATAGATTTTGCCTGTTTACAGTGCCTTACTCAATAGTGTTGGGCTATAGTTTGCCCTTGTTCGTGATCTCTCGCCTCTTTCCCGCGCCGGG
>JAPOQU010000083.1 GCA_026710545.1 Gammaproteobacteria bacterium | reverse complement strand
GTCCTGGCCTGGCAACTTGCTGAAGCAATGAAACAGCAAGGTATCAGTAAAGTGGAAATGGCCAGACGGTTGTCTACAAGCCGTTCTCAGTTGGACCGGCTGCTGGATCCAAAAAACGAACGCGTCACTCTGAATCTCCTCGCCCGAGCCGCACAGGCGGTCGGACGTTCTTTGAAGCTGGAACTACAGTGAATATTCGAGCGAGGCGCATTAAGGGGAGACAAGGGTGAACAGCACAAAATGCGCGCTCCGGCTTCCCGTTGTGACGGGACTGGGGTCAATTGTGTGCATTGTGCGACCTGACCCTGTGCATCCACAAGCAGCCTATTCATAACCTTAGTTGAGCAGCCAATGCCCCCAAAAAAAACACCACTGGGAGATCCTTCGAGAGAGGCAATCGACTCCCTTCGAGGCTATGTATACCAGATATATCAATCGGCCCTTGCATGGACAGAACTGGAAGATGACGAACTCCTCTACTTAGAGGTGGCAGAGGATTTCGCTATAGTCGCTAAGGGGGCGCTCGAAGCCGTTCAGGTCAAGGACACTGCCAGGCCAGTTACAATAAATTCAGACGACATTATCGCCACGATCGATAGCTTTGTGGAGTTGCAGGATAAGAATTCGAGCCTGAAGGTCACTGTACGCTATCTTACAACGTCCACTATCGGAAAAGAAAAAAAACGTGAACATCGCATTGATGATGCACCTACTCTGCTTGCTTGGCGAAATCTAGCCAGGGCTGGAAATCTGTCAGATCTGCGGCGGGTATTCGACAAATCAAAGCTGTCAAAGAGATCAAAGGACTTTATTAAGAGCCTTGACGATGAAGACTTTCGTGAAAGGTTTCTCAAGAGGATTCATTTTGATTGCGGCGCACCTGAATCACGCCTTCTTGCGCGACAGATCAATTCGCGGATTTCTAAACTTTTGATTGATAGAGGTGGGACGCATTCGCAGGCGCAAAATTGCGTAGCGAACATACTGCTAACTCTCCTAAAGCTATCAACTAACTCTAATCGTGATGAGCGCCACGTCGAACGAAGTGGTTTAGAAAGACACCTTGAGGAGGCCACACAAGTAACTCTAAACAGAGCTGATTTTGAGACCCTAATCCGACTGATAAATAAAGCGCTGTCGGCTGCCTTATCCTCCGCGACTGGCCTTTCAAGTGCACGACTTTTCAGGCCTAGTCTCGTCGCGGAGACGCCGCTGCCGAAGCCGCTTGCAAGTCGTGAAAACGACATGCGGCAATTGCAGCAAATCCTGGAATCCTTTGGCCTCTGCTGGATCGCTGGCGCCGCCGGTATGGGCAAAACCGTTTCTGCGCGTGTTCTGGCGCACAAGAATGGAGGTGATTGGGGGAGTATCAACTTGCGAGGCCAGTCAAGTCAGCAAGTTGCACAAGTATTGATCCAGGCAGCTGATTCAATAAAGGACTTTGGTCTACTGGGCTTGATCGTCGATGATCTCGGTGGGGTGATGGAACCTTCAGTGCTGGACAGTCTGCATTACCTTGTTCACTCCGCCAACCGCTCCCATGTTCTTCTGGTTCTGAATTCCTCCGATTCTCCAACCAGCGATTTCCTGTTCGCGTGCAACCTGCCAATGGGCATTGCCAGAACGCTGTCTGAATTCACAGAAGAAGACATTCAGGAGATCCTTCTGAAGTATGGGGTCAGCAATGCGCATTGGGCAAAATACATCCATTTGGTATCTGGCGGCGGCCATCCTCAGCTTGCAACGGCATTTATCCAGCATATGGTCGCATCGGGTTGGAATCCTGATGAACTCCAAACACTGGATGCCTTGATAGTGGGGGCACCTGCGATTAGCGAGGTAAGAAAGGACACTCGGAAACGGCTGTTGACAGACATGCCGGAAGCAAGACGCCGACTCATTGAGCGCCTTTCCTTAAAAACAGGTGGGTTCAGCAGAGAACTTGCCATCGACTTAGGAAAGCTTGAGCCGCCAATATCGGATGCGGGAATTGTCCTGGACACTCTGACAGGTTCGTGGGTTGATCAGCTGGAAGGTGACAGGTTCAACCTCTCTCCGTTGTTATCTGGCTTTGCCGATAAGACACTGGGAACCAATGAAATAGAGGAAATCCATAGTGCGATTGCAGATTCGCTGACGAAAAAGCGCAGCCTTGACGTTATCGACATGAATTCGGCGCTGTTGGCTGCATGGAGCAGCAAGAATGAAGCGGCAATCTGCAAGCTCTGCATGGCGATACTTGGTTCTGATCTCTCTGAACTGGAAATGATTGCTCCTTACTTGCCCATGTTCACAATGTTAAGGACTGATACCTTTGCATACCCTGCTGAGGCCGCGATCAGCCATATGGTTCGAGGTGTTCAAGTCCTTCTGGTGAGCCAAGTAAGCAACTCGCCAACAAAAATTCAGGACGCCCTGCGCTGTTTTTCTGAAGAAGCCAAAAACGTTGAGCACGACGAAGTGCGCGCATCGGTGAACATGATCGTATACTCAAAGTTGCTGCTTCAGACCTCTAAAGCTGGGATAGGCACGAGCTTCATTGGCGTTATTCGGGAACTCGATCAACTGCTGGAGAATGAGAATTGTGTGCTGCCCTCAGAAACCTCAGACGTAATGAAGGAACTCGAGAAAGAGGGCTTCACTGCAATTGGACTCATGTTTGTAAATCAAGCCCGGCAACTCTCGAAAATCAAGGAACTTCCTGCTGTTTTCGACTTTCTCGAAAATTCTTCGTCCGAGCTGCGCTCAAGACTGCTCGCCCCCCTTGGCCATGACGACTTTGACGTGGACATGCTGGTCACAGGAGCATGGTTGAACGAGTACAATGAAAACACTATCGATCCTTCAGTCCATAGCGCCGTCTTTGCGCGCCTAGAGAAACAGGCCGTCCGTTGGAACCAAACTGACCTGGCCGTCTGCTGTCGGAAGTTTCAGGCGATAATTCTGGATGAATACGGCAACGATAAAAACAGCGCACTCGACGTTCTGGAAGAAGGCCTTTCAATGTTCGGGCAAACCAACTCCGAGCTTGTGCGTGCAAAGGCAAAAGTCTTGTATCGTTCTGGTGACTACGAGGGAAGCCTTACCCTCTCTAAGACGTTGATCGAAAGTGATGCTCCGTTGAACGAAGTTGAAAAAGCGTTCTTGGGAAGAGAGGCGGCGATAAGCGCGGAAAACCTAGGAGATTTCAAAACTGCTCGACGGTATTATCTCTTTGGTAGAACCGCCGCCCATAAGTCCAATCTTCCCGATATGATGGCTATGCGCACTGGACTACTGGCTGATGCCGCTCTGGCAAGCTGGCATAACGGTGATCGGCAAACCTGTTTACAAGATTTCATTACGGTGCTTGATGAAGTAAACAAGATAAAGCCTGATGAAACACTGCGTACCGCTCATTGCCACGCAGTGGTTCGACACGTTCTTCTTTGGCTCGATCAGGACGCCACGGGTAAAAAACGCCTGCTTGAAAACGGAGAAGAAACAATAATCTACCCAGGTTGCGTAAGCAACCCAGAGCCTCATCCTGAGATTAATAAGCGCCATATATTACCAATAGAGATGGTGTGGTACATGTTGGCTACAGTCGAAAACAACGCTGCTCTAGACGCCGGGATCACTGATAATTTAGAGCAGTTCTTGCCGCGCGGCCCAGTGCTGGAAGGGCAGATGCTATTAGGTCCAGCAAAAATGCACAAGGCTCTGTCACGGCTCGACGCAAAACTCTTCATCGAGGCTTTGCAGGATACAATCTCATTTATTGCGTATGCAAAGGCGAAAGGGGGACGCTCAGCAGGATTTGACACCAAAAATTTTACTTATGGCACCTTACCGATTGCCACCAAGGAGCAGCAAGAAGACCTTCGGGATATGACTGAGGAGCTCATGCTGATCTATTGTGCCACCTGCATATTGAAGGACCAATTCGCATCTATCCCAGTGGTGCTTAGAGAGCTGAAAGATGGAAACGGATTCCTGCTACGACCGGGATTGATTGATCGCCTTCAAAGCAACGGTCCGGCCGAAGACTACTACACACGCTTTGCAAACCTTATTCTGACGCACTCTAAAGGAACGCCAGAAGTTCCAAGCGGCTCCCCTGAGGAGGTTTTTGAACTGGCGTTCAAGGTTCTTAAAACGGCTCAACAAACGGGTAACTATAAATTGGTGGCTGAAAACCTACTGCCTTGGCTAGTGCAGAGGTGGTCATTTATTTTGGAGCACCAACGCTTTCAACTAATCCTACCCACGCTGCACGAGACTGGCATCAGGGTCGCCCTGGAACAAGATGGTGTATCAGCTGAAACCAAAGTGGCAGAAATCCTGACCGCCATCCTACCGACCCTCGGACTCAGAATCAGCAATCAGCGTCAACTCTCACAAATCTTGTTGAACTTACCCAGATAATCCGGTGCCCATCCGCCTATCCCGGATAATTCACAAACGACGCCAAAGTAAGGCGTAAACCGGTACAGTATGCCGTCAAACGATTGGGAGAAAAATAGGAGTATTTTTTTAAATTCTATTTTTGACCCCCTCTCCGTAACCTGATCCACCCGCCGTTTAGGAATTTCCCTTTAGTGACCACTCGCGGCCAGCGAAATGGGTGAACGGAAAGGGGGCCAAATGGGGTCAGACCACCCTAACTATCTATCATCGTTACTAGATGCAGGGTTTTGACAGTGTAATGCTTGGCCCTGCAGCTTGCTTTTGTTATCGTTCCGATGACTGTCGCTCGCCGTTCTTATATCGGACATTCTCTTCCCGTTCCAGTGAGCCGTCCTCGCGGTAGTGCTTTTCTGTCCACGAGCCGCGGCGCTCGCCAGCCTCGTACGGGCCCCGGGTTTCCCATTCCAGTGAGCCGTCCTCGCGGTACTGCTTTTCTGTCCACGGATCGGTCCTCGTACCAGTCTTGTACCGGCCCCGAGTTTCACGCTCCAAGGTGCCGTCCTTGTAGTACCACTTTTCAGTCCAATCGCCATGTTGCTCACCGTCCTCGTTCTGTTCACCCTGCTCTTCCCGCTCTAGGGAGCCGTCCTCGCGGTAGTGCTTGCCCGTCATCGGGCCGCTCAGTTCGCCGTCCTCGTACCGTATCTGAGTTTCGACTTCCAGGGTACCGTCCACACAGTAGGATTTTCCCGTCCACGGGCCGTGCTGCTTGCCGTCAGCCCACAGTCCTCGCATTTCCCACAGGGTGCCGTCTTCGTAGTAGTGCTTGCGCGTACACAGGCCGTGTACTTTGCCGTGAACGTACAAGTCCTGGTGTTCCTCCTCTAGGGTGCCGTCCGCGCGGAATGATCTGAAAATACACAAGCCGTGCTGTTCATCAGCTTGGTAAAGGTCCTGGTGTTCCCAACTCAAAGTGCTGTTTTCACAGTAGCCCTTTGTTGTCCATGGCCCGTGCCGTTTACCGTCACTGTACTGGCCCTGCCCTTCCTGGTCTAGAGTACCGTCCTTGTAGTATTTCTCTGTCCACGTTCCAAGCCGTTTGCCGGTCTCGTACGGGCCCTGCTCTGTATGCTCCATAGAGCCGTCATCGATGATGCTACTGTAGTATTGCTTTTCCGTCCACACGCCGTGCCGCTGACCCGCCTCGTACGGACCTTGGTGTTCCTTCTCCAGATTGCCCTCTTCGCTGTAGTGCTTTTCTGTCCACGGACCATGTTGCTCGTTACCCTTGTATCGGCCCCGGGTTTCCCGTTCCAGGGAGCCGTTCTCGCGGTAGTACTTTACCGTACTGAGGTCGTGCTCCTTCCCAGCCTCGTACCGGTCCTGGTATTCCCGCTCCTGAACACCGTTTTCGCGATACCACTTGGTAGTCCATACGCCGTCTTTCTTGCCAGCCTTGCACCGGCCCCGGGTTTCCCATTCCAGGGTGCCGTCCTTGTAATAATACTTTTCCCTCCATGAACCATGACGCTCGCCAGCCTCATACCAGCCCTGTTCTTCCCACGCCAAGGAGCCGTCCTCGTAGTATTCCTTATTCGTCCACGCGCCGTGTCGTCCAAGGCCGGTGGCTTTCTTGGCGGATCGATAGATTTGTTTCAATATGCTCACAGGCCGTGCTGCTCACCGGCTGCAGCCGAGCCTTGGGCTTCCCATTCCAGGGTGATGGTTTCGTAGTACCACTTTATCGTCCACGGGCCGTGCTTCTTGCCCTCCACGAACGGGCCCTGGTGGTGGGGCTGCATGGGATGAAGTTACCTCGTTGCTGGGCAATTCGGCTGCCATCATACTTGTGTCGGTACAGGATGTCTAACGTCAATCACTTTGACAGCAGGGCTGGCACAACCCGCATCATATTTAACAATTGACAGGGTCTTGGCCGAATTTTCGGAAAGGCGTAACGGCGCCGTCCTGAAATATCAGGAATTTGTTAAAGCTGGTATAAGCAGACCCTCTCCCTAGGAGAAGATCAAAAACCAGACATACCTGGGTTTGGATTCTTTTGTGCAAGAAATGTTGAATCAACTAGATACAAATGAGGTTTCGAAAGACATCCCGAAGCCACAAACACATAAATGGGGTTTTTTCAGGGATATTTAGTGTTGACCGTAAGGAACATCCATGAATTAAATCAATCATTGGAGCCTCTCCATAATTCGGAGACCATCAACTGAACTGGTTATCAAGGGAGGACCCGTGTATTTTCTTCCTACTTGATGATAGTTTCGCGTTCTGTTTACACCAAGAGAGTAAAAAAAATGAAATCCGATGACATTACTGTAGAACAACTCTTTCAAGACCGTAGACAATATATGGTACCGTTTTATCAACGCACCTATGTATGGAAGCGATCGGAGCAGTGGGGACCGTTGTGGGAAGACATTCAAGATAAAGCTAATGATCGATTTTTTGGTAAATCAACCCCACATTTTCTTGGGGCAGTAGTTTTAGATCCACAGCCAAAATCAGGATTAATTGGTGTTGAAACGCTCCATATCATTGATGGGCAACAACGATTAACAACACTCCAGTTTATTCTAAAATCGGTTCTTATTGTATTACAGCAATCCGGCTCAATTGCGTTATTGGAAATTGTCAAAGATCTATTATTCAACTCCAACCCGAACACAATGCGTGAACCTGAAATTGAACAATATAAAGTATGGCCAACGTATCGTGACAGGGATGAGTATAGGTCGGCACTTCACGCAAATAATCGCTATGAATTGAGAACAAAATTTCCAGATAGTTTTACTCTAAGGGACAAGACCCTAAGAAAAATTGGAATTCATCATCCTCCTGCACTAGAAGCAATCTGGTTCTTTTCGGAACAGTTCCAAAACTGGATAAATGAGGGAGAAAAAAGTGAAATTTCTAAACGAGCTGAAGCTCTTACAACGGCAATTCTTCAAGATATAAAAGTAGTATCAATTGTTTTAAATGAGGAAGATGATGCTCAGGTAATTTTCGAAACATTAAATGGCCGGGGAGCAGAATTACATGCGACTGATTTAATTCGCAACTTCATTTTTATGAGGGCCGATAGAGATGGTGCAAATTCAAAAAATTTATACGACACATATTGGTCGAAATTTGAAACAGGCTACTGGAAATCAGACCAATCTCGTGGGCGAATTAAAAAGCCTCGCATGGAATGGTTTGTTCACGCTTGTCTTATAACAGAATTATGCGAAGAAGTTGATCTCGGTAGATTGTATTTTGAATATCGTAGATATGTATTATCCGGTGAAGAACCAATATCTGCTGAAAAACAGCTTACTACCCTTTCAAAGTATGCGGGCATATATCAAGAATTAGTAGCTGGTACTGAAGATAGTCCCATTGCCCGATTCGGGAGAAGAATTGCACCTTACGAAGTCACAACATTACACCCTCTCGCGTTATTAATCGCCTCCTCGCCAATAGCAGATGAATCTAAGGATGTTATGTTAACAATGCTAATATCCTATATTGTGAGGCGCGCGATTTGTGGTTTGACAGCAAAAAATTATAACAATGTTTTTATAACCGTCTTACGTGAACTATCTCAAAAAGGACTGTTCCCTGAAACACTTCGTGACATTCTATCCAAATTCAAAAGTGACGCCTCACGCTGGCCTACGGATGGTGAATTTAGAAATATCTGCCAGACAGCATCTATCTACCCAGGGAGAGTTGACGCTGCAAAAATGCGTTCATTTTTAGGAGAGATTGAATCTAATCTCAGGTCTGCCAAGAAGACTGAGGATGTTTTTGAGGCAAATACCGGGAGTCTCGATATCGATCATATTCTACCCAGATCATGGTATGAACATTGGCCTCTTCCCAATGGCGAAAAAGCAAAACAGAACGAAATATATAGCATTCGATACAAACTTGTCACTGACGAACCTTTAGATGAGCGGGAGCAATCGATAATTTCACGGGAGAATAGTATAGGGATGTTAGGAAATCTTACGTTATTAAATCTGAGCGTAAACCGGGGAGCTAAAAACAAGCCGTTTTCAGAGAAAAAGAAATTGCTGCTTGAAAATACAAATTTAAGGTTGAATATTCCTTTGCTCGGATTACAAAGATGGGATGAACAAGCAATAAAAGATCGTGCCAGAAATTTGACCGATGCAGCGCTTCAAATCTGGCCTGGTATAAACGAAAAATAGAATAAGTTCTTCTGAGAAATAATGATGAGCCAATTTTGGAACAAGCTTCTTCAGCAATATTAATTTGAAATTCAAGTATTGATGTTTGATAAACCAATTATCGATCTGGTTCCAAGTGACTTTGGCGTCGTTTATAAATTTATCTGCGCTAACTTAATCTGCGGATAATTATTCCGTATAACGAGAGGTAATCGGGTAGCGCCGGTCGCGGCCGAAGGCCCGTTCGGTGATCCTGACGCCGGGAGCGGCCTGGCGGCGCTTGTATTCGTTTTTGTCCACCATCCTGACCACCTGGTAGACCGTATCCCGGTCATAACCGTCAGCGATGATCTCGGCCGGTGTGCGGTCCAGTTCGATGTATTTCTCCAGTATCGGGTCGAGCACGTCGTAACCGGGCAGGGAATCCTCGTCCTTCTGGTCAAACCGCAACTCCGCGGTGGGCGGGCGGTCGATGATCCGCTGCGGGATGATCTCTTCGTCCCGGTTACGCCAGCGGGACAGTTCGTACACCAGTATCTTCGGCACGTCCTTGAGCGGGGCAAACCCGCCTGCCATGTCTCCGTACAGGGTTGCATAGCCCACCGCCATCTCGCTTTTATTGCCGGTGGTCAATACCAGTTTCCCGGTCTTGTTGGATACCGCCATGAGCAGCAGGCCGCGGCAACGGGCCTGGATATTCTCTTCGGTTGTGTCTACGGGCAAATCCTTGAAAATGGGCGCCAAAATCTCAGAGAACGCGGAAAAAGGCTTTTCGATGCTCACGATATGGCAGGCAACGCCCAGCCGCCCGGCCATATCCTGCGCGTCCTCGACGCTCATGTCCGCGGTGTAGCGGGACGGCATCAGCAGCACTTCGACGTTTTCCGGGCCGAGCGCATCCACGGCCACGGCCAGGGTCAGCGCCGAATCGATGCCTCCCGACAGACCGATGACCGCGCCCTTGAATCCGTTTTTCGATACGTAATCCTTAACGCCGAGCGTCAGCGCCCGGTATACGCTTTCGTTAAAGCCCAGGGGCGGGGATTGCGGCGACCCGGCTTCCAGGACCAGGCGGCCGCGCGGCCGTTCCAGGTCCACCAGGTACAGGCCCTGCTCAAACTGGGGGGCCTTGAAGACGAATTCCCCTCTGCCATCGGCGACCAGGGAGCCGCCGTCGAATACCAGTTCATCCTGGCCGCCGACCAGGTTGACGTAAATTATGGCGATATTGTGCTCCACGGCGCGCCTGCGCAGCAGTTCTTCGCGCACGGTGGCCTTGTCGGTGTGGTAAGGCGAGGCGTTGATGTTGATCAGCAATTCCGCCCCTGCCTGCGCCGCTTCCCGTGCGTGGTCTTCGGTCCACAAGTCCTCACACACGCTCAGCGCAACCTTGAAGTCCGGGGTTTCAACCAGGTTCAGCTCTTCCCCCTCGCTGAAATAGCGTTTTTCGTCGAATACGCCGTAATTCGGCAGGTTTCTTTTATGGTAGGTGGTGACTATTTCCCGGTCCCTGATGAAACTGCAGGCATTAAACAGGCGTGTTCCTCCCGCCGACGGGTAGCCGATGATGACGTTGATGCCTTGCGCCTCGTCCACGACGCGCTGCAGGGCCTGTTCCACCTGCACGTGGAAATGGGGACGCAACAACAGGTCTTCCGGCGGGTAGCCGGTCAGGACCAGTTCCGGGAATATAACGGTATCTGCGCCGGCAGTGTCCCTGGCCCTGGAAATATATTCAAGTACCAGTTCCGTATTTCCGTCAATATCACCGACACATGGATCAACCTGGGCAATAGCGACTTTGTTCACGTCAGGTGTCTGGGGACGAGGTGTCCGGGGACGGATTTAAATCCGTCCCCGGTAGATTTTTTCCCGGTAGATTTTATTCACTCAATTTCCCTGCAACAGCCTCACCCAGTTCAGCAGGTGACCGGACCGTTGTCACACCGGCAGCATCGAGTGCGGAGAATTTATCCCCGGCGCTGCCTTTGCCGCCCGAGATGATTGCGCCGGCATGACCCATGCGCCTCCCCGGCGGCGCGGTGACGCCGGCAATATATCCCACCACCGGTTTATCGACGTGTTGCCCGATAAATTCCGCCGCATCTTCTTCGGCGTTGCCGCCTATCTCGCCTACCATGATGATGCCGGTCGTAGCCGGGTCCTGTTGAAATAACTCCAGGCAGTCAATGAAAGTCATACCATGTACCGGGTCGCCGCCGATACCGATACAGGTACTCTGGCCAAGACCGGCCAGGGTGGTCTGGTGTACCGCCTCGTACGTCAGCGTGCCCGAACGGGAAACGATGCCGATGCAACCGGGTTTGTGTATATGTCCGGGCATGATACCTATCTTGCATTCACCCGGTGTGATGATACCGGGACAGTTGGGACCGATCAGCCTTACTCCGGGATACAGGTCAATACTGGCGCGGGCCTTGACCATATCGATGATCGGGATCCCTTCGGTGATGCACACTATTGTCCTGACCCCCGCCTCGGCTGCCTCGGTAATGGCCTCGGCCGCGAACGCCGCCGGGACCATGATCATGCTGGCATCCGCTGCTGTTTCCGCAACCGCTTCCTTAACGGTGTCGAACACCGGCCTGTCCAGGTGCGTCTGCCCTCCCCGGCCAGGGGTCACGCCGCCGACTACCTGCGTACCGTATTCGATGGCCTGTTCTGCATGGAAAGTGCCCTGCCGGCCGGTGAATCCCTGGACGATCAGCCGGGTATCCCTGTTCACCAGGACAGCCATCAGTTTGTCCCCCGGCTCATCGCAACAACCCTGTCCGCAGCATCGCTCAGGCCGTCCGCCGATATGATCTTCAGGCCGCTTTCATCGAGCAGCGCTTTTCCTTCTTCAACCCGGGTGCCTTCCAGCCTGACCACCACGGGGATGTCAAGCCCCACTTCCCTGACCGCACTGATAATGCCCTCTGCTATCAGGTCGCAGCGAACTATGCCGCCGAAGATATTGACCAGGATTGCCCTGACCTTCGCATCGGACATGATCAGTTTGAAAGCCTCGGCAACGCGTTCCGTTGTCGCGCCGCCGCCCACATCCAGGAAATTGGCGGGTTCTCCGCCGTGCAGTTTAATGATATCCATGGTCGCCATGGCCAGGCCGGCGCCGTTAACCATGCAGGCGATATCACCATCAAGCGCGACATAATTCAGGTCGAACACCTTGGCCTTGTTCTCTTTCGCATCTTCCTGGCTCGGGTCCCGCCAGCTTTCCAGTTCCGCCTGGCGATACAAGGCATTGTCATCCACGGTTACCTTGGCATCCAGCGCCTCCAGGTCGCCGTCTTCGGTGATGACGAGGGGGTTGATTTCAACCAGGCTCAGGTCCTTGTCGATAAACATCCGGTAGAGTCCGGACAGGATTTTAGCCAGTTGCTTGTTCTGTGTACTGTCCAATCCCAATGACAGGCCCAGGGCGCGGCATTGGTACTGCTGCAGACCCATCACCGGGTCGATGGTGAACGTGAATATCTTACCGGGTTCCGTCGCTGCGACTTCCTCTATGTCCATTCCCCCGGCGGCGGAGGCCATCACCGCGACTCTGCGCATGCCCCTGTCAACCAGCATGCCCAGGTACAGTTCGGATTTGATGCTCGAGAGGGCCGAAACCAGCACGCAATTCACCGGTTTGCCCTCGGCCCCCGATTGTTTGGTGACCAGGACAGTACCCAGCAGTCCCTTGACGTAATCTTCCAGTTCATTCTTTCCGGAAACCAGCCTCACCCCGCCGGCCTTGCCGCGTCCGCCGGCGTGTACCTGGGCTTTCACCACCCAGTTTTTACCTCCTATCCCGGTGGCGGCGCCCAGCGCATCCTTTACGGAATGGGCAGGTTTTCCTTCGGGTACGGGAATGCCGTATTCGGAAAAAAGAATTTTCGCCTGGTATTCATGCAGGTTCATTTCCTAAACTCTCTTGATGGATTATTATTTACGCCGTCTGCGTATGATGGGTCAGTCCGGAATTTTGAAAACGTGTTACGCCTGTTAATAATTATCTTGGTGCTGGTTTTGCTGTTCGTCCTGCTCAAGCGGCTTTTCTCCGGAAAAACGCCCGGGGCGGGCGAAACGCGCATCGCGAAGATGGTCCAATGCGATTATTGCCGGCTCTACATCCCGCATAGCACTGCGATAAAACACGCCGAACACTTCTATTGCTGTGATGAGCACAAGGAATCGGCAACAGACAATACCCCGTGAACCACTGCCTTTTCGCCGGGTATTTTAACACCAGATCAGGGTAACTGTATACCTGTTACGTGGCGCCATCCGTAGCGCGTATCAACTCCTGCAACAGGTCGTGGACGGCGGGGTTCCCCGCTACGATATTCCCGGATTTTACCTCCGGACTTGCGTCGTTGATATCGCTGACATAACCTCCGGCTTCCCTTATCAGCAAAGTTCCGGCAGCAATGTCCCATGGTTCCAGACCGTATTCCCAGAACCCGTCGATGCGGCCGCTGGCTACATAGGCCAGGTCCAGCGAGGCCGCACCGGGCCGCCTTATGCCGGCAGTGACGGCAGTCAGTTGCCTGAAAATGTCAACGTAGGCATTGAGCCTGTCCAGGGTCCGGAAGGGAAAACCCGTGCCAATCAGTGCGCCTTCAAGCGTATTCAGCCGGGTAACCCGGATACGCCGCCCATCGAGATGGGCGCCATCGCCCCTGCTTGCAGTAAACAATTCCTGCCGTAGCGGATCGTAAACGATCCCCTGGTCGAGGATGCCTTTGTGCGCCAATGCCACCGAGACCGCAAACTGGGGGAAGCCATGCAGAAAATTCGTTGTGCCGTCGAGCGGATCGATGATCCACTGGTAATCGCTGTTGCCGGACGCGCCGCTTTCCTCGGCCAGAATGGCATGGTCCGGGTAGGCGTTGCGCAGGTTTTCGATAATGATCTGCTCGGCGCGCCTGTCGACTTCACTGACAAAATCATTGCGGCTTTTCTCGGTAACCGAGAGACCCTGCATCTGGTCCATGCAACGGACTATAAAATCGCCTGCGGCGCGGACTGCGCGAATTCCCATATTCATCATAGGATGCATTTTTTCCTCCTGCGGATACAACGCTGAATTACAACAATTAACAATTACGAATCAGGAATTAGGAATAAAAAATTCAGGTGGCCCCCATTCCTAATTCTCAATTCCTAATTCATAATTGATCTTATCATGCTGGAAAACGTAAAAATTGTCCTGGTAAATACCACGCACCCCGGAAATATCGGCGCCACGGCGCGGGCCATGAAAACCATGGGCCTGGAACGGCTGGTGCTGGTATCGCCCAAACGTTTTCCCAGCGCGGAATGTACTGCCAGGGCTGCGGGGGCAGATGATATCCTTGACCGCGCCCGGGTGTTTTCAAACCTGGAGGAAGCGGTCGCGGACTGCGGACTGGTATTCGGCACAAGCGCCCGCACCAGGAGTATCGCCTGGCCGGAGGTCACACCCGAGACTGCAGCAGCGCAGATCACCGATCAAACCGGCGCCGGCGCGGCCATCCTGTTCGGCCGTGAGAGTTCCGGACTTTCCAACGAGGAACTTGATATATGCCAGGCCATGATCCGCATACCGACCAATGAGGATTTTCCCTCCCTGAACATCGCTTCGGCGGCACAGATCATCTGCTATGAAATCAGCAAACAATTTCTTGCCCGTGAAGAAACCGTAACCGCCGGCAACAATCCGGAAACCCCGGCGAGCGCGGAGCAGATGGAACACCTGTACGAGCATCTCCGGCAAACACTGATCGACATAGACTATCTCGACCCGGAGAAACCACGGCGCTTGATGCGCCGCCTGAAACGCCTGTTTAACCGCGCAGGCCTGGACAGTAACGAATACAATATCCTGCGCGGTATACTCACCGCGGTGCGGAATGCGGTGGGTAAATAATCAATCAGTCGCCCCGGACGGCACATTAAATTACAATAACAAAAACCCTGCGGAGGAAAATAAATGTCGAACATGGGAATTCGGGATACCAGGAGACCACCGGCCGACCCGCTGTTACAGGATATCGCCGATTATGTTTTGCGTGGTGATGCGGCAAGCGAGGAGGGGCGCAGTACTGCATTTTACTGCCTGCTGGATACCCTGGCCTGCGGCATGATGGCCCTGAAATTCCCGGCTTGCGTCAAGCTGCTGGGGCCTGTGGTGCCCGGCGCTGAAATGGCAGGCGGCGCACGGGTGCCCGGCACCGGATACCGGCTGGAACCGGTACAGGCTGCTTTCAATATCGGCGCCATGGTGCGCTGGCTGGATTTTAACGACACCTGGCTGGCTGCCGAGTGGGGACACCCTTCCGACAACCTCGGCGGCATTCTCGCGGTCGCCGACTACCTGAGCCGGAAAAATATCGCCGCCGGACAAGACCCGCTGACTGTCGCAGACATCCTCACCGCCATGATCCAGGCCCACGAGATCCAGGGAGTGCTCGCCCTGAAAAACAGTTTCAACGGCGTCGGCCTGGACCATGTCCTGCTGGTCCGCATTGCCAGCACCGCGGTGGTTACCGGAATACTGGGCGGCAACCGGGAGCAGGTCATCAATGCCGTATCCAATGCCTGGATCGACGGCGGCGCGCTGCGCACCTATCGTCACGCGCCCAATACAGGCTCGAGAAAAAGCTGGGCGGCAGGGGATGCAACCAGCCGCGCGGTACGCCATGCCCTTATCGCGCTGACCGGGGAGATGGGTTATCCCTCCGCGTTGAGCGCCGGACACTGGGGCTTCCAGGACGTGTTGTTCAATGGCAACGAGGTCGTTGCAGAACGTCCTTTCGGCAGTTACGTCATGGAAAACGTCCTGTTCAAGATCTCGTTTCCTGCAGAATTCCATGCCCAGACCGCGGTGGAAGCGGCCCTGTCGCTACATGCCCGGGTCAGGGACAGGCTTGATGAGATAGACAAGGTGGTCGTGGAAACACAGGAAGCCGGAATGCGCATCATCGACAAGACCGGCCCGCTGGACAACCCGGCAGACCGGGACCACTGCCTTCAATACATGACTGCAGTCCCCTTGATCTTCGGGCGCCTGACAGCCGCGGATTACGAGGACGACATCGCCGCCGACCCGCGTATCGATACGCTCAGGGACAAAATGCAGGTAACGGAGAACCGGCAGTACACCATTGATTACCACGACCCGGATAAACGCGCCATCGGAAATTCGGTGCAGGTCTTTTTCCGGGACGGCTCAAGCACAGACAGGATCGACGTCGCATACCCGGTGGGCCACCGGCGCCGGCGCGGCGAAGGCATCCCCCTGTTGCTGGAAAAATTCAACAAGGCGGTAGCCGATCAATTTTCTGCGGCCCAGAGCGAGGCTATCCTGGCAGCCTGTGCCGACCGGCCAACCCTGGAAACCATGCCCGTGAACGCTTTTACGGACCTGTGGGCCATGCAGGAATGACATGCCGTGACCGGTAAGCAGAACAACGTGAAGCGCACCTACTACTTCGGCAACCAGTTAGCCGAAGGCAGCAGGGATGACGTTAACCTGCTTGGCGGCAAAGGCGCCAACCTGGCTGAAATGACCAGTATCGGCCTCCCTGTGCCGCCGGGGTTCACCATCACCACCACCACTTGCGCGGAGTATTACCAGGGTGGCGGCATACTCCCGAAGGGACTGCAGGGCAGCATCAGGCTGAATATGAACCGGCTGGAGAAGGAAACCGGTAAGCGTTTCGGCGACGATGACAACCCGTTACTGGTCTCCGTCAGGAGCGGCGCAGCCGTCAGTATGCCGGGCATGCTGGATACCATACTGAACCTGGGGCTGACGGACCGGTCGGTAACCGGACTTGCACGGCAAACGGATAACAGGCGCTTCGCGCTGGATGCCTACCGGCGTCTGATCAATATGTTCGGCAACGTGGTCATGGGCGTCGAGCATGAACATTTTGAAGACGTTTTCACCCGTATCAAGCAGCAATACGGCGTCACTGAAGATGCCGACCTGAACCAGGACGGCCTGGAAAAACTGATTGCCGCCTACAAGAAGGTTTACCGGCAACAGAGCGGTGAAGCGTTCCCCCAGGCGCCCCATGAGCAACTGGAGAAGGCCGTCGAAGCCGTGTTCCGGAGTTGGAACACCCCCCGGGCGCTGACGTACCGCAAAATCAACAACATCCGCGGACATATCGGTACCGCGGCCAATATCCAGTCCATGGTATTCGGCAACATGGGTGACGATTCCGGCACCGGCGTCGCCTTTACCCGGGACCCGACTTCGGGCAGGAATGAATTCTACGGGGAATTCCTGATCAACGCCCAGGGGGAAGACGTGGTTGCGGGCATCCGTACACCGCAACCGGTGGCCAGGATGAAAAAATGGCGCCCGGAGATCTATCAGCAACTGCTCAAGGTGAAACATACCCTGGAAACCCATTACAAGGATATGCAGGATATCGAATTCACCATCGAAAAAAGCGTGTTGTACATGCTGCAGACCCGTACCGGGAAACGGACCGGCGCGGCGGCGGTAAAAATCGCGGTGGATATGGTCAGGGAGAACCTGATCAACCAGAAGGACGCACTGCTGCGTGTCCCGGCCAACGACCTGAACCAGGTGTTGCTTCCCTCCTTCGATCACAAGGCAAAGAGGAACGTGCTGGCCACCGGCCTGCCGGCATCGCCCGGCGCCGCGTCCGGTTATCCCGTGTTCACTGCCGATGAGGCGGTGGAACAGAGCGAGAACGGCCATCCCGTCATTCTCGTCAGGCGCGAAACCAGCCCCGAGGACATCCACGGCATGCACGTTGCGGAGGCCATATTGACCTCTACAGGCGGTTCAACCAGCCATGCAGCGGTCGTGGCCCGGGGTTGGGGAAAGTGTTGCGTTACCGGGGCGAGTGAACTGATTATCGACAGCAAACGCAAAACCCTTACCATCAAGGACAGGGTCATCACCCCGGCGGACATCATCAGCATCGACGGCAGCAACGGCGAGATTATGCTGGGCGACGTGCCCAAGCAACCACCTGTCTTCACCAGTGAATTCAAGACCCTGATGGCCTGGGCGGACAAGACGCGCAAACTGGTGATACGCACCAACGCCGATACCCCCATGGACGCGGCCATGGCCCTGGAATTCGGTGCAGAGGGGATCGGGCTGTGCCGGACCGAGCACATGTTCTTCGGCGATAACCGGATAGCCGCCATGCGCGAGATGATCCTTGCGGAAACCGAGACCGAACGGCGTACCGCGCTGAAAAAGCTGCTGCCGTTCCAGCGCCGGGATTTTGAAGGGATATTCAGCACCATGCGCCGGCTGCCGGTCACGATTCGCCTGCTGGATCCGCCGCTCCACGAATTCCTGCCGGAGGAAGAAAAACTGCAGCGCCAACTCGCCCGCACCATGAAGGTAAGCGTTGCCAGGATTGTCCGCCGGGTCAACCAGTTGCACGAAGTGAACCCCATGCTGGGACACCGGGGCTGCCGCTTGACCGTAACCTATCCCGAGATCCTGGAAATGCAGGTGACCGCCATCGTCGAGGCAACCATTAACTGCAGGAGAAAACGCATCAATGCACAGCCGGAGATCATGATCCCGCTGGTAGGGCTGGAAAGCGAACTGTCCATGCTCCGGGAAAAAGTGGAGCAGATTATCAGTCAGGTGAAAAACAGGAAAAAGTTCACCGGCAAACTGGAGATCCCCATAGGCACCATGATAGAGGTCCCCAGGGCCGCCATTACCGCGGACGACATCGCCGCACACGCTGACTTCTTCAGCTTCGGCACCAACGACCTGACCCAGATGACACTGGGCTACAGCCGTGACGACATAGGCAGTTTCATGCCTGAATACCTGGCGAAAAACCTGCTGGAGGAGAACCCGTTCCAGACCATGGACGTTGCCGGTGTCGGCCAACTGGTCGAACAGGCCGTTCACCGGGGCAGGTCGGTAAAACGGGAACTGAAATGCGGCATCTGCGGCGAGCACGGGGGCGACCCGGAATCGATCAATTTCTTCCAGTCGGTACAACTGGACTATATTTCCTGCTCCCCGTTCCGCGTCCCCATCGCCCGCCTGGCCGCGGCCCAGGCGGCGCTGAGGAACCAGCTGGAACTGTTCAGCAGATAAAAAGCGGGTGATGGGAATCGAACCCACGTTCTCAGCTTGGGAAGCTGATGTTCTACCATTGAACTACACCCGCACAACCTGGTACCTGCAGCATCATACTGATATTCGGGGTCAGAGTAAAAACTCTGGTGATCATGCGGGGACGGACTTAAGTCCGTCCCCTGTTCCCGAAAAGTTTTTGTATAATGCAAGCCATGGAGTTATTCGTTAACGGTGAAAAAACCTCAATCGTGGAAACGGCGACGGTATCCGATTTAATCACCGCGCTGGATATCCGTGACAACGTCGCGGTGGAAATCAACAGGGAAATCGTCTCGCGCAGTGCATTCGCTCATCACTTGCTGGCGGACGGAGACCAGGTGGAAATCGTTACTGCGATCGGCGGAGGATAAACTGAGCAATGTCAAGAGATACGTTAACCATCGCCGGCAAAGTTTACTCATCACGCCTGCTGGTCGGTACGGGTAAGTACAAGGACCTGGAGGAAACCCGCAATGCCATAGAAGCCAGCGGGGCGGAGATCGTCACCGTGGCGATCCGCCGCACCAACATCGGCCAGGAACAGGACGAACCCAACCTGCTCGACTACGTCAGCCCCGACAGGTTCACGATCCTTCCCAACACGGCAGGCTGTTTCGATGCCGAATCGGCGCTGCGCACCTGCCGCCTGGCGCGCGAATTGCTCAACGGCCATGACCTGGTGAAGCTGGAGGTGCTGGGCGACAAAAAGACCTTGTTCCCGGATATCCCGGCAACCCTGGAAGCGGCACAGACCCTCGTCGCGGAAAATTTCAAAGTGATGGTCTACACCAATGATGATCCGATCATGGCGTTGCGTTTCGAAGAAATGGGCTGTATCGCGGTGATGCCCCTGGCCGCGCCGATCGGTTCCGGGCTGGGGATTCGCAACCCCTACAACATCAGGACCATTGTCGAGAACGCCGCTGTGCCTATCCTGGTGGACGCCGGGGTCGGTACTGCATCGGACGCATCGATCGCCATGGAACTCGGCTGCGACGGCGTACTGATGAACACCGCAATCGCAGAGGCCAAAAATCCGGTATTAATGGCATCGGCAATGAAAAAGGCCATAGAGGCGGGACGGGAGGCTTACCTGGCCGGGCGCATGCCAAGGCGGGCCTATGCCAGTGCGTCATCCCCAATCGACGGAACCTTCTAATTTGGGACACCCATAAATTGCTATAATTTGTTAATTTATGGGTGTCCCAAATTACGTCCTATTCTTCAACTGACCCGCGCCGCGAGCAGGGGAGTGGTGAACCTTGTCCGATAAACGCTCCGTCAAAAGCTACGTGTTACGACAGGGCCGGCTGACCAGGGCGCAGGCAAATGCGATAGACAGGTATTGGGATGAATTCGGTGTTGATTACGGGGATGAACCACTGGACCTGGATGCGCTGTTCAAGCGCTATGCGCCCAGGGTACTGGATATCGGCAGCGGCATGGGCGAGACCACGCTCAGGCTGGCCGGGGAGAACCCGGAAATCGATTACCTGGCCGTTGAAGTACACCGGCCCGGTATCGGACGCCTGTTACACGGGATTGCCGAATCCGGACTGGACAATGTCCGGGTCATCAACCATGACGCGGTCGACGTCGTCAACCGGCAGATTCCCGCAGAGTCCATGGCGTCGATCTACATCCATTTCCCGGACCCGTGGCCCAAGAAACGCCACCATAAGCGCCGCCTCGTACAACCCGGTTTTGTCAGGCAACTCACGACCAGGATGAAAACCGAAGGACAATTATACCTTGCCACGGATTCCGCGGATTTGGCAGAATACATGTGCGCCGTATGCGACGCCGAACCCGGCCTGGTCAACCTGGCCGGAAACGGAAACTTCAGCCCCCGGCCCCTGTGGCGTCCGCTGACGAAGTTTGAACAGCGGGGACTGGGTTTGAACAACCGGGTATGGAACCTTATTTATTGCCGGCGCTAGGACTCTAACGTTTATATGCCAGAACTGACCGAAGCCGCGGCGGCAATCGCCAGGGAGGCCGCGCAAAAAATCATGGACGTCTACGTTACGGATTTTGAGATCCGGAACAAAACCGACCGGTCTCCGCTCACCATGGCGGACATGGCCTCCCATGACCTGATATGCGCAGAGCTGGCAAGGCTGACTCCGGATATACCGGTGCTGTCCGAAGAAGCTGCCCACATCCCTTATTCGGTAAGGAAATCCTGGGACCCGTACTGGCTGGTAGACCCGCTGGACGGCACCCGCGAGTTCATAAAGCGTAACGGGGAGTTCACCGTGAATATCGCGCTGATCAGGGAAAATTATCCCGTTTTAGGCGTCATTTATGCGCCGGTCAAAG
The DNA here is from genome assembly GCA_026710545.1 of Gammaproteobacteria bacterium. Taxonomy (GTDB): domain Bacteria; phylum Pseudomonadota; class Gammaproteobacteria; order Eutrophobiales; family Eutrophobiaceae; genus JAAXHV01. The sequence continues at coordinate 11,669 of JAPOQU010000083.1, read as the reverse complement.
AAGTTTGCTATTTCGCCGCCAAAAACGAGGGCGCCTATAAACAGGCAACCGGCGCTGCCGGCATCAGGATCAAGGCAAAGACAAGCCGTGCCGACGCCCTGGTCGTGGCGGGAAGCCGATCACACGGTAATGAACGGCAACAGGAATTCTTCAGGAACCTGGGGCATAACACAAAATCGATTGCAATCGGCAGTTCCCTGAAATTCTGCCTGGTTGCCGAAGGAGCAGCCGATATCTACACACGCTTCGGGCCAACCTCGGAGTGGGACACTGCTGCCGGCCAGTGCATCGTCGAAGAGGCGGGGGGCAGGGTTACGGATACCGGGTTCAACCGTTTGCGCTACAACGCCAAGGACTCCCTGCTCAACCCGGATTTCGTGGTTTACGCGGACCCGGCGTTCGATTGGGAAACGCGCCTGTGAATCGATGGAAATCCCTACATTTCTTTCCAGTCACCTATCCTTTCAAACGCAGCAGCAGCTGTTAAAACGGTGGCTTCGTCAAAACGCCGTCCCACCAGCATCATGCCCACCGGCAACCCATCGACCATGCCGCAGGGCACATTCATGGCCGGATGATGGGTGACATCTGCCGGGGAGGTGTTGCCCAACATCGCAAAAGCCCTGCCAACGTACTCAATCGGCGCAGCATCGGTCGACCCAAGCGGTTGCGCACGCATGGCGGTGGTAGGCATGACGATGAGATCGACATCAACCAGCGCTTCATCGTATCTGGCGCGCAGTACATTCCCCAGGTTCTGGGCCCTGGCATAGTAGACGCCGGGTTGCTGTCTCAGTATGTATTCACCGGCCAGCATGACGAGCTTGGTGGTTTTGGATAATTCATCCACCCTCTCACGCCATTGCCTGCCGTAGTACTCCGCCAGGCTCGACAGGTAGTGGCCGTTCCAGTTGTAACCCTGCGATCCGCCTTTCATCATCAGGGTGGCGCCTTCAAAACCGATACCGTTCCAGATATGCGGCCCATCCAGGTGCATGGGGATGGATATTTCCTTGACACTGGCGCCAAGCGCTTCAAGTTTCGCTACGGCTTCACGCACTTTGGCATCGACGACGGCCTCACTTTCCGGCCGCGCGAAACCTTCTTTTAACACGCCGATCCTGAGACCTTCCATGCCCCGATCAAGGGCCGCCGTGTAATCCTGCTTTACCACGTTTACCTGGCGGGGATCATGACCGTCTTCGCCGGCAATCACGGAAAGCAACAACGCGACATCCTCAACCGTGCCGGCCATCGGGCCGCAGTGATCCAGTGTCAATTCAATCGGCATTACGCCGGTATAGGGGACCAGGCCATGGGTAGGTTTGAGACCATAAACACCGGTCCAGGATGCCGGCATACGTATGGAGCCCCCCTGGTCGCCGCCAAGCGCCATGTCCACCGCACCTATGGATACCAGGACTGCGCTGCCGCTGGACGAGCCGCCGGCTGCACGTTCCGGATCATGGGGATTTGTGACGGGATGGGGCCTGGAGGTAAAACTGGAACCGGACAGGCAAAGATCCTCACAGGTTGCTTTGCCCAGGATAGTGCCGCCCGCATCAAGGATGCGCGTGATGACGGTGGCATCGTTATCGGGGATATACCCTTCCACAGCAAGGGACCCGTTCATCATCGGCACACCCGCGATACAGACGCTGTCTTTAATCGCAATTGATTTTCCTTGCAACGGCCCTTCTGCCGAACCCTTGATCGTGGTCTTCCAGTACCAGGCGTTGTGCGGGTTGTCATTCGGGTCGGCTGCACTGCCCTTGTCCCGTTTATAATCGCTGACCAGTACCGGCGCTTCCAGTTCGTCGATCCTGTCGAAGGAAGCCAGCATGTCGGTCAACAACTGTTGATACTCTGCCATGTCTGAATCACTGATGCTCATGCCATAGAATTCAGCAATATCAGTCATGTCCTGTCTGCCGGGTCGTTTAATGCTCATGTTTGCACCTCTCTAATGGACCATTCTTCGACATATTCTTCAAGATCAGCGAACTGTTCCGGTAATGATGTACCGGTCACAGGTTTCCCCGGGGGGTTTTACTGACCGGTGTTATTATAGATCATTGTGAGCCCCGCCCCTTGAAAGGCACGAACTGTGCTCCCCCGTAGGTTTGCTCCGTGGGCACAATCTCCATCTGGCTGACATTCACCCGCCAGGGTGCGTCCACACAGTAAACGACCGCATCGGCGATGTCGGCGGCCAGCTGCTCAAGCCGGTCAAGTCTGCGCGCCGCGGCATACACCTTGACACCCCTGTTTCGAAGCGCACGGGCGGTAGCTTCACCGATACCGCTGGAGGCGCCTGTTACCAGTGCTTTTGTATTCTGGTCAAGTGACATGGTTCGTACTCCCTGGATATGGAACTTGCATATATAGTATTTACTTTTTGTCGTCAGCGCATGCGGGTATTTTATTTGCGGCAAAAAACACTTTCCGGTTTTCTGATAATATTTCCCGGTACGGCTTTGCTTCCACCGGAAACATTGACTGAAAATCACACCCACGCTGTGGAGTAACGATGCAACCAGGCAGACTGTTGACGATAACCGGGCTTCTGGTCGCGCTCAGTGCAGCCGGCGCCCGGGCAGAGGTGGAAGATGAGTCCCCGGTCTCCGTCAGTGTCAGACTGGATTACATGAGCCGTTACCTGTTTTCCGGCCTGGCTTTTTCAACCGGTTCAGTATTGTCGCCCGGTGTCTCAATCGGCTATAACGGTTTTACCCTCAACGCCTACAGTATTTATGACGCAGACACCGATGAGGTCAGCGAAGGAGGTTTTTTTGCCGATTATTACCATCAATTCGGTGAACGGGCGGGAGTCTATGCCGGCGTCGCGAATTTCAATTACAAGAACTTCGAGGAACCGGGAAAGTGGGCCTCAACTTACGAATTCAATGCCGGACTCGTAACCAGTCTTCCGGGGAACCCCGCACTGCATTACGCACGGGATTTCTCTCTTTCCGAAGACGGGCAGACCATACGTCTCGCCCTGTCCCATGATGTGCCGGCCGGTGCGGTTACCTTCACGGGTTCCGGGAATATCACATATAACGACAACTACTACCGTACCGGTTCCAACTTGAGCCACTTCGACCTGAGCCTGTCGATGAGCGCGCCGGCGGGCCGTTTCACCCTGACACCGATGGTCACCTGGCAACATGCCATTGCAGACGACTTCGAAAACCACCTGGTCGGTATTCTGACACTGCAGGGGGATTTCTAGACAATGTGTTACGCTACGCGGTACTGATCGACGGTTAAGTAACCTCCCAAACTCTCATGATCAGGTCTCTGCACACCCCGACAGCATGTAACTCAGCTTGCTGGGGACAGAATTAATTCTGTCCCCGAATTTACACAGCAAATCAAACCAACAAGCAGGTATATCAACATGGCAACGGCCACGACACCTGAAGTAACCGACCTGGACAGCCTGCGGTCACTGGTGGCAGCGAATTATCTTGGCACTGTCGGCGCCTTGACCATTGTTATCCTGCCGGGGATTGTAGGGGTGATTGCAGACAGTCTGCAGCTCGACCCCGGCCAGGTGGGTATTGTCATGTCGGCCGATATCGTCACCATGGCACTGGCCCTGGGAGGCACCGCCTTCTTAATCCACAAGTTGAACTGGCGGGTACTGGCTGTCATCTCACTGGCGCTTCTGTTTCTCGGTACGGTTGCATCCATCGGCGCAGACACCTACGAAAGCATGATCCTGGCGCGCTTTATTGCCGGTATCGGGGAGGGTATCGCCGTTGCCGTAGCATTTGCTATCTTTGGCGGGACGCGTAACCCGGATCGCGAATTCGGTGTCTACCTGGTGGTCATATTGAGCGTTGCCGCAACGATCCTGTATTTCATTCCCGTGATACTTGAAATGGGTGGAAAGTCCTGGGTATTCGCCCTGATAGCCATCATCACCGCTATCAACTTCTTCTTTGTTACCTGGCTGCCGGTATCACATGGTGAGGACCACCCTGCGTCCGCTCCCGACATCCGACCTTTACCCTACCTGCTGGTTGCCCTGGGACTGGCAACCGTATTTTTTTATTTTATGGCGCAGGGAGAAGCCTGGGCATTCATGGAACGCATCGCCGCAGCGGCAGGATTGCCCGGCGAGACAATCGGCGCCGGTCTGGCCCTCTCCAATGTCGGCGGCATCGCCGGCGCCCTGATCGCTGCGTTGGTGAACATCCGTTTCGGACGGGCCCTGCCTATCGTTATCAGCGCCGTTATCTCCATTGCCGGATTGCTGGTATTGCTGGGCGAAATGAACGGTTTGCGGTTCGGTCTGGCGACAATCCTGTATCTCTTTGCCTGGAACCTGACCCAACCTTATTTCTCCGGCATCATGGCGGAACTGGATCCCAAGGGGCGTGTAGTGGTCATGATGGGCGCCGTTCAAACGGCAGGTCTGGGACTGGGACCGGGCATAGTCGGTTCCATGATCCAGGGAGAAGATTTTTCCGTGGTGAGTTACTTCGGAATCGGCTTGATCCTGGTGAGCTTGATCACCGTGTTGAGCCTGCTGGTGATAAAACACCGGCAAGCCTACGAGCAGGGACACCGACCGGCGTGATATGATCAACCCGTGAAGTCGCTGCCGGAGGCAAGCAGCCGTGTAATTATCAACAATCCCCGTAGTTGCATGTTTATTCCAGCGCGGACGTCTGCGGGAGCCGAATCCAGAACGGTCCCGACTCTTCCCACTTGTTGTGGGTCAAGCGTAACCGTAAGCCGTCACTCAACCGGTAAGCGAAAATCTCGCCATACATCTGCGGTCCGAATATGACTTCCTGCACCAGCGGCTCTTCGTCACTGATGCCGGCGCGTTCGGAGGTATAGACAATCCACTTGCCGTCGGGAGAAAAAGCTGGATGTGCATCATGACCCGGATCGTCAGTGATGCGAATGATTTCCCCCGGGTTTCCATCCGGCTTGAGTTTCATGATGTAGTTGTCGAAGCTCTTGTAGCCGAGCGGATCAAGACTGCTGTCGCGATCTGATGAGTAAACGATCGCGTCTCCGGTTGGCGAAAATACCGGGAAGTTGTCTTTCGCTATATCGTCCGTCAACTGGACCAGGTTGTTGCCGTCGGCGTCCATGAGATAGAGATCGAAATTGCCGTTGCGGGAACTTCGAAACACGATCCGTTTACGATCCGGAGAAAAGGCCGGCATGCCGTTGTTGGCGCCGGATCCTGCCGTCAGATTTATACGCTGCCGGCCATCATGGCGGATTTTCCATACGTCTGCCTTATTGGTTTGATCGCCGAAGAACCAGCCCTGTGTGTAGGTAATCCACTGCGCGTCGGCCGACCACTTCAGACCGAAGATACGGTTCAGCGTGCCACTGACAATGCCTATGCCGTCGACCGAGAACAACTCGGTCTGGTTACTGCCGTCAAAGTCCTCAATCACAAACCGGGTACCGGCGTTGTTCTCGATGGTAACTGCTACCCTCGGCGCACTTGGGTGTGCGGCCAGGCCGCTGGTATGCCGCATGGCATACAGAGTGAGGGTCTTGTCCAGAAATTCAACACTGGCGGGATAGTCGAGCGCCAGCAATCCGCCCGGGCCGAGAATATCCTGTACCGCCTGTTTATCGGTGTCCAGCGGCCCGACACCGTGGCAAACCATCGCACCGCTGGCGTGATGGTAACCGGGGTTCCAGTAGTCCGTCGCCTCATCGCTTTCCATGCGCGGCTCGCCGCCGGCCGGCGCCCTGGATTGGATCGACCAGCCGATAAAAGTCCGCCGGGTCTGATAGGCGATGCGGCCGTCGGGTGTCAGCGCCGGCGCCAACGCCTCTGTCCCCTCCGGTGTTACGGCGCGCGGATCTGAACCGTCGGCTGCCATCCTCCAGATACGGAAACCACCCTCCTGGCCGAGAATGTGACTGCCCGGTGGCCCGGGGATCTCCCGCGGCCGGCCCGAGTAGAAGTAAATCGACTTTCCATCCGGCGACCACTCCGGCGATCCGTCCCAGCTACGGGCGAAGGTAAGGCGCTCGACGTTACCACCGTCCGTGTCCATGACGTAAATCTCGCCTTCGCGTTGGCGCATGAAGCTGAGGCCCGGATGTCCATATACCGGCGTATCACGATCGGTGGAGAACGCAATGCGTTTGCCGTCCGGCGAGAACGCCGGACGAAAGTCCCCGCCGTCATGGCGGGTCAGGTTAACCGCGCCGTCGAAGTCTTGCGTGGTCAATGGTTCGAACGGCATTACGTAGATATCGGCGTTGCCACTCTGCGTGCCGACGAACGCGATCGTCTTTCCATCCGGAGAGATTGCGGCCTGATCCTCCAGTGCAGCGTTGTCGATCAGCAAGCGCGGTGGCCCACCTGCCTCAATATCCAGAACGTACAGATCCGGCTGGCCGCGTCGTTCGGAAGTAAACACGACCCACCTGCCGTCAGGTGAAAATGTTGCTTCATAATCAAGACCGGGGTGCACGGTAAGCCTTTTTGGTGCAGCGCCCGGGCCAGTGAAGTAGAAAATATCCCAGTTGCCCGGTCGTAGCGAAGAGAAGACGATCTGTCCCGGATCCGTTTCGACGTCGGCAGACGCTATATTTGCCGCCGCGACTGCAAGCGCCACGAAGACGGAAGCTACCTGCAGCCTGATGCTGACAGTCATGTCCCCGGCAATTCCCGGGCGTGTAACTCAGACTCTGTTGATGTTTGAGTCATGTGCTGTTCAAACCCCCACGAACTGTTGGCTGGTAAACCTGAACCGGTATCTCAACTACACGTACTTCCAGTTGTCAAAAGGCGATAGGCCATGCAGCACCCCGGGGTTATCCCTGATCACCGTAGCGCCGGACCACCATGAATGCATATAACTGTAGTCCGGTTTCGTTACATGTGCAAACAATGCATTCCATACAAAACAACACCGATTGCATCTACAATTGAGACGACTATGCCCGGCTTACCCGTAATAAGCCGTCATTTATCGATCTGATACGGCAATCACCACTCATGGGCGTTGACCATGGTGTTGCAGACGAGTGGGGAATCCTGCTGGCCCATGCGGGACGTCCAGTGCCGACGGTTGACAGCCTGCTGGCGGCCACGGCCCTGTATCACGATCTGAGATTGGCAACCCGCAACGTCACTGATTTCCGGTTTACCGATTTGGAGGTTATCAATCCCTGGGATTCAGCTAATCACCCGTAATTTTGCCTGAGACCGATAAGCTTAAGGGACATATCGAACTATTGAAGATTTCCTTGACGTAGGTCCGTACCTGGTCTAATCTGTGCAGCACACTTACTGTGAAACTGTGCCGATGAAAAATATCACTGTATCCGTAGACGACGAAACCTACCGGCTCTCCCGCGTCAAAGCGGCTGAAAACGGAACATCGGTATCAGCTCTCGTGCGTGACTATCTCCTGGCATTGGCCCAGGGGCGGGTTATCGGGTCCGAGTTCAATCGGCTCAGTCAACTCCAGAACAATACTCTGGAAGAAATACGCGCCCGCGGCGCCGGGTTGCGAGCAGCCGACAACCTTCCCCGCGGCGCGTTGCATGAGCGCGATGCGCTTCCTTGACACCAATATCCTGATTTATGCCGTCTGCGGCGCGGACGAAGACGCGGGCAAGCAGCGACGCGCCCTCAACCTGCTTACGTCGCGCGATTTTGCCCTGTCCGTGCAGGTCTTGCAGGAATTCTACGTACAGGCGACCCGAGCTTCGCGTTCGGGCGCGCTCACACACCGCGAGGCGGTGAATTTCATCGAGTCCCTGCACCGCTTTCGTGTGCAATCGATAACGAGCGACGTGATGCGCGCCGCATTCGCAATCCGTGAGCGTTTTGGCTTGTCTTACTGGGACAGCGCCATTCTGGCGGCAGCACGCGCCTGCGGCTGCGATGCCGTGTATTCCGAAGACATGAGCAGCGAGCAGGATTACGATGGCTTACGCGTGATTAATCCTTTTGCATCTCCTATGGAGGCCGAGGTCATACCTCCCCAATGAAACCGACTTTGTTGGCCTTATCCTAAGCTATAAAACAGACATGAGAATCTTAAAACCTCGTTTTTGATGGCAAAAAGGGGGTTTTAAGGGGGATTATCTGGCGTATAAGTTGAATAAACTGAGTGGACACAGACAGTTAGGGACAGTCAGGGTGGTCCGACCCTATCAGAGCCCTGGGCCAGGTCGCAGTTGGTTTGCCGGCGCAGCCAGAACTCTGCATTGGACCATCCAGCCTTTTCCAGCCGTATCGGCATCGAAGGCGTCACCATCCGACTCAACCGTAACAGTTATATTTGACAATTATACCTAAATTGTTATAATCATCAAATATTACGTTATTGTTATGTTTATCATGCCTCCAGTTAACGCAGCGGATCAACAATCAACCTGAGTACTCAACACTATCATGATACCTGTTACTTCACCCGATAACCTGGGAAAAGTCCTTCGGCATTACAGGAAAACCCAGGGCCTGACACAAGTTGAAGCAGGCGGCAAATTCAACCTGCCCCAGAAAACCGTTTCCAGGATAGAGGCAGGGGCTGCAGCCGTGCGGCTGGACTCGGTATTCAGGTACATGGCCGCCCTTGGTCTGGAAATGCGCCTGGAGTCCAGGAACAGGCCGTCCGATGATGAGGCGCTGTGGTAATGGCATCGTCCCTGTTCATTTACATGAACGGACGCGAAGTCGGCGAATACATCCGGCTCAGCGGCGGCGCCAACGAACTGGTGTACAGCGATTCATGGCTCGGCCTCAGAGGGGCGATTCCTCTCTCCCTCTCCCTGCCGCTTACGGACAAGCGGCACAAGGGAGACGCGGTATACAACTACTTCGACAACCTGTTGCCCGACAGCATGGATATCAGGAATCGAATCCAGGCCAGGTTCGGCGCCAGAACCAATCAGGCTTTCGAACTGCTCTCGCGTATCGGCAGGGACTGTGTCGGCGCCATCCAGCTCACAAGCGAGCCTGCACCGGTCGATGTGAAGAAAATTGAAGGCGTGCCCCTGGGTGAGAAAGAGATTGCAGAAGACCTCAGGAACTACAGGGCGTTGCCGTTAGGCATGTCAAGAGACAGGGATTTCAGGATCTCCATTGCCGGCGTACAGGAAAAAACGGCGCTGCTCATGCGCCATGGGCAATGGCATCGCCCGGTGGGCGTAACGCCCACTACGCATATACTGAAATTACCGATAGGGAGAATTGAGCATGCAGGCATAGACCTGTCGGACAACACTGAGAATGAGTGGCTGTGCCTGGAGATATTGAAGGGATTCGGCCTGCCCGTCGCGCCCGCCGATATCGTGACATTTGAAGATGTCAAAACCCTCGTGGTTGAGCGGTTTGACCGGAAGCTTACAGATGATTCCTGGATCATCCGGCTTCCGACAGAAGACATGTGCCAGGCAAACGGTATTGCGCCCGCCCTGAAATATGAAAATGAAGGCGGTCCCGGCATCGCAAAAATCATGGCGCTGCTCCGGTCTTCCGCGCATGCGGAAGAGGACCGGTTCCGGTTCATGCAATCCGTATTCCTGTTCTGGCTGCTGGGCGCGATTGACGGTCATGCAAAGAACTTCAGTATATTCCTGCGCGCAGGCGGACGCTTTGAGCTGACCCCCATTTACGACGTCATGTCTGCTTATCCGCTCGCCGGGAAGCGCCAGATCGAGTACAGGGACATGAAAATGGCAATGGCCCTGTACAGCAAAAATGTACATTACGCGTGGCATGAAATCATGCCGCGACACTGGTTCAGCCAGTCGGAAAAAGTCCATTTTCCCAGGTCACAGATGCAACAGATCATGGAGGAGGCCGCAGACAGGCTGGATTCCGTGATCGATACGGTCTGGGCAAACATGCCCGCGGATTTCCCGGCAGCTATCGCCGATGCTATATTTGCCGGCATGAAGCGTTGTATGGAGAGCTTCGCCGGGTACTGACAAATTAACGCCCGAACTGTTCCAGTATGATTAGAGATTTACCCTTGTTGCGTAGTAAACGGTTAAAGCTTTGCCTTTGATAGATGGCTATGTGAATCATGTATCCCCGGCATGGCCGTCTTGCGCTGGAGGTCTTCGACACGGGTTTTTGGACCGATGAGGTTTTTGATGACGCACACATTAAATAATATTCATTGCATATGGATGGTGAAGATGTTACCGATGTAAACCTGGAGGATTACCACTGATGAGCCGTAAACCCTCACACCCGGGCGCGTTGATAAGAAATGTCATTCTGCCTGAGACCGGATTATCCGTCAGTTCTCTCGCCGAGCGCTGTGGTGTCGCGCACAATACCATGTCGAAAGTCGTGAACGAGCGTGGTGACGTCACTGAGGACCTGGCCATTCGTCTGAGTTGTGTGCTGGGCAGCACACCCGGGTTCTGGCTGGCCATGCAGTCGAAACTGAACTTATGGAAACTGGAGCGAAAGAACAGGCAAATCTACAGCCGTATGGAGCGCGTTCAGACAGGCTGAATAGCATAATTGCGCGCAATGTCCGGTTCTATTCAGATAATTTATTGACAAACCCTCTTACAACCTGATGTGAGGGGAGGCTGTTTCAGGGCCTAGGACACGCTTTTGACGACGAAAATCATCGATCCGTATATTGCGCCTTCTTCATGCAGTTAATTTGCAGCCTGTACGTGTAATTTTACTCCCAGGGCCTTGATGATCTTTATCACTGTCGTAAAGGACGGATTGCCCTCCGATGACAACGCCTTGTACAACCCCTGCCGTGTCATCCCGGCGCTTTCTGCCAACCTGCCCATGCCTTTTGCGCGGGCAATATTATTTAACGCGGTACGGATCAGGGCGCCATCACCGCTGTCTTCTTCCATACACGCGTCAAGATACAAGGCCATATCTTCTTCGGTATCAAGATAATCGATCACATTCCATCGGGTCAGTTTTACCTCAGCCATGCTCGTACCTCCCCGGCTGTTTCAAGCGCGTGTTCAATGTCTTTGTTTTGTGTTTTTTTTGTGCCGCCACCCAACAGGACGATAATTTCAGTCCCTGATCGGATAAAATATATACGGTATCCGGGACCATAGTGGATACGCATTTCAGCAACATCTTTACCTACCGCTCGGCAATCACCCAGGTTACCTTGTTGGACATTTTCCAGACGCGCCGCGATTTTCGCTTTTGCTCGCCTGTCCCGCAATCCTCTGAGCCATTTGCCAAAGACTTCCGTTGTCTGGATCAACATGGCTCTATAGTAAACTATAGTTGACACTAACGCCAATGCTTTTCTGGGGGCAGTATGGGGTCAGACCAGACCTGATTAGCGTCACAACAGGGCTTCAAGGGGTCAAATGCTGCACAGGCAGGCTACGCCGTATCAATAGTAATGCCGTTAAACAAGCGTGAGAATCTTAAAACCCCGATTTTGATGGCAAAAAGGGGATTCTAAGGGGAAATATCAGGCGTAGGCGGTATATAACCCGGCCAGTTGTTCGAAGACTTCCTGAAAGAACAGGGTGATTATGAAGAAACAACCGAACAAGCGGTAAAACGTGTCCTGGCCTGGCAACTTGCTGAAGCAATGAAACAGCAAGGTATCAGTAAAGTGGAAATGGCCAGACGGTTGTCTACAAGCCGTTCTCAGTTGGACCGGCTGCTGGATCCAAAAAACGAACGCGTCACTCTGAATCTCCTC
>JAPOQU010000082.1 GCA_026710545.1 Gammaproteobacteria bacterium | reverse complement strand
CCCTCTGGCGATGCCGCCCTCACCCTGAAGCTCAAGGCCGAGGGCCTCCTGACCGGCCTTGCGACCGAGTCCCTCAGCACCCACGCCCACCGCCTGCGCCTCGGGCTGGAGGCCGGCCACACCCGGCCACTGGGGCAGGCTGGCGCCCTCGCCCCCACCCTGCAACTGGGCCTGCGCCATGACGGCGGCGACGGGCAGGGCGGCGCCGGCATGGAGCTGGGCGGGACCCTGCGCTACACCGGCGGCCCCCTTACCCTGCACGGGCACGGGCGCACCCTCATCGGGCGCGACGGCTACCGGGAGTGGGGCCTGCAGGGCCTCGCCGAGTGGCGCGCCCGCACCGACGGGCGCGGACTCCTGCTGCGCCTGGCCCCCGGGGTCGGCCAGGCCGGCAGCGGCCTCGAGCAACTGTGGACGCAGGGGCTGCGCCGGGCGACGGCCGCCATGCCACAACAGGCCGCCCGCCTGGACCTCGGCCTGAGTTACGGCTGGGACGCCCCGCACCGGCGCGGGCGCATCACCCCGTACCTGGAAATGCAGCTGCAGCACGCGGCGCGCTACCGCGCCGGCCTGCGCTGGGCCGCGCCCGGCCACCTGCAACTGCAACTGACCGGCGAGCGCAACGACGGGCCGGCCGGGACCGGGGCCGACCATGCCCTGATGCTGCAGGGCAGCTGGCGGCCCGGGCAACAGGCGCGAAACGGGGGACGGTAACGTAACCGGGGACGGCATTACTGCCGTCCCCGGCCTCCCCCCGTCATTCCCGCGCCGGCGGGAAGCCATACGAATCAGGAATTAAGAAGTAAGGCGTCCTTTCAGGACAGATCTTTCGCATGCATATAAAAGTATGCGGTTGCCCTGAGGACGGTATGAACTGCCTGTTATTTCAGTTGATGCCGCGCGTATTACCCGGTGAGTCAAGGAAGCTGACACGCACGCCGTCAGCCTGGCCACACGTCTTTCATAAGCCTCAAGAAGTTAAGACCCAGTATTTTCTCAATGCTGTTTGCAGTATGGCCGCGCTGCAGCAGCAGGTCGGACAGTTTTTGAAATTGTGCCGGCCCCATCAAGTCAGGCACCAGCGGCACAACCGAGGCGGATTCTCCTCTGGCGCTGATACCGGCACTTTTACGCTGTGCAATCTCGCCGGCGATAGCGGCCCGGTATTGCGCCATGTTGTCGATTGCAGTCGCATCGCCGTCGGTTCCCAGCCCCACGTGATCCTGCCCGCATACGTTGAGCGCATGCTCTATATGCCGGACAACGTCATTTTCTGGTCCTTACTTTGTGCCTATCGTATTATCAGGTAAATTAGGAAATTTAGTAATGTATTCTTAAATGATACCTTGCCAATATACAAGACTTGCTGATTCTTATCGCAAATTAGATAGACACCTTGTCGGTCAGCATGAGGATATTGACTCGGCCATCCAATGAAGTTGCTGCTTTCAATTTTTCTCGAAGGAAAAAGATCATATTTTTTACTTATTTCAAGTGGACGATTATCAGGATGGCGATATTTTTTATTGTACAGCCTGATTTTTGTTCTCACATCTAATAGAGTAGGCACAATATAACCCTCAGTCTTTGTTTTAAAATAAGTAGACTGCTACCTGTTTAGCTAAAGACTGACCTGAACGGATTCACTCCTGATTGTTAGTATCCGTATTTATTCGTTGATCAGATAACTGTTCTACCAGTTGATTATCAACACTTTCTACAAACTCTTCGATGAGACCTATAAGTTCCTTGATCTTGTCTGAAGTGATCAATATCTTTCCCCCCTTTTTCGTCCTGCCGTTACGATGCACGATGTCTCGGGGTTGCAGGTCCTAAACCCATTGCTTTTCGATGGTTTAATATCTTCCGCATTATGAGAGGAGTACACCACCATGAAGAAAGATACTGTAGTTTCCCTGAAAAAGCCAGCAGCGGAATCGGATCCCTTGAGCAGTCTGTTACGCGAAGGCGCCCGGCATATGGCCCGACCCGGAGCAGTTCAACCCGGAACGGTTTATTGGGCGCCGGGCCGACCCCTATGCATTCTTCCCGTTCGGCGGGGGTACGCGTTACTGTATAGGAGCGGCATTCGCCACCTACGAGATGAAGGTCGTACTGGCTCGTGTATTGTCACGGGTGAAACTGCGGCCGAACCCGCGCCACACGGTACGCATGGTACGGCGCGGCATTACCTTCGCGCCGTCCGGCGGTACGCCGGTCATACGTTCGGCGGGGTGGTAAGCTTTACGTATAAAACCTGCCTCAGTCAGAGCCGGGGTCCTGCTCAAGTAATTCCCCGCAGGCGGCATAGACGCCCGGACAGGCGCGTTCCAGCATATCGAGCACTACCTCAAATCCCTGCGTGCCGCCATAGTAGGGATCCGGTACCTGGGGCGCCTGTTCCTGGGGACCCTGGTACTCCGGGAGAAACGAGCCGAGCAGCCTGATATGGGACCGGGGGCCGCCGGCGAGATACTTCAGTTCCGCCAGGTTGTCGCGGTCCATGGCCACGATCAGGTCAAAATCTTCCGGGTCTTCAGGGGTAACCTGGCGGGAGGTGGAAGTCAGTTCGTACCCGCGTCGTGCTGCGGCTTCACACATGCGGGGGTCGGCCGGGTTGCCGCTGTGGTAGCCGATGGTGCCGGCTGAGTCGATGTGGACGTTTCCCGCTGCGCCCTGCTGTTCGACATAATCCCGGAATACGCCTTCCGCTGCAGGGGAACGGCAGATATTCCCCATACAGACAAACAGGACGGAAACCTGTTTACGCGTCGTCATGACAGGTCAAGTGCGGCCCAGATCGCTTCGGAGGCCTCGGCCTTGTTCATGGTGTAGATGTGCAGGCCGGGCGCGCCTGCATCCAGCAGTTGCGTACACAGGCGGATGGTGATATCGATGCCGAAACCGCGGATGGATTCCAGGTCATCGCCGAAATCATACAGACGCTTCAGGATCCAGCGCGGTATTTCAGCGCCGCACATCTCGGAGAACCTGACCAGCTGGTCACGGTTGGTGATCGGCATGACGCCAGGGACGATGGGGATGCCGATCCCCAGGCTGGAACAACTCTCAAGGAAACGGAAATAGGCATCGGCATTGTAAAAATACTGGGTGATGGCGCTGTCGGCGCCGGCTTCCACTTTCCTCCTGAAGTTCTCCAGGTCCTGTTCGGCGCTGTGCGCCTGGGGGTGGAATTCCGGATAGCAGGCGACCTCGATGTGGAAATGCTCGCCGGTTTCCCTGCGGATTAGCTCAACCAGTTCGTTTGCGTGGCGCAACGTACCCCCGCCGGCGATACCGGAGGGCAGGTCGCCGCGCAAGGCTACCAAGTGGTCAAAACCATGCTTTTTGTAATTATGTATGACTTCCGTGAGGTCCGCCGGCGCTGATCCGACACAGGAGACATGCGGCGCCGCGTCGATACCGGTCATCTCCCTGATTTCCATCACCGTCTCAAAGGTTTTATCCCGGGTACTGCCGCCGGCGCCGTAAGTCACGGAAAAGAAATCCGGGCGCAACAGTCTCAGCCGCTCGATCGTGCCACGCAGTTTTTCGTCCGCAGCTTCCGTCCTGGGAGGGAAAAATTCGAAGCTGAGTTTAAGGGAGTTGCGCGCCAGGCGGTTCACTGCTATTTGATGACGTGCCGGTACGACGGGTCAACTTGCTCAATAGCGATAGTGTTCAGCTTTAAATGGTCCTTCCACCGACACTCCCAGGTAATCTGACTGCTGCCCGGTGAGGGTAGTCAGTTGTGCGCCGATTCGCTCGAGGTGCAGCCGCGCCACTTTCTCATCCAGGTGTTTGGGCAATACGTAGACGTCCGCTTCGTAGTTGTCCCGGTAGCGGTACAGTTCTATCTGTGCCAGTACCTGGTTGGTAAACGAGTTGGACATGACAAAGCTGGGGTGGCCGGTAGCGCAACCCAGGTTTACCAGGCGTCCCCTGGCCAGCAGGATGATGCGCCTGCCGTCCGGGAAGATGACATGGTCCACCTGGGGCTTGATTTCCTCCCATTGGTAATCCTGTAACGAGGCCACGTCGATTTCATTGTCGAAATGGCCGATGTTGCAGACTATGGCCTGATCCTTCATGGCCAGCAGGTGCTCATGGGAAATCACGTGATAGTTGCCGGTAGCCGTGACAAAGATATCCGCCTCGCTGCAGACATCAGCCATCCTCACCACCCGGTAACCTTCCATGGCCGCCTGCAGGGCGCAGATCGGGTCCACCTCGGTGACGCAGACCGTGGCGCCGAGCCCGCGCAGGGATTGCGCACACCCCTTGCCCACGTCGCCGTAACCGAGGACCACGGCGGTCTTTCCTGCGATCATCACATCGGTGGCGCGCTTGATGCCGTCAACCAGGGATTCACGGCAACCGTACAGGTTGTCGAACTTGGACTTGGTGACCGAATCATTCACGTTGATGGCTGAAAACGGCAAGGCGCCGTTCTGTTTCATCTGGTAGAGACGGTTCACGCCCGTGGTGGTTTCCTCCGTGACGCCGATAATATTGTCGCGGATACGGGTATACCAGTCCGGCTTTGATCCAAGCCGTTTCCTGATCGCGGCGAACAGGTATTGCTCCTCTTCGCCGGAAGGATTGGCTACTACCGACGGGTCCTGTTCAGCCATGGCTCCCAGGGTAACCAGCAAGGTGGCGTCCCCGCCATCATCCAGGATCATGTTCGGCGTACCGCCATCGGGCCACTCCATGATCTTATGGGTATATTCCCAGTACTCCTCCAGAGATTCCCCCTTGTGCGCGAACACGGGAATGCCCTGGTCGGCAATGGCTGCCGCAGCGTGGTCCTGGGTGGAAAAGATATTACAGGATGCCCAGCGGACGTCCGCGCCCAGGGCGACCAGTGTTTCGATCAAGACCGCGGTCTGTATGGTCATGTGCAGGGAGCCGGCGATACGCGCGCCCTTCAGGGGCTGCTCTTCGGCAAACTCGGTGCGTACTGAAACCAGGCCCGGCATCTCGGTTTCGGCGATACGGATTTCCTTATGGCCCCATTCGGCCAGGGACAGGTCGGCTACGTGATAGTCGGTAAACACGGTCTGGACAGCTACGCTCATTTTGTATTCCTCAAACTCTCATGATCAGGTCTCTGCACACCCCGACAGCATGTAACTCAGCTTGCTGGGGACAGAATTAATTCTGTCCCCGAATTTACACAGCAAAATAAAGCGAGCGCCGTTATGAATCACAGTCGGTCTGAGCCTGGTGGGGTTTTCCCATCGCAACGCTCCTCAGACCTGGAGGAAAGGCGATTATAAGGTGGAATCCGCAAAAATTCAAAAAAACGTAAGTGCAACCTTTTTTATTGTCTGATACTCACCGGCGGCGATGAGCGCAGGCCCGCACGCGGGATCACAGGTCCGGTTCCGTATCAGGCAGTCCCCAGAAAAGACAGTGTCGCAGCAGCAAACTGCTCCGGCTTTTCTATCATCGCCCAGTGGCCGCATTCGGGGATGATGTAACCCCAGGAGTTTTCAATCAGTTCCAGCAGCCTGTATGCGCTGCTCAACGGCACCACCTTGTCCAGCTTGCCGTTCACGACCAGCGTCTTGTGGCTGATACGGGCCATGTATTCATCTTCGTAATAAAGGCCGCCCTGCTCCCGTATCCAGCCCATCACCGCGTTATAGGCCTGTTTGGTATCATCCCGGATCGACAAGGCATGCCGGTAATTTACCAGTTCGTCATCGAAGCGGAAATTCGGGTTGGTCAGGCCGCGCACGATCCTGACCATGCCGTCCGTGGTGTAGTCATAATTCATTATCGCCTTCAACTCGTCGGTGATCGGCGCACGCACCCCGGCGCTGCCCATCAACACCAGTTTGTTCACCAGGTCCGGGCGCTCGACTGCAACCCCCATCGAGGTGCAACCGCCCATGGAATTACCGACCAGGTTCACCGATGCCAACCCCAGGGTCTCTATCACGGCAATAATATGTTCGTTGCGCGCCTGCTGGGTATAGGCATAGTCCCGGGGATCCGGCTTGCCGGTAAACCCGAAGCCGATCATATCGACCGCGTAGACGTGATAATGTTCGGCAAAGCTGTTCAGACAGCCGCGCCAGTTGCCGAAACTGTCGGCGCCGGCGCCGCCGCCGTGCAACAGTATCAACGCCTCACCGGCGCCCGCCTCGTAGTAATGTGTATTGATACCGTTAACGTCGATGTACCTGCTTTGCGCACCGGCTATATCATGTGCTTGCATTACTTGCCCTCGCGTCTGTTTGCTGTGTAAATTCGGGGACAGAATTAATTCTGTCCCCAGCAAGCTGAGTTACATGCCGTCGGGGTGTGCAGAGATCTGATCATGAGAGTTTGGGGGGGATTGTATGCCGCGGGCATGGTTGATTACCAGTTTGCGCCACTCCACGACGAACTGGTCCAGGGAAAACAGGGTCTCCTCCTCCCAGCCCCTGTCATCCTCGTAGAAGTGTTCCGTTGCCTCCCGGGCAAATATGTCATCATCGTTAAACCCGGATTTCAACGCCAGTTCTTCCCAGCAGTTATCGTACTGCACCTTGAAATCCTGCCGTTCTTCCGCGGTTTTACAGGTCGCGGCTATCACCTGCCAGTAGACGTGGTGCCCGTCGTCCGCCGGGACATACCATTCATACTGGGCCAGGCCGCGGGTCGGCCAGTTTTCCACGTATAACACGCCGGGGAGGTACAGCGACACGTTAAGACCGGCAGGCACGGTATCGCCGTAGGTTTTCACGCCCAGGCGTTTATTTTCCATGACGTGCTCCAGTGTGTCATAGTCCAGCGCGATGCTTTTTGGCCATTCCTTGTCGTTGACGATGACGGAGTCCGGCCCTGTCAGCCGGGCGGACAGGGGCAGTGAAAAACTCTGGGATAATACCAGGGGTGACAAGCGGTGAATGAGGAAATGGCCGGGATCGCCGCCGCTCTCCGTCGCCAGGCGCCAGTTGCCGACGCAGTGCCGGCGGATGCCCAGCAAGACCGTATCTTCATCCAGCAGGTACGCAGTCCTGTACTCGTAATCATCGGCTACGCGGGCCGGCACATCGTGTGCCAGCGGTTGTCTCGGGTAGTCTTCATCGCCGATGAAGACAAAGATCATCCCGTTCACTTCCTCGACCGGGTAGGTGCGCAACGATACTTTCCCGATCAACGGGTCTTCCTGTGAGGCGATGATATCGCACAGGTCGCCGCTTTCCAGGTCGTAGGTAAAACCGTGGTACCAACACGAGATGGTGTCCTTGGTAAAACAGGTTGGGCGGGCCGAAATCCGCACGCCCCGGTGCAGGCATTCGTCCCGCAGCGCATACACCCTGCCGTCGGCACGACGCAGGGCAACGGGTTCTCCCGCTATCTGGATTCCCTTTACTTCATCCTCCTTGACTTCATGGCTGAACAGGGCCGGATACCAGTGATTCTTTATCCCCCACCTGGCGTCGATGTAGGGCTGCAGAAATTTTAATGGTTTCCGGTTCTTTACCTGATCCGCGGACATATCCCGTGATGATTCAACCGGACCCTGGAATTTCTACGCCTTATTCAAACCTTATTGCGGCGGTAACTCCATACGTAGGTTCGGACAGGCTAGGCAGGCACAGGTTGGATTCGACCAGTCCCTGGAGACTTGTCATACCCCGGCAGTATTTCTCACCGTTCAGGTTCTTGCCCCACGCAGCCACTTCATAACGCTCACCGGGGCCAAACCGGAATGAGGCGCGTGCATCGAGGTTCCAGATGCCATCCGGTTGACTCAGGTTCGGCACATTGGCAAGGCCGTAATAGACCTCGTCCTTGTATCGCCAGCTTGTCTGCAAGGCGAGTGTGCCGCCCGGCATGACAAATTCTTTTCGAACCAGCCCATTGAATGTAATGTCAGGTGTATTCGTCAGGTCGTTACCTTTTTGGGTGCCGGGTATGTTCCCCGCATCATCAATTTCACCATCAGCCAGGCCGACACCCGCCATGAACAGCCAACCCCCGGCAGGGGCCCATGTCAGCTCCACTTCCCCGCCCTTCAGGCTGGCCTCAGGTATATTGATCAGGCAGGCGAAAAGGCACGCTTCCGTAGGCTCGACAAATACCTCGAATGATTGCAGGTCTGACCAGTCATAATAGAAGATCGCGGCGTTCAACTGCAATGTATTAGCCAGCCATGATGTCTTGGCGCCTATTTCATACGCCCACAGGATTTCCGGGGCCACACTTTGAGCGGCGCCACCGGTCAATGCTGCTAACGCTGCCAGGCTGAAACCGCCACCCTTGAAGCCGCGCGATATGCTGCCGTAAAACATAATGTCATCGGTGGCCTGCCAGTCAAGCGCAAACCTGGCTCCCCAATCCGTCGAATCATAATCAAGAGCCTCGGGCGGTGGCACGAACAGACCCGGCAGATTGGGCACCTCGTCAAGGCCGAAGAAGAAGCTGGCGCTTGCGGCCGGGCAGAACGGCGGTCCGCCGACGGTACCGACACAGCGTACTGAAGGCTGGTTTGACCCTTTTTTGGTTTCCTTGGTCCATCTCAGGCCGGCAGTGGCCGTCAGGTTGGACTGCATGTCGTATTCAACCTGGCCGTATACGGAATAGACCTCGTTGTCCTGGGTAACCCGGGTATTCGGGACGATATTGAAGTTCCTCGGTCCTGCGGGCGCAAACTCCGCCGGAGTCCTGCGCACTACGGTTGCGTATTTCCCGTCCTCGAAAAACCAGTAAAAACCGGCGATCCAGCGCAAGACCCCATCCGCGGCGGACTGCAGTCGCAATTCCTGGGACCATTGCTCGTATTCAGCATCCTGGTAGAACTGAAAGCCGGTATTGGGGCTGGAGTCAGAATCCTCAGAGAATTCCACTTCAAACTCCTCGTAAGCGGTGACCGATACCACCGTGAATGCATCCAGGTCCCATTCCGCCCTGAATGAAGTCCCCCACAGGTCAACATTCTCCTTGAACTCCAGGTTCCCATATACATCTTCCCAATCCTCATACTGATGGTTAAAACCAGTTGAGTCGATACAGTTCGGATTGTTCTGGGGAATCAGGTCATCATACGGAACCGGGCAGGGAGCAAAGCGGTTGGCCGGGTCCTGTAAACCGACATTCTTGTAGGGTTCCGGGTTGCTGCGCGAGATACCGCCGTGGACGTTCAACAGCAGGTCCAGGCTCGCGTCGGGTTGAAAACGAAACTGGCCCCGGATTGCCTGGCGCTGGTAATTGCCCGTGTCCTTGCCCAGGGTATGGTTGTTAAACGCACCATCCCTGATATTGCTGGAAAAAGCGATGCGCGCCGCCGCGTTATCACCCAGGGCAATTCCGCCGCCGGCCTCCACGTCGAATTGATCGTAACGGCCGTAACCCGCTTCGATGTAACCGTTCGTCCCCTCATCCACGTTCGGCTTGCGGCTGATGTAGTTCACCGCCCCGCCCGTGGTATTGCGCCCGAACAGCGTGTTCTGGGGACCGCGCAACACTTCCACCCGCTCCATATCAAAGGTGTTGAACGTCACCGCGAAAGGGGAATTCAGTGCCACGTCATCGAGGTAAACGCCTACCGCGCCGACCACGTTCAGGTGGAAATCTGCGGTACCTACGCCGCGAATATAATAGTTAATTTTCGAGCCGCCTTGCGGGAGGACTGACGCGTTGGGCACGTGCTGCATGATCTCTTCCGCGCTCTGCACGCCCAGTTCATCCAGGTTGTCACCGGTAAACGCCTGCACGGCGATGGGTACGTCCTGCAATGATTCAGCCCGCTTTTGCGCCGTTACGACAATTTCTTCAATCTGCGCGGCCACAAACAATGGATTCAAAGCAACGGCAGCCAGGATTGGCAATGTTCTCAGGATAACTCTATTGTTCACTGATATTTCCCCGGTTTGTTATGGTGGCCTTCATACGCCGGCCAGTAGAGCGAAAAGTAAATACTTACACGTAAAGTAACTATTTTACAACTGGGACAACTCGATTACAACACTTCAGTGTTCCATCGCTCTGCTGCCATCTGCATGCGCAGATTTTGGGGTCAGAGAACAGCGCGTTCACAATCGATTACTGTTATTCACGGAGGGGCAAGCATACCCCTGTATTACATGCTGCGCATGAATACAGGGTGCTTGCAAGGGGGGCGAGCCCCCCTTTGATCCCCCCGTTGGCAACGGGGCCTGACGATAAATTGACATCACCCGATGGCTGAACGCACCACAACACACGCACCGCTGGACCGGATGGTCAGTGGATTCGGTGACGCGTGACGAGTGGCAAGCGCAGGCGCAAGCCGCGGGATTGTCTCTCGGCGACTGATTACGGGTACAGGTGTCCTCCGGGACTGGCCGGAACATTACTCCCCGGCGCAAACCGCCGCCCCCGGCTGATCCGAAGCTGCTGGCCGCGATTGCGCGCATCGGCAACAACCTCAATCAGCTTGCTCGTGCCACCAACCGGCAACAGTGGCCGGGAGAGATTGAGTTGTTGCACCGGCTCATCAACATTCACCGGGCATTAAGGAACCTGGCGCCGTCCCATGATGATTAAGTTCTATGCCGATAATGCATCCGCGGCATACCTGGAGAAAGCCACCGACCACAAGGGCCGGCCACGCGCCGGCGTTGACGTGCTGCGCGGGGATCCGGAACTGGTCGGCCAGGTTGCCGACTCCCTTGAGTTCAAACACCGCACCACTTCCTTAACGTGGGCCTGGAAATACCGCACCGGCGGCAGACAAGGCCGGCATTACCCGTTTCCTCGTACAGTCGTACCCACTGTAATCGCTGTTGAATTGCTCTGTCCATAGAGACTTATTTTATTGAAAGGATGTCTATGAATCACCCACATGAACCACAGTTGAAATCAACCTGCATCGCCGTCCCGCTTGAATTCACCGTAATCAGGCCATACCAACCCTTAGGGTCGTCCCGATAAATTGCTTACAGGGCCTCTCCGGCTGTCGGATGTTACCAAGACAGCTCAAAATGGAAGGTTACAACGGGAATTGGAACTTTACTCATAGGCTGTCAAGGTCACTGTTGCAGAAAGTAAATCCGTAACATTATCTCAGCCGGTACCGGGCGCCGGCCCTGACCGGCTTTCGGATACGTCTTCAACATCGGCACCAGATACGCCTGCCAAGGCCCTATCGCATCCATCTCACCAGGACACCGCTGTTAGCGTGTCGTTTCTTTCTTATGCTCATAGGCCAGGTCCGAAAAACTTGACTGTTTCATGGGCTATCCCCTGATGGTTTACGTTTGCCTATGATCGCATGTATGAGGACTTGAGCAGGGTTTTTTTAGCCTATTTCCCGAAATACGCATTATAATAAGCTTAAAGTCCACAATATAATCATGTCATGATTGTTCTGCTATAAGTTAATACAACTTTTTTAACAACGGGGCTTAATCAGAGCATCCTTAGTAATACCGCTGAGTTAGGTATGAAACCATGGCCGTTATCAACGAAAATGATAATGACGCCGGCGCCGGTGTCGAGACTCAATACAGGATTTCCATGGGCGATTCCTTCCAGGGAACGCTTCCCACTACCGATGATGTGGACTGGGTCAAGGTCGAACTGGACGCGGACACAATCTACGACATCAGCCAGACCGACGGCGAAGACGTACGGCTCAGCCTGCTGGATGCAGTGGGAAACCGTATCATCAACGACCGCCCTCCAGGCCATAAAATCATATTCAGCCCGGACGAGAGCGGCACTTATTTCATCGGAATAAAAATCTGGGATGATGAGGAAACGGGTGAGTATGAGGTTTCACTCGCCGAGAATACCATCCCCATCGGCACGTATGACGAAATTGCCAATTACCTGACTGACGGCTGGTGGGAAGATATAGGCAGTACAGGTCACGCCGTTGACGTGGAGACCGGCGGCGTATTGACCGTGAACATCACGGCCCTGAATGCAGACGGACAGCAACTGGCCCGCTGGGCGCTGGAGGCCTGGACGTATGTGACCGGCATTGAATTCGAGTTGGTAGAGGACGACAGCGCCTTCCTCACTTTTGATGATACGGGCGAGGGAGATGGCTATGCAGAGACTGATAAGGAAGACGGGATCATCACTTCTGCGAGGGTGATTATTTCAGCCGACACACTCCCTGTGTCTGGTACAGAGATGGGCAGCTGGTCTTTTTTTGCTTATATCCATGAAATCGGCCATGCCCTCGGCCTCGGGCATACAAAGCCGGAAAGTGCTGCAAAGGATTTCGGAAACGGTACGATTTTCCTGATCGATTCCTTCCAGGCATCGGCGATGGCAGGATTTTATGCGGATAATAATACCTATATCAATGATAGCGACGCGCATCCCGTTACCCCGATGATCGCGGACATCATCGCGATACAGAACCTGTATGGCGTACCGGAAGACAGCAACGGCGGCGATACCGACTACGGCTACCAATCCAACGTGGACGGCTACCTGGGCGAGTTGTTCAGGTTGTGGACCGGCGAAAATGACCCATTTGTCCATATCGACCCGCAGGATTATTCAGGATTGAGTGATTATACCGTAATGTCATCGGGCGACCTCGACGGTGACGGGGACCCTGACCTGGTCACAGGCAGCCGTGACGGCACCTTTCATTACTTTGAGAATACCGGCACGGCGAGCACGGCCACCTTCACAAAACGTAGCGGTGCGGCCAATCCCCTTGAGGCTATCGACCTCAGTGATAACAGCATCCCCGAACTGGCCGATCTTGACAACGACGGCGATCTGGATCTCATTGCCGGTGACAGTGGATTCAACAACCTGCTTTATTTTGAAAACACAGGTACGGCAAGTGCGGCTTCATTCACGGAACGCACCGGCAATGCCAATCCTGTTCAAAACATTGCAACAGGGTCTTTCATCAGTCCTGAGATGGCCGACCTGGACGGCGATGGCGACCTGGACTTGATCACCGGCAACCAGCAGGGCGAACTGGCGTTTTTCGAGAACACCGGTTCTGCATCCAGTCCGGCCTTTACCAAACGCACAGGCACAACCAACCCATTGAACAGCATCAGCGTGGATGCACACATTGACCCTGAACTGGCCGACCTTGACGGTGACGGTGACTTTGATCTGATTGTCTGGGGCTGGTACGGCGCCGTCACCTACTTCGAGAACACCGGTTCAGCAACAGCGCCCGTCTTCACAGAACGCACCGGTGAGGCGATGCCCATAAACCTCATTGGCGGTTCCTACGCCCCCCCCGTCCTGACCGACCTGGACAGCGACGGCGATCTTGATCTTGTCGCATTACACATAAGCGTTGAATTACGGTATTTTCTGAACGACGGAACAGCCAGTGATCCCGACTTGATTTTGGATAAACTCGGCGGACCAGCCGCGCTGACCTTGTACGACACCGGCGGTACCGACACCCTGGACCTGCGCACGGACCATGACGACCAGCGCATCGACCTGCGCCCGGAAGGAATCTCGGATGTGTATGGCCTGACTGGTAACCTGATTATTGCGCGAGACACCTGGATTGAGAATTTCATAGCCGGGTCTGGAAATGACCTGATTGCCGGCAATGCCGTTGCCAATGACCTGAACGGGCGTGAGGGCAATGACAGGATTTGGGGCAGTGGCGGCGATGACATCCTGGAAGGAGGCGCCGGCGCAGACCGTCTGGACGGGGATGCGGGCCTGGACTGGGCGGCTTATCGCGACTCGGATGCGGCGGTGACGGTGAATCTTGCTGATGGTACCGTGACGGGAGGTCATGCTGAGGGTGACGTGCTTACCGAAATAGAGAACGTGATTGGGTCAGATTACGAGGATGTTCTGACTGGTAATGACGACGCTAACAGATTGGAAGGCGGCGCGGGCGCCGACCAGTTGGACGGCGGGGGTGGTAGCGACTGGGTGTCCTATCAGTGGTCGGATGCGGGTGTGACGGTTGATCTTGCAGAAGGGACGTTTGAGGGAGGTCACGCGCAAGGCGATGTCGTTTCCAATATTGAAAACGTGACAGGTTCTGATCACGCAGATGTCTTGTGGGGTGACGGCAACGCGAACAGGTTGGAAGGCGGCTTGGGCAACGATGAACTCAGTGGCGCCGGTGGTGCCGATGTGCTGGACGGAGGCGGTGGTGATGACTTGCTCTATGGTAGCCCGGGCGCCGATCAATTGAACGGTGGTGCCGGTTATGATGTGTTGACATACCACCTGTCTGGTGCGGGTGTAACAATCAACCTGGAAGAGGGCACATTAACGGGAGGTTATGCGCAGGGTGACGTATTCACCGGAATAGAACGCATAGCCGGATCTGATCACCGGGATGTGCTGACGGGTGACAACAGATCAAATGAACTGCACGGCATGGCTGGCGCTGACGAACTTCGGGGTAACGGTGGCGACGATAAACTGGAAGGCGGCGCCGGCGCAGATGAACTGGATGGGGGCACCGGTGCGGACTGGCTGTTGTATCTCGATTCGGATGCCGGCGTAACCGTAAACCTCGGTGACAGCACGGCTTCAGGCGGCCATGCCCACGGTGACACGATCACCGGTTTTGAGAATATAGCGGGGTCTGCTCACGACGATGTCCTGACCGGTGATGACGATTCCAACCGGCTGGAAGGCAGCGGCGGCGCGGACCGGTTGAACGGCGGCGCCGGCGTGGACTGGGCGTCCTATCTAGGATCGAATGCGGCCGTCACGGTCAACCTGAGTGACAACACGGCATCAGGCGGCCATGCCCAGGGCGATGCGCTGACCGATATAGAGAATATCGCAGGGTCTTTTTACCAGGACGTACTCACAGGTGATGGCAGCGCAAATGAATTGTTCGGGTATGCAGGTAATGACACGCTTCAGGGCAATGGGGGTGATGATGTATTGGAAGGAGGCATGGGTGCAGATCAATTGTACGGCGGTAGTGGCGCGGACACGGCGTCCTACAGGTCGTCCTATGCAGCAGTGAAGGTGAACCTGCAGGCCGGCACGCTGGAAGGAGGCCATGCCGCTGGTGATGTGCTCACCGGTATCGAGAATATAGCCGGGTCTGATTTCCATGATGTTCTGGTTGGTGATGACGAAGCAAATCGCCTGGCCGGTAATAAGGGTGACGATAAGTTGAAAGGCGGTATCGGCAATGACCGGCTCTTCGGCAACCTGGGCAATGACTGGTTGTACGGCGGCGAGGGTGACGATGCGTTGCGGGGAAACGAAGGCGATGATCAACTCATTGGTGAAAGCGGTAAAGATGACTTGTATGGTGATGAGGGTGACGATGAGTTGCACGGGGGCGATGACGATGATCAACTCTTCGGCGGCATTGGAGATGACAGGCTGAACGGTGATGGCGGTAATGATGAGCTAAACGGAGGTGACGGTAATGACCAGCTTTTTGGGAAAGCTGGGGCCGATCAGATAGATGGGGGTGATGGTATCGATTGGGCATCCTTCCTGTCGTCGGACACAGGGGTAACCGTAAATCTCACAAATGGATCAGGCATAGGTGGGGATGCTCAGGGTGATGTGATTAACAATGTTGAGAACCTGGTTGGCTCAGATTACGCGGATGTTTTGACGGGTGATGCTGTTGCCAATATTCTGCACGGCCTGGATGGCGATGATGAGCTTCGGGGCAATGGTGGTAACGATGTGCTTGAGGGCGGCGCGGGCGCTGATGACCTGAACGGTGGCGCGGGCGTTGACGCGGTGTCATACCGGGACTCGGATGAAGGTGTCTCGGTTGATCTTACGGAAGGTACGGGTGAGGGTGGTCATGCGGAGGGTGATGTCCTGACAGGTATCGAGAATGTGGTTGGCTCTGATCATGAGGATGGTATAACGGGCAACAACAATGCCAACTACCTGGAGGGCGGCGATGGTGATGATTCCCTTCATGGTGGCGGCGGTACGGATCGATTGCATGGAGGACACGGTGTAGACTGGATATTTTATTGGGCATCGGATATGGGCGTGACGGTGAACCTGGAGGAAGGTACGGGTAAGGGAGGTCATGCCGAAGGTGACGTGCTTGTTGATGTCGAGAATGTAATGGGGTCCCGCTATCGAGATGTATTGATTGGTGATAATGGAGAGAACATCTTGCAAGGCCTTGATGGCAACGACGAGCTTCAAGGTGGCAATGGTAACGACTTGCTTGAGGGGGGCGCTGGCGCTGACAGGTTGGACGGGGGCAGCGGACACGATTGGGTATCTTATTCTTATTCGGACACGGGCGTGACAGTGAACCTTGAGGACGGTACGGCCAAGGGAGGTCAAGCCGAGGGTGACGTGATAGTCGATGTCGAGAGTATCCGAGGCTCCGACCACGGGGATGTATTGATTGGTGATGAAACCACTAATACTCTAGACGGCCTCAGCGGCAATGATGAGCTTCGTGGCAACAGTGGAGATGACCGGCTTATCGGAAATGAAGGAGATGACACATTCATCTTTGGCGCCGGACATGGAGACGATATCATCGGTGATTTCACCAACGATGAAGACCAAATCGACCTCAGCGCGTTCAGTCTGTCGGGGTTTGATGATCTGACTATAACATCCGAAGCAAACGGCGCGAAGATTGACCTCACGGAACACGGCGGGGGCACTATTTTCCTACAAGATTTTGATACGAATAACCTGGATGCCACTGATTTTCTGTTCTAGCTAACGGTTTGCATCCTCCGATGGGTACCGGCCAATCCTCCAACTTTCGCAGAGCCTGCCCCCTACCACGTACACGCCTAACACTGCTCAACTCCATACGAGGGTAAACTAAAAGTGGACGTCGAGTAAAACATTGGGTTGCCTGAAAGGCGACCCTTTGTCCACCGTGCCAGGTACCGGTTTCAGGGTACACGGATTTTGCTTTATCCTTATTGTACCCTGTACGTATCATTTGCTGTGTAAATTCGGGGACAGAATTAATTCTGTCCCCAGCAAGCTGAGTTACATGCTGTCGGGGTGTGCAGAGATCTGATCATGAGAGTTTGGGCCGATAACTGCCCCTGAGCGGGAATGTCTGGCGGAAAACCGGGAAAATGACACCGCGCGGATAACGGATTTATAGTAGCGGAAATGGGGAAATGGTGTTTAAATTCCCTGCAATATCTGTTGGACGGATTGTGTGATATTGAGTTATTCTATTTTAGAGAATATTATACAAAACAAAAGGTTAATGAACGATTATCGCTCTGACCCCAAACATTCAAAACAGCCCGGATTTGATATCCCTGTGCGGGTAGTTCCGGATTAACCCCATGTGCGAACCGACCATGCGCTGGAACGGGACGATAGACCACAGGTGGTAATACATGGCGCCGAATTTTTCCGCCGGGTCGCGGGCGATGTTATAGAGTTCGTAGTTGGGCAGACCGCCCCTTGAGCCGGGTATTATGTGCAATTTATGGTCTTCCATACGCACGGCCTTCAGGTCCTTGCCGCTGTAATAAAACATATAATCACGGCGCCCGTTGCCTTCGCCGTTGAGCAGCAGGGGCAACTGATCGATACCGTCTATGACCCGGTCCGAGGGAATTTTGTGTTCTATTCCTGCTACCCTGGCGGCAGTGACGAACAGGTCCGTTACCGAGATCATATCCAGTGGTTGCTGCCCGGGTTCTATCATACCGGGCCATACGGCAAATCCCGGCGTACGCACGCCGCCCTCGTAGACCTCTCCCTTGGCGCCGCGCAGCCAGGAATAGCCGGCATTGGGCCAGAAGGC
Source organism: Gammaproteobacteria bacterium (assembly GCA_026710545.1). Lineage (GTDB taxonomy): Bacteria > Pseudomonadota > Gammaproteobacteria > Eutrophobiales > Eutrophobiaceae > JAAXHV01. The sequence goes on along the minus strand of JAPOQU010000082.1, from coordinate 6,752 downwards.
ATACATGGGGCCGTTGTCACTCACCCATATCAGCAGCGTATTCTCTTCGATGCCGGCGTCCTCTACCGTCTCCAGCAACTGGCGTATATAGTCGTCGTGCTGGGCCAGTTGCGCGGCCTGGTTGTTGCGGTAGTCCTGCCCTTCACCGAAGCGGTATTCCCGCGGGGATGAGGCCATCTGCTGGGCATAACTGGCCCAGTACAGGAAAAACGGCTTGTCCGATTTTGCCTTGTCCCTGATGTATTCCTTGATTTTGATAATGGACTGCTCCTCCATTTCCACCATGGATTCGGCGGACATGGGAGCGATTTCCCGGCGGCCCTTGCCCTTGATTCCTTCCAGCGCGCCCAGGATCTCTATGCCGTACTTCTTGCGGTAGTCCTCGAAGGTGCCGGGGAAATCATAGAAATGGCCGACGCCGTCCACGGTCTGCGCCCTGTAGAACGCGTCCTGGTTGACCCAGGAATAGATGGCGCCGTTGTAGAGACCGTAATAGGCGTAGTCAAAGCCCTGGTTCTCCGGCGCATGGGGTTCCAGGTCGCCCACGTGCCACTTGCCGAACATGGCGGTGTGGTAACCGGCCGCAGACAGCATCTCGGCGACGGTCACTTCCTCCGGCGCCAGTCCCTGTGTCTGTCCCGGCCAGAGTACGATATCGACTCCGGTGCGCACCGGGTGGCGTCCGGTCAGTAATGCCAGCCGCGTAGGGGTGCAGGACGGCTCGGAGTAATGCGCCAGGAACTGCATGCCCTGTTGCGCCAGGCCGTCCAGGTTGGGGGTGGGCGTGCCGCGCAGCTTGCCGCCCAGGTAAGAGCCCAGTTCGCCCCATCCCACGTCATCACCGAGCACGTAGATGATATTGGGCTTTTTCCCGAAGCGTTTTTCGAGTTCCGCCAGTTTGTTATCGATGGCCCGGTCTTCCTTCTCCCATGCTTCGGCATTTTCCTGCATGGCCTTGCGGAAAGGCGCATCAGGTTGGTAGGCGTCCCCCTGGTACGGGACCAGAAGTATCAGAAAAAATATCGACAGCCCTGCGATGTTCTGTTTAGAGAAGGTATTCATAATTTCCCCCTGGAAAAATCAGGTAGCGTCGATGATAATACTTCCCGGCATCAATTAAAATCACGTAACGGATCAAACAGGGGAGAATTTACACATGTCCATCGCGCATTTTCTTATCTTCAGCGCTGACTCGTCGGCAACAATCGATAACGGCGGGGAATTTCCCGAGCAGGATATATCCGCCCTGGCAACGCTTCCCGGGGTGGAACGGGTCGACCGCTATGAGCCCACGGAGTTCGCTGACGACCCTTATGACGACGACCGCCAGGGCCAGGTTCTCACCATACAGACCGTTTACCGTGACATTGCAAGCCTCGAACAGGGCCTGGCATCGAAGACGTTCCAGGGCTTGGTGAAAGCCGTCGCCGGCAGTTCAGTGTATACCCTGGGCCACGAGGCCATGGAGATGCTGTGCTACCCGGTTGGGGACGAGACCGAACCGGGGGAATGGACCGCGCCGATCTCCTACGTGGTGCGTTACCACTATCCGGCCAACGACGTAAAACACTTCATTGAGTACTACACCAGCCATCACCCGCAAATCGAAACACGCTTTCCCGGCATCACCAACATCATGTGCTACCTGCCGATCAAATGGCAGGACCCCACCGACCTGCCCTGCCTGGGATATATGCTCGGCAACGAAGTCGTGTTCGAATCCGTGGAGGACTTGAGCATTGCCCTGAAGTCACCCGTCATGATAGATATGGGCGCAGACTTCGAGCAGTTCCCCACATTCCATGGGCACAACACGCATTATCCCATGCGCCGGATGCGGGTTGATTGATTAGCCTCCAGGAATAGCAAATCCGGATAACACCGGGTAACCCGCCCAGTGATGCCTGGTTATCATGCCGGGCCAGACCCGGCATCCATTCGAATCAGCATCTGCTCGGGAAGCTTGAGCAGTTATAGTCTGCATGCTGCCCCGCATGGTGCAAAATATACACGTTCGTAGAAATTTAATCACATATCAGCACCTCAGCCTAAAAATAGCATGTACGTATAAAATCTATTGTAAAAACGGTATTTTCTCACTAGAATTACACGAACGTATAAATAAAGGAGTTTGATATGGCTGATACCTCCCTGGAATTCCAGCAGGTACGAACACCCCGCGAACTTGGCCAGGCAGTCCGCGCCCACCGAAAAGCGCGGCGCCTGACACAGGATAAGGTCGCCGGTTTAACCAACGTCAGTATCGGCTTTCTCTCCGACTTTGAAAACGGCAAACCTACTGCTGAAATCGGCAAGATCCTGACTACCTTGAATACACTGGGCCTGGACGTGCATATCGCGCCGCGGGGCCTGCTACTCAGGACATTGAAAGACAAAAAATGACCGATCCTGATACTCTCCGCGTATGGTATGGAGACCGGTTGGTCGGTTTCCTCCGGCGCAGCACAACAAACCAGATCGGCTTTCAGTATTGCGATGAGTGGCTGACTGCTGCTGACCGTGTTGCCATCTCCGTATCGTTACCGTTAAGCGCTGATCCTCATCGGCCCGAAGACGCTCTTGCCCACCGCTTCTTTGCCAACCTGCTGCCCGAAGGACGGGTGAGAGAACACATTGTGCGTGACCTGAAAATACCGGATACGGATTTTGACCTGTTACGCGCGATAGGGGGAGAGTGCGCCGGCGCTTTGTCAATCCTGCCCGATGATCGCGAACCGGACGTCGAGTCGACTTATCAAGAATTGACGGAGGGGGCGTTCCGGGACCTGGTCCTGCGTAAAGGACAAATCTATGCCGGCCCCCATAGCGGAGCGACCGCATCCCAATTCCCGCGGCTTTCACTGGCCGGCGCCCAGGAAAAATGTCCGGTCCTGCTTCGCGATGGTCAGTTCCATTTACCGCAGGGAGAGGCCCCATCAAGCCACATCCTCAAATTCGCCATAACCGACTATCGCCACGTGCCCGCGTATGAGACCGTATTGACCGATTTGGCGCGGCGTATCGGTTTGCATACAGCCGTTGTCGAGTTTCACTACCTGCACCTTAATAAACAGGCGCACGATTACCTGGTGATTGAGCGATATGATCGCGAGATCACGACTTACGGCGAGGTGCGCCGATTACACCAGGAAGACTTCTGTCAGGCATTGGGAGTCGGCAGGGAGCGCAAATACGGGACTGATGGCGGTGTCAGTTTCACCGAGTGTTTCCGGTTGCTCAGAGAGGTCTCTACCGAACCTGCGCTGGACGCCGAGCAGTTGCTTCGCTGGCAGATCTTCAACTACCTGGCCGGCAATTCCGACGGGCACGCCAAGAACCTGTCGCTGCTCTACCATAAAGACGGTTCCATCCGGCTGGCGCCTTTCTACGACCTGGTCTGCACCCGGGCCATTGAGCGCATTGACCCGAAACTCGCCCTGGCCGTCGGCGGTGAACACATGCCTGGGAGCATTCGACCGGCCCATTGGCAAAGACTGGCGGACGAGCTTGGCATCAAATTCGGCTACCTGCAAACACTTGTTGCCGAAACAGCGGAACAGGTCCGGGAAGAGACCGACCCGGCAGTTGAGGCGTTTCAGCAAAAGCACGGCGACTATCCCGCGCTGCAACGTGTGCAGCAGGTGGTTGAACGGCAGTGCCGGAAACTGAAATAATCCGCAGATAACGCAGATGCGAAGTACAAGTGGCTGAACGGCTATGCCGCCAGTGCCCTGTCAAGTATATGCTGGGCCGCAATTTGTGCAGAGTTTACCTGAGTCACCGCAATATCCCGACGTTCGGCTTCATCTCTCAGTTCTTCAACGGCTTCCGTAACAAGCGCGCGCTTGGGATGGTCCTGGATCACGCTTACGCCAGCTAGTAATTCTCTTATTTCCGGCTTGAACAAATAATTCGGCGCATCTGCAAGTAAAAGGTTCTGTCAATCAATTAGTTATATGGTTATCTACCGCATCCAGACAAAAGCGCCGTCATTATAATCTATTGACCCCGTCCTTCAATCCGTCTCTGTCTCTTTCCGATTTTATGGGTGTCCCATATTTACTCGTAGAATATTGTGTCGCCCGCAGGGCGACTCTTTGTCTACTGGATTCCCGTTTCCACGGGAATGGCGCCAAGCATAGGTTAGTTATACAGCAAATTTGTCCGTTGTGTATTTTTCAGAAAATTCTATACCTGCTGTACAGGCGCCCTGAATTTACTTCTTAACGGCTGCGAAGCAGTTCCCACAGGCCCCGTGGTGGGACAATTCGAAGTCTCGTTCCATGAGCCGCGTCAAGCAGGTCTTTGTCACCGGTAACGAGTATGTCTGCCGCGCCGTCCAGGGCCGCGGCGGCGACCCATTGATCGTCAGGGTCGCGCTCGGGCCATGTTGCCGGAGCGACAGGCGCTACTATTTCTGCATACTCACTGACAAACGCAATAACCTCTTTGACTTGGTGCGTCGGCATTCGGAGCTTATCTTCAAGCACTCGTTCGAGTTCCGTTAGAACCATTTCAGCGACAAGAAACTGGTGTTCGGCAAGGACGATTTGGAGTACGTCCCGGCAAAGGCCGCGGGTGGTGAAGGCGGCTACCAGAACATTGGTATCCAGCAGTACCCTCACAGGTACCGACGGGACAGGTGTGTTTGACGCTCGGCCTTACTCGTCTCGAGAGAAGCCGCCACTAAAGTTTCTCAGGACACTTCTGTAAAGACGTCTTCATCGGTCAGCCAGCCATGGGATTCGGCGAATGGCGCCAGACGTTGTCTGAGGTCATTGAAACGCTCAAGGGCAAGTTGTCGTCTCAGTGCTTCGCGAGCGAATTCACTCTTGCGTTTACCCGTGCGCGCCGTGAATTCGCGCAACTCGGAGGCAAGTTTATCATCGATTCGAATGGTCAAAGTCGTCATGTAAGACAATGTATCACATAACGCTCGAATATCCAATTCGTTAAACAATTTTTGTTAAACAACTTTTATTCCTGGGTTGAAATCCTTTTGCTTTTGCGTGTAGGATATACGTACATTATCCTGTACAATAGAAACCGGAGGTTGTTATGGATGCAATCAGTTACACTGTTGCCCGGGCGAACCTGGCAAAGACGATGGAAAAAGTATGTAATGACCATACGCCCATTATCATTACGCGCAAGCGGGAGTCGGCCGTGGTCATGTTGTCCCTGGATGATTACCAGGCGTTGGAAGAAACCGCCTACCTGTTGCGCGCCCCGGCCAATGCCAGGCGCCTGCTGGAAGCCATTGCCGAACTTGAAGCCGGAAAAGGCAAGGAACGGGAACTTATTGAATGAAACTCACGTTTTCTTCCACAGCCTGGGAGAATTATCTTTACTGGCAGAAGACAGACAAAGCAACCCTGAAACGAATCAACACATTGATCAAGGCAATTCAGCGCGACCCCTTCTCAGGAATTGGAAAACCGGAAACGCTGAGACATAACCTGACAGGCTACTGGTCCAGACGGATCAATGACGAGCATAGAATTGTCTACAAAGTTGCCGATAATCACTTGTATATCGCTCAACTCAGGTACCATTACGAGTAGTGGGAGTAAATCCGGGACACCTGCTCATCCCCATGAAATCCCTCCGAGGAACTCTCTAGCCGGTTCTATCCGCTCACCCTCAGGGTAGGATTTGCCATGCGCGAGTTCGCCGACTACCTGGATGCGCGACAGCGGTTCCGTTACCAGGAATTTTTTGAAGTTTCGGCTCAGTTTGTCGTCTTTCCACTTGACTTCAATGAGCTGGTGAGGTTGTTTTTCCCGGGTGACGAGAAAATCGATCTCAAGGCCGTCCTTGGTCCTGAGGTACTGTAAACCAAGGTCCTCGCCGTCCACGTCCTGCGCCCGTTGCACTTCTTTCAGCAGGGCGCAGGCCACCAGGTTTTCCAGCCTGGTTCCCTCGTCTCCCTGCACCATGCCGTTGTCATAAAAATAGTATTTCGGTTCTTTCAACAGTGCCCGCGCGATGTTTTTATGGTAAGGGACCAGCTTGAAGATCACGTACAGGTCTTCCAGCAGCTTCAGCCAATGGCGGATGGTATTGGGACTTTTTTGCAGGTCGCGGGCAAGCGAGTTGGCGGAAATGGGACTGCCGACCCGGGTCCGCAGTAATTCAATAAGGGTCTCTATGGATTGAATATCCCTGACTGCCGTCAGTGTCAGGAGTTCTTCTTTCAGGATGAGGTCCACGTGTGAACGTTTCCAACGATTGTAGTAAGCCTGGCTGCCCTTCAAAAAAGGTTCCGGAAATCCGCCCACCGTCATCAGGCGCGCAAAAATCTCATCCCTGCCCAAGTCGGTTTGCGCCTCTGCTTCCTTGAGGTCTATCGGGTGCAACCGGAACTGGAAATGCCTGCCGGCCAGCGAGTCGCCCGTCTTGCGGAAAGCCTCAAGCCTGGCGCTGCCGGTGACCAGCAGTGCCGGAGACATGCCCTCAACGTCGTAGATGCCCTTCAACCAGGCCTTCCACTGATCCATCTTGTGCAGCTCATCAAAGATCACCAGCGCCTTGCGCCGGTCCCAGCTTTTTTCCATAAGCAGCAGACGGTGTTCCGCCAGGTCATAATTGATGTATTGGTAATCCGGGCACAACATCCTGGACAAGGTGGTTTTGCCGCACTGGCGCGGCCCGGTCAGCAGCAGGATTTTTTTGCCCAGTTCTTCCGACAGCGCGGGGGTGAGGTATCTTTCCACGGTAAAAGACGCTTTTGAAAAATGCTGTCATTTTTT
>JAPOQU010000081.1 GCA_026710545.1 Gammaproteobacteria bacterium | reverse complement strand
GGGCGCCTGTTGCGGGTTGAGTACACCCATTGAATACCTGTATATATTAATCTTGCGTGCCAGTGCCCTTTGTCGGGATGAACGGGCCTGAATGATGGTCTGCAAGAACAATCCTGACACCCAAGTCCGACAGACTGCTAGATAGTGAGAATACTGAGCAGGTTTTTGTAGTCTTCCTCGACCCTGTTGTCGTTTTGCCGCAATTCGGCGACTCTCCTGTGAGCGTGCAATACTGTCGTGTGATCACGCCCGCCAAATGCGTCGCCAATTTCCGGGAGACTGTGGTTGGTCAGTTCCTTTGCCAGGGCCATGGCCACCTGCCGGGGGCGGGCAATGGAACGGCTTCTGCGTTTTGACAGCAGATCCGCGACCTTGATCTTGTAATATCTTGCGATAACCTTCTGAATATTCTCCAGGGTAACCTGGCGCTCCTGCAACAACAGCAAATCGCGTAGCGCAAGCTGGCAAAATTCGATGTCAATGGGTTGGCCGGTGAGGTTCGAATTGGCGATGACCCTGTTCAGGGCGCCTTCCAGTTCGCGCACGTTCGACACGAAGCGCTTGGCTATAAAAAAAGCCACGTTGTCCGGCAGGTCTATCTGCGCGTTTTCCGCCTTGGACTTGATAATGGCGACCCGGGTCTCGTATTCCGGGGGTTCGATGGCAACGGTCAGTCCGCTGCTGAAACGCGACCTCAGGCGGTCTTCAATGCCGTCTACTTCCTTCGGATAGCGGTCGCAGGTCAGGACCACCTGGTTCGCTCCTTCCAGCAGTGTGTTGAAAGTATAGAAAAACTCTTCCTGCGACCTGTCCTTACCGGCAAAAAACTGAATGTCGTCGATAAGCAGGACATCCAGCGAACGGTAATTACGTTTGAATTCGTCAATGGTATTATGCCGCAGCGCCTTGACCATGTCGGCAACGAAGCGTTCCGAGTGCAGGTAGGCAACGTTCGCCCTTGACCGGCTTTCCAGGATGGAGTTGCCGATGGCGTGCATCAGGTGGGTCTTGCCGAGGCCGACGCCGCCGCACATGAACAAGGGGTTATACGCGCTGCCGGGGTTTTCCGCGACCTGGATGGCCGCCGCCCGGGCAAGCTGGTTCGACTTTCCTTCTACAAAAGAGGTAAACCTGTAGTTGCGGTTCAGGTTCTCCGGCAGGTAGTTGCGACTGACTACCGTGCCCTGTGTTCGCCGCGCCTGCCGCGCGCCTGTTTTCTGACTGCCGACCTCAAGAGACAGGACCAGCCTGCCGTTCCGCTCCTGTGACTGCAGCAATTCGTTGATGCGGGGCAGGTATTTTTCATTCACCCAGTCCAGGACAAACCGGTTCGGCGCCAGCAATTGCAGCTTGTTCCTGTCTTCTACGGCCTGTAGCGGACGAATCCACGTATTGAACTGTTCGGGAGGCAACTCGCCGGCAAGTCGTTCCAGGCATGATTTCCAAACAGACGTCAACGAACAGTCCCCTCATCGAAAAACGTGGATGAACACTTGAGTGTATACATCTTGAACAGACTTATCCAATAGAAAATCCTCATGCCTTCCGAATCTGTTCCTCCTTTCATTGACAAGCAGGAAGACAAGACAGTAAAATGCCTGCCTATCCAGGGAATAGCACAGAAGACCAATGAAACGTACATACCAGCCCAGCAATATCAAGCGAAAACGCCGTCATGGTTTTCGCGTTCGCATGCGCACCAAAGCCGGGCGTCAGATTTTGAAGTCGCGCAGAGCCAAAGGCAGGAAGCGCTTGTCCGCTTAACCCGCAAATCCGTGTCACCTGAACGTCGCCGTTTCCAGCGAAAACACAGACTTAACAACGTAGCGGATTACAATAACGTTTTTAAATCATCCTGCCGCTCCAGGGATTCACAGTTCGTCGTTCTGGCATGCAGGAACGGGAAGTTGTACCCGCGACTGGGACTGGCTATTTCCAGGAAGGCGGTAAAGACAGCTGTATCCAGAAACAGGATAAAACGCACCATACGGGAAAGTTTCCGCAAACATGCAACGATATTGTCAGGTTTTGACATTGTGGTGCTGGCGCAAAGACAGATTAAATCAGATGAAGGCGGACACATGAGCCGGTCTCTCAATATGCATTGGCAAAGGATCCTGCAATGCGGACAATAATTACCCGGGCGATCAGCTTTTACCAGCGCTATGTCAGCCCGTTCCTGGGCGCGAACTGCCGGTTTTACCCGTCCTGTTCCAGCTACGCCGGTGAAGCAGTGGAAAAACACGGTGTGCTGCGCGGCGGCTGGCTGAGTATGAAGCGCCTGTGCTGCTGTCATCCGTTTCACCCGGGCGGCGCCGACCCGGTTCCCTAGCCGGCCCACATCACCAGTACCCCGGTTATCAATGGACACCCTGCGTTTTATTCTTGTCCTGGCGCTGACGCTGGTATCCATCATGTTGTGGGAGGCCTGGCAACAGGATTACGGCTCTGCGTCTGCCGGCGCGGGTAACGGGAATGCACCGGCGCCGTATGAAGACCCGGGTATCCCCCAGGTAAAACCGGACGATAAGACCGCACCGGCCTTGTCCCGCGCTGAAGAACCGCAAGGGAGCGCTGGTAGCGTGATAACCGTGGAGACCGATGTGCTGCGGCTTGAAATCGACCGGGGCGGCACCCTGGTCTCCGCCGTGTTGCCGGATTACCCGGTCGCGTTGGACACACAGGACCAGCCCTTTGTACTCCTGGACGATTCCGCCGACCTGTACCATGTCATCCAGAGCGGCATCGTCGGCGCATCGGCGCCGGCTCACACGGACACGTTTTTGTCAGGTCGCACCAGCTACACCCTGGACGAAGGCCGGGAGGTGCTGGAAGTGCCGCTTACCTGGGAATCGCCGGACGGCATAGCGGTAAGCAAGGTCTTCGTTTTTACCCGCGGTTCCTACCGGGTTCACCTTAAACACATCATAGAAAACAATTCGGGCGCGCCCTGGGAAGGCCGCCAGTATACCCAGATCAAACGCGACGACCCGTCCAGGGAAGGCCGCAGGCTGCTCTACACCTATACCGGCGCGGTGCTCTCCAGTCCCGATAACCGTTATGAGAAGATCAGTTTCGACGATATGGATGACGAAGTGACGGAGACGGATATCAGTAATGGCTGGGCGGCCATGATTCAGCATTATTTTCTGAGCGCCATTCTCCCTGCCGATACGCAAAGCGCGTACCGGTACTATACCCGGTCTTTCTCATCCAGGTATTATTCCATCGGCAACGTCTCCCCCACCCTGCAACTCGACCCCGGACAACAGGGTGAACTGGCAGGTTACGTGTATATCGGTCCCAAGGTGCAGTCCGAACTGGCACAAATGGCGGAGGGCCTGGAACTGACGGTTGACTACGGCGTCCTGTGGTTCCTGGCCAAACCGCTGTTCTGGTGCCTGGAACGGTTACACGGCCTGACGGGCAACTGGGGGTGGTCTATCATCCTGGTAACGATCCTGCTGAAACTCGTATTTTACCACCTGTCCGCGGCCGGCTACCGCTCCATGGCGAATATGCGCCGGGTACAGCCGCGTATCATGTCGATACGGGACCGCTACAAGGACGACCGCGCCCGCCTGAACCAGGCGATGATGCAGATTTACAAGGAAGAGAAGATCAACCCGTTCGGCGGTTGTTTTCCCATACTGGTACAGATCCCGGTCTTTCTCGCTCTCTACTGGGTACTGCTGGAAAGTGTCGAATTAAGACAGGCGGACTTTATCTTCTGGCTGAACGATTTGTCCAGCAAGGACCCGTTCTTCGTCCTGCCGGTCATCATGGGCGCAACCATGCTGATCCAGCAAAAGCTGAATCCGGCGCCGATGGACCCCATGCAGGAGAAAGTGATGAAGGCGCTGCCGTTCATCTTCACGGTATTCTTTGCATTCTTCCCTTCCGGACTGGTGCTGTACTGGGTCACGAATAACGTGCTGTCCATTGCCCAGCAGTGGCTGATCACGAGAAACCTGGAAAAAGAGGGCCTCTCCGCTGCCAAGTGACGCGCCTGTGGTAGCCCGGCATCCGGATCATACGGATACCATAGCGGCAATCGCGACGCCGCCGGGACAGGGCGGAGTGGGTATCGTCAAGGTATCCGGACCTGACAGCAGCAGGATCATCACGGCCATATGCAAACTCCGGCCGGAACACCGCAAATGCTCGTATACGGCATTTCATGACGCCCATGGGCAGGTGCTGGACCGCGGCATGGCGCTGTTTTTCCAGGGTCCCGACTCCCATACCGGCGAAGATATCGCCGAGTTGCACGGCCACGGCGGTCCGGTTGTGATGAACATGCTGTTGCAACGGGTCCTGTCACTGGATGCCCGCTATGCGCGCCCCGGTGAGTTCAGCGAACGGGCATTCCTGAACAATAAAATCGACTTGCTGCAGGCCGAAGCCGTGGCGGACCTGATAGCCAGCGCTTCCGAACAGGCCGCCATAAGTGCGGTGCGATCGCTGGAGGGGCTGTTTTCTTCGTTGCTCGAAGGGCTGGTAAATCATGTTACCGATTTGCGCGTCTATGTCGAAGCCACCCTGGATTTTCCCGAAGAAGAGATCGATCCCCTGGCGGAAACGGAATTACCGGACCGGTTGGCGGCGTGTCGCGGTAGCTTTGCCGACATTTGCGCGCGGGCAGAAACGGGCAGGTTGCTGGCGGAAGGACTGAAGATAGCGATAATCGGGAAACCGAACGCGGGTAAATCAAGCCTGTTAAACCGCCTGGCGCAGGTGGAACGGGCCATCGTCTCAGCGCAACCGGGCACCACGCGGGATACGATAGAGCAACAGATCCTGCTCGACGGCATACCGGTCAAGGTAATCGACACCGCCGGGATAAGAAAGGCCGGCAACCGCATCGAACAGGAAGGGATACGGCGCGCCCGGACCGCGGCCGGCAACGCGGACGTCGTTATTCTCATCGCTGATGTCAACAGGGACGAGATGGCGGACCTGAAAACCATAGCCGCGCAATTCAGCCCGGGGAAAAACCTGTTGTATGTCTTCAACAAGATTGACCTGTCCGGTCACGAACCGGGCAGGCCGCCGTCCTCAGGGGAGACGCGGGAGATATTCCTGTCGGCAAAAACAGGGGCGGGGATAGACGCGTTGAAACAGGAGATAAAACACTGCGTCATGGCGTCGGACTATTCGGAGAACACCTTTATCGCACATACCCGCCATATCAGTGTCCTCCGGGAAGCGGGGGCAATGCTTGAACAGGCCGCAAAGCAGTTCCAGCGGCACCATGCCGTTGAGTTATTTGCCGAGGACCTCTCCAGGCTGCAACAAACCCTGAGCGTGATAACGGGAGAGCACACTCCTGACGACCTGCTCGGCGAGATCTTTTCCCGCTTCTGTATCGGCAAGTAACACCCGTTTCGATACCGGGGACGGATTTAAATCCGTCCCCATTAAATTGGCTGTTGCAAGCGCAGGTTCTGCTGCGCCTGCTTATGCGGGATCAGGCCATTGCCGGCCCATCGTCCGTAAAGAACACAAAGTGGGCGTCCGTGATGTCCGACTCGTTGAAATCCTGCAGGGTGAGCGTTCCACCGCCCTGTGCGGACAGGTCTATGACGAGATGGCTGTCCTGCTGCAGTAAGGTCAGGTCCGCGGTTGAGCGGATATCTGCAAACGCCGCCAGGTCAACGATGTCCGCGCCGTTGCCGAAGTCCAGGATGGTATCATTCCCGCCCCCGGTAGCGATGATGAAGGCATCATCGCCTTCACCCCCGTCCAGCATGTCGTCATCGGGACCGCCCCGGAGCCGGTCATCGCCGGGGCCGCCTTCCAGGGTATCATTGCCGATGCCGCCGTAAAGCCTGTCGTCACCGGGACCGCCCAGCAACAAATCATCGCCGCCGCCGGGACCGCCGTACAATACGTCATCGCCGGCATCACCGTTAATCCGGTTATCCCTCAGGTCGCCTGCCAGTATGTCAGCCTGGGTGGAGCCGTGCAGATTCTCGATGTCAGGTATAAACAGCAGTTGTACCATATCCTCTGCGTCCCCGAATTTGACCGTTATGGCAAAACTGTCGCCTTCGGCTTCGCCGCCCCGGGCGGTGCCGTTATGCAAACGTACTTCCACACCTTCTCTCGAAAAAAACCAGGAGGCGGTATCATTACCTTCGCCGCCGCGCAGCATATCCGCGCCGGGACCGCCGTCCAGCCAGTCATCACCTTCCCTGCCGTCCAGTTCGTCATCGCCTTTGTAGCCCCCCAGCCGGTTGGGGCCGTGCGCGCCGACCAGTATGTCATCATGGGCAGAGCCTATCAGGTCCTCCACATCCGGCACTTCTATCTCCCGGGGTTCTCCCGCGGCATTTACATATTCAACCGTCTTCCTGCCGGGATAGGTATCGCCCTCGGCTTCGCCGCCCCGGGCAATCCCGTTATGCAAGCGCACTTCCACGGCCTCGTCTGAAAACGCGTAAGAGGAGAGATCGTTACCCTCGCCGCCCCGCAACACATCGGCGCCGGCGCGCCCCTCCAGCAGATCATGACCTCCCCTGCCATCCAGTTCGTCATCACCTTTGTACCCTATCAACCGGTTGGAGCCGTTGGCGCCGACCAGTATGTCATCATGCAGGGAACCATACAGGTTCTCGATATCGGGTACTTCCATTTCCCGCGTTTCCCCTGCAGGGTCCGTATACTCGATCACCTGCTTGCCGGGAAAGGTATCGCCCTCGGCATAGCCGCCGCGGCCGATGCCGTTATGCAGGTCTACTTCCACCCCCTCATCGGAATATACGTATGAGGCGGTATCAATGCCGGCGCCGCCGATGAGCATGTCCGCGCCGCCGCCCCCGTACAGCCTGTCATTGCCTTCCCGGCCGTCCAGCACGTCATCACCGTAGTAGCCTTGCAAATAATTGGCGCCGTAGGTGCCCACCAGGATGTCATCATGGGCGGAGCCGAACAGGTCCTCAATATCAAGGATTTCAATCTCCACCGCTTCCGCTTGCTCCTCCTCCCCGGTGAACACAATGGAGATAATAAATTCCTCGAAATCAGGGACTTCGCTGTTCAAGGGTTTTTCATCGCCTGCGACAATCCCGACAGTCTTCCTGCCGGCAAACACATCGCCCTGCGCATGGCCGCCGCGGGCCGTGCCGTCATCCAGGCGAACTTCTACGCCCGCGTCCGAATACTGGTAAGAGGCAGTGTCTTCGCCGGCGCCGCCAATGAGGATGTCTGCGCCGGCGCCGCCTTCCAGCCAGTCCCAGCCTCCCTTGCCGTCCAGTTCGTCGTCACCGGGACTGCCCTTAAGCCTGTTATGAAAATAGTAGTCGCTGCGCCTGGTCCCCGTCAGTACCAGTGAAGCATCAGCTTCATACACCGCCACCTGGTAGCGGCCCGCATTGTCCTGGGTCGGGTTGCCCCGGTAGGCGCCGGCGCTGATGTAATACGCGGCCGTGGTATCAGGGGTGAATGCAAGCCGTGAATTGACCATCCCCGCCCCATAGTCCACGTCATCATGAAAGCCGACCTGCTCCCCTTCCTGGTTGTAAATGCTGAGCACAGTGTCGGTGTCCGCGTCGGGCCCGATACCGTCAAGGGTGATGTTATAGGTTGTCCCCTCGACCAGGTCCACCCTGATCCAGTCTTCATCGAACTTGTCGTCGAGCGTGCCCTGAAAGCGCTCGCCTGCGGACACTGCCAGGGGAGTGTCAGGATTGTCGTCCTCGTCGTCAAACACGGTGACCTCATAAGTGCCCGAGTTGTCCCGGTGCCGGCTCTGGTAACCAGCGGCGCCGATGTAATACACGCCGCTGCTCTCCGGGGTAAACTCCAGCATGGAGAACAGGTTCAGGGCTTCCACTTCGATATCGTCATTGGAGGCAATTTCCTCCCCATCGGAGTCGTAAATCGTCAGTACGGTATCGGGCACAGCCTCGGGCCCGATGCCGCTGAGCCTGATGTCATAGTTTTTCCCTGCCACCAGTTCAACCCTGATCCAGTCTTCGTCGGACCTGCCCGCCAGCACACCCTCGAAGCCGCTGTTGACGGAAATCGTGTAGCTGGTTTCGACGGAAGCTGCGGCATCCTGCGCCTTGATCTCAACCGAATTTGTCATGACTTGTCTCCCCTTATCAAAACAGCATCTGGATTACGTATAGTAAACTAAAGCGATGGATATGCTATTTCAAAATCGTTACCCGGAAACCATTGGTGAATAACAAGGGAAGTAAATTTCTGTTTATTACGCTGAGCAATATCGGCGATGCGCTGCTGACGACCCCGGTATTGCAGTTTCTGCACCGGTATGATGACGGCGCGACCGTCGATATCGTCGGCGACGAGCGTTCGTCCATGCTGTTCCGGCATTGCCCTTACCGGGGTGAGATTTATCACAAGCGGAAACAACGGTTTTTACGCGGCGTGCCGGCCCTGCTGCTCGAACTGCGCCGCAAGCGCTACGACCTCGTCGTCGATTTGCGCACGGATATCCTGGCGCGCCTGGTCAGGGCTGACAAAAGGCTTGTGAAGACAGACGGGGGCGGGCAGGCCCATGCGGTTGAGCGGCATTTTGCCGCCGTCTCCCCACTGGCTGAAGGCGCGGAAATACCCTCCACCACCTTGTGGCCGGGACAGGAGGACAGGGATTATGCCGATGGGGTATGCCGGCAACTGCCCGGGAACAGGTGGCTGTGCATCGGTCCGGGCGCAAACTGGGAGAAGAAGATCTGGCCCGCGCAAAATTACGCGCAGACGGCAGACGAACTCCGCGGCGGGGTTGACGCGCTCGTGCTGCTGGGCAATGACGCCGACAACCGGCAGGCGGAACTCGTCGCCGGGCGCGTCCGGTTGCCCTGTATCAACCTCTGCGGCCGCACGACACTGCTGCAGGCCGCCGCCGTGCTGGCGCGCATGACCCTGTTTCTCGGCAATGACTCCGGCCTCGGTCATATTGCCGCCGCCGTCAACACCTCTTCCTTTACCCTGTTCGGTCCCGGCAGCCCTGAACGTTACCACCCCTGGGGGGCCGGCGGCGCCTGGCTCACCGCCCCCGACAGCAATATTGAAAGCATCCCCGTGGACATCGTCGTGGAAAAAGTCGGGGAGCGCCTCGCCCGGATTTCTCTTCCGTAGGCCGGTTATACTGTTTCCGCAGTTTGGTGTTAAAATTGCGGCTTGAATTTTCGGAAAGCGGATAAATAATCAAATGTTGAAGGAGACATCACATGACAATGGCTGATCGCGACGGCGTCATCTGGTTTGACGGCGAACTGGTTCCCTGGCGGGAGGCGAACGTGCACGTGCTTACCCACACGCTGCATTACGGGGTGGGGGTATTCGAAGGCATGCGCGCCTATGAGACGCCGCGCGGCGTTGCTATTTTCAGGCTGCACGACCACACCCGGCGCATGGAGCGTTCGGCGCATATCCTGGGGATGCGCCTCCCCTACACCTTCGACGAGATTAACGAGGCCTGTGTCACGGTGGTGCGGGAAAACGCCCTGTCCGCGGCATACGTCCGTCCCATCGCGTTTTATGGCTCCGAGGGAATGGGCCTGCGCGCGAACAACCTCAGCGTTCATGTGGCGGTCGCCGCCTGGGAATGGGGCGCCTACCTGGGCGATGAGGGACTGGAGAAGGGTATCCGTATCAGGACGTCGTCCTTCACCCGGCACCACGTGAACATCTCCATGTGCAAGGCCAAGGCCGTCGGCCACTACATCAATTCCATCCTTGCCTTGCACGAAGCGCTGGAATGCGGTTACGACGAGGCGCTGCTGCTGGACAACGAAGGCTACGTCAGCGAGGGCAGCGGCGAGAACATCTTTATCGTACGCGACGGCATGATATACACCCCGGACCTGACCTCGGCACTGGAAGGGGTGACCCGGGACACCATCATGGTATTCGCCAGGGAGCTGGGCATGGAAGTAAAGGAAAAACGCCTGACACGGGACGAGGTATACGTGGCTGATGAGGCATTTTTCACAGGTTCTGCGGCAGAGGTCACCCCCGTAGTGGAACTGGACAACCGGGCAATCGGGACAGGCCGGCGCGGTCCGGTGACCCGGAAACTCCAGACTATGTTCTTCGACCAGGTTCAAGGCCGCAAGGTCCGGCACCCGGAATGGCTGACCTACGTGGAGGAAACCCGCGACGTTGCGCAGGCAGTATGAGCGCCGGGGCGCATCACTTGGTGAGAAATACGGGCTATGGGAACCAATACGCCGAACGACAGGCAACATTATGAAATCAACCGGAGCGACCTGCCCCTGCATTGCCCGTTGCCGGACATGAGCCTGTGGAATTCTCACCCGCGGGTGTACCTGCCCATTGAGGAGACGGGCAAGGCGAAATGCCCCTACTGCGGAACCGAGTTTACGCTGGAAGCCACTGCCTGATCCGGTTTGAACCACGTATCCCGTCAACATTCATCCGATCCTGTCACCCTCTGGCAGATCTGTGACGGAAAACGCGGCCACCAGAACCAGTCAACCGGGCTGATCGAGGCCCTGCGCCGGCACGCGCCGCTGACGGTGTGCCGGGTGGCTGCGCCGCCGCTGATGCGGTCGCTGGCGTCCTGTCTTAACCGGAAAACGCCCTGGGCGCGCGACCTGCCGCCGCCACAGGTAGCGGTCGGCGCCGGGCACGCCACCCACGCCGTCCTGCTGACCCTGCGCAGGGTTTACCGGGCCAGGACCATCGTGCTCATGCGCCCCAGCCTGCCCCTGAGCTGGTTCGATTACTGTCTGGTACCGTCCCATGACAATCCCCCGGTCCGGGACAACGTCATCATTACCACGGGCGCGGTCAATCCCATCCAGCTCCAATCAAACCACGATCCCGGTCACGGGCTTATCCTGGTCGGAGGGCCTTCCCGGCATTACCGCCTGGACCCGGTTGCGCTGCTGTCCCGTATCAGGCAACTGCTGGCAGGCCATACACGCCGCTACTGGACACTGTCGAACTCGCCCCGGACCCCCGCGCAACTGACCCGTGAACTGGCCGGTCTGGAAGCCGACGGGGTTGACGTAGTGTTGTGGGACCAGTGCGACGAGGGCTGGCTGGCAGGGGCACTGGCGCGTTCCAGTGACGTATGGGTAAGCGAAGACAGCATTTCCATGATATACGAGGCGCTGACCGCCGGTTGTCGCGTCGGGCTGCTGCCGCTGCCGAGGAAATCCGCAAGCCGGTTGCACCGGGCAATCGATCAATTGCAACATGACCGCTTCGTTTGCACACAGGACGATTGGACTTCCGGTGCCGGGTTACCTGTTCCGCCCCGGCCGCTGGATGAAGCCAACCGCTGCGCCCGCCTGTTGCTGGAAATGGGTCTGCTTACGGAATAACAGGGCGACCCGCGTGCCGTTAACCGTGTTACAGACCTTGCCCGCCCTGGAGACAGGCGGGGTCGAACGCGGCACCCTCGATGTGGCGGCCGAACTGGCGCGGCGCGGCCACCGCTCGCTGGTTATCTCCGGCGGCGGCGCGCTGCAGGCCGAACTTGCCGCAAACGGATCGCACCACCATACCTGGCCGATCGGCAGAAAATCACCTGTTACGCTGCTGCTGGCAGGCAGGCTGCGGCGTTTCCTGCGCGAGGAAAAAGTGGACATCCTGCATGCCCGCTCGCGCCTGCCGGCCTGGGTCTCCTACCTGGCATGGAAAAACATGCCGGCAGAGGACCGCCCCCTGTTCATCACCACGGTGCACGGCCCCTACCGGGTTAACCGCTACAGCGCCGTCATGACCCGGGGGCAGAGGGTGATCGCCGTCTCCCGCTACATATACGATTACGTTCTGGCCAACTACCCCGGCGCCGACCCCGGAAAGATCACGATCATTCAGCGCGGGGTGGACCCGCAGCGTTACCGGCGGGGGTACGGTCCTGCCGCTGACTGGCTGGACCGCTGGCGCTCCGAACAACCGCAACTGCAGGGCAAGACGCTGGTTACCCTGCCGGGGCGGATCACCCGCTGGAAGGGGCATGCGGATTTTATCGACATCGTCGGGGAGTTGAAACGATCCGGGGGAAACGTGCACGGACTGGTCGGCGGCGGCGCGGCGGCGCGGCGGCGGGGTTTCCTGAAGGAATTGAACCGGTTGGCCGTCCGGCGCGGCCTGGAACATGACATCACGTTCCTGGGCACGCGCACCGACCTGCGCGAGGTGATGAGCGTCTCCGACGTTGTCCTGTCCCTGGCAAACATCCCCGAGGCCTTCGGCCGGACCGCGCTGGAGGCTTTGTCGCTGGGGCGGCCGGTGGTTGCATATGACCACGGGGGCGCGAGTGAAGTCCTTGCGGAACTGCAACCGGCCGGCCTGGTCGAACCGGGGAATACCAATGCGGCGGCGGAGAAGATCCGGGCTTTTCTCGATGCCCCGCCGGACATCGCGTCCAACCGGACCTTTACCCTTGAGCGCATGCTGGACATGACCTTGGCCTTGTACGAACAGGCACGAAATTCCGGGGGAGAGACTGATGAAAAATCCGTTCAGTAACCTGCGGGAGCGTCTCTACCAGCGCTTCGTGCACAAGTTCTATGCCCGCGACCTGTTGCTCGACCTGCAACTTCAGGCCAAACGGGAAACGCTGGAGTACATCAACAACAACATGCGCCACTGTGTGATCTGCCGCAACAGGAAGGCGTTGTTCGAATACGCGCTGGCCCATGCGGACCGCGCCGGACTGAACGCCGAATTTGGCGTGGCGCAGGGCGCCAGTATCAGGCTGTTGAGCAAACTGGTAAACGATACCGTGTACGGCTTTGATTCCTTTCTGGGCCTGCCGGAGGACTGGGCCGGGACCACGGAACGGCGCGGCGGGTTTGCCGGCCGCCCCAAACGCCTGCCGGGCAACGTCAGGATCCATGAAGGCGCGTTTGCCGAGAGTCTGCCTGCTTTCCTCGAGGACCACGACCAGACTATGCGCTTCATGCACGTGGACTGCGACCTGTATTCCTCCACCCGTACCGTATTCAACCTAATGGCGCCGCGCATCGGGCCCGGTACGGTGATCGTCTTCGACGAATATTTCAATTACCCGAACTGGCAGGAACACGAGTTCAAGGCGTTCCAGGAATATATCGGGGAGGAAGACTGGAACTACGAATACCTGGCCTTTTGCGCCAGGGGCGGCTCGGTGGCGGTCAGGATCACCGCCTGAATGGTCCGGGACTTTACTTGACGGCGGTGCGCGAGGACATACTGATCATCAAGCTCGGAGCACTAGGCGACGTGGTCATGGCGACCGGCCTGGTTGAGCGGATTTTGCGGCATCACGCGCCCCGCCGCTGCATTCTCCTTACCGGTCCCACCTACGGCGAATTATTTGGCTCCCGGCCCGGCCTGGAGCTGAAGACTTTCGATCGCAGCAGCCTGCGGTCCACCCTGGCAACGGTGCAGTGGATACGCAGGCAGCGGTTTCGGCGGGGATACGACCTGCAGTCAAACGACCGCAGCGGCGTAATGTGCGGCCTGTCGGGCATACCGGAACGGGTTGGCAACCACCCGCGTTTTCCCTACAACATCCACCCGCAGAGCCACTACACGGGCCAATGCCATATCCACGCCAGGATGCTGGAAGTACTTGAGGCTGCCGGCATCTCCACCGACGCAGTCGTCCCCTGCCTGTACCCCTCCGATCAGGACCGGGAAAAGGTCCATGCATGGTTGCAGGCCCGGGACCTGACGGACCGGAAACTCGTCATCATGCACGCGGGCGCCAGCGCCCGGCGCCCGGAAAAGCGCTGGCCCCACTTCCGGGAGCTGGCCGTATCCCTGGCACAGCGCGGTTTTGTTACAGTCTGGGCAGGCGGGGAGGAAGACAGGCGCACAAACGCCGACCTGACCCGCGGCACCGGCGCGGATGCAACCGGCGCGTTCTCGTTCCTGCAACTGGTTGCCCTCACGGCCCACGCCCAATTCGCAGTGACCAATGACTCGGGGCCCATGCACCTGCTGGCCTGCGGTTCCATTCCCGTCTACGGCCTGTTCGGCCCAAGCGACTGGCGCCGCAACCACGCGGTGGGCCAACGCGACCGCGTCCTGTCGTTGAACAGGGATGAGCCCGTATTCAGGAAGACCAGCCTGGCGGAACTGAAAACCGAACACGCGCTCCGGCAACTGGAACGGGACGGTATCATCCAATGAACTATGCTAGGATTGCATCCATGAGAGTCATTCATGGCAGATAAATTTTCACCGACAAACCCCGCGCCGGCGGATCGGCTGATCGTTGCGCTGGACTTCGACAACGCCGCAGAGGCCAACCGCCTGATCGAAAAACTGGAAGGCGCGGTCAACTTCTACAAGGTAGGCTGGCAACTGTTCCTGGGCGAAGGCTGGCCGTTCATCAGGACCCTGCTGGAAGCCGGCAGGAAGGTCTTCCTGGACCTGAAAATCAACGATATCGACCGCACCGTAGAGGCTGCGCTGGCCAACATGCCGAATGAATTTGCCGGCAGGCTGGAACTGTTGACCATCCATGGCGGGAGTTCCACGGTGGCCGCAGCCAAACAGGGGCGGGGAGACAACGACAAACCTTGCCTGTTGATGCTTACCGTGCTATCCAGCATGGACGCCGCGGATCTCAAGGATCTTTCCCCCGACGGGGCCATGCCGGACACGGATGCCATCGTCCTGCGCCGGGCGCAGCAGGCCCTGGATGCCGGTTGTGAGGGCTTGATCGCATCCGGTTCGTCCGTGCGCGCCTTGCGCCGGGAGTTACGCAACCGGGAGTTCCTGATCGTTACCCCGGGCATCAGGCCGACCGACAGCGGACATGACGATCACAAACGCACCCTGACGCCCCGCCAGGCGATCGCCGGCGGCGCGGACTACCTGGTGGTCGGCCGCCCGATCACACAGTCACCCGACCCCCTGCAAGCCACGCAATCCATCATCGCCGATATACAAGCTGCACTGGTTCAATAAGGTTGCTTCATCTGCATCCTGACAGACAACACCGTCCCCCTGTCCGTCATTCCCGCACAGGCGGGAATCCAGTCAAATAACGAGTCGCCCTGCGGGCGACACTTTAATCACTGGATTCCGGCCCCTGCCTTACAACATGCCAGGGCATGATTCGCCGGAATGACGCCCAGGGGGACTTCCGGCACTGTGGTAACATGACGCGCGTCATCATTAACCTTCACCCTGGAGGACAACATCATGGTTACCGAAGTAAACCCCAAACAGGCCTGGAAAATACTCCAGGACAACCCGAACGCGATCCTGCTTGACGTGCGATCGAAGGTCGAGTTCGATTACGTGGGCCACCCCGTAGGCGCCGTACATGTGCCCATCCAGGAAGCGCCGGACTGGCAGACCGACCCGGATTTTTCGCAAAAGGTCATCGAACTTCTCGGAACGGCAAGCAGGGACGTCACAGTCCTGACTTTATGCCGCAGCGGCAAACGTTCTACGCTGGCGGCGCAACTGCTGGCGGAACAGGGTTACAAACACACGGTAAACATCGCCGAAGGCTTCGAAGGCGACCCGGACGAAAACCGCCACCGGAGCAACATCAACGGCTGGCGCTTTCATGGGCTGCCTTGGGAGCAGACCTGATAGTTACTACGCGTTATTCCTCTATCCCTACGATAACAAGAGGTACCGCCGGTACACCACGGCCCTGCCTGATAACGTTGTACAGTTCCCCTTCGTAGTAGGACACACCGGAACTCATCTGGGATTGCAGTTGCTTCATCGGCAAAATCTCAATACCGACGTCGATCTTGTCACCTATATAAAATGCGAGGTGTTTGACAAATAAATCGTAAGCCGCAAAGGAATACTTTCCGAACTGGACCTCGATCGCCACCCTGTCCTTCACAAAATCAGTTTGGTTGTAGCTGTATATCGGGGCTGAGCCTGCTTGTTCGATTTCTTCCTTTTGTTGTTCCGGGTTCATGGCAGCCCGGCTTGCTTTCCATTCCTTATCTTCAAGGAGCCTCTTAAACGCCTTGTTTATTTCAACCGGGTTATACTGAAGGCCATTCGTACCCCTTTCTTTTGATGCCGTTGTCTTTGAAGCATTTTCGTCCACCTCCTGTATGACATCCTTTATTTCTTGCCATAGTTGTGGTTTGTGGACAAGCAGATGTTCAAGGCCATTAAAGTGAGAATGGGTTTCAACTATCCTCATAATGATATTCGCAATCGGTTTAACCAGGGAGTTCCCGGTTTCAAAACTCGTCCAATTCCTTCTCTACATCATCGGTATCGTAGCCGAACACTGAAGTGCCAACCGAACCCAAAACCGCAACAAAGTTATCCATCGGCATCTCAGCCAGTCTGGCAGCTTTATTCAGGGTCAGTACTCTTTCCTGGTAGAGTTTTACGGCCAGCGCCTTGTGAACGCCCAGTTTCAACAACGTCTCATCGAATGGAATGTTGACTGTCAGCGGCGTTCCGTTCCGGGTGATGATACTGATTTCCCCGGCTTCTGCCTGGGCAGCGTAAGAGCCGATATTTTCCCGCAGATTTCTTATACCGAAAGACAACATGACAGACAGTTCCTGCTTTGTGTACACAAATGATAGCACATTTATTGAAAAAAAGAATTGGAGATACATGGGGTCAGAGTAAAAATTCGCTGAATTTTTACTCTGACCCCTTAATTCTAATGCTATCCATAAACCCGCCGGCTCTCGAAAATGCCGGGGCTGAAGCGCTTTCCGCCGCTGTGTAACAGGCGTTTCAGCATGAAATCGAAGAGTATGGGGTTATGTCGGCGCACCTCATTCAATACGGGTTCCGCGGGTTTGTCCAGGAAGCCCTGTGACCGCAGCTTGCGCAGGGATATCAGCGGCACGACGCCGGGCAGGGGATAGTCCGAACCGTTTACCAGGCGCCCGTGCCAGGCATCGGTTTCCAGCAGCGCTTTCAGCACTGAGGCGTGCCTGTTGCGCTGGGTCACGGCCGAGATATCGCCGAACAGCAATCCTTCATGGCGGGGATCATTCATCAGGCGCGCAAACAGGCTGAAATTGCTCACCCGGAGGCCGCCGGCGCCCTTGTCCAGGTCGCTGCCCTGCCCCAGTGAGGCGCAATGCGCCACGATCACTTTTACGCCGTGTTCCAGCGGCCGGCGCAGCAGCAGCGGGTTGCCGAATTCCTGTCGTCCGCTGCCGTGCACGGCCTTTTCATCACCGGCATGCACCAGCAGGGGCAGTCCCATCCTGGCCAGGGCAGTGTAGAAGGCATCGCAGCGGGCCGCGCCGGGGTCCATGCCCATGGCGGGCGGCAGCCATTTCACGGCCCGGGCGCCGGCCTTGCTCGCCTGCTCCAGGGCCTCGACGGCATCCTCGCGATAGGGATGTACCGAGGCAATCCATTCAAAATCCCCGGGGTATTCCCGGCACAGGCGGGCGGCCAGTTCGTTGGGCGTGTGAAATGCGCTCAGGTCGGGACGGCGCCGGCCGGTCTCGTCGTAGCTGTAATCGAACGCCAGCAGCATGAACCGGCTCTGCGGCGGGAACCCCTGTCTCAGGGCCAGCAGCCGGGCCAGGAAACTCTCATCTGCATTATCTTCCGCCGCGCAGGATGCGTTCAGGTAGAACCGCAACTGGGTATATTGCAGGGGATGCCGGAGTGATTTCAATTGCGGGTTGATCCAGGCGCCGCTGCCGCTGTCGCCGGTGCCCAGCAGGTGCACATGACCGTCCCAGATATGGTCAGGCCGCAAGCCATCGAAGGCCTGCCGTGCCAGTTCATGATTCGCCAGGGACTCCGGCAGGCGCGCGGGCAGGCAGGGGTTGAACAGCATGGGTCCGCGCAGGCAACCGCTTATGCTCATCCCGCCCAGCAGGGCGAGGAAATGGCGCCGGGAAATTATGGCGGAGGACATATTATGTGTCGCCGGAGGCGATGGCTTGTTCACTGGATTCCCGCATGCGCGGGAATGACGGGTGAGAGCGGGAATGGCACGTGGGGGGCAACCCTCGGCGACACGGCTTATTCCGCTGCCGAGGCGCTGTCTTCCGGGGTATCATCGGCCCGGCGTTTGACAAACCGGCCCAGGATCAGGCCCAGTTCAAACAACAACCACACGGGTACCGCGAGCATGACCTGGGAAATGATGTCCGGCGGGGTCAGCAACATGCCCGCGGTAAACGCTCCGACGATGATATAGGGCCGCTTTTTCGCCAGTGATTCCACCGTTGCGATCCCCGTCCACACCAGCAGGATAATGGCGATGGGCACCTCAAAGGCAACGCCGAAGGCAAAGAACATCTTGAGGATAAAATTCAGGTAATGGCCGATGTCGGTCATCACCGTCACACCGACCGGCGCAGTAGACGTCAGGAACGCAAACAACAGGGGGAACACGATATAAAAAGCGAACGCAATCCCGAGGTAGAACAACAGGACGCTGCTTGAGATCAAGGGCAGGACCAGGCGCCGTTCATTCTGATACAGTCCCGGCGCGACAAAAGCCCATGCCTGGTACAACAGGTACGGCACGGACACGAGCACGGCAACGAAAAAAGTGAGTTTGAATGGCACCAGGAACGGCGCCGCGACTTCAGTGGCAATCATGCTGCTTTGCTCAGGCAGTTGCGCCAGCAGCGGTCCGGCTACCAGCGCGTAAATATCATTGGCAAACACGCTGAGGCCGAGGAAGATGACAAACACGCAGGCCAGGCTTCGCAGCAGCCTGTTGCGAAGTTCGGCCAGGTGGGCGATGAGAGGTTGTTCCGTATCGGTATCCGGAGGGGGGGAACTGTCCGCCATGGGTCGCCGGGTTTACAGGTTTCAGTTGTCGGTCGTCTTGGTGTTTCCGTGTTTATCCGGGGCAACGTCCATCAGTTTGTCCATCTGTTCCACTTGTTCGGTAAAATCTCTTACCTCATCCATGCGCAACTGCTGTTCAAACTCATACTTTGCCTGCGTAACGTAGCGGCGCAATTTCCTCGTCCACCGGCCGGCGTCCCGCACCAGTTCCGGCAGTTTCTCGGGACCGGCAACCAGCAGCGAGACTATGGCAATCAGCAGCAGTTCCCAGAAACCGATATCAAACATGGGGTATCAGGCCGGTGAGATCAGGATTCGGCCGGTTTCCCTTTCTGGCCGCCTTCAACCTCACCTTCAATAACCTGGCCGGCCGGGGACTGCTCCCCGTCGTCAGGTTCGTCGTCTTTTATCGCAGTACGGAACCCCTTGATCGCTTTACCGAGATCGCCGCCGATGCTCCCCAGCTTTTTGGTCCCGAACAACAGGGCGACGATGACCATAAGGATTCCCAGTTCCCAGACACCAAAACTCATAATTCATCTCCAGCAGGACAATTACCGGTATTGATTATGCCACAGACAGGACCACAATTCATTTCCCGGAACTTCCCGGATCTCCCCCGGCGCCGGATGGAATGGCAGGCCGGCCTGGTGCGGGTTCTTACGCCGGCCCCAGACTTCACGTCCTGTCTGCCTTTTCTTCATGGCCCGATACGCCCAGGCGTCTTTCCAGTTCGGAGAATACCTCAACAGGATGGACATTCAGGTGGGATAACAACACCAGGGTATGAAACCACAAATCTGCGGTTTCATGTATCACTGCGTGTGCTTCGCCGGTTGTAGCTGCTTCAACCAGTTCCCATGATTCTTCTTCTATTTTCTCCAGAATTCCGGCCCTTCCCTTCTCGTACAGGGAAGCGACATAGGAAGTAGACGGATCGGCCCCCTTCCGTTCAATCAGTACGTCTGCAAGTTCGTTTATTACGTCCATCTTCAGTCTCCCCTTACTTGTCATAAATTTCTGCGGGATCCTTGATTACGGGATCGGCTTCTTCCCAGCCTGCCGCGGTTTTACGCAGGTAGAAACAACTTTCCCTGCCGGTATGACAGGCGATCCCGCCGCGCTGATCGACCAGCAGCAACAGCGCGTCACGGTCGCAGTCCAGTCTTATCTCCCTGACTTCCTGGACGTGGCCCGACTGTTCGCCCTTGCGCCACAACCTGCCCCGGGACCTTGACCAATAGACTGCGCGGCCTTCGGCGCAGGTCAGTTGCAGGGCTTCCCGGTTCATCCAGGCAAGCGTCAATACACGGCCGGAAGAATAGTCCTGTGCTATGGCCGGCGCCAGGCCGTCTGCGTTCCAGTTGACTTGCTCCAGCCACTCCAGTTCATCGACCTGCACCATGCGTCAGTTCCTCACCTCAATGCCATGTTCCGCCATCCTGTTTTTTGCCTGTGCCACCGTGTACTCGCCGAAATGAAAAATACTGGCCGCCAGTACCGCGTCGGCTTTCCCTGCCATAACACCTTCAACCAGGTGGTCCAGGTTGCCCACGCCGCCGGACGCAATCACCGGAATGCCGACAGCGGTGCTGACCGCCCTGGTCAGGTGCAGGTCAAACCCGTCCCTGGTGCCATCCCGGTCCATACTCGTCAGAAGGATCTCCCCGGCGCCGTCGCCGGCCATTTTTTCCGCCCAGGAAACCGCGTCGATACCGGTCTCCCGCCGTCCTCCGTGGGTATACACATGCCAATGCAACGGCGCGCCGGCAACGGCACTCTGCTTCGCGTCAATCGCAACAACAATACACTGCGAACCGAATTCCCGGGTCGCTTCCAGGACGAACTCCGGGTGATTTACTGCAGCAGTATTGATACTGATCTTGTCGGCGCCGGCGTTCAACAAACGCCGGATGTCGTCCAGCGTACGGATACCGCCCCCCACGGTCAACGGGATAAATACCTGGCCGGCGACGGCTTCCACAACGTGCAACATGGTATCCCTTTCCTCGTTGCTGGCCGTAATATCGAGAAACGTCAACTCATCGGCTCCCTGTTCGTCGTAACAGCGCGCCACCTCCAGCGGATCTCCGGCATCCCTGATATCGACGAACCTGACCCCCTTGACCACCCGGCCGGCATCAACATCCAGACAGGGAATTATACGTTTAGCCAGACCCATGATTACTCAAAATATGGTTGATAATGATAAGCGCCCTGTTTTGCCTGGCAGACCGGCCGTTGTTCGCCGGTGGACCGGATTTTTATCCGTAACCGTATACCTGCATGTTACGGTTACCCTGCACCGGTATTCTGCTCGCCGCAAAGTTCCCTGACCAGGTCAAGGGCTTCCTTGAGGTCAAGATTTCCCTCGTAGATGGCGCGCCCGGTAATGGCGCCTGCTATGCCTTCGGCAGCAACGGAGCACAAGGCTTTAATATCATCCAGGTCCCTGACGCCGCCGGAGGCGATGACCGGGATGGTTACCGCCCTGGCAAGTTCCACACTGGTGTCGATGTTGACACTACTCATCATGCCGTCACGGCCGATATCAGTGAATATGATCGCGGAAACGCCATCTTGTTCAAAGCGTTGCGCTATATCAATCACGTCATGGTGAGAAAGTTTGGACCAGCCGTTGGTGGCCAGTTTGCCGTTTTTTGCATCGAGACCGACAATTACATGGCCCGGAAATTCAAGACAGATATCGGATACAAAATGCGGCGTGGTCACCGCGCGGGTGCCGATGATCACATAGTTTACGCCGACGTCCAGGTAAGTCTGGATCGTATCTTCGTCACGGATGCCGCCGCCGGCCTGGAGCTCGATATCGGGGTGCTCCTCGGCTATATCGTGGATGATATCGGCGTTCACCGGGCGCCCGGAAACCGCGCCGTCGAGGTCGATGATATGAAGCCGTTTTGCGCCCAGTTCAACCCATTTTGTCGCCATTGCGACCGGATCATCGTTGTATACGGTCTCATCACCCATGTTTCCCTGGCGCAAACGGACACATTTGCCGTTTTTAATATCAATCGCGGGAATCAACAACATGGCAGGCTCCCGGCTTGACTTATATGTCGGACACCCTTACTTCCCTGGGTAACAACATGGGAATTTTTGTAAGAAACAGACACATTTGTTGTTAATGTTAGCACAGTATCAGGACAATGCCGGAAAAGTTCTCTACCCCCTAATGCGCTTCATCCCAGTTGGCGCCGATGCCTGTATCAACGACCAGGGGAACCCTGAGTGACGCCGCAGCGGACATCAACCCGCGTATCTCCTGTTCGTACTGCACGACCTCCTCCCGGGCTACCTCGAACACCAGTTCGTCGTGTACCTGCATAATCATCCTGATATTTTTTTCGGAACGCAACAGTTTTTGATCTATTTCAATCATTGCCCGTTTAATAATGTCTGCCGCAGTTCCCTGCATCGGCGCATTGATGGCCGTACGCTCTGCATGTTTGCGTCTGGCGGCATTGCCGGAGTTGATATCAGGCAGGTATAAACGGCGCTTGAAGACGGTCTCAACGTAGCCGTTTTCCTTAGCCTTGCCGCACATGAAATCCATGTATTTTTTTACCGCAGGGTAACGCTCAAAATATGTGTCCATGTACTGTCTGGCCTCGCCTCTGCCAATGCCCAGTTGCCTGGCGAGACCAAATGCCGACATGCCGTAAATCAGGCCGAAGTTGATGGCTTTTGCCGCCCTGCGCTGTTCGGGGACAACGTCGTCGAGACCTGTTCCGAACACCTCGGCAGCGGTTGCCCGGTGAATATCCCTGCCTGCGGTAAACGCGGCTAGCAGGGCGGCATCACCCGACAGGTGCGCCATGATGCGGAGTTCTATCTGGGAATAATCCGCGGCAAGCAACACATTCCCGGGGGAGGCAACGAACGCCCGGCGTATTTTCCTGCCTTCCTCCGTGCGGATCGGGATATTCTGCAAATTGGGGTCCGATGATGATAGCCGGCCCGTGGCGGCCACAGCCTGGTGGTATGAGGTATGGACGCGGCCCGTTACCTGGTTGACCTGTTCAGGCAACCGGTCCGTGTAGGTGGATTTCAGTTTGCTCAACTCCCTGTAACTGAGTATCAACGCCGGCAAATCATGCTCCGCAGCCAGTTCCTGCAACACTGCTTCAGCGGTTGAGGGCTGTCCTGTCGGTGTCTTCGCCAGCACCGGCAGTTGCATTTTGTCGTAGAGGATTTCCTGTATCTGCTTGGGGGAACCGATATTGAAAGGCTGTTGCGCCAGTTCATGGGCTTCCTGCTCCATCTGCTTCATCTGTTGCGCCAGTTCCACGCTCTGTTGCTTCAGCATATCGCTATCGACCATGACACCGTTACGCTCCATGCGCGCGATGACGCCCAGCAGAGGCACCTCAATGCCCTGGTAAACCTCACGCAACCCGGGCTCTTTGGCCAGTTTCGGCCACAGTGTCTGGTGCAGTTGCAGCGTGATGTCCGCGTCCTCCGCGGCATAGGCGGCTGCCTGTTCCACGGGGACCTCGTTGAATGAAACCTGTTTGGCCCCCTTGCCGGCAACGTCCTCGTAGCTGGTAATGGTTTTACCCAGGTATCTTTGCGCCAGGCTGTTCATATCATGACGCGTGGCCACGCTGTCCAGTACGTAGGACTGCAACATTGAATCATGGGCAATGCCGGTCAGATCAACCCCGTAACTGGCCAGGACGTTGCGGTCATATTTCAGGTTCTGCCCGACCTTTTCGTGTTTTTCCGATTCCAGCAGGGGGCGCAGCTTTTCCAGCACCTTGCGGCGCGAGATCTGCCTGGGTGCCCCGTCATGCGTGTGCGCGACGGGAACATAAGCCGCTTCACCTGCCCTGACGGAAAATGACAGGCCCACCAGTTCAGCCTGCATATAATCCAGGCTCGTGGTTTCCGTATCGAGGGAAAAAATGCGCGCCGCGGCCAACTTGTCGACCCAGCCCTCCAACTGTTCGACGGTGAATACCGTTTCATAACTCTGATCGTCTGTTTGCGCAACTTCCGCCGAGTGTCCGTCGCTGTCCGGACCTGCATCCCCGTGTGCCGTTTGTTCCCGGAATGACGGCTGTTCTCTGGCGCCGCCGTTGGTCTCAGGCAACCAGCTTCTGAAACCCCAACGCCGGTAATGTTCTCTCAGGGCGATTTGATCCTGGTCACCGATGAGCAACTGCTGCGGTTCCACCGGCAGTTCCAGGTCGGACTTCAGGGTAACGAGTTGCCTGCTTAATGGAATCTGACCCAGGTTCTCGCGCAGGTACTCTCCGACCTTGCCGCCGAAACTGTCCGCATTGGCAACGATCTCATCCAGGCTGCCGTGTTGCGCCAACCACTTGACTGCAGTTTTGGGCCCCACTTTCGGAATGCCCGGTACATTGTCCGACGTGTCGCCGGTCAAGGTCAGGTAATCGATGATGCGATCCGGCGGCACCCCGTATTTTTCAATCACACCGGCGCGGTCATAGCGGGTATTGTTCATGGTATTGATCAGGTGGATATCATCATCAACAATTTGTGCCAGGTCCTTGTCGCCGGTGGAAACAAGGACCCTGAAGCCCGCCTGGCTTGCCCGCGCCGCCAGGGTTGCAATCACGTCGTCCGCTTCCACACCGTCAATCCGCAGCAGGGGTACGCCCAGGGCCTGGATAATTTCATGCAACGGCTCGATCTGGGCTACCAGATCAGGCGGCGCCGGGGGACGATTGGCCTTGTATGGCGGATACAGGTCGTTACGAAAGGTTTTCCCCTTGGCATCGAAAACGGCGGCGAAGCAGTCCGGCTGTTCGTCCCGGATCAGCTTGCGCAACATGTTGATAACGCCAAAGATCGCGCCGGTCGGCTCATTTGCGGCGTTGGTGAGACCCGGCATGGCATGATAGGCTCGAAACAGGTAGTAGGACCCGTCTACCAGCGTTAATAATTTCTTTGGCATAATCATGCATTATAATGAAACACGCTTTGAAAGTTGCCAATATTCACTGTACTCTTCATCTACCTCGGACATCCATTAAACAAACCGGAAAAAACAATGAAAAATCTTGTCGTCAGTATATTCAGCCTGTTACTGGCCGGCGCGGCCGTTGCGCAGACTTACGAGGATGAAGAGCTTGCCCCGGTGCCCGCACCACCGGAACTGCCTGATCCGATCCAGAGCGGCCAGGCCATCGAACCACAGGTGACTATCATCCGCAGGGACGACGCCATCATAGAGGAATACCGCCTGGACGGACGCCATTACATGACCAAGATCACACCCGCGGCAGGGCTCGCCTACTACCTGGTGGACCGGGATGGGGACGGCCAGATGGAAACCCGGATGAGTGAGATCTACGACGACTTTTCCGTGCCGCAGTGGGTGTTGTTCAGCTGGTGATGTAACCGCTTCCCTGACTTCCGTCAAGGTGGCGGACACGGTCAGGGCAACAGGAATATCGTAGCGAGACCAAGGAAGGTCATGAAGCCCACCACGTCAGTTACCGTAATAAGTATGACCCCGCCGGCAATAGCCGGATCGATACCCATTCTTTTCAGGACCAGCGGGATTGCGGTTCCGGCCAGTGCTGCAACCACCAGGTTGATTATCATTGCCAGGCCGATGATCAGGCCAAGCCCGCGGTCGCCGAACCAGAGTGTGGCGACGCCGGCGACGACCGCCGCCCACAGCGCGCCGTTGAACAATCCGACCGCCAGTTCCTTCAACAGGAGCGAACGGGCATTTTTTCTGGAGATCTGTCCCAGCGCCAGGCCGCGGATGGAGATGGTGAGACTCTGACTGCCGGCGATGCCGCCCATGGCGGCGACGATAGGCATGAGGATCGCCAGCGCCACCAGTTCCTGTATGGACGCCTCAAACCGGCCGATCACCCAGGCCGCAAGAAAAACACCGAGCAGGCTGAGCGCCAGCCAGACGGCGCGCCGGCGGGTGCTTGACAGGACCGAGGAAAAGATATCGTCGTCGCCCAGGCCGACCATACTGCGCATGGTCTGTTCCGCCCGTTCCTGGATCACGTCCACCACGTCATCGACGGTGATCCTGCCGAGCAGTCTCTTGTCCCGGTCCAGCACCGCAGCGGAAATCAGGTCGCGCTGCTCAAACAGTCGCGCCACGTCTTCAGCCGGCATGTCGGCGGGAATACCGACCCCCTCATACATATGCTCGCCGACACTGTCTTCCGATCTGTTGACCAGCACGTCAGCCAGCGAGAGCAACCCCAGGTACTGGTTTTTCCGGTCAACGACGATCAGGCTGTCGGTATGTTCGGGCACCTCGCCCAGTTGTCTCAGGTAACGCGCCACGACGTCCAGCGACACGTCCGCGCGCACCGAAACTGCATCGATATCCATAAGGCCGCCTGCCGTGTCCTCGGGGTAAGACAACACCGACGCAATGCGTTCCCGGTTTTGCGCGTCCATGGACTGCAATACGCTGTCAACCACATCTTCAGGCAGATCCTGCAAGATATCCGCCACTTCGTCCGTATCCAGATCCTTGGTAACATCCGCCACCTCCTGGGGTTGCATCCGTTCCAGCAGTCCGGCCCTGACCGCGTCCTGAACTTCGGTCAATACGTCACCTTCAACCTCCCGGTCGACCAGTTCCCAGAGTACCCTCCTGGAACGTCCGGGGAGGCTTTCCAGCAAGTCTGCAATCTCCGACGGGTGGAACGATTCCAGCATCGACCTGACCTGAGCCAGGTCGCCGCTCTCCAGGCGTTCAAACAGCGCTTCTTGTCGGGACAGTTCACTCATGGGCGTAAGAATAGAGTAAATTGGGGCAGAATTGAAATCGATCCCGGGCGTCCGGCACCGTCGACTGGTTTTAAACGGGCGGCGTCTGCATCGGGGTTGGCCGGGATGTCCCGGTCAATGGATTAGACCGCGACCTGGTTATGCAGATTGCAACTGCATCAACAGTGCTTCAACTTCCGCCCCCGACC
The DNA here is from genome assembly GCA_026710545.1 of Gammaproteobacteria bacterium. Lineage (GTDB taxonomy): Bacteria > Pseudomonadota > Gammaproteobacteria > Eutrophobiales > Eutrophobiaceae > JAAXHV01. The sequence continues at coordinate 819 of JAPOQU010000081.1, read as the reverse complement.
GGGCCTGCAGTGCTGCGCCTGCAACAGGCGTCAGCCTGTCCAGGTCGCTCTCGATGATGGTTTTCTTGACTTCCAGCAGGTAGGCCGGATGCACGCTGAACTCGCGCAGCCCCAGACCCAGCAATAATTGCGTAAACCTGTTGTCCCCCGCCATTTCGCCGCACATGGCCACGGGGATGTCCGCCCTGGCGCCTGCTTCAAGGGTCATGTGTATCAGCCGCAAAACGGCCGGGTGCAGGGGTTCATAGAGATAGTTCACTTCATCATCAACCCGGTCAATGGCCATGGTGTACTGGATCAGGTCGTTCGTGCCGATAGAGAGGAAATCCAGTTCATCGGCGAAAATATCCGCACAGATGGCGGCAGCCGGCACCTCAACCATGGCGCCGACGGGGATGTTCTCGTCAAATCCAAGTTGTTGCCTGTGCAGTTCCGTCTTTATCTCTTCGATCATCTCCAACACCTGCCTGGTTTCCTGAATGTTCGATAACATGGGGATCATCAAGCGGACTTCCCCGTGGGCGGAAGCGCGCAGGATAGCCCTTAACTGTGGCCGGAATAACGCGGGCTCCTTCAGGCACAGGCGTATGGCCCGCAGCCCCAGCGCCGGGTTTGACTGGACCGGACCTTCCTGCCTGCCGCCGTCCACCTGTTTGTCCGCGCCCAGGTCCAGGGTCCGGATGGTCAGCGGCAGACCCGCCATCGTATCGAGCACACCCAGGTAGGTTTCATAATGCTCTTCTTCCTCGGGGGGCGCTTCACGGTTCATGTAAAGGAACTCCGTCCTGTACAACCCCACGCCGCTGGCGCCGACTTCCC
>JAPOQU010000080.1 GCA_026710545.1 Gammaproteobacteria bacterium | reverse complement strand
TGGTTTCCTGTATCATCCGCTCGGTTTCCTTCAGCCGCCGGTCGGCTGCCCGGGACTGCTCCTTCATCTGCCCGGCCAGCTCTGCCTGTTCTTCCGATACGGTGCGCAGGATGGCGCGGATGTCGGCAAAGGTGGTGTCGGGGGGTTCTTGTGTGGTGTCGGCCATGGGAAATCCTCCTTGTTGTGGCGCTGTCGTCAAGATGAAAGGAATGTAGCACAACGGGCGGGAGGACTCAAGTCCGTTGTTGTTGTACCGGCAGGTCTTTCGCCTGCATATAGAAGTATGCGGTTGCCCTGATACCGTCCTGACAAACCGTAAAATTTCATTTGCAATCCGGCGCGTGAGGGTCTATCCTCAATAATCACAGGGTAGTTCACGGGTGCCGGCATGTGCTCCGGGGACTGGTATAAAGGAAATACAGGAACAATGGAGCATCATGGAATTGTTACATGGAATTCACGTAGTTGTGGAAGGATCGTCCCCACCGGTTAACAGTCCCGGGCCGGGACGGGTTAATGGAACCTTATCAGCGAGCGGACGGGTTGTCGCCTGTCTGTTCTTATTCACTGTCTTCACTGCCTGCGCGGATTTGATTCCCGAACCGGCGGCGCCTTCATCCGGGCATATTTCCGTTGCCGCCGAAACCGGTCTGCCGGGCGATATACCCGCACTGGTCATGCAACCTCCTCCCGTCCCCGAGCCTGCACCGGTGCGGCACGAGGAAAGGTACACGGTAGTCGTCAACGAGGTCCCCGTGAAAGAACTGCTGTTTGCCCTGGCCAGGGATGCACGGGTAAATGCCGATATCGCACCGGGCATCAGCGGCCTGGTGACCATGAACGCGGTAGAGCAGACCCTGCCGCAGTTGTTGCAGCGTATCGCCCGGCAGGCGGACCTGCGTTATGCGCTGGAGGGCGGCAACGTGTTCATCGCCCCGGATGAGCCGTATTTCCGCACCTACCGGATCGATTACCTGGACATGGCGCGGGATACGTCGCACGTGGTTCAGGTCGGCACGCAGATTGCCGGGACCGGCAGCAGCGCGGAAGGTGGCGGCGGAACCAACAACTCAACCACCACTATCGGCAGTTCCATGTCCAATCACTTCTGGGCCAGCCTGGTCGCGAACATCTCTGCCATCCTGGATTCGGCGGCTGCAAGAGGCGGCGAAACAGCAATCGGGCATGCCGTCATCCCCCACCCCGAATCGGGCGTGTTGACCGTCAAGGCAACCGCCGCGGAACATGACCTGCTGCAGAAACTGATTGACGAGACCCTTGCCAACGCCAACCGCCAGGTCCTGATACAGGCGACGATAGTTGAAGTGAGCCTGACGGATCAGTTCCAGGCGGGTATCGACTGGCAGGTACTCAACCAGGCCGGCCTTGCCGGGTTTAACCTGATGACCAAAACGATTACGGCCAACCCCGTCAATGCCGCTTCACTGTTTTCCCTGCGTTATGACGACCCCAACCCGGACCGCGAGAGGGTGCTCAGCGCTGCTGTCGAATTGCTGGAAGAGTTCGGAGAAGTGCGGGTATTGTCGAGCCCCCAGATCATGGCCCTCAACAACCAGTCGGCCATCCTCAAGGTGGTTGATAACGTGGTCTATTTCGAGGTGGAGCAGGAGAGCAACGTTACCCAGGGTGTCGCAGCCAACACGTTTGAAACCGTCGTAAAAACGGTGCCGGTGGGCATCGTGATGACTATTACTCCCCACATCAAGGCCAATGATTCCATCATTCTGAATATCAGGCCCAGCATTTCCCGCATCAACCGGTTTGTCAACGACCCCAACCCGGCATTGTCTATCACCAGTCCGGTTCCGGAAATCCGTGTGCGCGAAATGGAATCCATGTTGCAGTTGAAAAACGGTGAAATTGCGGTCATGGGCGGGTTGATGCAGGACGACAACCGCAGTGATGATAATGCCATCCCCGGGCTGTCCCGTATCCCTGTACTCGGGAATGCCTTCAAGATGGCGTTACGGGAGTACGAGAAGACCGAACTGGTTATATTCCTGCGCCCGCTTGTCGTCCGTAACCCCAGCCTGGAAGGTGATTTCAGCGCATATAAACAGTATTTTCCGGAGGAAAGGCATGATTGAGACACAAGGAATGGCCGGATATGCGCCGGTTACATTGCCCGGATACAAGTTTTATTCCGCATTGGTCCTGTTCATTGCCTGCAATGCGTTCCCGGGGTTCCGGCCCGTATGGGGCGAGGCGGATCCTGCGTCAATCAGTGTTATTCGCAGTGAGGCCGGTCAAAACAGGGACGGTGAACTGGTTGCTGCTTACCGGGCATACCAGGACGGCAACCTCGAGGCTGCCAGGTCCGGTTATGCACAGGTGTTGCAGACCTATCCTGACAATCGCGATGCCATGCTGGGACTGGCGGCTTGTGCCGTCAGGCAGGGCGACGTCAAATCGGCGGTAACTATGTATCAGCGGATAATTCACGCGTTTCCGCAGGATGCCCTGTCCAGGGCAGCGTTGATTGGCTTGCAACGGAACCGGCAAGGAGGGCCTGTCATCATGGAGTTACTGTCAAAACAACCGGATAATCCGTTCCTGCATGCGGTCATGGGCCGGATCCAGGCCGAACAGGCGCGCTGGGCGGAGGCGCGACAGGCCTTTTCCGCAGCACACCGGATTGACCCTGCCAACCCGGTATACCTTCTCAACCTGGCAATCAGCCTGGACCGGCTGGGTCAGCGGGAGGAGGCGCTGGGTTATTACCGGGCCACTTTGAAACTGGTGCAACAGGATGCTTCGGACCTCGATATACGGCCGGTCCTCAAGCGCATCCAGTCACTGCGGCGCCCTTAGTCATGTCAGAATCCCACCTGCCCCTGCCCAACCCCATACAAGGGCATGCCTTGGGCGAAATGCTCGTTGATAAGGGGGTCATCACGACCGACCAACTGGAGATCGCCCAGTTGGAGCAGAAGCAGAGTCATGAGTTGCTGGGTAAAATCCTGGTGCGCCTGGGGTTTGCAAACGAGGCGATCATACACGACGTCATCAGCGGCGCGTTCGGACAGCAGCATGCCGAATTGCATGATGCCGTGGCCGACAGGGACGCAATAGCCATGATCCCGGAACAGATGGCCAGGAGTCTGCAAGCCGTACCCGTGAGCTACGATGCAGGGCGCAGGGCGCTGAAAATCGCGTTGGTGGACACCTTCGACATCGTTGCCCTGGACCGGATCAACGCGCACCTGGACGGCGCCGCAGAAGTTGTGCCCGTGCTCGCTACAGAGACGGAAATCGAGAAGTCAATCGACCGCTTCTACGGGTATGAGCTGTCCGTTGACGGTATCCTGAAAGAAATCGAAACCGGCGAAATCGACTACCAGAGCCTGGCTGCACAGAGCGCCGAATACAGCCAGCCGGTGGTTCGCCTGGTGAATGCGCTGCTTGCCGATGCGGTCAAACGCGGCGCCTCGGATATCCATTTTGAGCCGGAGCAGGGGTTTCTCCGCTTCCGCTACCGCATAGACGGGGTCCTCCGGCAGATACGCAGCCTGCATAAAAACTACTGGTCTGCGCTGGCCGTCCGGGTGAAGGTGATGGCAGGGCTGGATATTGCCGAAACACGGGCGCCGCAGGATGGCCGCATCTCCCTGTCCCTGTCCGGCCGGCAGGTGGATTTCCGCGTGTCCACGTTACCCACCCTGCACGGCGAAAATATCGTCCTGCGTATCCTGGACCGGCAAAAAGGCATCGTTGCGCTGGACCAACTTGGCCTGGCCGGCGCGGATCTGTCTGCGCTGAAAAATATGGTAACGCGTCCGGAAGGTCTGATCCTGGTAACCGGTCCCACCGGCAGCGGCAAGACCACTACCTTGTATTCGATTTTACAGTACCTGAACGTCGAATCCCTGAACATCATGACCCTGGAAGACCCGGTCGAATACCCTACTTCCATGATCAGGCAGACCTCGGCCAATGCAACGGCTAAACTTGATTTCGCCGACGGCATCCGTTCGATTCTACGTCAGGATCCGGACATCATCCTGGTCGGGGAAATACGCGATGAAGACAGCGCCGATATGGCTTTGCGGGCAGCCATGACCGGCCATAAGGTGTTTTCCACCCTGCATTCCAATTCTGCAGTCGGCGCCGTGCCCCGCCTGCTGGATCTCGGTATCAAGCCCGGGTTACTGGCCGGCAATATCATCGGTGTGATAGCACAGCGACTGGTGCGCAGGCTTTGCGACGACTGCAAGGAACCGGCAGGAATAAACCAGCCTCTGCCTGACGGATTGGCGCGCATAGTGGATGAAAAGTCCACAGTCTGCCGGGCCGCCGGGTGTCCGGCCTGCGCGGACCAGGGTTATCGCGGCCGCATGGCGCTGATGGAGATATTACTGTTCGACCCCGATATGGATGAACTGGTTGCCCGCCATGGAACGTGCCGTGCGCTGCATTCCATGGCCAGGACAAAGGGTTTCAGGACCCTTGTCGAAACAGGGATGAACAGGGTCGCTGAAGGCTCAACCAGTATTGACGAGGTTGCCCGCGTCGTGGACCTGAATGGCAACCCGGGCTGGGAGTGACAGTAATGGAATTATTCAGCTACAAGGGGGTCGATGCCGGGGGAGGCATAAAAAAAGGAAAAACAAGCGCATCCAATGAAGCGGACCTGGAAATACGCCTGCGCAAAACAGGGCTGGAGTTGATCAGTTGCAAAACAGTCCGCTCAGCAGGCATTAACCTGACGTTAGCGCGCGTGAGAAGGCGCGACCTGATTATATTCTGTTTCCACCTGCAACAGACCTTGCACGCAGGGGTGCCTGTCCTGGAAGGTCTGCAGGACCTGCGCGACAGTTCAGACAACGGCCGTTTGAGCGAGGTCGCAGCCTCATTGCATGATTCGATTGAGGGAGGCAAGACCTTGTCTGAAGCCCTGTGCGAGTTCCCCGATGTGTTCAGCGGCGTATTCATCAACCTGATCCGGGCCGGCGAGTTGTCAGGTGAACTGGACTGCATACTGGACAGGCTTGGATCAAACCTTAAATGGCAGGATGAACAGGCAGCCATGGCCAGGAAGCTGATTATGTATCCGCTTTTTACCGGTACGGTCATTATCGGGGTGGTATGTTTTCTGATGATCTACCTGGTGCCGGAACTGCTGGCATTTGTCAGGACCACGGGTTCGGAACTACCGGCCCACACCGTGTTGCTGATCATGGTATCGAAAGGATTTACCGAATACTGGTATGCAGTCCTGCTCATTCCATTGCTGGTTGTTGCCTGTGTGGTAACAGGCGGCAAAACCAGTACCGGATTCAGGTTCGCTTTCGACCGCATGAAATTATCTGTGCCTGTGTTCGGCCCGATGCTGGAAAAACTGATCCTTGCCCGGCTTGCCGGTCTCTTTTCCATGATGTATTCCTCGGGCATAACGGTGATCGATTGCATAAGCGCCGGTGAACGCAGCGCCGGCAATCTCGCCATCGCGAGGGCGATGAACCGCGTCGGCAGGGCCGTGGCGGACGGGAAAAGTCTGGGAGACAGCTTCGCGGCGAGCGGCCTGTTCCCACCCCTGATACTGCGCATGATCCGGGTGGGAGAAACAACAGGCGCACTCGCGCTCTCCCTTGAAAACGTTGCCTATTTTTACACTCGCGACGTACGTGAGGGGATAAGCAGGCTGCAATCAATGATAGAACCGGTCATGACGTTGTTACTGGGTGCCATTATAGGCTGGGTCATGATTGCCGTTCTGGGACCTGTCTATGATCTCATTACCGGATTACGGATTTAACCCGGGCGCGCGCAGGGCGTTATTCATCGGTATGCGCCAGGCTGCCGTATTCCATTGGGAAGATAACGATCTCAGCGACGCCCTCCTGTTTGAAGCGGACGATGCGGGGCGCCGGCGTTTCCGTCGCTACCTCGATGAAACGCCTGATATACCGGTCCATGTACTGGTGGACCTGTTTGATGAGGAGTATCGCCAGGACACTGTCCCGCACGTATCCGGGCGCGACCGGCAGGCGTTGCTCAGGCGCAAACTCGTACGCCATTTCAAGGATACGCCATACTGGTTTTACAAGGTGACGGGCAGGGAAACCGGGGCGCGCAGAAATGATCGTGTGTTGATAAGCGCACTGACCAACCCGGCCGTGCCCCGGCAGTGGCTTGCCGTGTTGGAACAAGCCAAAGCGCCGCTAGCCGGCATCTGCTCATTACCGATTTTTACGGAACAACTGCTGGCCGCTATTGCCGGCCGCAGTGACGGACGCCGGTTGCTGGTCAGCCTGCAAAGCATCAGCGGATTACGCCAGACTTTTTTCGACAATGGAGAGTTTCGTCTCAGCCGCCTGGTGCAGATACCCCGGGATGAACCTGTTTGCTGCCCGCGTTTTATTCGTGATGAAGTGGGCAAAATCCAGCGCTACCTGAACAGCCAGCGGCCGTTCAGTTCCGAACAGCCGTTACACGTCCACTTCCTGCTGGCGGGCAAGCTGGTGCAGGAGTTGAAATCTGCGTATTCACACCAGGAATTCGTGAACTGCCATTTCCGCGACCTGAATGAACTGCTGGGGAAATCGGGCTCTGGCAGAACGGTCTCAACTCCTTGCAGTGACAGGTATATCATGCAGCGGTTCCTGGCGCTCAGGCCGGGGAACTGTTACGCACAACCCGCTGAAAGGCGTTATTTTTTCATGCGGCGATTGCGTAACGCGGTAGCCGTTGCAGGAATTGTGCTGTTACTTGGAAGCGCCGGCTGGAGCGGGCCGAATTTCCTCGGCGGCATGGCCGTTAAACGACAAGGTGATGCCGCGCAGAAGAAGTCGCAAACATTGGCGGAAAAGTATGAACTGGCCAGGGTACGCCTGCCGGAAACACCTGTTGAACCGTCTGACCTGAAAACGGCAGTCCGGATTGCAGATAGCTTGACGCAATACAAATCAACTCCCCTGGACATGGTGCGCCTGCTCAGCGACAGCCTCGACCGGTTTCCTTCCGTACAGTTGATCAACCTGGCATGGGCAGCCGCTGATGACCCGGAGACGGTCCTCAACAACACCCCGGTGCGTACGGATTTACGGGTGGCTATGGACGTTGCCGGCGCCGGTTCCGCCCCGGCGGTTTACCATGCAGCCTTGCTGGAAGGACGGATAGAACCATTCAACGGCAACTTCAGGGAGGCCATGGCGACGGTGAGGCGGTTTGCCGAAGACCTGCGTGACCGGGAAAACGTGCACGATGTCAGGATAGTTTCCCAGCCCCTGGACATCAGTTCCGGTGCGGCTTTACAAGGTAATACCCGGTCTCTGCAACGCCGCGCTGAATTTATCCTCAGGGTTGTAGCGGCGCGCGGCTTGTAACATTACACGGCGAAATAATTTTTGCATATCAGGGACGGCATGACGATTTTCAATGGTGACAGGCAAACCGGTAAAGCATACGTACTTGACTGGCAGTATTTGCGTGGCGCACTGGTGTTTTTTACCTGCGCCGCTGCGCTCAGCGCCTCGTTACTGGCTGGAAGCATGTACTTTGAGCGCAGGATGGAACAGGGCTACCTGCGCCACAGTGACAAATTGGACTCACTCAGCCGCCGTTACCATGCATTGGCCGGGCAAGAGGATGTAATAAGGGATTTTTCCGCCAGGTTCATGGACCTGTACAAGAACGGGATACTGGGCAGGGAGCACAGGCTGAACTGGATTGAAGTGTTGCAGGAGGCGGGCAACAGCCTTTCCGTACCGTCCCTGAGTTACGAGATCCGGGCGCAGAAATCATACTACCCGGAGTTTCCGGCGCCTGCCGGCGGATACAGCATATTTGTCAGCGAGATGTCTCTGGAAATGCAGTTGTTGCATGAGGAAGATTTGTTCACATTGCTGCGCTTCCTGAATGAGCATGCCAGGGGTCTTTACAGTGTTTCAAGCTGTGAATTAACGCGCAATTTTGTGCAGCTTACGGATGATCCGGGCGCCGGCAACGTGACTGCAAGCTGCCTGCTGGAGTGGTTTTCCATCAAGCCGAAGGATGATATGGAGATTAAGGTATGAGCGTTACTCGTTGCCAATTACCCGAAGCAACCTGGAGCTGGCTGATTATCGCAATCCTGTCCATGCCGGCTACCTGCTTCCCGGCCGGCACAGAGGACTTTGGCCGGTTATTCACTACCCGGGATGAACGCCAGCGGTTGCAGCAACTCAGAGAGGAAAACCGGGATCCTGCAGGAACCGGGAATCCGGAAATGAACGGAAGCCATGACACCCGGCAAATTCAGACCGGGTTGGCGCGCCGGCAGGAAGGGGCGGGGAACGATACCCCGGTGATCACCCTCAAGGGCCTGATATATACAAAAGACAGGGCCGGGATGGTGTGGCTCAATGGAAAGGACGGTAAACCGGTGCAGCTGAAACCCGGCCAGTCCTATCACCTGCACTCGGGCGCCGTCACCGACCTGGAGGCAAATACTCCATGAAATGCGGCCTGGGCTACCGTTCCTCGAAAGGCGCGGCGTTGCTGGCGTTCATGCTGGTGCTGATCACCGGTTCGACCTGGGTATTCCTGTCGGACCTGAACAGGCATTCGGCAGTTTACGTCCGGCGCGCCAACAGCGGGTTCGCATTGAACCAGGCAAAACAGGCCTTGTTGTTTTATGCGATGAATTATCCTGAATTGCGCGCCAACCCTGAAAAAGGGCCCGGATTTTTACCCTGCCCCGACCGCAACAATGACGGCCGGCCGGAATCCAATTGCGCATCAGGCACCGGAACTACACTGGGCCGCCTGCCTTTCAGAATACTGGGACTCGATGACCCGCGGGACAGCAGCGGCGAGCGGTTGTGGTATGCCTTGTCGCCTGACTTCAGGAATACCCGGACCAACCAGGCGGTAATCAACAGTGAAACGCCGGGACAACTCAATGTTGACGGAACAGGGGACATAGTGGCGATTGTCATGGCGCCGGGCCCTCCTGCGGGTAATCAATATGCACGTCCAAGCAATAATCCTGTTGATTACCTGGAAGGTGATAATACCTACGTCGCCGATGGCATTTTTTCAGCGGCTGCAGGAAATGACCGGTTGGCCGTCATCAGCCGGGCGGAACTGATGGCGATAGTGGAACTGCGGGTGATCAATGAAATACGCGCAGCGCTGGCGCGCTACCGGGCCGAACATTCCGCTTACCCCTGGCTCGCGCCGTTTGCCGATCCGCATGCCGATAACAGGGTATTGCGCGGCACCCATACGGGCAGCAATAACGCGGCCGCACTCACCGACTCGCGTAAGGACTTCATTGCCTGGGGCGTCAATCCGTATGACATCGTCAGGAATGTTACAGACGGTTCAACAGCGATTGTTAGAACGGTGAATAAAAAGTTACTGGGCGTGGCCGGGCCGGCAACCGGCGCGGAAAATGATTTTGATAAAAGGGATATTTATTTTATCGAACGGCGCGCGCTGGCGTATACCATGTCCGGTACCGCCGCTGGCGGCAGCAACGGCTTCACCCTGAACGACACCAACAAGGACTTCGTGAAGCTTGGCATTATTCCCGGAGACCTGGTTGAGAACCTGAATGACGGTTCAAGAGGAGCAATCACAGCGGTGACCGCTACGGCGTTGACGGCAGGAAGCCTCACCGGCGGGTTGGAGAACGACTTCGATTTTGGCGAACGCTATCGCCTGCGCAGCAATACCGGTGTTGCAGGACCCGGCAGCCTGGGCCGGAAACTGGCGGACCCGCACGCGGACTTCGTTGCCGGAGGGATTGTCAGTGGTGACCTGCTGGTGAACCTCAGCGATGGTTCCGTTGGCCGCGTCGCGAATATTGACAGCCCGACGATGCTTACCGTATCCGGCCTGGGTTACGGCCGGCAGAACAAATTCAGTGAAGACGATATTTACCGGCTGCCCCGTTACAACGGCAGGAAAAATACCAGGAAAGGACTGTTGCCGGTACATGAACCCGGCAAGCGCTTCCCGACCGGTTTTGGCGTGGAGTGGAACGTTCCCGTGCCTGAAAGTCGCGTTATCACCGGGGTAACCCCGGGGACATCACCCGGGTATGCCGCGTCCGTCACCCGGTTGCTCCAGTCATCGGCAGCCACAGGCGCGCTCAGCGTGTCCGATGAGAACGGGCATTGCACCTGGCTCAACGCGCAAGTGGTGGATTGTACGGGCGCGAGCGCTGCGGTACCTGTCCTGGAAGGCGCCGCGAGCCCCGGAACGACTGCCGGCGTGCTGGTGGACAGCGCCGGGGACTTCATTGCAGCCGGAATAAAACCCGGGGACCTGGTTGAAGAACCGTATTTCGCGGTGGTTACCCATGTTGTTAATCCCACTACCCTGGACCTCACGCAGTTGTCGGCTGCATCGCCCGGTCTGGCTGAATCCGATCACTATCGCATCCGTACGGCAACACGGGAACTGACCGGTATTACCGGCGCCCCCGGCAGTGACAGGTTGCAGGATCCGGGCCGCGATTTCAGCGCGGCAGGTGTGCGGGCCGGCGATGTCGTGGAAAACGTAACGGACGGCTCATACGGTCTGATTACCGGGATCGGCGCTGCACACATAAGGGCTGCGCTGCATGGCGGCAAGGATAATTCCTTCCGGGCGGGCGATGAGTATCACGTGTACTACGCGTATGTGAACCGGCGCCGTTACCGGTTCAACCTGCGTTACCAGGGGAACATGGTTGTCCGGTCAGCCGGAGGGATGCGGCAGCGGGTGGTATGCCGCGGGTATGGCGCCGGTTGTGGCGGGGCGCCGGGCAGCGCAGTCCTGCCGTATCAAGGCAGCGGGATCAACGGCACAGCCGGGCCCGGCTCAACCGGTCTCTCCCTGGAAGATGCCGGCATGGATTTTATCCGGCTTGACGTTGTTCCCGGGGACACGCTGTTCAACACGACCGACGGTTCGGCAGGGATGGTTACGGCAACCGGGCGTCATTCACTCACAATCGGTACGCTCGATGGAGGTCATGGTAACGACTTTGACGCAGGTGATGCTTACCTGATCAGCAGGCCCCTTGTAGCCATCGAAGATTTACGTGATGAGAGTATCGTGACGAGGATTGGATTGACCGTGCTACCCGGAGGCGCCCCGGGGTCCATCCGCACGGACAGCCTGGATTATTTCCTGTCCGAGGACCAGGGGGAACTCCCGGCCTGGTTTATAAAAAACAGGTGGCACCACCTCCTCTACGTTGCATACGGCGCCGGTTTCACCCCTGGCGGCAGCGGCATGTGCACGGCCGGCGCTGATTGCCTGGTCATACAAGGCCGCGCCGATGACAGGGAAGCGCTGGTGGCCGGCGCCGGTATGGCTTTGGCAACCCAGGATCGGTCGACCGGCGCCATTGCCGATTACTACGAAGGAGAGAACGCAACATTGTCCGGCGACGATACCTTCACGGTGGATGAAACCTCCGCAATTTTCAATGATCAGCTTTCGGTTGTCGCACCCTGAGCGGTAACTGTCTGTGGATATGTTTGTAAACCATGCTGAACAGACAAACAGGGTTCTCTTTGCTTGAGCTTGCGATTGCGCTGACGATACTCGCGCTGGTGCTCGGAGGAATGCTCAATCCCCTCGGTTCGTTACTGGGCACAAAGCAGCGCGCAGAGGCGAGTGTTGAACTGGAAAGGATCAAGGAAGCTTTGCTGGGTTTCGCCATGATCAACGGTTACCTGCCCTGTCCGGCAACGGCCCGTGATCCGGGTGATGGCAGGTATGGTCTTGAAGATGCCGCCTGCAACCGCGATCCCGCGGCAGAGGGATACCTGCCATGGCGCACCCTGGGCGTAAGTGAAGTGGACCCGTGGGGCATACCGAGAAACGCAGGCGCAGACCCGTTCAACGGCTATTGGCGTTACCGGGTTGATCGTAATTTCAGCAATTCGGGAGAATTGTTCACCATGAAAACGGCTTTGGCGGAGAACCTGACCGTGATAAACAGCGAGGGAATGCTGTTGACCGCACCGACGGAAACCCCGGTAGCCGTTATCTATTCCACCGGTTCAAACCTGACGCAGGATGGAGAGAATTCCACTTTTGAGGGCGCGCCCTGTGGAAATGCAAGTGGCCATGATACTGGCGGGGGGACAAGCTGTCCTGACGGTGAGCCTTTGTACCAGGGCGGAGATATGGCGGGAACCGGGAGCGGCGCGGCGTTTGACGACATCGTAGTGTGGCTGTCCCGGCCGCGCCTGTTTAACAGGTTGGTCGCGGCAGGCCGCTTGCCTTGAACAGAGGGCCGGGAAACATGCTGACCATCGCGCGCTATACCTTGCTTGAAGCCTTGCGCAACCGCTTGTTGAGCCTGACGGCAATTGCCGTGATCGCAATGTTCGGTCTGGCGGAATTTATCGGTGAGTTGAGCATCACGGAAACCAGCCAGGTACAGGCAGCAATTTCAGCCTCAATTTTGCGGGTATTCTCGATCACCATCACCTGCGTGTTTGTCATCAGCGCGGTATCGAGAGAAATCAACGACAAGGGCCTGGAGATTATCTTGTCCCTGCCAATGCCCAGGTACCGGTACCTGGCAGGTAAATTATTCGGCTTTGCGGGGTTGTCATTATTGATATCCGTTATGGCCGGCATTCCGCTGTTCCTGTACGCGCCTGCCGGCCCGGTTATCGGCTGGTGTTTGTCGTTGTGTTGTGAGCAGGGTCTTATGGCCGCGCTCAGCCTGGTTTGCCTGCTTGCATTTTCCGGCCTGCCCCGGTCTTTCCTGGCGGTCATGGCATTTTACCTGCTGTCACGGAGCATGGAGGCGATAACCCTGTTGTCCGCCGGCCCGGTTCTGACATCCGGCACCGTTACCTGGGAATTCATGCGCTTCATGGTGACTGCGCTCGCTTTGCTGTTGCCCGATCTGCACGCGTTTACCCGGAGCGACTGGCTGGTCTACGGTGTCGAAGCTTCCGAAATACCGGCAATATTGATCCAGACCCTGTTGTACCTGACCGTTCTGCTGTCGGGGGGCCTGTTTGACCTGTATCGAAAGAACCTGTAGCTATGGTTTTTAGCCCGCATTTCTCACCAGGTGATGCGATGATCGCGCAGGATTTGTCCCGCCTGCGGGTGCCTGCGATCGAAAGCATAGCCGTAGCTATGGTTGAGGAAGCACGTGCCCGCAGGCGGGACAAAGACAAGCGAGGGCGCATCAAGCGCAGCCTGTAAATGGCGAGATAGTGAAGAATGTATATTAACTCATTGACTGCAAACAAACATCCGGTGGCAGACAGCGACCTGGTGAGAAATGCGGGCTAGATATGCGGGTTAAGGAAAGACCGTTTTCAGCGGTTCCGGTTGCCGTCCGGGTCATATTCATCATCGGTTTGTCGGCCCAGGTATTCTGGAGCTGTACGCGGCCCCCGGTAATTGCGACGGCCGCTGACCTGCCGCACACACCGGATACCCGGTTGCTGCGACTGGCCGCAATGGGGGAACCCGGAACGCTGGCAAGGGGATTGATGCTATGGTTACAGGCTTTTGATGACCAACCGGGCATCAGCGTCCCGTTCGCCGACCTGGATTACGCCAGGGTCATCAACTGGCTGGACGCACTGCTCGACCTCGACCACAGGTTTCAGTATCCGTTGCTGTCAGCCAGCCGCGTGTACACGGAAACCCCGGAGGACGGCAGGAAGAGACAAATGCTGGAGTTTGTCCACAGGCGTTATCTTGAGGACCCCGGGCGGCGCTGGCCGTGGATGGCCCACGCGGTTTATGTGGCCAAACACCGGCTCAAAGACCTGCCGCTGGCCCTGGAATACGCCAGTGCCCTGCGCCTTGACCTGGCCGGAGACACGGCGCCGCCCTGGGTATCCCGGATGGAGATATATGTACTGGAAGACCTGGGCGAACTGGAGAGTGCCCGCATCGTCATAATGCCCGATTTTTAACGACAACATGGAAACATGAGCATAACTCATGGAGGATATCTGTATGAAAGCACGTAAACAGTCAGGATTTACCCTGGTTGAAATCGCCGTCGTCCTGGTCCTTATCGGACTCCTGCTGGGCGGCATCCTGAAAGGCCAGCAGTTGATCAGCGGCGCCCGGGTGCGCAACATGGCGGACCAGAATTCCGGCATTCAGGCCGCGTATTACGGGTTTATCGACCGCTACCGGCAAGTCCCCGGCGATATGCCGCCGGCGCTGGCATGCAGCGCCATCACGGCTGAAGTCGATGCCGACTGCGGGGGTACGCCCACCACCGGGGGCAACCAGAATGGCCGGATTGACCAATGGGAGGAAGCCGGCGCAGTCTGGGCGCACCTGGCCCATTCCCGTCTTCTCAACGGCAGTTACAACGGCAGTACGGCCACGGCGGCGCAATATGAAGCCGGCGTGCTGACGGGACAGGTACCGGGAAATGCCTTTCAGCAACCTGTACTGTTGGGGTTTACCGATGATTACGACAGCGGTGGCGCCGCCGCTTCGACCGTGCGCCTGGCTTACGTGTTCGGCGCCGGCGTTACCCCCTCCCTGTTGCGGGAACTGGATGTGAAGCTGGACGACGGCAACCCGGGCAGCGGCACAGTGCGCGGCACGGTGAATACGGCAAAAACAGGTGAAAGCACAGTGGGAGGGGATGATTTCGGCGCTGGTACGCCTGGAAGTGAAGTTGTACTGTGGTCATCCACGACTGGTGCTCCCTGCATTAACAACGCGGATGCCGCGGGCTCTTCCTGGAACGTGGACAGCGACAATACCCGCTGTAATGCATTGTTCCTGTACTGACCCGGGACAGGCGCCCAAATACATCACTACCGGAACCGGGCCAATCATGGCGGTCCCTGCCATACAGATTCAGCGCCTGACAAAACACCGGGCACAGGGTGTCGTGTTATCGGAACTGGAGCTTTCGGTGACCCAGGGCGAGTACCTGGGTTTGGTAGGGGTCAACGGCGCCGGCAAATCCACCTTGATCAGGTGCCTGCTGGACCTTGATACGGCCACCTCCGGCGCTATCAACATCTTCGATAAGAAACATACCCGGGCCGAGGCAAGGGAGCACCTGGCCTACCTGCCGGAAAATTTCCGGCCGCCGGCTTATCTCACAGGCCGGGAATATCTGCGCTACATGAGTCGGCTCTACGGCAATGATTCAGACCCGGACAGGGCAAAGTCTACCCTGGAAATCCTGGGCCTGGATACCCCGGACCTGGAGAAACTCACCGTTCACCTGTCAAAGGGAACAGCGCAGAAACTGGGGCTGGCCGCTTGCCTGCTGAGCGGAAAAAAATTGCTCATCATGGATGAACCGATGAACGGCCTGGACCCCGGGGCACGGATAAATCTGAAACATCACCTGCTGCAACTGAAACAGCACGGCTGCACCTGTTTTTTCACTACACACCTGCTGGCGGACGTGGAGAACTTGTGTGACAACATAGCCATTTTGCACCAGGGTGAAATCCGCTATACAGGATCGCCTGCAGCCTGCTGCCGGTATTTCAAGGCAATGGATCTCGAACAGGCCTGGTTAAACTGCGTGGGAGGCAGTGAACAGAAAACCGGATAAAGATACCGGACAGAATATTTGCTGTGTAAATTCGGGGACAGAATTAATTCTGTCCCCAGCAAGCTGAGTTACATGCTGTCGGGGTGTGCAGAGATCTGATCATGAGAGTTTGGGGTCAGAATAAAAATTCTTGACACAAGTGAGCAATGCCTGCCGGTTTGGCCGAATTTTTACTCTGACCCCGAATATTCCGGGTCGGTGAGGAGAGAGTAGAGATAAGCGTAAGCCTGCCGGTAAATACCCGGCTGTTTGCTCTCCCGCGGACCTGCCACGTTGCAGCGTTTTATTTTATTTGCTGTGAGCCAGTTCCTGATTTCCTGCTGTTGCGGCGGGTTGTCCAGGTCAACGGCCATGACGGGCCTGCCGGTATTTTCGGCAAAGGTAACGGTCAATGCCGTGCCGCCTTCCAGCGCCTCCCTGGTCAGGACCAGGGTGCCGTCACTGTCCTCAACGTTTTTCCTGGTCCTGTCTGCGTATTCATTTGAGTCCAGTTCAACCAGACGGTAACGGTCATCCAGCCTGCCGTCTTCGGCTTTTCTTCCGGTGGGGCACCAGCCGCCATGGGGTATGTGCAAGGCGATGGCGCAGTCCAGGGCGGCGCGATCCACCCCTGTCTGTCCGCCGGAAATAATTTTTTCTATCATGGTATTTGCTGTGTAAATTCGGGGACAGAATTAATTCTGTCCCCAGCAGGCTGAGTTACATGCTGTCGGGGTGTGCAGAGATTTGATCATGAGAGTTTGCTGTGTAAATTCGGGGACAGAATTAATTCTGTCCCCAGCAAGCTGAGTTACATGCTGTCGGGGTGTGCAGAGATCTGATCATGAGAGTTTGGGGTCAGAGTAAAAATACCCGACATAAAATAGAAGCGCCTCCTGCCAACCCGGTTGTATTTTTACTCTGACCCCAAATATCAAATACTCGGCATCACGAATTGTCCTGGTCGGCTACCCGGTGTTTGGTTTTGATGTAATCCTTATGGGAGATATAGAGCAGGTCGGCAATTTTCCTGATGTAATACTCTTCGTACTTGTCGAGGACGGCATCGGCGAATGCGACCTGCCAGAGCAGTTCGATCACCTGGATTTTTTCCGGGGCATCGAGATTGTCGTTGAGCATACGGGTAAATTCATGCAGGGAAACGGCGTGGTCGACTTCCCGGCGCGCCAGGTCGATCAATTCGTCCACCTGTTCCTCGCCGATATGATACCGGTCGACAAGCGCTTGTTTGATAACAGCCAGTTCATGGTCATCAATAGATGAATCCGCCAGGCTGATTTCTATCATCAAAACGGCCGCAGCCAGTTCAACCCGGCTGTCGGCGCCGGAACTGGTGTGCCCGGCCGTTTCCCGGGTACTGTTCTCAAAGAATTCAATTAACGATTTAAGCATATTCGATCCATCTCAGTTTCTCCCCTGGGTATGCAGGTATTGCCCGTTATGGAACCGTTCAAAATAAGCATTCACCATCGGGTGGTTCACCGGGTCCCGGGAGGCGTCACGGTCCAGGTTTCTTTCTGCGACATAGGTCTCCTGGTCGGAATTGTGGACCAGCACTTTATACCAGGGCTTGTCTTTGGGAGGGCGCGACAGCGCAACCTTGTCGTACCACTCATCCGCGCCTTGAAAAACAGGGTCGGCGTCAACGATAACCCCCCTGTAATTAAACAATTTATGCGTGATAAGCTGACCAATGTTGAATTTGGCGTGCTGTAATGTCATCTTTTCTGCACATGGCTCATTATCACGGTCTATTGTAAACACTGCCAGCTTATGCGCAATACCAGGATATATACGGATGCCCCGTTAGCGGTGTCCGCAAGAGCAGTCCTGCCCAGGGAGGCGTCGCACCACCTGTTGCGGGTTTTGCGTTGCCGGCGCGGCGATGGCATTACCCTGTTCAATGGCCGGGGCGGCAGTTATACGGGCAAGGTAATCTCCGTTTCCCCCGCATTGGTTGAAGTCGAAATCAGCGACTTTACGCCCGACGCATCCGCCCCTCCCTTGTTTATCACTCTGGCACTGGGAATTTCCCGCGGTCTGCATATGGATTATGCCCTGCAGAAGTCCGTCGAATTGGGAGTATCCGCCATTGTTCCCCTGTTTACCGGGCGTTGTAACGTCAAACTGGACAACAAGCGCATGGAAACGCGTATGGAACACTGGCGAAAAATCATGATCCATGCCTGTGAGCAGTCCGGCAGAAATTCCCTGCCCGACCTGCTGGCTCCACGTTCGCTGGACGAGTGGGTGAACAGTGACGTGAATGCGGCACGGTTACTGCTGGCCCCTGCCGCAGGGCAAACCCTTGGGGAAATTACCCGGGTGAATATCCGGGAAATCAGCGTACTGGCAGGCCCGGAAGGCGGCTTGACCGATGCGGAACAATCGACTGCGGCAGAACGGGGATATATCCCGGTCAGACTCGGCCCCCGCACGCTGCGCACGGAAACTGCCGCCGTTGCAGCGGTCACGGCGCTGCAGGTACTTTGGGGGGACTTGCGCTGAAGCGTACGAGGTAGAAAGAAGACGGAAAGTCTCCATATTTTAATATATAATGGAATTCTTTTAATTAGGAAGATTACATGGTTGCAACCGCAGCAGAGACGGTCCCACACCTGACGACGGCCCTGTCCGGTCCGCTGAATATCATAGAGAGCACCATCCTTGACTACCAGGCCAGGATAGAATCCTGGTTCCGGTCCGAGTGGCGCAAGACTCCGGTGCCGCTGTATGCTTCCGTCGATTTGAGGAACGCCGGTTACAAGATTGCCCCAATCGATACCAACCTGTTCCCGGGCGGGTTCAACAACCTTAACCCGGCGTTCGAACCCCTGTGCATACAGGCGGTGCAGTCTGCGCTGGAACGGCTGGACAGGCCGGTAGACAGAGTCGTAATCGTTCCGGAAAACCATACCCGTAACGAACCCTATCTCGAGAATCTTGCCGTGCTGCAGAGAATGTTTGAGAAAGCGGGTTTCGAGACCCGCATCGGATCACTGATCCCGGGCCTGGAAAAGGAGATGCTCATCGAGTTGGACAGTGGGTCACGTATCCGCCTGGAGCCGTTACGGCGCCGGGACTCCGGGCTGTACATCAATGATTTCCGGCCGGACCTGCTGGTATTGAACAATGACCTGTCATCCGGCATACCGGATTTTCTGCAGGAAGCGGACCAGCTTGTCATTCCGCCGGTTAACCTGGGTTGGTCGGACCGGTCGAAAACCGTCCATTTCAATTTTTACCGGGACGTCGCCCAGGAATTTGCCGCGCTGCTGGATATCGACCCCTGGTTCATCGATCCCATGTTCCGCAACTGCGGTGAAGTGGATTTCATGAAACGGGCAGGCGAATCCTGTTTGTCCAGGAACGTCGAATCATTACTCAAGGCCATCCAGAAAAAATACGACGAGTACGGCGTAAGCCATGAACCGTTCGCCATGATCAAGGCGGATTCAGGCACATACGGAATGGGCGTAATGTCAGTCAACAGCCCCGAGGCCGTGCACGACCTGAACCGGAAACAGAGGACGAAGATGGCTACCATCAAGGAAGGACAGAAAGTGACCAAGGCAATCATCCAGGAAGGTGTATACACCAATGAAACCTGGGGCAGTCCCGGTACCGTGGCAGAACCGGTGGTTTACCTCATAGACCAGAACGTGGTCGGTGGTTTTTACCGGGTGCATCCGCAACGGGCAACGAATGAGAACCTCAATTCACCAGGCATGTATTTTGAACGGCTGGCCTTTGACGAATGTTGCATTTCACCGGACAAGGAGCAGTCGCCGGATGCCCACCCGAACCGGTTTTACACCTACGGCGTCATCGCCCGTCTGGCGCTGCTCGCTGCGGCGCGGGAAACGAAAAGCCTCTGACGGCAGCCACGGCATTTTTATTTGACTCCCGCCGGTAATTTGACTATATATACGTAAGGATTGTATTTTCATACAGCAAGTATTTGACAACGCTTTTTCAGAGGGATATTTATGGATATCAGGGAAGATGCCTACAGCAACAGGACGTCCTTAACCGCGCGTAAGCGCTACTTCGGTTATCCCGCCAACCCGGTCTTGTTCCTGATTGCCGTATCTGCCTTGATGGGCGTGCATCTGCGCTCACTGTTACTGTTTTCACTCATCTTCGCTTTCGGTCTGTACGTACTTCACCTGGTTTGCCGGAACGACCCGAACGGCATTGCAGTATGGCTGTACGTAATCAAACGAAGATTGCTGAAACGGATTACCTGTCTGCAGGCGGACCTCGTCGCCGACAGGCCGTTCATGTTTACCGAATAACACCAAACCAGGAGAAGGGACGATGTGCAATTGTATCTACATAATTGGATCATTATATTTCCCCGGCCCGCTACGCGCCGAATTTGATATCGGCACGACCGGCGGGCCGTTGGATTTCATCACCGAAGCGTTTCAGACGGCGGTGAACTTTTTAACAGGGCCGGCGGCGCTGGCTTTCCTGGTCGGATCCGTAGTCATAGGCGGCATAATGTGGGCGTACGCTCCCAAGAGCGGCGCCCTGGGTATTGTATTCCGGGCGATCATGGTGTTGCTGGTCGTTTTTAACCTGTCTGTGATAATTACCAACCTGCAATAATGCGCATTATGCACAGGTTTTCCCGGGAGCCTTTCGAGGCAAATAGAGTGCATTCCACAGGCGTGTAAGAAATATCTTGCGGGATGCGATTTATGGAATAATGTATACTTCTTAAACTGACTTACTATGAGAAAATCAATGGACGAAAAGAAAAGACAAGCCCTGGATATTGCATTGGGGCAGATCGAAAAGCAGTTCGGCAAGGGATCGATTATGCGCATGGGAGACGGGTCCGTTGTCCGTGACGTGAGTGCCGTATCCACGGGATCATTGGGACTGGACCTGGCGCTTGGAGTCGGCGGATTGCCGCGCGGCAGGGTCGTCGAGATTTACGGGCCGGAATCCTCGGGCAAGACAACCCTTGCCCTGCACGTCGCTGCGGAAATACAGAAAGCCGGCGGCACCGCCGCGTTCGTGGACGCGGAGCATGCCCTGGACCCGAGTTACGCGGAAAAACTCGGCGTGGCCATTGCCGATCTACTCGTCTCACAACCGGATACGGGCGAGCAGGCGCTGGAAATCACCGACATGCTGGTGCGCTCCGGAGCCACCGACCTGATCATTATCGACTCCGTTGCCGCATTGACTCCCAAGGCGGAAATAGAAGGCGAAATGGGTGACAGCCACATGGGGTTGCAGGCCCGGTTGATGTCCCAGGCCCTGAGGAAACTGACGGCAAACATCAAGCGTTCCAACACGCTGGTGATATTCATCAACCAGATTCGCATGAAGATCGGCGTGATGTTCGGCAACCCGGAAACGACTACCGGGGGCAATGCCTTGAAATTCTATTCATCGGTGCGCATGGAAATCCGCCGCATCGGCGCGATAAAGAAAAATGACGAGGTGGTCGGCAACGAAACCCGTGTCAAGGTGGTCAAGAACAAGGTTGCGCCGCCGTTCAGGGAGACGATTTTTGATATCCTGTATGGCCGCGGCATATCCCGGGAAGGTGAGATCATCAACCTGGGTGTAAAGCACGGCATTATTGAAAAAACCGGCGCCTGGTATAGCCATAACGGCGTTCGCATCGGCCAGGGAAGAGACAATGTGCGTGAATATCTGCAGGAGCACCCGGAGCTTGCCGCGGAAATTGAGCAGGCGGTAAGAAACAAGGTGCTGCCGCAGACCGTTGCCGCGGAACCGGCAGAACCAGCGGAGGAGACACCGGCCTGAGCTCCGGTCAAACAGCCGAAATCAGGAAGCGGGCGCTGGACCTTCTTGCCCGGCGCGAACATTCTGAACAGGAGTTGCAAAGGAAACTGCTGGCGCGCGGGTATACCCCGGAAACCGTCGGAGAAGCGTTGGCGGGTCTTAAAGCGGCAGGGATACAAAATGATGCGCGCTTTGCCGAGGCGTATATCCGCAACCGGGTGGCCAATGGGTACGGTCCGGTGCGGATCACCCGGGAATTGTATGAGCGCGGCGTTTCCAGGGAGCTTGTAACGCAGGTGCTGGCTGCATTGGAGCTGGACTGGGCGGAACAGGTCCAGGCAGTCCGGCGGAAGAAATTCGGCGGGCAGGCGCCGGCAGATATCAAGGAGCAGGCAAGACAGTCCCGTTTTCTGCAGTATCGCGGTTTTACCTACCAGCAAATCGGTAATGCATTTAAAGACAGTACACCATGACAAGCAGTAACGACATTCGGCGGCAGTTCCTGGATTATTTCAACCGTCACGGACACGAAGTGGTGGCAAGCTCACCACTGGTGCCGGCTAATGACCAGACCCTGTTGTTCACCAATGCCGGCATGGTGCAGTTCAAGGACGTGTTCCTCGGCCTTGAACAGCGCGCCTGCCCGCGCGCGGTAACCGCCCAGCGCTGTGTGCGCGCCGGCGGCAAGCATAACGACCTGGAGAACGTGGGCTATACCGCCCGCCACCACACTTTCTTCGAGATGCTGGGCAATTTCAGTTTCGGCGATTATTTCAAGGAACAGGCCATACGCTATGCCTGGGACTTTCTGACCGGGGAACTGGCCATCCCTGAAGAGAGACTCTGGGTAACCGTGTACCGCGATGATGCCGAAGCGGAGGCCATCTGGCTGCAACAGATCGGAGTCGATAAAAACCGCTTCAGCCGTTGTGGGGATAAAGACAACTTCTGGTCAATGGGGGATACGGGACCCTGCGGGCCATGCAGCGAGATTTTTTATGACTACGGCGCAGACGTACCCGGCGGACCGCCGGGCAGCGCCGATCAGGACGGCGACCGCTACGTGGAAATCTGGAACCTCGTGTTCATGGAATTCAACCGCGACGCAGAAGGCAACATGCACCCCCTGCCAAGACCCTCGGTCGATACCGGCATGGGCCTGGAGCGGACCGCGGCCGTGCTGCAGGGCGCCCGCAACAATTATGAAACGGATTTGTTCCGTCCCCTGGTCGACGCGGTGTGTACACTGGCGGGCGAACATGCGGCGGACCTCGTCTCGACCAGGGTGATTGCCGACCATATCCGTTCCTGCGCTTTCCTCATCGCTGACGGGGTTATCCCGGCGAATGAGGGCAGGGGATACGTACTGCGGCGTATCATCCGCCGGGCGCTGCGGCACGGATCCAAACTGGGCCTGAACGAACCGTTTTTTCATAAGCTGGTGGAGCCCCTGGAGGCAGTCATGGGCGAGGCCTGCCCTGAACTGACCAGGACCAGGGAGTTCGTGACGAATACCCTGAAGCAGGAGGAGGAACGGTTTGCCGAGACCCTTGGACAAGGACTTAAACACCTGGAGACCGCGGTTGACGCGCTTTCCGCCGATACGATCCCGGGCGACGTCGTTTTCAAGCTATATGATACTTATGGCTTCCCTGTTGACCTGACTGCCGATATAGCCCGCGAACGCCGGCTCAAACTGGACATGGCGGGTTTTGACCGGTGTATGGAGGAGCAGCGCAAACGGGCGCGGGAGGCGAACAGCTTTGCCGTGGATATCTCGGAGCTTCCTGACTTGAAGGGGCATGGCACCGGATTCAAGGGATATGAATCCCTGCGACTGGACGCCCGCATCACGGTTCTGTTCCAGGACAACCAGGTTATCACTCAACTGGAACAGGGCCAGGCCGGCGCCGTCGTACTGGACCAGACCCCGTTCTACGCGGAATCAGGCGGGCAGGTAGGCGACCGGGGCGAACTGGTTTCGGATACGGGCGCATTCAGCGTCGACGACACGATAAAACAGGGCAATGCCCACGTTCACCTGGGCCGGGTAACCAGCGGGACCCTGCAAACCGGCGAGCAGGTGACCGCGCAGGTGGACGGACCGGCACGGGCTGATACGGTACGCAACCATTCCGCCACGCACCTGTTGCATGCCGCTTTGCGGGAAGTGCTGGGCGAGCATGTAACCCAACAGGGATCCCTGGTGGCGCCGGACCGCCTGCGCTTTGATTTTTCCCATCCGGAACCGGTATCGGCCGAGCAAATGCTGCAGATCGAACGGCTGGTCAACCGCAGGATACTGGATAATATCGATACTGAAATACGCTTCATGCCCTTGAACGAGGCATTGGAGTCGGGCGCCATGTCCCTGTTCGGTGAGAAGTACGACGAACAGGTGCGGGTATTGAAGATCGGCGGAGATTTTTCAGTGGAGTTGTGCGGCGGCACACACGTGGGGCGCGCCGGGGACATCGGCCTGTTCAAATTAATTACCGAGACCGGGATCGCTGCGGGGATACGGCGGGTTGAGGCAGTCACCGGACTGGGCGCGCTGGGCCTGGTCGAGGCGGAAGAAGCGCAGTTGGCCGACCTGGCCCGGTTGCTGAAATCCGGCCGGGATAAACTCAGTATGAAACTGGAACAGGTACTGGAGAATGCCAGGCGCCTGGAAAAGGAACTGGAACAGGTAAAGGGTAAAATGGCCAGCCGGGCAGGCGCGGAGTTGGGCGAGCAGGCTGAACTGGTCAACGGTATCCACGTCCTCGCCCGTAATATGGACGGCGCCGATCCGAAAACATTGCGGGATACGGTCGACCGGTTGAAGAGCAAGCTGGGCACGGCTGTCATCGTCCTGGGCACGGTCAAGGATGAGAAAGTCAACCTGGTGGCAGGAGTGACCAGGGACAGCACGCAAAAGGTACAGGCCGGCGACCTGGTCAATTTTGTCGCGCAGCAGGTCGGCGGCAGGGGCGGCGGCCGCCCGGACCTCGCCCAGGCCGGCGGCAATGATCCGTCCGCCCTGCAGGGCGCACTGGCAAGCGTCTCCGGCTGGGTGGCGCAGAAGACTGCAGAGAACTGATATGGCCCTTATTGTGCAAAAATTCGGAGGCACATCCGTCGCCACGATCGAACGGATCAAGGCGGTAGCCGATATCGTTATCGCTGCGCGCAAGCAGGGACACCAGGTGGTAGTTGTCCTCTCGGCCATGGCCGGTGAGACGGACCGGCTCATCGGTCTGGCAGGGCAGGTGGCGAAACACCCGGATTCCCGGGAACTGGACGTGTTGTTGTCCACGGGCGAGCAAGTGACTATCGCCCTGCTGAGCATGGTATTACGGGACAGGCAATATCCTGCCGTATCCTATACCGGCGGTCAGGTTCATATACTGACGGATAATGTCCACAACAAGGCGCGGATTGTCGATATCGAGGCAGTGCGCGTCAAAAAAGACCTGTCGGAACGTAAAATAGTCGTCATTGCGGGGTTTCAGGGAATTGACGAGAACGGCAACATCACCACGCTCGGGCGCGGCGGCACGGATACCACTGCAGTAGCCATGGCAGTGGCGCTGAATGCCGATGAATGCCGTATTTATACGGACGTGGACGGCGTATATACCGCCGATCCCCGGCTCGTTCCCGAGGCAAGACGCATGGACAGGATTGCCTACGAGGAGATGCTGGAACTGGCCAGCCTGGGGGCGAAGGTGCTGCAGATACGCTCTGTGGAATTTGCCAACAAATATAAAGTACCATTACGTGTCCTGTCTTCTTTTGAGGAAGGCCCGGGCACCTTGATCACAGATGAGGATGAAGAAATGGAACGGGCGCTGATAGCGGGTATAGCCCATAATCGTGACGAAGCCAAACTGACCCTGCTCGGCGTGCCGGATGAACCCGGCATTGCCGGCGCGATACTTAGTCCTATCGCCGAGGCAGGAATCGAGGTAGATATGATCGTCCAGAACATGGGGGTGGATAATACGACGGATTTCACCTTCACCGTACACCGGAATGACTACGGCAAGGCGCTGACACTGCTGGAGAAGACCGCCAGGGGACTGGGTGCGAAGAAAGTCCTCGGTGACAACAGGATTGTCAAGATTTCCGTAGTGGGAGTGGGCATGCGCTCCCATGCCGGGATTGCAAGCAGAATGTTTGCGGCGTTGGCCGGAGAGGGTATCAACATACAGATGATATCCACTTCTGAAATCAAGATTTCGGTGGTCGTCGACGAGAAGTACCTGGAGTTGGGCATAAGAACATTACACTCGGCGTTCGGCCTTGAAGGTGACGGCGATGTAACCGGCAATGCCGCGGGATGAACAATGTGTAACATTAAAATATAGGGAAATTATTGCCGGAAAAGGCTAATATAGTTGGTACCTAGGGAAAAACAGGAGAAAAAAGATGTTGATATTAACACGCAGGATTGGCGAATCTCTGATGATTGGAGATGATGTCAATGTAACCATACTTGGAATACGCGGCAACCAGGTACGCATCGGTGTCAATGCTCCCAAAGAAATTGCGGTACACCGGGAGGAGATTTACGAACGTATCCAACTGGAGAAGGTAAAACAGGCAAAAGCCCAGATGGCCCAGGAATACATGGATGATGCGGAGGACGGCGACGAAGAAACAGAATCAACATAGTCTATACAGGTTAAGGACCCACATACCGACACAACCCGGGCCGGCAAAGCCGGCCCGCCAACGGAGAGGTGGCCGAGTGGCTGAAGGCGCTCCCCTGCTAAGGGAGTATGGGTTGAAAGCCCATCGAGGGTTCGAATCCCTCTCTCTCCGCCATAGGCGTTCAGAATTTGGTGCGAAAACAGCTGATATCGGTGTGTCCCTCTCCCCTTGCAATCTGATGATCATGCGGTTACGATATCTCTCTGATATTCAAACAGTTTGTCTTCATCCGGTAAGACAAACGGGAGGCAGACAGCAATGGCCCTTGAACTGACAGCCGAGCAACGGGCGGTACTCCCCAGGAATTCAAAAATCCTGGTGGCCATGTGGGATGCGGAAGATCGGGGCGACCAAGCGGAAGCTGACCGCCTGTTTTCGGAACTGGATATCCCGGCGCATACGCTCATGGCAATAAAACGCTCAAAGGTGGGCGGCGCAGACTGGATCCGCAAAAAGAATCTGCGTACCCACCTGGCCGACAAAAAATACGGATCCGATTGGCTGGACCTGACCGAAGAGGAAGAAATTGCCCGACGACGCACTGCTGGAAGACGTTAAGAAAAGACTGGCAGCAGAACAGGTTGCATACCATGACGTCATGGAGCATGGAGGCGCCATAAGCGTGCTCCATGACGCGCAACGTAAGCTTAGACAGGCACTGCAGAACGTTGGCGCTTCGGGAGATTTGGAAACCATCCTGCTCGCTGAAGAACTTATCCTGGAAAACGAAAGAGAGCACTACGCCGATACGTCGTCAATGGTATCATCGCCCAATAACGCCCTGTTTGAAATAGAAGTCGCCTTGGAACTTGTTAATACAGTACAGGACCCTGATGCGTACAAAGCAGTTGCCGACAGCCATAAACTCCCCAGAAATCGTATTGGCGGATTCCCGAGAGACGAAGCCAGGCAATTTTTCAAGTCGCGCCGGTCCCGCCTTGAAAATCTGGAAAAGGCACGATCAATGGGTATGGACAAGGCGTTGATCGGGATCCGCAAGAAGAACCTTGCCAAGGCCGGTGCCGGCTATACTGAATTGCAGCAAAACGCGCTGGCTGACCCGGAACCGGAAGCTGAAAACAACTACACCGGCCGCCCCCAATAAATCATCCTGATCAGACTTGTGAATCACCGACAACGGGTTAAAACGGTGATCTAACTATACGATGCGTTTCACGTTTTCTGGTTGTTACAGACAGGGATATTCCGCTTGTTATTTGTCATGATTCAATAAGATATAAGCCCCTACAGGATCATCGTTGCGGGTCTGCTATACTGGAGAAATGTTGCTTTCTTTCGCACCAAATAGAGTTACAGAAGAAGGAGCGGATGCCCTTACAAGAAAGAATGAAATTGTCCGAAGGGTGCGGAGGATGAAGCCATGGTGGTCTTGGATTGCGGAATTAGAAGCCGAAAAATTACTTCTGTCACTCGTGATGATAGTCCTAGCGTGCGCAATATCGTTTCGAGTGGATGAAGTCTTCGAAATACACAAAGTGGCGGGAAACACACTTTGGCTGGGAGTTGCATTTGTTCTATACGCTGTGCTGCACATCTTCATATGGCTGCTTGAGGATGACAACCCCCGGTTCTTGCGGCAGGCCCTCGTCGGTCGGGTGCGCAAGATCTTGACGGTAATGATCCTGGCTGAGGACATCGATGAGTTTATTGCCGATGCTCCGTCCGGTTGGCGCGTCCACCGGCTCTCAGGTGACCGGCAGAACGAATGGAGTGTTTCAGTATCAGGAAACTGGCGCATCACGTTCGAAGAAGAAGACGCTTATATCGACCGCTTGAACCTGGAGGATTACCACTGATGGCTATCAATCAAATCAAAGCGAACATGACTCCTTCGCATCCGGGCGACTTCATCCGCACGGAAGTCATCGAGGAGCTGAGCCTTAGCATGACAAGGGCAGCAAAGATTCTGGGGGTTCGCCGAGCGACACTGTCAGCCTTGTTGAACGGACGCGCTTCGCTATCACCGGAGATGGCGCTGCGCCTTGAGAAAGCTTTTGACGTCAATATGGATATGCTGTTGCGAATGCAGGCCTGGTGGGATGCCTCGCAGATGCGCGCCCGCGCCGGCGAAATTGACATCCGGCGTTATGAGCCGGCCTGACCGAGGGCAGGAGCGACCATACCGCAGGCAATCGAAGCAGGTTGCGGTGGGACCACAATGAAACAAACGTGCTCCGCACCGTCAACACTTCGGACACCCCGGTAGCTCATGCCCGATTCCGGCTCGGCGAATAGGGATCAAACTCGCAGACGAAGCAGACCCCGACTATCAAAAAGCAGTCCCTTTTTAACTGCCCCGGGAAATCCGGGGGCTCGTCAGTGTGAGGCATGCGGCTTTGCGGGAGACGTACGGGGAAAACCTTAAATCCGGATGTTGACGAATGCAATTTTTTTATTTTCTTTATCCGGTCTCTGTTATGCTTTTCGGGTGAAACCCTTCAGCCATCTCTGCCGGATAATCATCATTGCAAGTTGCGTCCTCGTGACAGGCGGATGCACAAAAACAATGGTCGTCCGTGCCGACACCCCGTCACTGGAACAGGCCGGGCTTACCCTGGGAGCGATTGTCATCTCTCCCCTGGTTGCGGTCTTTGCGCTGACCGGCACAGAGGGCGCCGACACGCCGGACACGGCCGAGAGCCGGTATTATGACCTTGCCACAGAGGAAATTTACCGGCAGAGATGGCAAAACAGCGGGAAATGCGATTTACGCCATTCTCCGGCCTACCCTGTGCCGTACCAGCCTGTGACGCCGGAAAATCTCACGTACCCGCCTCGCTGTTAACCCTGCTTGCATTTTCCGGGGAGTCTGACCCCGACATTGGGCCCAGAGATTATTAATGGGACTTTCTGCAAGCCGTTTGGAGTTTTAGTTGATAATTTGTATAAAAGTCCGGCAGTAAAAATCACCAATAAACCATAATCTACTTTATTATCAGGTAGTTGTGAAAAACCGGGAATCTGAATTGGAATACGCACAATACAAAATTGGCATATACTCAGGGCTTTAACTTAATCAGGATAATATGGGGGATTTTGATGGATTTAATTCCTGGCCTTATTGAAGAAATCGAAAAGCGAGTAGGAAAGACCGTACTATTCCAGCAAGTGCTTTCGAAGATGCTTCTCGCCGCTGGCGCTTTGGGTGAGTAATATCATGTTCATCTCCCATAGGAGAAAAGTCTCTTTTCGCCGTATTCCGGGACGGTCCCTGGGCGAGCAGGGTGACAGAGTGGCCCCGGGGGCATTGACAACTGTCTATACAAATGATATACACAGAAGCTTGAAGCAGGTTTTACAACTCCAAGAGAATATATAATGGCTCAAGTGAATTTCAGAATGAAAGAAGAGCGTCTGGCCCTTATAGACCGCGCAGCGGCAATTCGA
>JAPOQU010000079.1 GCA_026710545.1 Gammaproteobacteria bacterium | reverse complement strand
TCGTACAGGGCCTGGGCCGCAAGGTCAAAACGGTAATCGGCAATTCCCTGGACGACCCGATCTGTGGTGCGGCCCAGCCGGGTACTGATCCAGCGTTCCGCCGTACCGTACCGGACATCGCCTGTATTGGCATCAACTTCCTGTCCTTCAACGCACATCAGGACATAACGGGCCGCATTCCAGAGCTTGTTGCAGAAATTGCGGTAGCCCTGGATCCGGCCCGTGTCGAAACGGATATCACGCCCCTGGGTGGCAAGCTGGGCGAAGGTGAAACGCAACGCATCGGTTCCGAACGCAGGGATGCCGTCCGGGAAATGTTTGCGCGTCGCCTTTTCAATTCTCGCTTGCAACTGCGGCTGCATCAGGTTCCCGGTCTGTTTCGCCACCAGTGCTTCCAGTTCGATACCGTCGATGAGGTCCAGCGGGTCCAGAATATTGCCCTTGGACTTGGACATCTTCTGCCCTTCGGAATCCCGCACCAGGCCGGTGACGTAAACCTCCCTGAACGGCACGTCGCCCATGAACTTCAGACCCATCATGATCATCCTGGCCACCCAGAAGAAAATGATGTCAAAACCGGTCACCAGGACGCTGGTCGGGTAAAACCGTTCAAGCTCCCCCGTCCGTTCCGGCCAGCCCAGCGTGGAGAACGGCCACAGCGCCGAGGAAAACCAGGTGTCGAGCACGTCCGGGTCCCGGGCCAGTTCCACGGAATCGCCGAGCCGGTATTTTTTCCGGACGTGAGCCTCGTCTTTTCCGACGTAGATATTTTCATCAGCGTCGTACCAGGCCGGGATGCGATGTCCCCACCACAGTTGGCGGGATATGCACCAGTCGTTGATATTGCGCATCCACTCGAAGTAGGTCCTGGACCAGTTCTCCGGCACGAAGCGGACGGCGCCGTCCTCCACCGCGGCGATGGCCGGGTCGGCCAGCGGCTGGATCTTCACGTACCACTGGTCGGTCAGGTAGGGCTCGATCACCGCGCCGGAGCGGTCTCCACGCGGCGCCACAAGGGAGTGGTCCTCGATTTTTTCGATCAACTCCCGGGCTTCAAGGTCCCTGACGATCGCCCGGCGCGCATCGTAGCGGTCCATTCCCCGGTACGCGCCGGGACCGTTTTCATTGATCGCGGCGTCAACGGTGAAGATGTTCAACAGCGGCAGGTCATGGCGCTGCCCCATTTCATAATCGTTGAAATCATGGGCCGGCGTGATTTTGACACAACCGGTCCCGAAACCCGGGTCCACGTGGTCATCGGCAATAACGGGGATGGTGCGGCCCGTCAGGGGCAGCTCCACCGTCCCGCCGACCAGTTCCCGGTAACGATCGTCGTCCGGGTGTACCGCCACCGCGGTGTCGCCCAGCATGGTTTCGGGACGTGTCGTCGCCACCACCAGGCAGCCGTTGCCGTCAGTGCGTGGATAGCGAATATGCCAGAGATGCCCTTTTTCTTCCTCTGCCAGCACTTCCAGGTCGGAGACGGCCGTGTGCAACACGGGGTCCCAGTTGACCAGCCGCTTGCCGCGGTAGATGAGGCCCTCGTCATACAGGCGGATAAACACTTCCTGCACCGCATGGGAAAGGCCCTCGTCCATGGTGAAACGCTCCCGGCTCCAGTCCATGGACGCGCCCAGGCGCCGGGACTGGCGGGTGATGGTGTCCCCGGAATGCTGCTTCCAGTCCCACACCGCCTCGACGAACTTTTCCCGGCCCAGGTCATGCCGTGACTTGCCCTTGCTCTCCAGTTGCCGTTCCACCACCATCTGGGTGGCGATGCCGGCGTGGTCGGTTCCGCATTGCCACAAGGTGTCGGTCCCGCGCATGCGCTGGTAGCGGATCAATATATCCATCAGCGTCTGCTGGAAGGCATGCCCCATGTGCAGGCTGCCCGTCACGTTGGGCGGCGGCAGGGCGATGCTGTAACGTGTCAAGGGGACGGACTTGAAGTCCGTCCCCGGTTTTTGTCCCGGTTGCTGTAAGTCCGCCATACGGGGCTTGAAATATCCCTGCCGTTCCCACACGTCGTACCAGCGGGACTCGATAGTTTTCGGGTCGTAGGTCTTGTCCATTGCCGTTTCCGGGGAAACCGGTCAGTTCGTCATTCTGAGGGGACGGACTTGAAGTCCGTCCCTGGTCCCGGAACGGTGTCTTCAAGAACGGGAACGGTTTTCTCAAACGCGGCCCAGGTTTCTTCAAGCGCCGGAATAGTGTCTTCCGGCACGTCAACCGCTGCCTGTTGATCCAGGACCGGGATATCCGCACGCCTGAACTCTTCCGCCAACTCAGGATAAGGCCCTTGTTTGTCCGTATTTTCCTTGTCCGGGGAAGAATCATTCTTGCTCGCCGGAAATTGTTGTTCAGGGTCAACCACGGGTAATCTCGATATTATGTCCACACCCGGTCATCAATGGTCATGGCCTCTTCCATGGGGGGATATTCTATCAGGAAGGCGTTTCCGGCGCAGGGGTTCCGGCAGCCGGACAAGGACACGGGCACGGAGTTTGTCCGGTGCGCGCCACCGCGGGCAAGGACGAGGAGCAGTTCTTTACGCTGGACATGGACGGCGACGGCAACGGCGACCTGCTGCACGTGCCCGAGTCCGACGGCGGCACGGAAACCCTGAAGGTGTACCGGCACAAAACGGCAGGACGGGCGCACCTCGTCACGACCGTCACCAACGGCCTGGATGCGGAGACGGACATCAGTTACGAGTCGTTGAGCGTCACGGACGCCTACGCCCGGATTGACGAGGTGCGCACCAGCAAAACCGTGGAGGAGCGCTGTTTCACCTGGGGCAGCCTGTCGGTCTGCTGGCCGGTGCTGGAATTGATGGGGCCGCTGTACGTGGTGACCCGGGTGGACTCCAGCGCCCCGACGGCGGGCAATACGGACGCCAAGAGCAGCATCTGCTACCTGTACGAGCAGGGCAAGATACAGGCGGCGGGCCGGGGCCTGCTGGGGTTCAAGGCGTTGACCACGATGGACCTGCAGACCGGAGTCTCGACCGAAACCACGTACCGCCAGGACTTCCCCTACATCGGCCTGCCGCTCCGGACCGAGGTCAGGAGCGTGGAAGGCAAGCTGCTGCGCGCGGCACAGAACACCTGGGCGCTGTTTGGTTATGTGGAGGACGATGCCGCCACGACGGACGCGGACGAAGGCTGGGATGCGCTAGCGGCGGCGCACGGCAGCGCCCGGCTGGGGGCGTTGCAGCCCTATCTCGCGCAATCGGTGGAAGAGGTCTATGACCTGCCGAGGACAGCCAACGGCACGACGACGGCGGGGGCGAAGCTGAGCACGGTGACCACAACCACCGCGGTGGACGACTGGGGCAACCCGACGACCATCACCGCCACCACCGAAGACCATGCCAACAGCAAGCGCTTCCGGCAAGTGACGGAGAATACTTACGGATCGGACGACCGGGCGCAGCAGTTCGGGCGGTTGACCAGGACCGTGGTGACGCGCACGCGCAACGAGACGGCCAACGACGATAACTACGACGCCAAACTCACGGCCAGCCGCACCTCGACGTTCAGCTACTACACTGACGAAGGCCACAGGAAGAACCTGCTGAAGACGGCGGTGCGGGAAGCGATTCCGGACAAGAACGGTGCTGTTGAGATCCCGGCGCACACCACCACCTACGACTACGACAAGTTCGGCAACCGGGTGCGGGCCGAGGTGGAGGCGGCCTCGGGGTCGGACCCGGACAGTGCAACGGCGACCCGCTGCGAGACGAACCCGGTGGCGTACGACCCCTACGGGCGCTTCGTGGTGAAGGAATACGACTGCCTGGGGCGGTTGCGGCAACAGCAGACCGAGTACAACAAACACGGGCTGCCGACGCAAACGGAGCAGGTGGTGAACACCAGTCCCCTGCGCACGGTGAGTACCGCGTACAGTTACACCCCCGGCGGCCGGTTGTATTTCACGCGCCGTGCGGACGGCGCCTACACGGGCACGGTGTGGAAGACCTGCGGCGCGGGTTGCCCGACCGGGGCAGGTGGAGGTATGCCTGCAATGGCTTTGACGAGCTGGTAAAGCAGACCGATGCGGTGGGGAACGTGCAGGCGCTGACCTACGACGGCCTGGGGCGGGTGCTCACGCGCACGGACACGGACACGGACGGGACGCAGACCGTTACGGCAACCTGGACCTACGACCCGGCCAACGGCCTGGGGCAGTTGCAGACGGTGTCGCACGTCACGACTACGCGTACGCCCACGGACACGCTCACGCACACGACCACGCGCACGCACACCTACGACCCCCTGGGGCGCCCGGCCACGACCACGCACGACCTGGGCACGGACGGGACCTATTACAGCAAGCAGACCTGGGATGCGTACGGCCGGGTGCACCAGGTGTTCGATGCGACGCGTACGAGCGACGCCGCCGCGGCCTGGACCGACAACGTGACCGAGGTGCAGTACAACCAGTGGGGCTATGCGTATAAGTGGGTGGACGGGGTGTACCTGAACGACCTCCCGAGGAAGACCTACCGGGAGATAACATCCCAGGACGCCCGCGGCAACGTGACCGGGGAGCGGTTGGGGGGCAAGGCGGTGCGCACGGCCCGGACGTTCAATGCAAAGACCGGGCGCATTGAGTCCATCACCGGCCGGGACGTGATGGGGGGAACGATACAGGCCCTGGGCTACACCTGGGACGAGATGGGCAACCTCACAGAGCGTACCGAGACCTCGGTGGGCAAGACGCTGACGGAGACCTTTGCCTACGACGACCTGAACCGGTTGACGTCTGCGCAGGTCACCGGCCGGACCCCACAAGCCGTGACCTACGACGCCCTGGGGAATATCAAGAGCAAGACCGGGGTGGGCGCCTATACTTACGGGGCGGGCAGCGCCGGCCCCCATGCGGTCACGACGGCAGGCAGTGACACCTACACCTATGACGCCAACGGCAACCAGCTGGGCGGGGCCGGGCGCACGCTGACCTATACCCCCTTCAACAAGGTGGCCAGCATTGAGAAAGGCACGCACACCACGGCCTTTGTGTACGGCCCCGAGCGGACCCGCTACAAACGCACGGACACGGGGGTGATGGGCGTCGGCACGGGCACGAGTACGACGACCACCCTGTACCTCGGCAACGTGGAGAAGGTCATCGCCCCGGACGGCAGTTACACCTGGAAGCGTTATGTTGCCGACGGGGTGCTCATTGAGCAGACACACGACAACACCGATACCCGCACCGGGGAGGACACCCGCTACCTGCTGTATGACCACCTGGGCAGTGTGGATGTCATCGCCGATAACACCGGGGCGGCGGTGCAGGATATGAGTTTCGATGCCTGGGGGCAGCGCCGGGCCCCGGACGACTGGACCGTGCTGGCGCTGATGCGGCTGAAGGACACCGGGCACGGCAGCATTACCCCGTATGGCTTCACCGGGCATGAGATGCTGGATGCGGTGGGCATCATCCACATGAACGGGCGCATCTATGACCCCAGACTGGGACGCTTCATGCAGGCCGACCCGGTGATACAGTTCCCCGACTACTCACAGAGTTGGAACCGGTACAGCTACGTGCTGAACAATCCGCTGAATGCGACGGACCCGAGCGGGTATATCGGCGGTCTGATTGGCGGCATCTTCGGCGGCGCCATCGGGCTCATCACCTGCGGGCCGGCCTGTGCGGTGAAGGGGGCGGCCATCGGCGCCGGCCTGGGGGCGAGCACGGAGGTGCTGATACGGGGCGGCAACCTGGGCCAGGCCTTGCTGGCCGGGGTGTCCGCGGCGGCCTTCACCTATGCGGCGGGCGGCCTGTTTCCGGGGATAGATGCCACTTTCGGACAGGTGTTGCTGTACGGGTTGCAGATGGGCGTGATAGGGGGGATTACCACGACCTTGCAGGGCGGCAACTTCGGGCACGGGTTTGTGGCGGCCGGGATAGGTGCGACGGTGGGCGGCGCGCTGGCGAGCTCAGGTTGGTTCCAGCG
This sequence comes from Gammaproteobacteria bacterium, assembly GCA_026710545.1. Taxonomy (GTDB): domain Bacteria; phylum Pseudomonadota; class Gammaproteobacteria; order Eutrophobiales; family Eutrophobiaceae; genus JAAXHV01. Next base: position 78,945 of record JAPOQU010000079.1, on the reverse strand, counting down.
GCTGGGCAAATACGGGCGGCTGGGCAAATTCGGGAAGTTTGTCACCTCAACGGTGGTGGGCGGCACCGTGTCCCGCATCACCGGCGGCAAGTTTGCCAACGGGGCCTTGACGTCGGCGTTTGCGTTTACGCTCAGCAGTGCGGTTCATCGTGTGCTTGGAAGCACTATGGTTTCTGCCGGCCCGGGTGATGGTATGGTTGAGCCTGATCCGGATGCGCTTCAGGCAGAGTTGGACAAGCTTGTGAAGAGAGGGATTCTAAACGGTGAGCGGACCTTTCGGTATGTCGATGATGCAGCCCTGGAGGTGTTGAATGCAACGGCGCCGTTGTCCCAGAAGTACGGACTTGAGGTTTCAGGCAGCATATATTCCGGCTCTGGCGGGTACAGGTATACCATTCCGGTGATAGGCGGTGCGGGCACGGCCAGCCTGAACCCCGACTATATCGGTTATCATACGCATCCTTCCGGTAAATTGGTGTTTTCAAATCAGTTCTTTAATTACACAGGTGGTCCGGGCATATCAGACATGGCGTGGATGGCCACATCGCGCCAGGCGCTGTACCTGGGTGTGCAGATTAACAATGCCGTCAGGATTGGTGTATGCAGTCCGGGGACTTGTTATGATTAAGGAAGAACGGGCACCGACCCTGGCAGGGTGTTGCAATGAGAATATTTATTCCAATATTGATGTTGTGTTATTGCTCCCAGGCTGTCCCGGGTGGCGAGGCTGAGGATGCCTTGTCGATAAGGGGCTATGAAGAATTAACCCTTTGTGTGACGGAGTACAAACGGCTAACGGGCGAGCCGATAGCCGATGAGATTGACCGGGCGTACATTGATGTGTTTAAAAACCTGGATGTTGTTGCGTTCACTGAAGGCGCAGTGGGTACGTTTGGCAAGCGTAGCCCGACTTACAGGTCACACGTGGTTTGTGCCGTGAAGCAAGGCGAAGTGGTTGATTTAACTGCGCCGTTAATGCAGCTATGGGTCGATAAGTCTGGGGATGACATTTCTGAAGCAAATAAGGAGTATCAAGAAGGCACGGTGATAGAGTTGCTGTATCTGCGGGATGGCGACCGGTTTGAGTTCTGCTGCTCGCAACCGTTTGATGAAAAGAATATCGACAAACACAATCCTGACAGGAAGCGGCAAATCCTGGACGCATTGAACGGCAAGCAATAAAATGAGCAATTATCGGGAAGGCCTTCGGGAGGAGGAAGGGGTCGGATCATCCTAACTATCTGTTTTCGTTGGACGGAATGTGTCTGTCCCCGAATTTACACATAGCAAATTACTTTCGATGTTTCCAATAATCAGGAGAGCGGTTAAGGTGCATTACCGAGATGATGTAAATCCCCCCCGGCTCTTCGGAGTAGAGTATCCCGTAAGGAAAATGTCTTACCAGAGACCTTCTGATAGCTCCTTCAAGAACAGGCCATGCTTTGGGGAACGCGACTATTCGTTGGACGGCAGAATACACTTCATCTGCGAAATCATCACCAAGTTCTACTTCAATCTCATCGTAGTAACCGATTGCTTCATTAAATTCTGTTTCTGCTTCCGGATGGAATAGAACTGTTATTTCTCGCGTTTGTTCCATATCCGTGAAAATACATCTTCACCAGGAACCGGCTTGACATCACCGGTTCTCATCTCTCGTAGCCTGGTCCGTGCGACAGTCAGCCACTGCTCGTCAAAGTGTGCGCTGGTCAGATTAAAACTCTTTAATAGAGAATCCACCACCAGCGCGCGTTCTTCGACGGGAAGGGAAACAGCTTCATCTATTAATTGTTTGGCATTCACAGATATTACCTCTTGGCAGGACGACATCCGACCATTATCCAGCCGGTTCTTCGGACAGTGATAATCTTACAATAGTAACGAAAATAAATTTTATAGACCGGCAGTATAGCACGCAGACAACGTCAATTGCCTGGCTATACAGCAGCTTCAGGGGTACTGTGATTTAAGTGTATCCGGCGCTACAATTTTCAGTCCGGGAAAGTAAGTCCGGTAGTTCTTTTCATTGCGCGTCAGGAGAATCCATTTCATCACAGCCGCGTGGGCGCCTATGTAGAAATCCGGCAGAGGAGAGGTTCTTACGCCCCCTCTTTTCCTGTATTGCAGGAAACATTTACCGGCAAGAAAAGCCGCCTCATAGGGAAGATGCTCCCTGCGAAAGAACTTTACGGGCAAGATTTCTTCCGTTTCTTCAATCGTACTGCAATAAACCGAAACTTCCGCATAGATCAAAGGATTGATTACCAGGGTCGTCGCCCTGCGCATCTCTCTGATGGCATCAAAAGCCCATTCGCTCCATTCCGAACCGCGGTCGGCCAGGTCAATGATGACATTGCTATCGACGAGGGTTACAAAACTCACCCGTTCTTTCCATCCGGTCTGGTTTGTCCCGTGCGCTTTTCAGGCATGTCCCAGTCTCTTGTCAACGCCATAATCTCATCGGCGCTCATGGCGGTTGTTTTCCAGCGTTTTCTCCCTTCCTTGAAGTAGTTGACTATATCATTTCCTCTGCTGATGTCCTTGTGAGCGGTCGCTTTTACTATTTTGACCGCGCTGCCTTCCATAAGAAACTCCACTTCCGTGCTTGGAAGAAAGCCGGCTTTTTCTCTTATGGCAATCGGTATGGTTACCTGCCCTTTGCTGGTGATTCGCATTCGTAAGACCTCATGGATTTAAAATTCTTACTAAGAAAGGTAATACTTTTTTGTCGTTTGTCAAGAGGGTGTGGAAGAAAACAAACGGTTAACCTGCGGGTGAGGTGTTATAGAGTTCATGACAGTAGCCTTACCGGCTACAACCGGCGTTGACCCTGTCCTTCAGCTATATATCGTTGCTATATACCAATATATTACCTATACTGCCTGTATCTTCTATCATCTAAGTTCAGGAGGTCTCTGATGGCAACGGGTTCCGTATTTGAAAATAACCGCACTCAGGCCGTTCGACTGCCGGCTGAAACCCGCTTTCCGCCACAGGTCAAAAAAGTCAAGGTGCGGGTAGTAGGGTGTGATCGGGTACTGTCTCCGGTTGATCAGACCTGGGACAGTTTTTTCCTGGCGGATGACAGCGAAGACGTTCGTATTGAACGGGGCGAACAAGGTATGCAGCAGGACAGGGAACCGCTTGAATGATCAAGTACATGCTTGATACGGACATATCAATCTACGTTATCAATGAAAGGCCTGTCAGTATTCTGGACACGTTTAATGAGAACGCTGAATGTTTGTGTATCAGCGCAATCACATTGGCGGAGTTGCTACATGGCGCAAAGAAAAGTAATAATCCGGCCAGGGCCTTGCGTCGCGTTGAGGATTTTGCATCTCGTTTACACGTCCTTGATTATGGGCAAAGAGCTGCGCACCACTATGGCGAAATCAAAAGTGGGCTGGAACGGCAAGGCGTTGTAATCGGGCCCAATGATCTGCATATTGCAGGCCATGCCCGCAGTGAAAGCCTGACACTGGTAACTGACAATACCAGTGAATTCAGGCGGGTTGAAGGTTTACTGGTGGATAACTGGCTGACGGGTGATATGAAGTAGTAACAGTCAGGCAATACTTAATTCAGGAATAATGCCGCTTGGTGACTACAGGGGGCGACCAGTGGGAAAATGGCAGCGCTTGTCGGTGGCGGCTGACCGGGTGGCGGAGGTTCGGATAGGGTGGGTTTTTGTCAGGCGGCCCGGTCGTGGCTTTCCGGATCTGGCGGGGGTGGGTCAATGCGTACCCGGAAAAATGTTTCCACTGTGGCCTTGAGGGCAACCACTTCTTTTTCCAGGTTGCCAATGCGTTTGTCCAGGCCATCAATACGCTTGTCCAGGCCATCGATACGCTTGTCCAAGCCATCAATACGCTTGTCCAGGCGCTGCAGCAATGTCAGCATCATGCCGCCCAGGGCAATGCCGACAGCGATGATGGCAATGGTGTCAGGTGTCATGGTGTTACTATAGACCAGTGGCCGGTCTTCTGTCAATGAGCTGACTGGGGCAGAGAGTTGCGTTACCATCAAAAACGAGGTTGTAAGGTTTCCGTACGTTGGGAAATTGGCAATGCATTTTCGGCGATGTTCAGTTTCGCCATGATCTTGATGCGCGAGATCACCGCGGCCGCGGAATGCACCGGCGGCGCTTCCCCCTCCTGCAGCACGCCGTCGATGCGGTAACGGACTTTCAAGCGGTTCTCGAACGGCTCGATATGGATGTCCGAGGCGCGCAAGGACATGGCCCGGTTGATGATGAGGTTCACCAGGCGCACCAGCAACGGGCCGAGGCCGTCCCCGTTGTGGTCATTGACGATAAGCGCCCGTTCCAGCTCCGCGGGTTGCAGCAGGTTGCTGTGTACCAGCGCCGCGCCGATGGTGTCTGCTGCCGTTGCCATGCTTGCGGTTAAGGGGATGTTACTGTGCGCCGGAGAACTTCGCCGGGGGTCAGGCGCGGGTTGACTCGATATTATGGCTGTGCATTTCCAGGCCCCTGGCGCGATAGTCCTTGTAACGCAGTCTGGCCTGCTGCCGCTCTTCAGCAGCGGACGGCACCACTTCGATGATACGGTCGTAAGCGTCCGTTTGCCCGGGCGTCGCTGCGGACAAATTTATCAACACCTGGCGCCGCAGAGGCTCTTCGCCCTTCCAGCCGATGATAACCGGGTAATCCTCCATGCCGCCCGTTGAATCGATGACGGCGTGGGGCACGAAGCTGGTGTCCCTGAAGGTCCACAGCAGGTCGTCGATGGTCCCGGCCTCTTCCCTGGTGGCGGCATGGATATAGATGTCGTACCCTTCATTCCTGACTTTTTCGGCAAGCTGGCATACGAAACGGTAGGGAACGGCAGGCTCAGGGACGATATAAAAGTCGGCTCTGGGCATGGACTTGGGCAATGTTCAGTTCTGCCGTTCGTGCCGCTGAATCAGGTACTGGACCAGCAATGGAACGGGGCGGCCTGTTGCACACTTGTTTTTTCCGCTCACCCAGGCGGTTCCGGCAATATCAAGGTGGGCCCAGTGATACTGCCTGGCGAATTTTGCCAGAAAACAGGCGGCAGTGATTGTCCCGGCCTCGCGCCCGCCTATGTTTGCCATGTCGGCAAACGGGCTTTCCAGCTGTTTTTCATATTCATCCCATAGCGGAAGTTGCCATGCCCGGTCCCCTGCTGTCACCCCCGCCTGCAATAAATCGGCCGCGAGCGGATCATCATTGCTGAGGAGGCCCGTGGCGTGTTTACCCAGGGCAACAACACAGGCGCCGGTGAGCGTGGCAATATCAATCACTACCGCCGGTTCAAACCGTTCGCTGTAAGTCAGGGCATCACACAATATCAGGCGGCCCTCGGCGTCCGTGTTCAATACTTCAATGGTCTGGCCGGACATGCTGGTAAAGACATCGCCGGGTTTGGTTGCAGTGCCGCTGGGCATGTTCTCTACCGCCGGGGTCACGCCCACCAGGTTGATGGGAAGTTCCATCCCGGCAACGGCAGCGACCGCGCCGAATACCGACGCTGCACCGCACATGTCGAATTTCATCTCGTCCATTGCCGACGAGGGTTTGATTGATATTCCCCCGGTGTCAAAGGTGACGCCTTTCCCCACCAGTACCACGGGCTTGCTGCCGTTCCCTGCACCCTGGTAGCGGAAGATAATCAGTTTTGCCGGCTGGGCGCTGCCCTGTGATACGGACAGCAGGGAGTGCATGCCCAGCTCTTCCATTTCCTGTTCCTCGACAACCGTCACCTCAATGGATGTAAACGCGTTACCGAGTTCTTCAGCCTGTTGCGCGAGATAAGTCGGCGTACAGGCGTTGGCGGGCCGGTTGCCCAGGTCGCGCGCCAGCTTGACGCCGGCGGCAAGCGCAACACCTCTTGAGAGCGCGGATTTGCATTGGGCCAGTTCTTCCCGGGGGGCCATCAGGGTTATCTTGCGCAGGGTTTTTTTGCTGTCTTTTTTTGCGCTCTTGAAGTCTTTGAACTGGTAGAGTTCGTGATCCGTGAACTGCACCGCGTACTGTATTTTCCAGCGGGAATCCCGGTCTTTCACCTCCAGGCCGGGGAGGTAACTGACAGCTTCACGCGCGCCGGTCTGTTTTATCTGCTTGATGCTGTTAACGACGATTTTCCGGTACTGCCTGTGATCCAGGTCAGCCTCTTTGCCGCAGCCGACCAGCAGCACCCGCTCAGCCGGGATACCCGGCACATTGTGCAATAGCAGGGACTGGCCGATTTTCCCGTCCATATCACCCTTGCGCAGCAGGTTTGACAGGTACTTGTCGCCGGCGTCATCTATGGCCTGCGCCGCGGGTGTCAATTTGCGCGACTCATGCACCCCTGCCACCAGGCATGCGCTGCGCTGTTTTTCGGGACTTCTGCTTTTAATGTGGAATTCCATGATATTCTGTGCGCTGTGTGTGAAGAAATCAGGTGATGAATATTATCTGATAACCGGCATCAAAACCAGCCATGTTATTTACTTCGTGCTAAATGATCCTGCGACGTTATATTCACAGAGAAATAGTTGAGAAACTCGGCTGGATCATCGGCCTCCTGTTGCTGATTATTACGAGCAACCGTTTTGTCAGATACCTGGCAGATGCCGCGGCAGGGACGTTTCCTACCGACCTGGTGTTCCAGACGTTACTCATGAAAATGCTGACTACGCTGCCGAAGCTGATGCCCATCGCCGTATTCCTGGCGGTCATTCTCGGGTTGTCAAGACTGGCCCGTGACAAGGAATTGACCGCGCTGTCGGTATCCGGCGGCGCGCACAGGGTTGAACTCGTATCGGTGTTGCAGTTTGCCTTCATGTTTTCCCTGATTGTATTTGCCACCAGTTTTTATATTTCGCCCTGGGCCGCGCAAAATACGGAAGAACTTCGGGCGAGGGCTGAACAGGAAGCGGATACGGCCGGCATCGGGGCAGGTAAATTCACCGAGATGAGCAAGGGAGAGCAGGTCATCTATATAGAACAGTCGTCCGGCGACGGAAACCGGATGGATAATGTTTTTCTGCAGGCCAAGCAGGGCCGGCAGACCAGTGTGATTAATTCCAGCAGCGCACGTTACCGGCGCGTGGACTCTTCCGGCGATAAGTTCATCCTGTTCGAAGACGGCCGGCGTTATACAGGCGCATCGGACTCGCTGGACTACCGTATCACCCGCTACAAGACTTACGCGGTCCTGGTAGAGCAGGACGATGAAGCGAGAGAATTCGTCAAGCTGGAGTCAGTGCCTACGTCTACGTTACTGGGTTCCGACAGCCCGAAACACGAGGCCGAGTTACAGTGGCGACTCTCGTTTGTCATATCATCCCTGTTGCTGCCCGCGCTGGCGGTCGCCCTGAGTCGTTATTCGTTCAGCGAACAGAAGTACCTGTCCGCATTTGTCGCGGTACTGATCTATGTGATTTACAGCAATATGCTGGGCGTCGCGAAAACCCTGTTGAAAAGAGATGAGATTCCGGGATACATCGGTTTATGGTGGGTGCACCTGGCGTTGCTGGTATTGATCTTCCTGATGTTCCAGTTTCCGAAGTTCAGGTTGAGGATGAAGCAGTTCAGCGCCGGGCCGGTTGCCGGGTAATCGATTAGCGGACCGCGGGCACATGAAAATCATTCAGCGGTATTTTATCGTCAACCTGGTCTGGACCACTTTTCTCAGCCTGGCGGTCCTGGTCGGGATATTTGCGTTCCTGTCGCTCATCGACCAGCTTGAAGACTCGGGGCAGGGAAATTACGGCACGTACCAGGCGGTCATTTACGTGATTCTGCCCCTGCCGCGCCTGGCCTATGAAATCATTCCGATCGCGGCGATGATCGGAGGCATGACGAGTCTTGCGTTACTGGCCAGAAACAGTGAACTCGACGTGATCAGGCTTTCCGGCGTCTCGGAATATTCCCTTGCCGTGCTGATGGGAAAATCGGCCCTGGTCATCGTATTGTTCTCAATCTTCGTCGGCGAGTTCGTCGTACCGGCCAGTGAAAAAAAAGCCAGGTATCAACGCTCCATCGCCCTGACTGAGCAGGTCGCCATGAGGACAAAATACGGTTTCTGGGCAAGGGATGGAAACAGTTTCATCAATATCCGAAAAATCCTGCCCGGAAACGTGATTGAGGACATATATATCTACGAGTTTGATGATCAGGACCGGTTGCGCAACAGTATTTTTGCGAATAATGCGCGCTATGTCGATGACAGGTGGGTGCTCGAGGAGGTGGAAAGGACAGTTTTTGACGGTAGCGGGGTCACGCGGGAGCAATACCGGCGGGCAGCCTGGGAGTCATGGGTCAATGACGACCTGATTAACCTTGTCATCATCAACCCCTTGTACATGTCAATATGGAACCTGTCCAACAGCATCCGGGTGTTAAAATCGAACTCACAAGACACGGATTCCTATGAACAGGCCTTTTACGCAAAACTGATCAGGCCGTTCACAATCGTCGCCATGATTATCCTTTCCATCCCGCTGGTTGCCCAGCGCCACCGCAAAGGCGGGTTGGGACAACATGCTTTCAGCGGTGCGCTGATAGGCGTGATTTTCTACTTTATAAACTCTGCATCCGGTCACGTCGGCATAGTCTACGGCGTTCATCCGTTCATCAGCGCGGCTATTCCGACCCTGGCGCTGTTCCTGGTTTTATTCTGGTTGTTTTTCCGGCAACAACCAGCGCTGTTCCCGAAAACCGATCATGGAATGCCAGCCGTTCCTTATCAAACAAGACCCAGAGAAACCCAGCTCCAAATCCAGCTAAAGACACGCCGGCAAGCAAAAACCGCAGTGTCAGCTTTTTCCAGCCGGGTTGAACGCAGTCCGGGCTTGTTAAGTAGATATGCCAGGCGCGCATTCCAAGGGTTTGCCGACCTTTTTTCCATTGCCAGACGAAATAGAAATAAGTGACCAGCAGCAGGTATGCGGAGTACAACAGGTCGCCTGCGGCAAAGGCCTGCCCGCCGGCAACGGGAAGCGCCAGGACGGTAGCAAGAAACAGCACGGAAAACAGCAGAACACAGTCATAAAGCATGGCCGCCAGCCTGCGCCGGAGGCTGCAGGCCCGCCTCCGATTATTACCACTTGTGTCCGCATTACGATATACTGCGACAATATCTTGGATAGAATCCATTTTCTGTATGTCTAAGGATAAACGGGTTTTAACCAGATGAGGTAATTATAGAGCCATGCCTTTGAAAATGCTGTCTCACCGAGTACTGTTTCCCGTATGCTTTTCCATCCTTGCATATTTTGCCGGGTCAACGGTCCTTATGGCATCCCCTACCGACTCGGAATCCGTCATTCCGGGCAGGCTCGTGGATATTGGTGGTTACCGGTTACATATATATTGCGAAGGCAACGGGATGCCTACCATTATCTTCGATTCGGGAACGGGCGGCTTCTCGCTGGAATGGACCAGGGTACAGAAAGTCCTGTCGCGCCGGACCCGGGTATGCTCGTACGACCGGGCGGGCTACGGCTGGAGCGATCTGGGACCGCTGCCAAGGACCAGTGAGCGTATCACCCGGGAGTTGCATACCTTACTGGATAAGGCTGAAGTGAACGGCCCCTATATCCTTGCCGGGCATTCATTCGGTGGTTACACCGCGCAATTGTTCGCGAGAAATTACCCTGAGGAGACGGCGGGTCTTGTCCTGATCGATGCATCTCATCCGGAGCAGATAAAGCGGTTCCCGAGCCGGGAACCGAAAATCCGCCGGCAGGTGCGGCCGGGGTCGCACACCCATCATATTTTCAGGCTTCTCCTGCATCCCGACTATCCTGAAGAAAATATGCTGACGGCTCACCGCATCATTCAAAGCTGGCATCACAGGCTGACCTGGCGCGAAGAAATGAATGTATTTACCCTGAGTGCAAAACAGGTGCTGGATTCCAGGCCGATGCCGGCCGTGCCCGTTGTTGTGCTGACCCGCGGCCGGCGCGTCTGGCCGCATAACGCCTATGGTAATGAGATGGAGCGGGTCTGGATGGAACTGCAGGATGAACTGTCCCAGCTCGGCGCCAACCCGGTGCACCTGATTGCGGAGCGTAGCGGCCACATGATCCACCTGGAACAGCCGGGAATCGTCATCAGCGCCATGCAGACCATGCTGGATGCCAATTTCTCCGGGGAATAATGGGTGAAAAAGAGGAAACACATCCCTGTCTACGAGTTTTGATTTGCGCTCCCTAGGGGAATCGAACCCCTGTTTCCGGCGTGAGAGGCCAGCGTCCTGGGCCACTAGACGAAGGGAGCATCTTCATTCCGATATTATATTAAGTGATGAATAAAAGCCACGATAAAGTCGTCTACCTGAACCGCGAACCCACAGTCATTCCTGGCGCAGAACACAACATATCCAGGAACGCGATCAGCGATAATGCCCTGAAAGTTTTGTACCGTCTGAAAAATGCAGGATTCGCCGCTTACCTGGTGGGGGGGAGCGTGCGCGACCTGCTGCTGGGTCGTGAACCCAAGGACTTTGACGTGGCGACGGATGCCACTCCTGAACAAATACGGGAACTGTTCCGCAATAGCCGGTTGATTGGACGGCGCTTCCGGCTTGCCCATGTTCATTACGGTGATGACATTATCGAGGTGTCGACTTTTCGTGCACCCCACCGTATCGATACCAGTGCAGGACATGCCGTCGATGGCCGGATAATTCGTGACAACGTTTACGGTGGTATAGATGATGATGTGTGGCGGCGTGATTTCACCGTCAATGCGCTGTACTACAATATTGCAGACGAGGCCGTGGTCGACTACGTCGATGGTATGCGGGATATCAAATCCTGCTGTATAAGGCTGATCGGCGATCCCCATGAGCGTTTTACCGAAGACCCGGTGCGATTGTTGCGCGCAGTGCGCTTCGCGACCAAGCTGGGATTCCGGATCAGCGGTGATACGGAGCGGTGCCTCTCCGAACTGGCGCCCTCATTGGGCGGCATCGCCCCTGCGCGGTTGTTCGAGGAAGTCCTGAAAATGTTTTTTAACGGTTATGCCCTGCAAACGTTTGAGCAGTTGCGCCATTACCGGATGTTCGGTGAACTGTTTCCGCAGACTGAAGAGGCGCTGGCACACCAGTACGGCGGGTTTCCCCATACTTTTGTCGTCAACGCGCTACGCAATACCGATAACCGCCTGGCAGAAAACAAGCCTGTTACGCCCGGGTTTCTCCTGGCTGCCTTGTTATGGATACCCATGGACAGGCTGGCCCGGGACAACATCGCCCAGGGTCTGAAAGAAATGGAGGCTATCATGCTGGCCGGCGATATCGTCATATCCAAACAAACCCGCAGCACCGCCATGCCGCGTCGTTTTACCCAGCTTGCGCGGGAGATCTGGCAGTTGCAGCCACGCCTGGCCCGGAGTGTAAACCGGCGCCCGCACCGGTTGGTGCAACATCCGCGCTTCAGGGCCGCCTATGATTTTTTATTGTTGCGTGCAGAATCAGGGGAGGAGGTTACCGAACTGGCGAACTGGTGGACGGCGTTTCAACAGGACAATCCTGTAAAAAAGGCTCATTCCGGAGACAAGCATAACAGCCGCAGGAGGCGCAGAAGACGTCAAAGGCAGAGTTGATGGAAAGTTATATCGGGTTGGGGAGTAACCTGGGCGACCCCGAAACGCAGTTGACTTCAGCCCTGGCGGCGCTGAACGGGATCCCGGATACTGACCTGGTGCGCTGTTCTTCGTTCTACAGGAGCAAACCGCTCGGTCCGGGCGATCAGCCGGATTTCATAAACGCAGTGGTGTTGCTGGATTCCGGTTTAACCGCAAACGCGCTCCTGGCCCGGTTACAGTCGATTGAAAACAGGCAGGGACGAGTCCGGGGCGGAATACAATGGGGACCGCGCACTCTTGATCTTGATATGTTACTGTATGGCGCCGAGGTCATCGATGAACCCGGACTGATAGTGCCGCATCCTGAAATGAGACACAGGAATTTTGTATTGATACCCTTGCTTGAACTGGCGCCGGATATCGAAATTCCGGGTCTCGGCAGGGCTGATAAATTTCTGGCCGATACGGGCCGGGCGGGTATTACAAAGCTGTGAAAATTCAACGTAGATGGATAAAGCTTCATTTCGATATTTAGTCGTGGAAGGCCCGATCGGAGCCGGTAAATCAACGTTGGCAAGGCGCCTGGCAGAGAGCCTGGACAACCAACTGTTGCTGGAGCGGGCTGCAGACAACCCCTTTTTAACCCGGTTTTATCAACACCCCGGTTCCGCTGCACTGGCGGCACAACTGCATTTTTTATTCGAGCATGTAAAGCAGGTACGGGCGCTCCGGCAGGCAGACCTGTTCGCGCCCAACCAGGTCGCGGACTTCCTGGTCCAGGCCAACAAGCTGTATGCCGAAGCAACATTAAGCGCGGATGAACTGGACTTGTACTACCAGATCTATAACATCATGGTCGACGATATTCCGGTCCCTGACCTGGTTATTTACCTGCAGTCGTCTGTCGACGTGATGATGAGACGCATTCGTGCTGAAAGTAAGGTCAATGATATGAAAATCGACAGGGAGTACCTGCAGGGAATATCAGAAGGGTATGCTGACTTTTTCTATCATTATGATGCGTCTTCGTTACTCATCGTCAACACGACAGACCTGGATTTCACCGGTGACAGCGGTGACTACAAGGTCTTGCTGAATTACCTGGATGGTCTCGACCAGGGACGGCATTATTTCAACCCCCGGGAACTATGACTGAAAAAATCACCATCGCCCGTTTGCTGGAGATGAAAAAAGCGGGCGAGAAAATTGTCAGCCTGACCGCCTATGACGCAAGTTTCGCCAGGATACTGGACGAGGCCGGTGTCGAAATCACGCTGGTGGGTGATTCACTTGGGATGGTCTTGCAGGGCGGCGAGGATACCCTTGCCGTTTCCATTGAAGACATGACTTACCACAGCAGGATGGCCAGCAGGAACTGCCGGCGTTCCCTGGTGGTGACCGACATGCCATACCGGACCTATGAGACGGTTGCTGCAGCTTATGACAATGCGCGCACGCTGGTTGACGCGGGCGGCGCCGAAGTGGTCAAGCTGGAAGGCGGCATTGAGCACGCGGAAACCGTTGCTTACCTGGTGGACCGGGACATTCCCGTGTGCGGCCATGTCGGCCTGCAGCCACAATCAGTCAGGGAATACGGAGGATACAAGGTCCAGGGCAGGACTGACGATCAGGCGCAACGCATCATGGCGGGCGCCAGGGCCCTGGAGGCAGCAGGCGCCTGCATGGTGGTCCTGGAATGTATCCCGGCCGCACTGGCCCTGCGCATAAGCAATGAACTCACCATTCCGACCATAGGTATCGGCGCCGGCGTAGACTGTGACGGGCAGGTACTGGTGGTATATGATGTATTAGGGCTGTCCGCACGTTCACCCCACATGGCGAAAAATTTCCTGGCCGGAACCGGAAGCATACCCGAAGCTGTACGGGAATATGTTCGGGCGGTAAAATCCGGGGCTTTCCCGGGCCGGGAACACTCATTTAAATAGTACAGGAATGGCAATGTCAGATCGGCAAGCAGTCGATAAGCTTATTACCGCGCCCTTTACGGGTACGCCGGTAATGGAAACCGTATCGAGTCTGCACGGGTTGCGCACCATTATCGAGAGGTGGAAAAGGTCGGGTTATTCCATCGCGCTCGTCCCAACCATGGGGAATCTGCATGACGGGCATATTTCATTGCTTAACCACGCCCGCGACTGCGCTGACCGGACCGTGATGAGTATCTTCGTCAACCCGATACAGTTCGGGAAAGGAGAGGATTACGAGAGGTATCCCAGCACCCTGGCCGATGACAAGAATAAACTTGAAAAGTACGGGCTTGACCTGTTGTTCACACCCAACCTGGATCAATTGTATCCGGGCGGTACCGATATTGACACCCGGATCAACGTACCCGGGTTATCGGACATACTCTGCGGTGAGGCCAGGCCGAACCATTTCTCCGGTGTTGCCACCGTGGTGGCAAAACTGCTCAGCAACGTGCAGCCCGATTTTGCTTTTTTCGGCGAAAAGGATTACCAGCAAGTGCTGGTCATCAAACGCATGGCCAGGGATTTGTGCCTGCCTTTCGAAATCATCGGACTGCCCATCGTGAGAGAACCTGACGGGCTGGCGATGAGTTCCCGCAACGCCTACCTGTCACCGGACGAACGGCGCAGGGCGCCGGAGATTTACAAGACCCTGAAGGCCGCCGCCGAGAGCTTGCGCCAGGGCAACAAAAGCATGGATGAAATCGAAACGGAAGCGCTGGGCCGGTTACAGGAAGCAGGGTTAAGGCCGGAGTACGTCAGCATCAGGCGCACGGAGGATCTGCAGCGACCGGCGCCGGAAGATACCCGCTTGTCCATCCTGGCTGCCGCCTGGCTGGGGTCTGCACGTCTTATTGACAACCTCAAGGTGCGCGTCAAACCAACCTGACGGAACACGCTCGAAGCTGTGCCGGCATCAGCCTTCCCATATTCCGTGACCAGAACGGCCCGCAAATGGAGACCGACTGGACTGTTATGGCAGGCTGGCAATACGCGTTTTAGGGACCAGGGACCAGAGACCAGGGGCTGGTGTATTTTTACTCTGACCCCAAATATCTGTTAAGCTGATTCGGTGACTTCAAACCATGATGACCTGTTGTGGAACAACCCGACCAGATTACCGCATGCCTGATCATCATCGGCAATGAGATCCTGTCCGGCCGCACCCAGGACGCCAACCTGGCGGTCATCGGTAAAAAATGTGACACCCTGGGGATACGTCTTACGGAGGCCAGGGTCATTCCCGATGATGAGGAGGATATCGTTACGACGGTCAACATCTGCCGTGCTGAATTCACTTATGTCTTTACCACCGGCGGTATCGGCCCCACCCATGACGACATCACCGCGGCTGCCATTGCCAGGGCATTCGATGTGGCAGTGGAGCGCAATGAGGAGGCCGTTAATGCCCTGGATCGGTATTATGAACCGGGCCTCCTGACGGAAGCCAGGCTGAAGATGGCGGATATACCTGAAGGCGCACGGTTAATCGACAACCCCGTGAGCGGCGCGCCGGGGTTCCAGCTTGAGAACGTATTTGTATTGCCGGGTGTGCCGTCCATCATGGAAGCCATGTTCGATGGTCTGACCGGGAGGCTGGTGGGGGGTGATCCCATCCTCACGGAAAACATCCTGACCAACCTTCCCGAAAGCGTAATTGCAACAGGCCTGGAAGCCGTTCAGGAAAAATATCCCGACGTCAGCATGGGCAGTTATCCCTATTTCAAAAAGGGCAAGCTGGGAGTGAACCTGGTGCTGCGCGGCATTGACAGCGCCAGGATGAATGCCGCGGCGGAGGACCTGTCTGCGACTATCCTGGGTCTGGACGGCAAGGTGTTGAAGCGGCTGTCCCCCGGCATGACGTCATGAACATCGACGACGGCATATCTGCAAAACGTTCCGCCTGGTCGTTCGGCGCCGAGGTGGCGGAAGCATTCCCGGACCACGCCAGGCGTTCCATCCCCTGGTACCGGGACGGGCATGAACTCATCTGTTACCTGAGCGATTTCTTCGTGGCGCCGGACAGTGTCGTGTACGACCTGGGTTGCTCAACCGGTGACCTGCTGAAAGTGCTGGCCGAGTACAACGGGCATAAACCTGACGTGCGCTGGATAGGACTGGACAAGGAGCAGGACATGATCGACCGTGCCCGCAAGACCTGTGCCGGCCTGGACCGGGTGGAGTTTTGTTGCGAGGACATACTGACCTGCGCGCTGGACGCATCGGATCTGATTATCGCGTATTACACGGTCCAGTTTATCGAGGAAAGACACAGGCAGGCGCTGTTTGACAGAATATACCAGGCCCTGAACTGGGGCGGGGCATTCATCCTGTTTGAAAAAGTGGGGGCGCCGGACTCGCGCTTCCAGGACATGATGTCCTGCCTGTACCGGGAGTTCAAACAACGCAAGGGCTTCAGTTCCGAGGAGATATTGAACAAGGAGGTCAGCCTGAAGGGCGTGCTGAAACCGTTCTCAACGGCGGGCAACCTGGGCCTGCTTGAACGGGCCGGTTTTGTCGACGTGATGACGATCATGAAATACGTCAGTTTCGAGGGCTTCCTGGCTATCAAGTAACCTTCGCGTGCTGCGTAAGAGGGCACGCTTATATCCGTCACACGAGACCGGCGGTCAAAAGTCACTGGAAAGGCAGGACGACTTAAACTAGAATTACAAGGCTGAATTACCAGGTTATTGACACTGTTATGGACATGCAAGCAACCCCGATAGACGGCCAGGAAACCAAGACGGAAGTTGTCCGCACCAATTGCCGCGCCTGCGGCCATGCCGGTTGCGGCGTGTTTGTCACGCTGGAAGACGGCAAGGCGGTCAAGATCAGGGGCGATATGGAGCATCCCATCAGCAAGGGTTACCTGTGCCGGAAGGCAAGAGGTTTCATCGCCGATTTGCAGTACCACAAGGACCGCCTGCTGTACCCAAAGAAACGGGTCGGCGAACGCGGCGAGGGCAAGTGGGAAAGGATCAGCTGGGAAGAAGCGCTGGGTACTATTGCCGACAAATTCAACCGGATCAAGGAAGAGAACGGGCCGGAATCAGTCATCTTCGGGCACGGCACGGGTCGCAGCCATCACCGCTTTGTCTACCGGGTCGCAAACATGTTCGGTTCGCCCAACGTGCTGGCGAACGGCCATGTCTGCTACCTGCCGAGGCTGGCCGTGTCCAAGCAACTGGGCATGTCTGTCCCCATCGTGGATTACGACAACAATCCCCAGTGCGTCATGTCCTGGGGCAGCAACACCATAAAATCCAACCCAGATGAATACATAGGCGTCAACCTGGGTCTGAGTCTCAAACGCAAGCCCAGTTACATCGTGGTCGATCCGCAACGTACCCAGCTTGCGGAAAAGGCCGATATCTGGCTGCAACTCCGGCCCGGCACGGACGTCGCGCTCGCCATGGCCATGATGCACGTTATGGTCAAGGAAGACCTGTACGACCGCCATTTTGTCGACAACTACACCACGGGGTTCGACAAGTTCTGTGAACGCCTGGAGGAGTACCCGCCCGAGGTCGGCGAGGAAATATCCTGGGTGCCCAGGGAAAAGATCATAGCAGCGGCGCGCCTGTTCGCACAGACCAAACCTGCGGCCATCCAGTGGGGTGTCGGCATCGAGCACGGCGTCAATTGTTCGAACTCGGACCGCGTGCTCATTTACATGTCGGCGCTGACCGGCAACCTGGATGTCCCGGGCGGCAACGTCATGTTCGGTCCCCCTCCCGGCCTGCCGCGTATGGAATTCTGCGGCAACCAGTTCCTGGACAGTATCGACAAGATGCTCGGCGGCACCCGCTACCGGCTGGCGGCATCCATCAACCGCATTACACCCCATGTCATCTGGGATGCCATCGAGACAGGCGAACCCTACCCGGTCAGGGCAATGCTGATCATGGGCAGCAACCCGCTGGTGGTCAGGGCGAATACCTCGCGGGTGTACGAATCGCTGAAGAAGGTCGAGTTCCTGGTGGTGGCGGACATCTTTCCCACCCCGACAACGGAACTTGCGGACATCGTCCTTCCCGCAAAGACCTGGATCGAGTTCGACAATATCGCGGACTACTGGAAATCCCACGGCTATATCTTCCCCAGGCCGAAGATCGTGGATGCCCCGGGCGAGGCTATGGCTGACGTCGAGATTCTCAACGAACTGGGCAAGAAATTGGGTTTTGAGGATTCATTCTGGGAGGACTACGAAGAATCCCTGGACTATATTCTCGAACCCGCCGGTGTGACCTGGGAAGAATTCAAGGACATGGATTACCTGCGCAATGAACCCAGGTACCGGAAACACGAAACCGAAGGGTTTAAATCCAAATCCGGCAAGCTGGATTTCTACATACAACAGAACAAGGACTGGGGCTACGACCCGTTGCCGTTCCACCAGGAACCGCCGGAAAGCCCGGCCAGGGAACCGGAGTTCGTGGAAAAATACCCCCTGGTGTTGACCACCGGGACGCGGGTCCAGGAGTATTTCGGATCCGAGCACCGACAAAGCCCGTTATTGCGCAAAACGCATCCCTATCCCCTGTTGTCCATACACCCGGAAACTGCCGCCGCCAGGAACATAGAACACGGCGACTGGGTTTACATCGAAAGCCCGCGCGGCAAGGTGAAACACAAGGCAAAGGTCACCGACGGCGTAGACCCGCGGGTGGTGGCCGCCGAGTTTGCATGGTGGTATCCGGAGAGGGCAGCGCCGGATTACGGCTTCAGGGAATGCAACATCAACTTCCTCACCGATGATCTGAACGTCGGGCCTGAATCCGGCTCGACCAACCTGAAAGGGCTGATGTGCGAGGTCAGCAAGATCTGACATTTGGATATTTGGGGTCAGAGTAAAAATACGCAGCACTAAAGCAGCCAACTCCCGGCAGCACCTGTATTTTTACTCTGACCCCAAATATCACCCCAAATATCTACCACACATATCTTTATCGCCGTAACACCATAAATATGCCGATGCTGATCAGCACGGCACATATCACCTGGTAGAGGGTCAGGCTTTCATCCAGGAACAGTATTGCCATGACGGCCGCAAAGATGGGGATCAGGTTGATGAACATGCCGGCCCGGCTTGGCCCGATAAGCTGGTTTCCCCGGTTCCACAACAGTGTCCCGAATACGGTAGACACCAATGACATGGCTATGATGGAGTAGATGGCGGTCGCGCTGATCGGCACCGGTGTGTAGATGATGGTTTCGATGACATAGAACGGGAGCACGATTACACAGCCTGTCACGATGATCATGAACAGTGCTGCAGACGGGCCCAGGGATTCCGGGACTTTCCTCAGGTTGATGGCATACAGCGAATAACCCATTGAACCCAGCAGTATCAGGATGTCCCCCGCGTTGAATTGCAACTGGAGCAATGCCGCCAGGTCCATCCTGGTAATCATGACTGTCACGCCGATGACCCCCAGAGCAACACCGCACGACTGTGACAGCCGCAACCTGTCGTGCAGGATCAGCATGGCCAGCAACACGGTGAATACCGGTTGTATGGCATTGATAATGGAAGCATTTATCGCAGTAGTGAAGTTCAGGCCGATCATCAGGCAGGTCGCGCTCAGGATCATAACCCCGCCGAGCAGGGTGAGCGGCCCGATATGTTTGCGGATGTCCGGCGCATTCGCTTTAAGCGATGGATAAATAAACGGCCACAGTACGATCGCTCCAATCAGCCAGCGCCAGAAAGACAGCCCAACTGGCGGGACTTCGGCATGAACCCCGCGTCCTACCACGTGGGCAAACGCAAAGGCCGCCGAGGCAAGGGTCAGCGCCAGGCAGGCATATAACCCGGTACGGGACCGGAACACGCTGATATTTTCTTTGGCCGGCAGGGACATATGCGATCGATTAAAATAACGCCCACGACTTCATTACCCGGTACCTCGCCCCCTGTTGATGGGTAATGGATTCAACCAGGCAGAACTCCCCGACATCCCAGTGGACCGGATCGATTGACATGGCCGTCACCGGCCGGGACAACTTGCGGGCAACGGTCAGGTGGGGGCTGTAATCCCGGTTATCTATGGATAGCCCGGCGTTTATGCTGAACCGGCTGATCTGTTCGACCAGCTCCTGCAACGGCGCCGGCGTGGTTTCCGGCGCCAGCCAGGCGACCTTTGCCCGTTTCCACCAGCCGCAGCGGTCTATCTGCAACGGGAAGCGGGATATTCTCAAGCGCCCGGCGGCGTCAAGCAGTCCGGGAATATCCTGCTCCTGCACATTGCCGAGAAAGACCAGGGTAACATGATAGTTTTCCCCTGGAACGGGGCGTCCCGTATCAATCTGCAGCAACCCGGCACGCTCAGCCAGTTGGGCGCGCACCCCGCGGTCCGGCCAGAGGGCGAAAAACAACCGTTTCATTGGACTATAACGATTGCTCTGCCAGGTCCGCCAGGCCCTGCAGGGCCGTCAAAATCGAGAGCTCCCGCACCTGCTGCCTGCTTCCCTCAAACTTTACCCTGGCGGTCCTGGTATCGCCGTTGCGTCCGCTCCAGCCGAAACAGACGGTGCCGACCGGTTTTTCCTCACTTCCACCGCCCGGGCCGGCGATGCCGGTGACCGCCACGCTGAGGTCCGCATGGCTGTGCTGTAATGCGCCCTGCGCCATGGCTGCCGCGACCTCTTCACTGACCGCGCCGTGCCGGGTGATCAAGGCCCCGGCAACGCCCAACTGTTCCTGCTTGGCAAGGTCGGAGTAGGTCACGAACCCCCGCTCGAACCACCCCGAACTGCCCGGCAATTCCGTTATGGCATAGGCGACGCCCCCGCCGGTGCAGGACTCGGCCGTGACCAGCATCTTGTTTTGGTGTATCAATTGCTCACTGAGTTGCAGGAGCAGGGTCTGGTATCGGTAATCTGTCATCAGGCAAAAAACTACCACTTCAAAACGGTAATCCCGGGAGGTTCGGGCAGTTCATCCGCCAGCAGCCAGCGGCAGAACAGGACTCCTTCGCGGTACCCCGCGGTACTCATCCAGTTGCGGGGCGCCTCCCGGTGGCTGAGAACCACTTCAACACTACCGTCCTCCGAAGGTATTGCCGTCGCGTTGTTTACGCATACCGGGAAGTCGGCGTAATTCGTCGATTGCATCAGGAAGTTCCAGGTCTGGATTCCCCAATAGCAACAGTCAGGGGAGCGGATTTTGATGTTCAGGTACTCATCTTCCTCGACCCGGAAACGGGCGAAGCAATAAATGTTGTCGGGCGTACCCCAGCCGCCCTGCTCGGGGTCGAACTCGAACGCCGGCAAAAACTCATTCACGGGGAGTTCCACGGGCAGTGGCGCAATCCAGGTCGTGCACTGGAAGAACATGGCCATCGTCCGAATGTGCCGGGCCAGTTGTTCATCGGTCAACGGCATACCTGGCGGTTGCGGATTGGTGTTCACGATGGACAGTTCGCTTTCGGTGGAATTGGGGCGGTCGAAGAAATACTCCCTGGTAAACATGTTCACCGAATCCGGCTCGAGTTTGAATTCATTGGGATTCCCCGGATCCGGGTCGGGAGTGAGCCTGATTTCGAATGAACCATCCTCCTCAAATTGAATATCGCGCTGGTTTATGTCCAGCGTGACCCGGTCCGCCAGTTCCCCGTGCGGGTCACCACCGTAGATGCAGAAGCTGAGATAGCAACTGTCAAAACGGCGCCCCTTTATGACGTACTCCTGGTCTCCCCGTAACTGGGTGAAGTAGTAAACCGCATCGACGTTGTCGCCAAACAGTTTTCGGCCACTGTTGGTGAGCGGCATGAAGCGCGGTTTCAATGGGTCGTTGAACAGGTAGAAGTCAACGGCGGCATGCATGAGGTGGAAGAAGTGCCGGTAACCATCGACTTTGCCCTGCTCGTCCAGGTTGGCCTCCGGGTCCAGGAACGTCTGGTCCGCCTCCTTCAGCATCTCCAGGAATTCATTGAAGGCTAGTTTGCTTTCCATTCTTTAACCTGTTAATCAGTATTAGCTTTCAGGGTGATGGCAAGCGCGGCCGGGCGCGCCTCAGGCAGCGTCAGCCGTCGTTCTCTCGTCCAGGAAGTCCAGGTATACGCGAAAGCAGTCTGCCACGTCCTGTTCGCTGAGTCCAAACTGTTCGAGAGAATACTCGTGCCTGCCGTGCTTGTCTTTCTGTTCCTGAAGCAGGAATTCCTGCATGTTCTGTTCAGCAACGTCACCCAGTTCCCAGCCGAAACGCCGGTATATTGACCTGACCACGCCCAGGGGGTCCCGGACAAAGTCTTCAAACTGCAGGTCGATGATCTGATCGTCCTTGCCAAGCAGGCTTTTGTCTTCGACAAAGCGGTTGAAATACGACGACCAGATTTGCAGGTTCTCCCTTGCGGTCCTTGCGCTGTCCTCGTGGTCGGAATAGAGGGAGCGAATTGACGTGAGGAGGCTCGCCACGGAGGGCACGATACTCGCCGGATGGCGGTGCGTCATGACTATCCGGGCGTCCGGGTAGACCTCAAACAGCGCCCGCAAACGGCACAGGTGCACAGGCGATTTGAGTAGCCAGCGTTCGGTGCTGACGCCCCCCGATTGCAGAAACTGAAGAAAGGACTTGTGCCAGCGCAGGTTTGCGACCTGGTCCGCCTGGTTGGCAAACCACTCGTGATATGCCGGGATAAAACACTGCGTCAGGTATTGGAAACTGGTGAAGTTCAGCGCGGTAATCCCCACGCATTCCTGTGGTGAATCCGCTTCCATGTAGTGTTTTTTTCTGAAATCCGGTACCAGGGTGAACAGTTGCGAGAACTCCGATTGAATTCGCTTGACACGAGGGTCATCGGCATAGTTATCCGGTTGCGGCGCCGGATGCGGCATCAGGCATTCCCACGATAAGGGAGAACGGTGCGCCGGATCGCGATAGAGCAGTGCCTGCAGGATACTCGTCCCGGTGCGCGGCATCCCGATCACAAACAGCGGGGTCCTGATCGCGGAGCGGCGAATTGACGGGTTTTCGGCAAGGCTGCGCTCTACCAGGAACCGGTGGTCCGCGGCCCTTTGGATATTGCGTTTCAGCGCCAGCTTGCCGACCGTATTCAGACGCGCATCGGACCGGATAGAAGTGATCAGGCGCGCCAGTCCCTGTTCCATAGGCTCATCCCTGAATTCAAACCCTGCCACCCGGGCCGCATGCTGCAGAATTTTGTTTTGATCAAGCTCGAAAAGTCGGATCCCGAGGCTGTTGGCGAGAAAACCTGCGCGGTTTAACGTCTTGAGTATGCCCGAACGTTTTATCGCCAGGCTCGATTCGTACATCGGTTACGTCAACTGTTTCAGCCTGGCTGCTATCGACAAGTCGCCTTTCACCTTGATCTTGCGGGATGCAACCAGCATGAAGGGCTTCACTTCCCGCCGCTGCAGCTTGCCGTAGGTTTCCAGCGACATGGTAACGGTACAGTCGGATTCAATATCATTCCCGGTAATTATCGACACCTCGTTCTGCTCACCGGTTCCGTCTATCAACATGATTTCGTCGTCGAGGCAGAATTTCAATGTCTTCCCGAGCGGGTCGATAGTGGTGGCTTTCTGCGCCATGTCGGCGCAAATGTCCTTGATATCCATAGGGAACCCCCCAGGTTGAGGAACAGGAAAAATAATTCATGAAGTCTACAGCAGAATCGGTTGATGTAACAATAACGGGCCGTTACATAACAGGTTCCTCTCTTCAACCCCGGTGATTGCGTGTATATTTGTTCAGGATTGATGTCACATAAACTGCCATGTAATTTCCACTGAGGCGAGCATTTATGCTGTTATTCATTACCGGGCTGATACTTTTTTTTGCCGTACATTCCATCTCCATCATCAGTGACTCCTGGCGCGACGACATGGCGCAACGGCTGGGTGAACGCCCATGGAGAGTCCTTCATGGACTGGCTTCACTTGGCGGACTGGTGTTGCTGGTATGGGGTTACGGAATCGCAAGGAATGTTCCTGTAGTCCTCTATACAACGCCGGATTGGCTGCGGCACGTCAACTTTCTCCTGATGCTGTTCGTATTCCCGCTGCTGCTGGCGGTTTTTTTACCGGGGCGCATCAAAGCCGCAGTGAAATATCCGGCTTTTACCGCGGTCAAGATCTGGGCGTTTGCGCACTTGCTGGTTAACGGCGCCCTTGCCGATGTGCTGCTGTTCGGTTGCTTTCTGGCCTGGGCGGTCGCCGGGCGTATTTCCATGAAACACCGCCGGCCGCGTCCGGCACCCGGATTTTCTGAAACGGCTGCAAACGACCTTATTGCCGTTGTGGCCGGCCTGGGAATTTACGCGCTGTTCCTGTTTATATTGCACAGCCGGTTGATTGGCGTACCGCTAATCATTTGACTGTTTTCCGTATATATCCTCAATTTTGCAGATTCGTATCTGCCAGTCATCCAGCCAGGTGGAACGGGCCTTGTTCTTGGCGGCGATATGCGTGCTGTTTCGCCGCCAGGCAGCTATGGACTCAAGGGAATCAAAATATGCAACAGCAAGCTTGAAGGGGCTGCTTGAGGCGGATTCCAGACCCAGAAAACCTTCGATTTCCTGGACCCGGCCGTACAATTCAGCAAGCATTTTTTCGTGCCCCTCCTCATCGACGCCGCTGCTGATCGACGGAAATACTACAGCATAGCTGCCCACCGGCAGATTCTTCAGGATTTGGGACATAATCGATCCGGGAGTCTAGTAAATCAGGATAGTTCAATCAAGAAATGGCAGAGCGTCAATCTTTCCATGCTACAGTTTCTGGTCCGGACGGGAGCTGATGAAGAGGCTGCGATGCGAGCGGCTGACCCGGAAAAGGTTGGCGCAACGCAGATCCCATGGCGTCCTGCTCCGAGATCCGTATGGGCGACCTGCATCCTCTAGTCCTTGTCCCATCCGTCCCTGACGGGTTGCCGCGGAAACGAACCAGGGGACCGAAAACATTACGGCTGCGATGTCCGGACAGCATGAATTCAGACATTCTATTTTCTATTATAATTCGATATTAGTCGCGTCCTAGTGTAGCTGAACGGGCTGATACGGTGCAAATCGTTGAGGTCAAGCAGGTATACTGCTTTAACTCAGGCAGGTTTTGCCATAGCGGGTTTACTGGCGACTGAGGGACCCCGGCAGGTAATTACTCGAGCATCGGAATAACAACAACACGGTAAAACTTGGTGGTCGGTAAGATTTGAGGCGGGATACGAATAGTGGGATATGAGGTAGACATCATCGGAGTCGGCCAGGAATCCAAAAGCGGCGATGCCATAGCGCTCCGCTGGGGGAATCTACACGGTCAACGTGAGGAACAGCGAGTCGTTATTATTGATGGAGGTTTTCGCGATTCAGGACAAGAATTGGTTAATCATGTTACCAGGTATTATGGGACTGACATGATTGACGCGGTCATATCAACCCATCCGGACCTGGATCACATCAGCGGGCTAGATGTCGTGCTTGATAGTTTACTTGTACGAGAACTTTGGATACATCAGCCATGGAAACACAACTCAGGTTTAGCGGGTAAATTTATGGATGGGCGAGTCACGGATGCCAGCATCGGGAATCGCTTGTGTGAAAGCCTGGATGCGGCAAGCAATCTAGTCGCCAAAGCTTAGCAAAAAAGTATTCATATCATTGAGCCCTTCACTGGAACTTCGTTATATGACGAAAATCATTTACAGATTCTAGGGCCGAACAAGGATTATTATGAAAGTCTCATCCCTGAATTTGACGGGATGCCTGAAGTCAAAAAGCCTGTAAGAAGTCTTGCAGAAGTGCTCATGGAAATTGATTCACAATCGAAAAAATTGTTCTTTTCCAATTGGGGTGTAGATGCACTTGATGATGAGGACGCCACCTCAGCAAAGAACAAGACAAGTGTTATAACCCAGTTGGTTGTGGAAGGCCGACGGTTACTGTTCACGGGTGATGCGGGCATCACCGCGTTATCTCATGCGTTGGACAATATGGTTTGGTCTTCACAACTGGCTCAATGGGCGCTCATACAAATCCCACATCATGGGAGTCGAAGAAATGTCGGTCCGACAATACTAAACCGCTTGGTTGGTACGCCATTACCACCTGGAATGACACGCAACGTGTTTGCCGTCGTATCAACAGCCAGCAAAGGGGACCCGAAGCATCCGTACAAGGCTGTTATGAACGCATTGACACACCGGGGTGTGAATGCGATGGCTACTAGGGGAAAGACGACACGATACGCATATAATGCCCCTTGTCGGTGGGGTTGGAATGCAGTGGTCTCAGATCAATATTACTGGGTTTATGAGGATGAAAAATAAATGTCAAGAGAGAAAGACCTGAAATCACAGAACACTGTTCCCCTGACAGCAATCTACGTCGGGACATTGACTCTTATGGTTCTGGTTCAATGGGGTGTATTAGAGGCTTTTGCGTTTACCGACCAGTTGTTCAAACAGTCATTTGTCATGGCTGCTATCACCAGTTTTGGCGCGTTGCTGTCACATATCCTTCCCAATTCCGTGAAACATGCATTGCTATTCCTTCGGATTAGCAATGTACTTCCAGGCCACCGGTGTAAGACGCTGTGTGCCAATGACCAGCGTCTTTCCATGGTGTTGTTACAGGAAAAATGGCCTGAGTTGTTTGTACATGACATGGCAGAGGTGTCTCAGAACGCCTACTGGTACAAGGAGATTTTCTCGCCGGTGAAAGATACCCGGGAGGTCTTACAGGCGCATCGTAGTTTTCTGTTGTATCGTGATGCGGTCTCGGGGCTGTTCGTCCTTTTGACAGCTATGCTCTTATGGCAATATCTGGCTGTCTACGTATCACTATCTTCCTTGGGGCATTGGTCGTTGCTTGTGCTTATCAGCGTGATATTACTGTGTTCTCAGGCGAGTAGGCAGAGTGCTTATCGAATGGTTACAAATGCCGCGGCTGTGGGAATCGCGGCGAAAAAAATCTGACTCTACATATGCCGCTTGGCACCGGTTGAAACAGCCCCGGTAAAATCCGTCTGGTTGTAACAAAGGCTGCCTGCCAAATCAGCTTCCATGAAATCAGACTGAATCGCCCCGGATTTGCTGGAGATGACCCTCTCCCCGTTCTTGTGCCAGTCATGGCCAAGAGGCATGACTTCCACATCCTTCAAAACGCCGCGTCACGTTTATTCTATGCTGGATACAACAATCCTATTCTGTGGTTCTCTCCTCCGAGAGGCTCCCATTCAAGATTCCACCTCGAGTATCCTCCTCCCTCGTACAATTCGATGACCTCGTTTCCTGCCTCACCGTACAACGCCTTCAGCTGGTCACTGACTTGATGTAACACCGGCACACTCAATCTACGGTGCCAAACTACTTTACTGTCCCACAACTCAATTGCACGGTAGCGATAAATGTCTGAGACTCGCCCGAGCGTCGCCAACAGACCCGTCTTGAATCTCTGGCAAAGTTCATGGACACGCGGAAGATCTGGGTGCCGACCCGCATACGAGACAAACACGCGTCGAGGCATCAAGAACTCGGCAGCAAACTTATCACAGAGCCGTTCAAGCTCTCGACTCGGGTGCGGCCGTCGCCCAGTCCCCTCAAAGAAGGCATGGCCGAGCTCGTGCGCAAGCGTGAACCGGCGCCGAGTCTTGGTCAGGCTAGGTGACAGAAACACGACCAGCCCCTCACTCAGCTCTCGTAGCTCTCCGGGCACCAACATCGTGTCGTCTAGACGGATATCCATAACGTCGACCCTGCGGGCCAGCGCCTCCAAGTCGGTCGGAGGACCGCCCAGTCCATCCACCAGGTCCTCAGTGATCTTCGTGATGGCCTGATCGATATCCTTCAGTCCAGCGACCTGTCTCACGCGTTGCGCTGCGGCAGTTTGCCAATAGTTTCGCCGAGCCATCTAGTCCGACCCAGAGCCTAGTGCCTGCAGTCGTTTCGCCTCCTTGATAAGGTTTTTCCAGACCGTGTTATCAGCCCGGCCCCTCTGTGCCACAGCTCTTGGCCTACGCTTGGACTGCTCTTCCCTGTAGAGCCTCACGGCCTCGCAGCGCACTAGTGAGTCTTCCGCTTCCAGCAACAACTTCGTCCGCCGTTCCAATATCTCGGATGCGAGAATTCCACCCCATTCCGCCTCAGCGGCAAAGTTGTCCTCTCCGTAGTACTCCCAGATCCTCTGCGCCTTGGCGAACGCAATTTCCGCTTCTGCGTTTCGACCCACTCGCATCAACGTCCACGCTCTTTGACGGTGAGCCCTAGCCACAATCTCTGATATCTGGTAGTCCTGCTCCGATGACAAATCGATCACCTCTCCGAACGCCTCAAAAGCTTTCGCGTGCTCTCCCGCGGCCAAGCAGATGTCCCCTTCCAAAATCCGGAGATCTAGGTAGTCCTTTGAATCGGGGTCGATCCGACGCATCGCTTCCTCGACGCACTCGCTTGCCGTGCGGATATCCCCTTTACTGAGGTACGTCCTCCCCAACAGGCTGTAGCAATCGCCAACCTCCCGGTCGTGATCGAGATCGCGAAACAAAGAAATGGCTTCCTCAAGGCACTGCACACTATCCTTGAAGAACGCGCGCTTTACTTCCGGGTTGGATTCCGCCTCAGCTCGCAATCGTTTAAGTCGTCCTAGACACTTCTTGCAAAACGCGAGGTTTTTGCGCGAGCTGACTCCTTCGCTGATGCGTACGCTCTTTAGCGCTTCTTGCTCAGCCAACCCCAAGTTACCCGTCCTTTGGTAGACCCATGATGTGCCGCATATCCTGGCCCTCGCCTGACATTCTGCTGTCCTATCGTCCAAGTCCACACCGCTACAGCACTCAATGCACGCTTTAGCAACATCTAGAACGAGCTTCTTGTCACCCAAGTACTTCATCGGTCGATCAAGAGTTTCAAACAGGTCGGGAGCCCATCGCCTCTTTAGCTTTTCTGGAAGCTCCCGAAACCGGTCGAATGCCTCTTGGCATGCCGACGCATATTCGCTGGTCACACCGCGCCTTATCCGAACGAGTGTGTCGTCCAACGAGTCAATGATGCCTTTTGTGGCACCTGAAAGTCCCGGCTCTCCTTTCTTGAGCTTGCTTTCGATAGTGTCGACAGACTCGAGATACACGACCTCCCGCGCACACCCCGCAACGATTTCGCATGCATAACGCTTCCAATCATCACTCCTGGCATGCCCAACGATGTCACTTATGGCACGGAGAATGAGCAGTGGTACGTGTCTCCTCTCGCAAGCCTTTGCCACGCCCGCTGACTCCATGTCATTGGCCAGTATGCGACGGTCGACAAGTAGCCGGTTTTCCATGAAATCTTCTGACTTCACGAGATGATCGGAGCTGGCAATCACACCGTCGACGACTATCGGCAGCGTACGTTTCCGGTTGTCCTCAAGGGTCCCGTTTATCTTCTTGTCCCAATCTTCATCATCGGTCCATGAGTTCCCAATTCCTTCCACTTCGGGTCGAGCGATGGAAGCGGCCCAATCCTGCCATTTCTTAAAGTCGTGCGTCGTCACATTCGTGACGAAATCCTTGACAGCGTTCATCAAGTAGGAACTCGCCGCTGCTTCCTCTCTACCGGTAGCAGTCTCGGCACCGCGCGTCAGGTCGTGGATGTCCTTTGCGAGCACGACGTCGCCCAAGAAGACATCGCTTGTAGGCACTGCACCCGCAATACCCACGGCAAGGACTAGCCTCGGCTGCTGCGCAGTGATCAGTTCAAGCACCGCGTCCTGCGCTGATACATTGCCCTCGCAAGCAGTCCTCGCGATTGCGACGGCGACACCTTGGCCGCTCCTCGCCGTCACCCGTACTACTCGGGTATCGCCGGGGACTCCCGAAACAGTGTTATCGTCAGGATCCCGAAACTGCCGCAGGACTGCCTCATACTCCTCTCGGATGAATGTCACGACGAGATAATCAACCATTGTGTGCGACCTCCGCCTTCACCTCTTGTTGTGGCAGCAACTCTCCCATACGACGGCCATGCGCAGCAAGGCACTGATGCCTAAGGTGATAGCTAATTTGTTCAGTTTTCCATAAAATGGAGAAAAAACAATAATATACATACGCCAATGTGGTGGAGGCGGCGGGATTCGAACCCGCAAGCCTGCGAGACGTGGGAAGTGCTAGCTTCCTGTGTTTACCAGTTCTACCACCTGAGCATAAGCAAGATCCCTAGTCTGATCAACTAGGGGCCTTTACATTCTAACCTACATTTTATGGAGGTGAAAATAAAACATAAGGTTGCATGAGAATTTCTGATTCACGAGTGGTTAAAGAAAAATTTTCAACGCATATTTCCAGAGGAAACTACAGAAATTTTTTGAGCGCCGTGAATGGCTTGGTTTATGAACGGATTACACAGCTTGTATATGACTTGTTGGCAGAAGCAGGCATTCTGGACAGGGCTCTGGGCATTAACTAAAAGAAATACGCAGTTTACTGAGTCTGGCGCATGTGCACAACGTCTGCGCAGCAGAGAGGGTACAGCGTCAAACTTTCGGTCTTGACAAGTTAAGTATAACATCAAGGATTTCTTGATTTGTCATACTTTATTTTAAAAGCACTTTTAATTGTGTATCATATATTGACATTCACATTGGAGACGAGCTTACCATGGAGACCCTTCTGACCAATAAGACCGTATCGGTAACCGAGCTACGCGAACCCAGGAAAGTCATTGACAAGGCAGGCTCCAAACCTGTGGCAGTTCTCAATCGTTCGAATGTGGTGGGATATTTCGTCCCGGCGAGTGCCGTGGAAAAACTTGATTTCAGTGTGTGCGAAACAGACGAAGTGATGGCTGCGCTGGACACTCTCGATGATAACGCACTGGCGGTGAACGACTACCTCAAAGACAAGTGATGCGCTATATCACGGCTGAGCAAGTCGTCGCCATACATGAACGAGTAATATTGCGTGACGAGTTACAGGGCATAGTGAGCGAGCGACCTGTTGAGGCCGTGATTGGCAGGATCGAAAACCGCCTTGCCTATGGACTTATCGGTGATGTTTATGATCTTGCCGCCTGTTACACCTGCTATATTGCCGTCGGCCACTGCTTTCACGATGCCAATAAAAGAACCGCGCATACGGCCATGCAGGTCATCCTGAAACTGAATGGTATTCAGCTTGAGTACGATATAAAAACCCTTGGGGATATGGTCATAAAAGCAGCCCAGGGTATCGTTGAGGAAACGGAGCTTGCAGCTTTTCTTCGGCGTAGCAGGGCGAAAGACAATATTCATGATCGTCGCTGATTTTCAATCTGCGTGATTTTGACAAAATAACTCCCGAAAATGGATAATGCGGGAATGAACACATACAAACTTCACCGGTTTCCACCCGCTATCATCAGCTACGCATTACAGAAAACTCAGGAGAGATGCCTTTGGGCAATGGACAAAGGCCGTTGATTGAAGCCGGTCAATGAATTTCTACTGGGCCACAGGAATTAACTTATTAATACCAAAGTAATAAATGGTGCCGGGAGAGAGACTCGAAGCTACGAATAACTTATTATTTTTAAAGAATAAAATAATTAATATCCAATATATTCCAACGATTTCCCCCCCCATAATTTTCTTTTAAACGTGTCTAATATTGGTTTTCACCCTTGATTGAGTAGTGTTGATCCATGTACGATTCATGATAGTCGACATCGCCTTATGGAAAACACCATGCCTGATTTCGACATCATGAAGCAAATAAATATAACTTCCATAGTCGGACGAACTCATTCACTCCGACTCGCTAACCTATTACATTGACTAAGTTGTTGGAGTCTGTAATCTTACATGACAAATTTGCCTGTTTTGAAAGGCCAATTCTAAAAACAAGCTCTGGATCAATAGCAATTATTAAGTAGACAGAAATGACTGCTTCGCGATCAGAACCATTACCATTTAACCCAGAGGTTCTTCGCTGGGCCAGGGAAAGAATTGGAATTCCAATAGAAACAGCTGCAAAGCGTATTCATACAAGCATTGAACGGCTTATTGATTGGGAAAATCCAGAGGCTACACGACGACCAACCGTCAAGCAGGGTAGAAAACTAGCTGCCCTATATGAAAGGCCATTTTTAGAGTTTTTCGCGTCTGAGATTCCAAATGTTCTGCCAGTTCAACTTGTTCCAGACTTTCGTTTTCATCGTGTTCCTCCTTTTGAGATAGAACTCATTGCGCTCAGAAAAATACAAAGATGGGCGGAAGAACAAAGGTTAAATGCTCTAGACCTCTTTGAAATTATGGGCGATATAACACCAAAATTCCCTCTAGAGCTTTATACAAGCCTTGAAATGGAAGTGGATAAGGCTGCACAAAAAGCACGAGAATTTGTTCAATTACCCATCGAGGCTCAATTTAAACTCAATTCCAACCAGAAAAGGCGACTCCCAGATATTCTACGATCCTGTTTAAGTGAATGTGGTGTTCTTATTCTGAAGCATAGTGATCTACATAAGGCTAGAACGAGAGGGATCTGCCTATTTGCAGAACCTCTACCAATAATAGTTTACGGTAACGAGGCACCAAGTGCTCAGGCCTTTACAATTGCACATGAATTTGGCCATATCCTATTAAGGCAAAGTGCTATCAGTGGTGGACCACGTTTTGGTAACACTACTAGCAGAGGGAAATCAATTGAGGGTTGGTGTAATCGTTTTGCGGCGTCTTTTTTAATTCCACGACAGGCTCTTGACAATTTAATAGCTAGGCCGGATGTACCTAAAGATGAGCTTGAAGATTCTGTGCTTGATTTGCTTGCCACGCGATTTTCGGTGAGTCGTCACGCTATGCTCATTCGCCTTGTCAATCTTGGCTATGTAAAGCCTGGTTTTTATTGGAGGATCAAGCGTCCGATTTATTTAGATGAAGAAGAAAATTTCAAATCTCCTCCAATGCGCCCGTCTTACTATGGATCTCGTTACAAAAACAGTCTTGGAACTTATTACACGGGTCTCGTGGTTGAGGCGTGGGAAACCGGTGCGATATCAAGCCATAATGCAGCTGAATTTATGGGCATAAAAAATGTAGCTCATCTTGATGATATACGCCGAAATTTAGTGGGTTAAATGCCGCGCTATTGCTTAGATACATCTGGAATTACAAATCCATTACTAGATATGCCGCCTGATGTCCATGTCTCGCTCTGGCGTGAAATTATGAGATTAATAGAGGACGGCGTATTTTGCTGGAATATGGATATATGGAATGAACTTTCGCCCTCTGTCTCAGGAGAAATCGGAGAATGTTTATCGTTTTCCAACGAAATTGTTTGCTTTGAGGTAGGAATTGGAGATTGGCCTTGGCAAAAATACTTGGAATATGTTGAGCTAATGAGAACCAAGTATAAAGATTACATCTCTGAATATAACGGAAATCGAAAGGGAACGATAAGCCTCAATGATTGCTCAATAGTTTGTTTAGCTAAAACATTAGGTCTTTCGGTAATGAGCATGGAAAAGCCGTATCGCCAGCCGAGCCAAAAGAAAATCAGGATTCCAGAGCTTTGTAGCCGTGAGGGGATTAGGCACTATGACCTGACTGAACTATTGAGAGCTGAAGGTATAACGGCCTGAGTTTGATTATTTTATTCTCACATTTGACATTCACAAGATTCTCCCTCAAGAGTGAAGGTTTACAAGAGTCAGGTTTCTTATCAGTTAATACGTGACCTCAACAAGTGACCTCCCCCTCAATACCCCCCTATCCCGTATTTCTTCCTGATAGACTCGGCAACGTATTTGGCGTCATAAAAATCAGGCTCAGATTTCACATCCTCACGAAAACAGATTATGGTATTAGAGGCGCTCGGTTTTTTGACAATGAATGAAACAGCACCAGACGCATGTAATACCCTGTCACGCTGCCTATAATCCCTTTCGGCTCCAGAATCAGTTATAACAAAATATCTATAACCGTTCTCAAGCGTGATTTCAGCGCTACGTAACAGGGTGAAATCAATGGTTTTTCTTTTGTCGGTATACGCGTTCCCTTCAAAGGTAATTTGATAAGTGCCTTCAGCAATTTGAATTTCCGAAAAGCCGCCAGTCAATCCCTTAGGTTGATAGCTGGTTGCACACCCCGCTAGTAACAGGATAACAAGATATATAGCCGCCCTAATCCCAGTATTCAATTTCTGTCTCATAGTCTGTTTCCAAATAAGTTGTTTGGACCTAATTATATATTTGAAATCTCATTTGAGCCTATACACAAATATCGCTTCGTCAACGTCTTCAACTTTGAGTTTACAAGACCCTCCTGATGGATAAATTATAACCTCTGGCATATAAGCGTAATGATAAGTATAGGAATACGAGCTTTGTTGCCAAATTTGCCCGTTTATAAGTTTGAATATCGTCTCCCCTTCCCATCCGCTAAATTCGCCGTCAATTTGAGATTCGATAACCGCTTCACATCCATCAGTAATCGCAGTATTTGTTCCAAAACTCTTAAGTCGCTCATGGATTTCAAGAACTTCTTTTACCTCATTAGGTGAGAGATTTTTTATGTCTCCTTCTCCTTTCACAATCTGTAAATAATTCTCCAATCCACTGATAAGATCTGCTCTAATATAGACTGGAATTGCCGCCAACATTAAAAATAATAATAAGTGGAATACTATGGAATGCGGTTGAAAAAACATGTTGCTAATCCAGTTAAATTTTTTCCTCGAATAGGAGAAATGGTGCCGGGAGAGAGACTCGAACTCTCACTCTGTTGCCAGAACCGGATTTTGAATCCGGCGCGTCTACCAGTTCCGCCACCCCGGCTTTGCTGAGGAAATAAAGGGCCGGCAAGTATAACAGAAAACATGGTTTGCCTGGCGTTTCTTGCTAGACTCAACAGCCATGTTACGCCAGGACTTTGACTTTGAGTTACCGGAACAACTGATCGCCCAGTATCCGCCTGCCGAACGGGATGGCGCCCGGTTGTTGCTGCTTGATGGGGAGACCGGCGGGTATTCGGACAGGAAGTTCAGGGACCTTGTTTCGCTGGTGAACCCGGGAGACCTGCTCGTGTTCAACGATACCCGGGTGATACCGGCAAGGTTGTTCGGGCGCAAGGCAACGGGAGGGCGGGTTGAGATCCTGGTGGAACGCCTGCTGGACGAGAGAAATTGCCTGGCCCACGTGAATGCAAGCAAGACACCCAGAAAGGGCAGCCGCATTATGCTGGACGGCGGGATTGAATTACAGGTTGGCGGCCGCCGGGATGACCTGTTTGAATTGGAACTGGCAAACGGCAAGACCTTGATGGATATGCTGGAACAGCACGGGCATACACCGTTGCCGCCTTATATCCGGCGCGCTGACGAGTCGATGGATTCGGATCGATACCAGACCGTGTACGCCAGGAAACCCGGCGCGGTGGCGGCGCCGACGGCCGGCCTGCATTTTACCCGGGAGTTGATTGGGGAACTGGAGAAAAAGGGGGTCGTGTCCGCATATGTTACCCTGCACGTGGGTGCAGGGACTTTCCAGCCCATCCGGGAGGAGAGTATCGAACGCCACCGCATGCACAGTGAGTGGTACCAGGTGGAGGAGAGCGTTTGTGAGCAGGTGCGCGCCGTGAAAGCCGCCGGCAACCGGGTCATAGCGGTGGGCACCACGTCGGTCAGGTGCCTGGAGGCGGCTACGGTCAACGGCAGGCTTCAGCCGTTTCACGGGGATACGGATATTTTTATCTATCCGGGGTTCCGGTTTCAAACCGTGGACGCCATGATTACCAACTTCCACCTGCCCGGTTCGACATTATTGCTGCTGGTGTGTGCATTTGCCGGGCGAGATAATATTATGAAGGCGTACCGGCATGCTGTTGAGGCTGAATACCGGTTTTTCAGTTATGGTGATGCCATGTTCATCAACCGGCATCAGTCGGGGACAGACTTAAATCTGTCCCCTGTGTCTATGGATTGATATGAAATTTGAATTACTGGCACAGGACAACGGCGCCCGGCGCGGCCGCATAACCCTCGCTCGCGGCGCCATCGAGACACCGGTATTCATGCCGGTCGGCACCTACGGCACGGTGAAGGGTATGACGCCGGAGGAACTGGTTTTGCTCGGCAGCGATATTATCCTCGGCAATACCTTTCACCTGATGCTGCGTCCCGGCACGGAGATCATTGAGCGGCACGGGGGCCTGCACGGGTTCATGCACTGGGATAAACCGATCCTGACCGATTCGGGTGGTTTCCAGGTGTTCAGCCTGGCGGAGGGACGCAAAATAACGCCGGAAGGCGTGCATTTCCGTTCGCCGGTGAACGGTGACAAGGTCTTTCTTGGGCCGGAGCAATCCATACGCGTCCAGCACAGCCTGAATTCCGACATTATCATGATCTTCGACGACTGCACGCCGTTTCCGGCGAGCCGGGACCAGGCCAGGGCCTCCATGGAATTATCCCTGGACTGGGCAAGGCGCAGCAGGGAAACCCACGGCGCTCACCCGTCTGCCCTGTTCGGCATCATCCAGGGCGGTATGTACAAGGAGTTGCGGGGACAGTCCGCGGCAGCGCTGGTTGAGATGGGGTTCGATGGTTACGCAATCGGCGGTTTGTCCGTGGGCGAGCCTGTCGACATGATGATGGAGATCCTGGCGCATACGGCACAGTTTATGCCGGAGGACAGGCCGCGCTACCTGATGGGTGTGGGCACCCCGGAAGACCTGGTCGCC
The DNA here is from genome assembly GCA_026710545.1 of Gammaproteobacteria bacterium. Taxonomy (GTDB): domain Bacteria; phylum Pseudomonadota; class Gammaproteobacteria; order Eutrophobiales; family Eutrophobiaceae; genus JAAXHV01. The sequence goes on along the minus strand of JAPOQU010000079.1, from coordinate 42,745 downwards.
TCGGTCCAGTGCGGTATCGACATGTTTGATTGTGTCATGCCGACGCGCAATGCGCGCAACGGCCATCTGTTTACCTCAACGGGCGATATCCGGATACGCAACGCCGAACACCGCGCCGGCGAGAAGCCTCTTGATGAGGATTGTGACTGCTACACCTGCAGGAATTACAGCCGCGCCTACCTGCATCACCTGGACAAGACCAACGAAATTCTTGGCAGCCGCCTGAATACCTGGCATAACCTGTATTATTATCATGGGCTCATGCGCGGACTTCGCCAGGCAATTGAAAACGGGAGCCTGCCGGAGTTCGTTGCCGATTTTCATGCCAGAAGGCAGTAGCGGGCACAGAGAAAAACAACACGCGATAAAACCAATGAAAATGACTCTGGACAGTGTTGGTTCCCCTGGCCGGCTTATCGCCGACAACCATGCCTGGTTGCTGGTTGCCGCTGCGCTGCTGCTGTTGTCTACCGAAACCCTGTCCCTGGTTCCCCAGGTTATCATGGCGGCGCTGGGGCTTTACCATGTCGGCCGCTACCCGGATGCGGTCTACCGTGACAGCACGGTGCGGGTACTGGTGGGCCTGTTTTTGTGCCTGTGGCTGCCGCAACTGGTCTCGCTCATCGGCGCCGTGAACCTGGCGCGTTCGGCGAAGATCGCAGCGCTGTACCCGTTGTACCTGTTTTGCGGGATTTTCATCCTGCGGGAACTGGCGCGCCCGGGAAACCTGCGCCGCCTGTCCCTGGCGTTGCTGGCCGTTGTCATCTTCTGGTGTGTGGATGGCCTGGTCCAGTATGCGAACGGGAAAAACCTGCTCGGCTACCCCTACCAGGACGGCATGCTGAGCGGCATGTTTTATCCGAAACTGCGCCTGGGCATCATACTGGCTGTGCTGGTACCCGTTGCCCTGGAGACGGTGAGGAATGTCAACAGGGACAGCCTGTTCCCGTGGCTGTTGTTGATTCCGTTCACCGTAGTGGTGCTGCTCAGCGGCCGGAGAAGCGCATGGCTCATGCTGATTATCGGGTTGTCGGCCTACCTCCCCCTGGTCGTCCTGTCCTTGTCAACCAGGGCAAGATATATCATCACGGGAGCACTGTGCGTCTCCGTGTTGCTGGTCGGCTGGGTGTATTTCTACAGTCCCGACATCAATCGCAGGATCGACCTGCTGACGGGCATGCTGAGCAATGAATACCTGGCCGAAAAAGCGACGTCCAGGCGCACGCCGATCTGGGACACGGCCTATAACATGCTGCAGGATAACTGGATAAACGGGGTAGGCCCCAGGGGCTTCCGCTATGCTTACAGAACGTATGCGGATGAAGACAACTACTTCGTCCGCCGGGGGCAGGAGGGTCAGACCCATCCGCACATGGTTTTTCTGGAGATCGCCGTTGAAACAGGGGTGATAGGACTGGTGGGGTTTATCCTGTTCTACATCACCCTGCTCCGCTATTGGTGGCGGGGAAGACATTCCACGATAACCGGCGCCTGGACCGCGACACTGCTGGCCGGGACGTTCCCGCTGAACGCGCACCTGGCGTTTTACGGTTCCTACTGGAGCGGTTTCATGTGGCTGCTGGTATCCTGTGCCGTGCTGGCGGCCGCGTCCACCCGGGCCGGCTGATTTCAGTACGCGCCCGTGTGTTTTACGCTGGGGGTGCCTCAGCCGAGCATGTCTTCATACAGGCTCTCAAACTTCGGCACCACCACGTCCGCAGCATAGTTTTCCTGAAACGATGACCACGCCGCCTGCGCGCGCTGCCTGCGGCCGTGCGCGTCGGTGATTGCCGTTCTCAGCGTGCCGGTCAACGAATCCTCGTCGGCGTCGCACAGCCAGGCGCTGCCGTCATCCAGTATTTCAACCGGACCGTGGCATTTCGTCGCAACGATGGGCAAGCCGCAGGCCATTGCCTCCAGGACTGCGATGCCGAATGGTTCATACCGGGAAGGCAGCACGAAGAGGTCGCCTTGCAGCAGGAAACTGCGTATATCATCCTGCCAGCCGGCGAAGTGAACTTTTTTATCGATGTTTAAAGCTGCCGCCAGGTCCATCATCCGTTGCCGTTCAACACCGTCCCCGGCGAGGTACAGGTGGATATCGTCTGTCTCCAGCCGGCTGAGGCTGTGTAGCAGCAGGTCGAAGCCTTTTTTATGCACGAACCTGCCGTGCGCGACTATCTTCGTCACCTTGTCCCTGCAGTGGATGGCAGTAACGGTCCGGAAACTGGAAAAATTGGGAATCCACCGTACCCCCTGTGCGGGAATCCCCCCCCTGATCAGGTAATCCCGTTGCGCTGCAGTGGTAGGGGTGAAAACGCCCGCGTGCCTGAAATATTTCAGGTCGACAAAATCATGGGTGTGGGCAACCAGGGGGATGTTGAGCCGGTGTGAAGCCGGACCCGCGAGGTGTGCGGCGCGGCTCAGAGATGTCTGTATGACCTGGGGTGCAAACGCGCGCGCCAGTTTCGTGATCTGCCGGGGCGCCAGCGGGTCCCAAGGACCCAGCACCCGTACCGATGCACGGTTGATGTTCGGCAGTTTTTCAAGATGCAGCGCGGCTTTCGAACGGGCATTGGAGATGGCGAGGACGTCATGGCCGCGCCGGGCCAGGCCGTTGGTCAAATCCACGTAGAATCGCTCTGCCCCGCCGAACTTCTTGGCGAGCATGATCACGCAAATCTTCATTCAGACCGGTAAATCACGCTTTGTTCAGTGATCGGTACGGCTTAACCGTGACCGAGGTAGGTATGGAACACCCCGTCGGGGTCGTACTTGTCTCTGACAGCCTGTATTCTCTCCCAGTTCGCCCTGCTGAAAGAACGTTCCGAGCGCTCCGGGCTTGCCTCAAGATCGGCCTCGCTGATGAAATGCCCCGCAGATAACGGCGCCAGTATCTCCTGCGTACGCTTCAACCAGGCAAGGTTTTGCTCATCCTCCTTTTCATCCATCCAGAAGGAATAGGGGGACAGGAACGTGCGGCGCCGCATGGAGTACGCGGTGTCGTAAAGGTTGATGGGCTTGGGTTTGACTTCGCACAACACGTTGCTCATCGGCGACGGTGCGGCGGCAAAGTGGTCGACGAATTGTTCCATGACCTCACGCATGGAGATATCGAAGAAAAACGTATCGGCTGCCGCCCGGCACGGCGGGAATGACAGATCGACAAGGTTGAACAAGTCGTCGAAAGAGGCGGGTTTGACCTCTTCCACCGAAACAGGTTGCGCTATTGAACGGGCCGCCTGCACGGGTGACAGGAGGTGTGTTGCCTCGTCTTCCGTGTCTGCGAACGCAACGGCTGTCACGTTAACGACCTTTGTCACGCCGTCCACCGGTTCCGGCAGGCCTGACAGGAACATGAACAACTCGACCGTGTCATCCAGGGCCAGACCGGCCTCCGGCAACCATTCCGAGACAGCCAGGGTATCCTGCAACGGCCAGGTATAGCTGCTCAGGTGTATCGCCGGCGGCAGGTCGTATAACTTCAGGTGGTAGTTGGTTACGACGGCCGGAAAACCCGGGCCGGACCCGCGCGCAGCCCACAGCAGGTCGGGATAATTGTCTTCGTCGACGCGTACCTGCTCCCCTTGCGCGGTGACCGCGTCGAAGCCCAGAACGCTGTTGCAGGCGACCCCGTTCCAGGTCCCCCAGTTCCAGCCCTGGCCGCCGCCCAGCAGGTAACCCCCCATGGGTATGGTGCTGCAATGGGCCGTGGGAAAACCCAGGCCCTGGCGGCCGAGCACAGCTGTCAGCTCCCGGGCGTAGATTGCCGGTCCGACGACGGCCGTTTTATTTTCGGTATCGATCTCAAGGTCGCGAAACCGGCTCATGTCCAACGTCACGCCGCCGTCCCGTACTGCCGAAGACACCCAACTGTGACCGCCGGTACGAACACCCACTTTCATCCCGTTGCGGCCGGCAAACTTCAATGTGCCGGCCACGTCGTCCGCCGATTTTGCCTGGACTATTGCGTCCGGTTGACGGCTTGTCTTGCGCAGTTGCCAGGTTAAGCTGTTTACCCGGGCAGCATAATCCGCACGGTCTTTGGTAATTACATCACCGCTGATTTTTTCCTGTAACTTACCGAAAACCTTGCTGGCGGGGGAAGGGTCGGAGCATCCGCCGAATGAAAAGAACGCAGCGAGACCCGCGCATAACCGGCCGGCCATGATGGAGAATTGACGACGAGACAGTTGCTTGATGACCATAAGTAGCTCCCGCAGAATCGGCTTGCCAGGCTATGATATATTATTAGCTGGTCGAATATTTGAGAAATCGTCATGTCGGACTTCATAGAAATCATCGATGTCAGCCCCCGGGACGGCCTGCAAAGCCAGCCGGTACTGCTCGGCGTCGAACACAAACTGGAATTGATCAAGCGCCTGATTGACGCCGGGATACGGCGCATGGAGGCAGTCAGCTTCGTCAACCCCAAGCGGGTGCCGCAGATGGCGGATGCCGAGGAGGTGGTACGCGGCCTGCCGCAGCGGGACGACGTGACGTTTATCGGACTGGTGCTGAACCTGCGCGGTTTCGAGCGGGCCATCGCCTGCGACATAGACGAGATCAACTGCGCGGTAGTGGCTTCGGACACCTTCAACCTGCGTAACCAGGGGACCACCACGGAAGGGACCATGGAGCTGATCCGGGAGATTACCCGTGAGGCCCGGGCTGCCGGCAAGAAACTGGGAGTGACCGTCAGCGCCGCGTTCGGGTGTCCCTTCGAGGGAGAGATGCCGATGGAAAAGGTGACAGGCCTGGTTCAGCGCCTGGCTGCAATGGGCTATGACCACGTTTCCCTGGCGGATACCATCGGCGCCGCGGGACCTTCAGACGTGGCCGGCATGATAAAACGCATCAGGACACTTGAGCCCGGACTGAGCCTGAGCTGCCATTTCCACAATACCCGTAACACGGCGGTGGCAAACACCTATGCGGCCATACAGGAGGGGGTTAAAATTTTTGATGCAAGCTGCGGCGGCGTCGGCGGGTGTCCCTTCGCCCCGGCGGCAACGGGCAACGTGGCAACGGAAGACCTGCTGTACATGATCCATCGAATGGGGCTGAAGACGGGCGTCGATATCGACAGGATAATCGAGACGGCAAAATGGCTGGAGGGCCCGCTGGGGACTCCCATGCCGGCCATGGTCACACGCGCCGGCGTGTTTCCATCGGCAAAAGCCGCGTAACACTACAGGTGAGGCGCGGACTGATACAAATACGAAATGCTGTTTATGATAAATAGCGATCTCAACATATTATTGTTAAGATCGGCATGTGATTCATTATCTTTCGGTAACTAACTACCACTCGATACGGGAAGAGACGGTCCTCGACCTGCGTATACCGAAGACTTCTCCTGATTACGAGCGGTTCCGGCCAAGCAAGGTCAAACCGGATATCAGGCTCCCCTCGGTCGTCGTACTCATGGGTCCTAACGGTTCGGGCAAGACGACATTGCTCCGTGCGATAACCACCATAGTCCGCATTGCCTGTAATCCATGGAGATCCCAGGAAATACCGATCAAAACGGTTGTTCCCTTTTTTTCCAGTGCTGCCTGGAACAAGCCAAGCCGGTTTTGTATAGAGTTTGAAGCGAACTGGTCTCCCGGCAGTTCATCGAGATTATTCCGCTATGAGGTTTCCACTAATGCCGACCAGATATTGTATGAAGCCTTTTACCACTTTCCCAAGGGCCGTTTGCGCCGTATTTTCGAGCGGGGCCGACCCGGTGAACCTGTCTATGTATCCCGCGATCTCGGAATTACGCCCAAGGACAACCGCCTGAAGGCAGTTCGGAAAGATACCTCAGTAATAGGTACGCTCGCCATGCTCAATGTGCCGTTGGTCATGGAGATTACGGAAAAACTGGACCACATGCTTGCTGCTACCAATATCGTGTATCACCAGAACTGGATGCTGCCGATCGAAGCAGTAGTGGAATTGTTTGTGCAATACCCCGATATAAAAAAACGGGTCATACAGGAAATTCAACGCAACGATATAGCAATCAAGGATATTCGAATCGCAGGGAACGGAACGGGAGAGGAGGAGGTCCTGTTTGAACACCGGGGACTCGATACGCCGGTTCCCCTGTTCGGCGAATCGGGCGGGACCAAGCGGATGTTCTACCTGCTGCCGCAGATATACATTGCCCTGAATAACGGTGTTGCCTCCGTCATCGATGAAATTGACGGAGACCTGCACGTGGATATTGTCAGACAGATTCTCCAGCGCTTCCAGTCCCGGGAGACAAACCGGCACAATGCACAACTGTTCGTTACGTCACACAATGTGGGACTGCTCGACGACATCGAGAAAGAAGAGCTTTTCATTGTAGAAAAAGGCGAAGATGGAGGAACGTGTGTCCATGGCGTACAAGAGATAACCGGCTTGCGCAGGGACATCAGACTCTATCCCAGGTACCGCTCCGGGGCGCTCGGCGGACTGCCGGACCTCGCTTGAAGAATATTACGGCCCGGTAACGGGACTCCTCGCTCGGGGGAGAGTGGTTCTGTTTCAGAAATATTTTGCTACAGAAGTTGGTATAATCGGAGCATGACTACTGAAATTGAAAGAATAGAAAAGGAAATTCACTCCTTGAGTACAAAGGAAAAAGCTTACCAACAGGGCAACGTCAAAGTAGTTCCGGGGCACGAAGCAATGCAGCGAGCGTGTCAACGCCTCAAGTGATCGACTACCGGTATCTACTTCCTGCCGAAGCAGAGCCGTTGCTCTTTTTTAAAGTACCTTATAAAGGATTAGAAATTTCCCGCCTTTAGGCGGCGGAGTATTCACGGCCACACGGGCTCGCCGCAGTGGGAGGTGTGTCCTTGTGTTCCTTGCCGGCAGGCCTGGTGGCCGAGGGCGCAGGCGATGAAGGTTTTACCGGCGTCGCTGACAAAGCTGAGTCGTGTATTCATCTGGCAGTTATTGAGCGACCGGGTCGATGACCTTCAGGAAAGTGAACTTCAGAAAATCCCGGTCGTGTGTATAAATTGTGCGAATGTCGTGGATACGCATCAGGGCGGCGAGGTGCGCGTCTGGCACGAGGTTCCCGCGTGTTGTAACCCCCGCAATGATTTCACGAAAACTCGTCATAAAATCGTCACTCTCCACCACGACTCGACAGCGCGGCATTTGCATCAAGCGGGCAATATTGTCGATTGCTTCCTGCGGGCTCATGGGATTATCGAATATCCTGGGATGGGTCGCCAGTCGAATATACCCCATGATGGTTGGCCATGTCAGGCATAAGATCTCCGGGTCATCCGAACGCTTGCGCAGGAAGTCTGCTGCTGCCACATGGAACGGCGAGGTCCGGTCTGAGGCGTAGAGCAGGATATTGACGTCGATGGTGTAGCTCAAGGAGAATCTTCGTCAAGGAGCGCGTAAACGGAATCCTTGTCGGCAAGGTCTACGCGCGCGCGCATTGGCTTACTGACCCATTCAGGCCTGGGTTCACTCACTTGAGGCTGCTGCGCCTTAAGTGCGCCAGCCAGCAGCCTGGAAACAATTTGCCCGAGGGAACCGCCCTCCTTACTCTGGATCTTCCTCAGTTCCTCGAGAATCGGCGTTGCAATGTTGATGGTAGTACGCATGATGCATGATGTTAGTTAACTATACATCAGATGTCAAATATTTGGCTTTCTGTAGCCCTTTTTTCACAGTATGAACTGAGTTATTGAAGAATCTCTCCACCCCAAAGCCCTTTGAGGAAATCAAGCACAGGCATGATATGGATATCATCCCGGAGCGCGGGGCGCTCACCCAGGTAGATGCCGTAACAAGTCGTTTTACCCTTGCCCAGGGCGTCCCGGACCCGGTGCAGGCCACGGTTGAAGCGCTTGTCCCAGCGCGTTGCGGCCTTGATTTCAAGGGTGACGAAGCCAGTCGCCGTCTCGCACAGCACGTCTACCTCCGTGCCGTCGTAATTGCGCCAGAAATAAAGCGGGTAGTGTTTGCCCGTATAACTGAGGCAGGCGCGTAACTCGTTCAGGATGAAGGTCTCCAGCAAGGGTCCCAGTTCTTCCGTCACGGGCGGATAAGGCAACCTGCCGGTCAACGCCCGTGCTACTCCGCAATCAAAGAAATAGAACTTGCTCTGCCGTACCTGTTTTGTCGAGGATTTCAATTTCCAGGCTGGCAACCAGTAGCCAAGCAGCGTGTCTGTCAGTATCTCAAAATGATTCTGCACGGTCTGACGATTGATGCCCGCGTCGCGGGCAATTCCGGTAAGATTGGTAACCTGGGCATTCTGGCGTGCAGCTATCTCGAGAAACCGGGCGAAAGCGCCCAGGTTGCGGGTCAGTGCTTCGGCCTGCACTTCCTGGATGAGGTAAGTCTCGGCGTATGTGCGCAGGTACTCCTGTGGGTTGTCACCCGTGACCGCTACCGGCAGGGCGCCGAAGGGTAAAACCCGTTCCAGCTCAAGCTTGAAGTCCAATTCGGCGGATACCAATGGGAACAAGGAAGTCGTAATCGCGCGGCCGGCCAGCAGGTTCACGTCACGGCCGCGCCGGATTTTGCGGGCGCTGGAACCGGAAAGCACGAACCGGAGGCGGTTGGACTCGATCAGGCGATGGACTTCATTCAGTAGTTGAGGTGCTTTTTGCACCTCATCAATAACTACCCAGCTACCGGCAGGCAAGGTTGCAAGTTCACTGTACAAAACCTGGGGATCTTTATTGAGCCTCAGTACTTCGCCGGTATCAAGCAGGTCGTAAGTGACAGCATTCGGAAAACGCGCGCGAATCCACGTTGACTTGCCGGTTCCGCGAGGGCCGAACAGGAACACGGATTGGGCGGGGCTTGGCAGTAATCTTGTGTACATAGTTAGCGATTTTACCGGAAAAACGCTAACTATACAAGCATTATTCCGGTAAAATGGATATTAATGCCCCGAATTTCAAGCGTACGGGTGTCAGCTTTACCGCTTTAGTGAAGTTTCAGTCGGGGCCGCGTGCGCGCCGCGAAGAAGCTTGCGATCATGAGGTATATCGTTCTCGTCATGCCGAGCACCGACATCAGGTGCATCTGATAAAGCGACAAATAGGCCCAGCGCGCCAGGCGTCCCTCGAATGTTATGAGTCCCAAGGCTTTGCCCATCAATGTGCCGACCGCAGATTGATCGGCGATTGAAACCAGGGAACCCCGGTCCCTGTATTTGAATTCCAGCAGCGGCTTGCCGGCCAGACGGCGCCGCATCTGCCCCACCATGAACGCGGCCTGCTGGATTGCGGCCTGTGCACGCGGGGGTATCGGCGTGTTTTCGTCAACCCAGGGACAACAGGCGCTGTCGCCAAGCACGAAGATATTGTCAAATCCACCGGCCCGCAAGGTTCCGTCGACCTTGATGCGTCCGATCCGGTCATGCTCAAACTGCCCGAGTGCCTTGAGTTCATCAGGCGCAGAAATGCCGGCCGCCCAGATCTTCAAATGCGCATCAATGCTCCGGTCATCATTCAGTATTATGCCGTGCCGGGTTACGCGGGTGACACGGCTGTTCAGGTATACGCCGATGTCCAGTTTCTCAAGCTCACGCCGAACCGCGCGCGACAGTCGTTCCGGCAACCCCGGAACCAGCCGGTCACTTGCTTCGATAACGCTGATCCTGACGCGCTCCGGCGGTATCAGGGCGTCGATGCCGTTATGGGTTGCTTCGCGCAGTTCAGCCGCCAACTCCACGCCGGTGGCGCCACCGCCGACGATGGCGATGTCGATTGCATCAGCGCCATCCGCCAAGGCGCCGCTGTCATAGCGTAAACAAAGGTTCAGGAATTCGCGATGCAGACTCTGCGCCTGCTTTTGATTATCCAGGAACAGGCAGTTTTCAGAAACGCCGGGTACGCCGAGATCCGAGCAGATGCTGCCGATAGCCAGGACGAGGGTGTCGTAAGACAAGGTGCGTCCCGGGGCAATGGGTTCTCCGGCGTCATCAAGGACAGGGTCGAGTATGACAACCTGTTTTTCAGTGTCCACCCCGGAGAAGTATCCAAGCCGGAATTCATAGTTGTTCCTCACCGAGTGCGACAGGAAACTGATCTCATCGTCGCCGATGCCGCGTGAGCCTGCCGCAAACTCATGGAGTGACGGTTTCCAGACGTGGGTCAGTGCAGCATCGACAAGTATGACCGAAATATCCGGCCTGGAACGAAAGGCCCGTCCCAGTTTTGTTGCCAGGTGAATACCGGCAACCCCGCCGCCGATAATGACAATATTCTGTCCGGCTTGTGGCGTGGCAGATGGTTTCGTAATCACATCACGCGGCAGTTGCGACGGACGGCAGGCCGGACAGCGCCATGGCGAGTTCCTCCTCCGAATAGTCCTGGTCGTACAGTTTGCCGGAAAAATAGTCCATGTACGCCTGCATATCGAAATGCCCGTGACCGCACAGGTTGAACAGGATCGCCCTGCCGGCGCCCTCTTCCCTGCATTTTATGGCTTCTTCAATCGCGGCGACGACCGCATGGTTCGCCTCCGGCGCCGGGATGATCCCTTCGGCCTTGGCGAATTGCAAGCCTGCGTCGAAACAGGCGGACTGCGGATAGGAGCGCGGCTGCACCAGGCCGAGATGTACCACCTGGCTCACCAGCGGCCCCATGCCGTGATAGCGCAGGCCGCCGGCATGGAAACCCGGCGGGACGAATTTCGATCCCAGGGTGTGCATTTTCACCAGCGGCGTGAGATGCCCGGTGTCGCCGAAATCATAGGCATAGGCGCCCTTGGTCAAGGTGGGGCAGTTAGCTGGCTCCACGGCGATAATACGCACATCCTGCCCGCCGCGCAACTGCTCTCCCAGGAAAGGAAACGCGATGCCGGCGAAGTTACTGCCCCCGCCGGTGCAGCCGATGACGATATCGGGATAGTCGCCGGCCATATCCAGTTGTTTCATGGTCTCCTGGCCGATCACTGTCTGGTGCAGCAGGACATGGTTCAGTACGCTGCCGAGAGCATAGCGGGTGTCGTCCCGTTGTACCGCCCGTTCCACCGCCTCGCTGATGGCGATGCCGAGACTGCCGGTGCTGTCAGGGTTTTCCGCGAGAACGGCGCGGCCCGCTTGCGTGGTATCGCTGGGACTGGCGATGCAGGTTGCGCCGAAGGTTTCCATGAAGGCGCGCCGGTAGGGTTTCTGGTTGAAGCTCACCTTCACCATGTACACTTCGATTTCCAGGTCAAAAAATGCGCCGGCAAAGGACAGCGCCGAGCCCCACTGGCCGGCGCCTGTTTCCGTGGTGATCCGTTTCACACCTTCCTGTTTCGAATAAAACGCCTGGGCCACCGCGGTATTGGGCTTATGGGACCCGGCCGGACTCACGCCCTCGTACTTGTAATAGATACGCGCAGGCGTATCCAGGGCTTGTTCCAGCCGGCGCGCCCGGTACAGGGGTGATGGCCGCCATTGCTTGAGAATATCCCTTACCGGGTCCGGTATGTCGATATAACGTTCGCTGCTGACTTCCTGCTCGATCACTGCCATCGGAAACAGCGGGGCGAGATCATCCGGCGTAATGGGTTGGCCGGTCCCGGGATGCAGTACCGGCGGCAGCGGTTCGGGTAAATCCGCAACGATATTGTACCAGGCCGTGGGTATGTCGGCTTCCTGTAACAGGTATTTGGTTGAGTCGGTCATGTCGGGAATCCCTTATGTTGCCATTATTAAAGGTGCGTAGTGTGTCACAGATGGTTGATAAGGCAAGATATAATCAATTCCTAATTCCTAATTCTTGCGCTTGCCTTTCGTGTTCTTGATCATATCCAGGAAATTTCTGATGGTAATTCGTTTTATTTCTTCCAGCTGATCCGCCCAGGCCTTCTCATTTCCCACGAACACGGTCAGACCTTCCATCGCTGCGCACATGAACAGCGCCATGCGTTCCGCCTCTTTCCGGGTCAGGGTCGGGTTGATTTGCGGGATTAACTCGTTCAACGGCAACCGGGCCTTTGCATACAGGTCATCGAGCAGGTCGGCGATATAGGGATCATGGTTTCCCAGTGCCCAGAGTTCCGGGAAGAACGAAGTCGTTTCCGCAGTATTCAGGTCGTCAATCCAGAATTTCAGCACCGCCAGCAGTTGTTTTTCCGGTGAATGACCGGCGATTTGCCGGCGCCGGTCAAATTCTTCCAGGTAATCATTGATGACGTATTCCAGTAAATCCCGTAACAAGTCTTCCTTGGTGCGGTAGTAGTAATTGAGATTGCCGATCGTGATACCGGCGCGGCCGGCCACTTTACGCATGGTGAAGCCGCCATAACCTGCTTCCATGAACAGTTCCCGGGCCGCATCCAGGATACTGATCAGACGGGCCATACCCTTCTCCTGGGTAGCAGTACCGTAACGGTTCAGGGCCTCGCGCTGGCGAATTAACATGGGTGTCTGCGTGGTGTTTTTGCTGCGATCCGGGAAATATATCAGAAGATCGGAAATATTTATCATAAATTTGTATAGGACTATTGACCTAATTAGACATTTGTCCTAAACTTGACCTGGTGATCGTGTTCTTATGCACGATTATTATCGAATCAACATCCCAGGGGGTGTCCAATGGCAAAGAGAATAGTAATCATCCTGATGACTTTTGCAGTCGCCGGACCGGTCAACGCCCAGGTGCTGGAAGAGATCATCGTCACCGCGCAAAAACGTGAACAGAACATCCAGGACGTCGGTATCGCCATCAGCGCTTTTTCCGGCGAGCAGATGCGTCAACTGGGTTATACCAACGCCCAGCAGATCACTGCGCTCGCTCCCGGTGTCCACACCGTCCAGCCCAACGGTGAAGCTAACTATGCCCTGGCGATCCGCGGCGCGGCCAACAGTGACTTCGTCGCCAACCAGGAAAGCCCCGTTTCCCTCTACGTGGACGAAGTGTATATCTCGCAGATGTCCGGGGCCGGGTTCATGCTGTTCGACATGGAACGGGTGGAGATCCTGCGCGGGCCGCAAGGCACTTTATACGGCCGTAATGCCACCGGCGGACTGGCCCACTTCGTCACCAACAAGCCCGATCAGGAGTTCGGCGGTTACGGCCAGGTCACCGTGGGAGAGTACGACCAGGTGAAGTTCCAGGGCGCCGTTACCGGCGGGGTGACTGACGGACTGTCCGCCCGCCTGTCCGTGTCCACCCACCATAACAGCGGTTACGTGGAAAACCGCCTGGACCCGGGCAACGACCTGAATAATGCCAATGACTACGCCGGCAGGATGCAATTGCTGTTTGAGCCCACCGAGGATTTTTCCCTGCTGTTGAACGCCCGTTATTCACTGCAGGAGATCCGCACCGGTTTCTTTGAGAACGTCAGCGGCTCGCTTGATGCAGTGGGTAACGGCGTTAAAGAAGACAATTGCGCTCAGTACACGAACTTCAACGGCTATTGCGACGGCGACGGCGACAACTTCGCCGGCGACTACGACAAGCTCGGTCACAACGACCTGGAAACCTACGGGTTCACCGGCACCCTGAAATGGCAGTTGGGCGACAACCTGCTGACCGTGATTATGGACCGTCAGGGTGTGGAACGCGACTATATCGAAGATTCGGATGCCAGCCCCCATGCCGATTTCAACTTTTTTCTCAATACCGATGCCGAGCAGTGGTCCACCGAGATCCGTCTGGACGGGGAAACCGACGCACTGCGCTGGGTGGCCGGGTTTTATTACCTGGATATCGATATAGCCGACGCCAACGGTGCGGAGATACCGGGGCTGGGTACAGACAGTATGGGCACGGGCGGCAATCCTGTCGGGATCGGAATTTTTGAGGGTTTTGGTTTCGACCCGGTCAGCGCCTTTCTTGCGGCAGGACTGTTTGGGCTCTCCGGGCCGGCGCTGGGTCTTTCCGACCCGGCCGATGCGTATGTCGGTGTTGACAACCCCTACCAGCAACAAAAGGATTCCTGGTCGCTGTTCGGGCAGATGGAGTATGAGTTGAATGACCAGTTTACGGTAATCGGCGGATTTCGCTGGATTGACGAGAATGTGAATTTCCATTACGAAAGCAACGTTGTCTGGTTCCCCAACGACGGTAGTGTGGAACGTAACGGCAACCCGAATATTGCCGTTCCTACCGCGGGGTTTATCGAAATTCTGGGTTATCCGCCCCTGGCGAGGCTTGATTACGGCGGCGACTATAATGAAGGCCTGTGGTCGGCCAAGGTCGAACTGGACTGGCGGCCGAACGATGATTTGCTGGCTTACGCCAGTTGGAACAGGGGAGTGAAAGGGGGTGGCTTCAACGCACCACTTAATCCCCTGCTGGTATTGGCGCAGCCGGAAGGGGTTTCATCATCCCAGGATGAGTTTGACGCGCAATTCTCATTCGGTGAAGAAGAGTTGAACGCCTTCGAAGTCGGCTTCAAGTCAACCCTGATGAATGGACTGGCGCGGTTGAACGTGTCCGCCTACTACAATGATTACAAGGATTTCCAGGCGTTCACCATCGTCAGCCTGGCGACCAACGTGGTCAGCGCGCCGGACGCGGAAAGCATCGGTTTTGAAACCGAGTTGTTCCTGACTCCGGCTGAAGGGCTGGACGTGGTTTTCGGCCTTTCCTATAACGATATGGACGTGACCCTGGCGGACGGCAGCAAGACCTCGTCTATCCAGTCACCGAAATGGAACGTGAACGGCCTGGTACGTTACGAGTGGCCGGCGTTCAAAGGCGGTTCCATGGCCATTCAGGGCGACATCCATTACCGCTCTAAGCATTACCATTCCGTGACGCGGGCGGACGCCGTTACCGAAGATGGTTACCATATAGCCAATGCCCGGTTGTCGTACACCAGTGCTGATGGAAAGTGGGAGGCAGCCGTGTTTGCCGAAAATATCACTGACGAGAATTACGTGGTTCAGTCTTTTGATATTGCCGCCGTCCTCGGCTGGATCGAGGAATACTACGGCAAGCCGCGTTGGGTAGGGGGCAGTCTGTCCTATAATTTTTAATATGCCATAATAAACATACCTGGCGGTCGCAGCACCGCCGGGCAGTCATGTACGTGTAATGGGGAGATCAATATGAAACGCGCCATACTCGGCCTGGTGCTGGTTATCGGCAGCATGGCGGCAATGGCTGAATTGCCGGTGGAAACGATTCCCAAGGTAGAAACCCTGCCGTCAAGCTACCCGGACACCTGGGTGTTTGCCCACGACACCAATTTTTTCTCGCTGAGTGACGCCAAAGTGGTGCTGGTCGACGTGGCGGCAGAGAACAGGAACTACAAGGGTTCCTTGCCTTCCTCCCATTTTCCGTCGTTTCTCGCGGCGGCGACCCGTTCGGAAGTGTACGTGGCGGAATCGATATATTCCCGGCGGATGCGCGGAGAGAGGACGGACCTGATCAGCATCTACGACAAGGTCAATCTGGCCCCCATCGGCGAAGTCATCCTGCCGGGCGCCAAGCGCGGCATGATCGTTACCCACAAGAATACGCTGCAGTTTCTGGACAATGAAAAGTTCCTGTTGCTGTACAACTTTACGCCCGCCACTTCGGTCAGCGTTGTTGATATCGATAAACGCGCGTTCCTGGCGGAAGTCTCCATAGGCGGCTGCAGCATGATCTACCCGTCGAAACAACGCAGTTTCGGCAGCCTGTGCGGCGATAACACCATGCTGGTCACCCACCTGGATGAGAACGGCAAGCAGGTGAAACAGGAACGTAGCGGCGCTTTCTTCAATGCCGATACCGATCCTGTCTTTGCCAAGCCGGCAGTCATAGACGGAATATATTATTTTCCTTCATTCAAAGGCATGGTGCATCCGGTCGACATGAATGCAGCAGATCCCGCAATGCCGGAGGCCTGGTCATTGTTACAGGAGCAGGACCGGCAGGCGAACTGGCGTCCCGGCGGCTGGCAGATTGCTACCGCCCATGAGGCCAGCAGGCGCTTGTTCGTGCTGATGCACCCTGACGGAGAAAACGGTTCCCATAAAGGCGGCGGCAGCGAGGTCTGGATCTACGATGTGGCTTCAGAAAAGCGACTGGAACGCATGACCCTGAAGGAATGGGGTGTTTCAATCGAGGTGACCCAGGGAGAGCAACCATTCCTGGTTGTAACCAACGCCAATATGGATCTGGATGTTTATTCCGCGGACACGGGTGAATGGTTGCGCTTTATCGGCGGCAGGGCGTTTGAGACGCCGTTCATTCTTCACGCTTCAAGATGACGGGTTCCGAAACGTATCAACCCCGCCGGGAGCAGGATTTAACATGATGGAAGAGGCTGGTTAAATGTATTGGTTCGACAAAATAACCGAAAAATTCGCGCGCCGGGTTGCCGGTAACACCTCGCGCCGGCATCTGTTGAGGAAAATAGGGTTGACCCTCGCCGGCGGTGCGGCACTCCCCCTGTTGCCGGTGGCCCGGGCCGCGGACACGGGAGGCGGCAGCGGCTACCACGGGGTGGCGCCGCAAACCAGCGCTGACCCTGACGCAGACCCGGGCGATCCCGCATCCTGCGATTACTGGCGCTATTGCGCCATCGACGGCTTTCTCTGCAGTTGTTGCGGCGGCACCCACAATTCCTGCCCTCCCGGCACCAGTATGAACCCCATGACCTGGATCGGCACATGCAGGAACCCGGCGGACAACCTGAACTACATCATTTCCTACAACGACTGCTGCGGCAAGACGTCCTGCGGCCGCTGCCTGTGTAACAACAACGTAAACGATACTCCACCCTACCGCGCCTTTTCCAATAATGACATTAACTGGTGTGTCGGCATGGAGACCAGCACGATTTATCACTGTTCCACCGCTATCATACTGGGTATCGCTACCGAATAAAGTTAACCTCGCTGCTGTACCGGTCCATGGGTGATAGAGGATCAGCTCTCTGTTCCATTCTTCACCGGACCCGGGTATTTATGGTGGTATTTGTTCTTTTCAAGCAGCGCTTGCTCTTTGTGAAATTAACTACTATAGTTACGTTAACGTAAAGCAACTGCGTATTGGTTAATGACAGGCTATTCCATACAAGACCTTGCCGGCCAGTTTAACGTGACGCACAGGGCGCTGCGGTTCTACGAGAGTAAAGGCTTGCTCGCCCCGGCCAAGAGAGGCCAGACCCGCATTTTCTCGGAGCGTGACAAAACCCGCCTGATGCTCACCCTGCGCGGCAAGAAGCTCGGATTTTCCCTGGAAGAATGCCGTGATATCATAGACATGTATGATCCGTCGCAATCTGATGACACCCGGCAACTGTTACGTCTGTGCCAAAAGATCACTCAGCACAGGAGCGCTTTACTGGAAAAAATGAACGCTATGGAAGCCACTCTCAAGCTGATGGATGAAGTGGAGCAGAAGTGCCTGGACAAGCTTCTGGAAAATGCGGACTGAAACAATAAGTTTCTGCAATATTGACGTTAACGTAAATATAAGACCATTATGGGAACTGCAGATTACCCTGGATTGAACTTTAACCTGGGCGAAACCGCCGCCATGCTGCGTGACTCGGTACATGACTTTGCACAAATGGAGATCGCTCCGCTGGCGGAAGAAATTGACAGGACCAATGAATTTCCCTCGCAACTGTGGCGTAAATTCGGCGAAGTGGGGTTGCTGGGCATCACGGTTGAGGAAGAATACGGCGGCGCGGCGATGGGCTACCTGGAGCATGTGCTCGCCATGGAGGAGGTCAGCCGTGCTTCCGCTTCAGTCGGCCTGTCATACGGCGCCCATTCCAATCTCTGTGTCAACCAGGTTCGGCGCAACGGCAATGAATCGCAAAAACAAAAATACCTGCCCGGACTGATCAGTGGGGAACAGGTGGGCGCACTGGCCATGTCCGAAACGGGCGCCGGGTCCGACGTGGTGGGTATGCGCCTGCGGGCGGACAGCAAAGGTGAGAGGTACATCCTTAACGGTACCAAGATGTGGATCACCAACGGGCCCGATGCCCACACCCTTGTCGTCTACGCAAAGACAGACCCCGATGCAGGTGCGCGCGGCATCACCGCGTTTATCATTGAGAGTGGTTTCACCGGGTTCTCCACCGCACAGAAACTGGACAAGTTGGGCATGCGCGGCTCAAACACCTGTGAACTGGTGTTCGAGGACTGTGAAGTCCCTGAAGAAAATGTCCTGGGCAGGGTCAACGAAGGCGTCAAGGTGCTGATGAGCGGCCTGGATTACGAGCGGGCCGTACTTGCCGGCGGTCCGCTGGGTCTCATGCAGGCCTGTATGGACGTGGTCATACCCTACGTGCACGAACGCAGGCAATTCAACCGCCCCATTGGCGAATTTCAACTGATGCAGGGGAAAATCGCCGACATGTACACCACCTTGAATGCCTGCCGCGCGTATGTCTACGCGGTCGCTGCGGCCTGTGACCGGGGAGAGACGGCCCGCAAGGACGCCGCCGGCGCCATTCTCTATGCAGCGGAGAAAGCCACCTGGATGGCGCTGGAGGCTATTCAGGCCCTGGGCGGCAACGGCTACATCAACGAATTCCCCACCGGGCGACTCCTGCGCGATGCAAAACTGTACGAGATCGGCGCCGGCACCAGCGAAATCCGGCGCATGCTCATCGGTCGCGAACTTTTCGAGGAAACGGCGTGAATTGATGGCCACAGAGGGCACAGAGGACACAGAGAAAAAGACGGAATGAATATCACTCTCAAATTTTCACAACACACTGCTCTGTGATCCCGGTGTTCCCTGTAGCAAACATTAATCATGACTATCATTAAGACATCTGTTAATACCCAGTCCGGGGAGTTCAAGGCCAATGCTGCAGCCATGCAGTCCCTGGTTGATGACCTGAACGACAAGGTCAGTACCGTGGCGCAGGGTGGCGATGAAAAGGCCAGGAAGAAACATCTGGGGCGCGGGAAACTGCTTCCACGTGATCGGATAAGACACTTGTGCGATCCGGGTTCGCCCTTCCTGGAACTGTCGCAACTTGCCGCCTGGGGCATGTATGACGATGTCGTGCCGGGCGCGGGCATCATTACCGGTATCGGACGTATCGCCGGACGCGAGTGTGTGATCGTGGCCAACGACGCCACTGTCAAGGGCGGCACCTATTACCCGCTCACGGTAAAGAAACACCTGCGCGCCCAGGAAATAGCCGGGATGAACCACATGCCGTGTGTTTACCTGGTTGATTCCGGCGGCGCATTTCTGCCGAAACAGGATGAAGTCTTCCCGGACCGGGACCACTTCGGCCGCATCTTCTACAACCAGGCCAACATGTCGGCCAGGGGTATACCCCAGCTTGCCGTGGTCATGGGTTCCTGTACTGCCGGTGGCGCCTATGTGCCGGCCATGTCCGACGAAAGCATCATAGTCAAAAACCAGGGGACGATATTTCTCGGTGGCCCCCCCCTGGTCAAGGCGGCAACGGGCGAGGTGGTCAGCGCAGAAGACCTGGGTGGCGCGGAGGTTCATTCGCGCCGGTCCGGCGTGACGGATCATTATGCGCTGAATGACCGACATGCCCTGGAGTTGGCAAGACGGTCTATCGCTCACTTCAATCTCCGTAAGCATAAGGGAATCGAGGTCAGGGATACGGAGGAACCGGCATACGCAATCGACGAGATTGACGGCATCATCCCGCCGGACACGCGCAAGCCTTTCGATGTCCGTGAAGTCATAGCCCGGATCGTGGACGGCAGCGAATTTGCCGAGTTCAAGTCTTTGTACGGGACCACCCTGGTCTGCGGGTTTGCCCATATTTACGGCTGTCCGGTGGGCATTGTCGCCAATAACGGCATTTTATTCTCCGAGTCGGCCCTCAAGGGAACGCATTTCATCGAATTATGCAGCCAGCGGCACATCCCCCTGGTGTTTCTGCAGAACATCACCGGTTTCATGGTGGGACAAAAGTACGAGGCCGGCGGCATTGCCAAGGACGGCGCCAAGATGGTGACCGCGGTAGCCACCACCTCCGTGCCCAAATTTACCGTGATAATCGGCGGCAGTTTCGGCGCCGGGAACTACGGCATGTGCGGCCGCGCCTACAGTCCGCGCTTCCTGTGGACCTGGCCCAACGCCAGGATCTCGGTCATGGGCGGCGAACAGGCCGCTAACGTGCTGGCGCAGGTAAAACTGGACAACGTGAAGGATAGCTGGCCCGAAACGGAGCAGGAAGCGTTCAAAGCGGCCATACGCCAGCAGTACGAAACCCAGGGGCACCCGTATTACGCCAGCGCCCGGTTGTGGGACGACGGGATTATCGCGCCGCGGGACACCCGCCGGGTCCTTGGCCTGGGCATTTACGCGGCCTTGAACGCACCCCGGGAAGACACCCGGTTCGGTGTGTTCCGCATGTAACAATACTGAACGCAACACGTACAGTGAGATATTTGGGGTCAGAGCTATTGCTCTGACCCCAAATATCGGGAACTGGGAATGTATAGACACCGATACGCTGAATGACATGACTTACACATATATCACCTGTAGCACCGATAAACGGGGCGTAACCACGGTTACCCTGAACCGTCCTGACAAACACAATGCCTTTAACGAGGATTTTATTGCAGAACTGAGCCGTGCCCTTGATGAAATCCGCCAGGACCGGGACTGCAAGCTGATGGTATTGCGCTCCAACGGCAAAAATTTCTCCGCCGGCGCGGACCTGGACTGGATGAAACGCATGGCCGGGTACACACGCGCAGAGAATGTGCGCGATGCGAATGCCCTGGCGGAACTGCTTTACAGGCTCAATTTTCTTCCCGTTCCCACCATTGCCAGGGTGCAGGGCGCGGCCATGGGCGGCGGTTGCGGCCTGGTAGCGTGTTGTGATATAGCACTGGCCGCGGACACTGCCGCCTTTGCGTTCAGTGAGGTAAAACTTGGCTTGGTACCCGCTACAATCAGCCCCTACGTGATACGCGCAATCGGCGAAAAACAGGCGCGCCGCTATTTCCAGACGGCGGAACGTTTCGGCGCCGAACGGGCAAAAGAGATTGGCTTGATATCCGAGGTCATGGATGAATCCGCACTGGATGAGGCCGTCGAAAAGACTATCGATCTCATACTGGCCAACAGTTCCGAAGCGGTGAAAGAGGCAAAACAACTGGTGTTTGACGTAGCGGGCAAGCCGGTAACCCCGGAACTCCTGCAACAGACCAGTGAGAGCATTGCGAATATACGCGCCTCGGAAGAAGGGAAAGAAGGCCTGTCCGCCTTCCTGGAAAAGCGCAAACCGGCGTGGTTGAAGTGATAATTTGCCACAGAGGGCACAGAGACCACAGAGATTAATATGGATGGGCAGGATAAACAGGCCGGCAATGAAATCATACGACAACCACGGACTACTCTGTGAACTCTGTGTTCTCTGTGGCTAAATTAATGTTCGACAAGATATTAATCGCCAACCGCGGCGAGATTGCCTGCCGCATTATCCATACCGCAAAGAGGCTGGGTGTCGGGACGGTCGCGGTGTATTCCGAGGCGGACGTCAATGCGCGCCATGTGAATCTGGCCGATGAAGCCGTCGCCATCGGGCCGGCGCCGGCCCGGGACAGTTACCTGGCCGCGGAAAAACTGATTAGGGCGGCTGAACGCAGCGGCGCGGAGGCGATCCATCCAGGCTACGGTTTCCTCTCGGAGAATGCCGGTTTTGCCGAAGCCTGCGGGGGCGCCGGTATCACCTTCATCGGTCCGTCACCCCGGGCAATCGAGTCCATGGGATCCAAAAGCGCGGCCAAAACCATCATGCAGCAGGCCGGCATCCCCCTTGTCCCCGGTTACCACGGCGACAACCAGGAGGAAGCGTTCTTCCTGGGCGAGGCGGAAAAAATCGGTTTTCCGGTCATGCTCAAGGCATCCGCAGGCGGCGGCGGCAGGGGCATGCGGGTAGTGAACAGCGCGGCGGAATTCAGCGAAGCGCTGCGTTCGGCAAAGCGGGAAGCGCTGGGCGCGTTCAATGACGACAGGATGCTGCTGGAAAAATACCTGGAACAGCCCCGGCACATCGAGATACAGATCTTCTGCGATCAACAGGGCAATGCGGTACACCTGTTTGAACGGGACTGCTCGATCCAGCGCCGCCATCAAAAGGTACTGGAAGAAGCCTCGGCGCCCGGCATGACGGATGAAACGCGCAGCGCAATGGGCGACGCTGCAATCAGCGCAGCCCGGGCCATCGATTACACCGGGGCCGGCACGGTCGAGTTCATCGTCAATTCGGACGGCGCGTTCTATTTCATGGAAATGAACACCCGCCTGCAGGTCGAGCACCCGGTGACCGAATTCATCACTGGCCTGGACCTGGTCGAATGGCAACTGCGGGTCGCCGCAGGCGAACGCCTGCCGGCAAGCCAGGACCAGCTTGCCATCAACGGCCACGCGCTGGAGGCGCGTATCTACGCAGAGGACCCGGATAACGGTTTCCTGCCGTCCACCGGTAGCCTGAGACACCTGCGCTTTCCGGCTGAAACATCCAACGTGCGGGTAGATACCGGGGTGCGGGAAGGAGACTCCATCTCCGTGCATTATGATCCGCTGATCGCGAAACTGATCGTTTGGGGCAATGACCGGGGAGACTGTCTGCGGCGCGCGCTTGAGTCCCTGGGCCGGACACAGGTTGTCGGGGTTATGACCAACATTGATTTTCTCGTATCGGTCATCTCCCACGAGGCATACCGGGCGGCGGACTTCGATACCGGCTTTATCGAGCGTCATAACGTCGACCTGTTTCCTGAAAAAACGCCTGCGCCCTCCGATGTCCTCGGCCTGGCCGCGCTGTACCACGTTCTTCGGCGCGCATCCCTGGCCGCGCAAAAAGCGGCATCTTCAGCCGACCCCACTTCTCCCTGGTGGGCAACGGACGGTTGGCGGCCCAACCTGGTTGAAGAAGAGCGCTTCAGTTTCCACGACGGAACCGGGGAGTCAAAGGTCTGCATCATACGGGCAGGCCGAGGTAATCACGCAGGCGCAGGTCGGGGGACGGACTTAAGTCCGTCCCCGGCAGAAAATAATTCGACGCCCCTGCTCTCGTCTCATAATATGCCGGGCCAGGCGCCGGGTTATGCCGCAGATGCTTACATCATCAGGGCTGGCGGCCAATTGATTTACGCATCCGGCCGGCTGGAAGCGGACGGCAGTCTGACGGCGATCATGGACGGGACGCAACGGCGCGCCGACGTGGTTGAAGACCATGACCACCTGGTAATCTTTGAAGCGGGAAATACCTTCCGGTTGAAACGGCTATCAGGTGGCGGCGATTCCATAGATGAGGAAGCAACCGGCAACCTCATCTCCCCTATGCCCGGCACGATCATCGAAGTGATGGCAGGCGAAGGACAGCAGGTCAGGAAAGGCGATACGCTGCTGGTACTGGAGGCCATGAAGATTGAACACACCATTGTCGCGCCCCGCGACGGTACGGTGCAGGCCATACACTACCGGGCCGGGGACATGGTGGAAGATGGGGTGGAACTGTTAGTGCTTACTGACAAGTAGGAACTACTACTACCATTCCCGCGAAGCTTGTCCCCGCATGTCGTAAGCGGGGAGCGGGAATCCAGTTAAACAATCTTCCTTATCCCTTCAAACAGCCCATCCGGCAGATAACACTTCCGCCTGTTCAAGCACCGTCCGTGTCGCTTTTTCCTGCTTGTCGGGAGGATAACCATGTTTGCGCAGGATACGTTTGACCAACCTGCGGAGATGGGCGCGCACGTTCTCGCGTAGCGTCCAGTCGATAGTGACGTTGCCGCGCACGGTCTCTACCAATTCACGCGCTATTGCCCTGAGAGTCTCATCGCCCAGCACCTGAACTGCGCTGTCATTGGTCTCAAGGGCATCATAGAAAGCAAGTTCATCTTCCTCCAGCCCCAACTTTTCGCCACGGGCATTGGCCTCGCGCAGGTCCCGAGCGAGCTGGATCAATTCTTCAATGACCTGTGCGGCCTCAATGGCGCGGTTCTGGTAACGGCGGAGAGTCTGTTCCAGCATCTCTGCGAAAGAACGGGCCTGGACGATATTCTTTCTACGCCGGGCAGACAACTCGCCCTTCAACAACTTTTGTAAAAGTTCAACCGCGAGATTACGCTGCGGCATGCCGCGCACCTCTGCGAGAAACTCATCAGACAGGATAGAGATATCGGGTTTTTCCAATCCGGCGGCGGCAAAAATATCGATCACTCCTTCCGAGGCCACCGCGCGGGAGATGATCTGCCGGACGGCATGATCCAGGTCCTTCTCGGGCCGCGCCTCGGTCGAAGCGCGCTTGGCCAAGACCGACTGGACAGCCTGAAAGAACGCCACGTCGTCGCGAATGCGGATCGCTTCATCATGGGGCACAGCCAGGGCGAAGGCCTGGGATAGTTCGCGCACCGCCTGTATAAGACGTTCCTTGCCATTCTCCTGTTCCAGGATGTGTTCCTGCGCGGCAGGCAGGAGGGTCAGCCGTTCTGTCGATGAGCCGGAGATCCAGTGGGAACGATCAAAGCCATGGAACAATCCACAACAAATCTCGTATTTCTCAAGCATCACCGCTACTGCTTCCTCCTGGTTGAGCGCCGTCTGCCCGGTGCCGCCGCTTTCCGTGTAGGTCGCGAGCGCCCGTTTGAGTTCATGGGCAAGACCCAGGTAATCAACGACCAGCCCGCCGGGTTTGTCCATAAACACACGGTTGACCCGCGCGATTGCCTGCATCAACCCATGCCCGCGCATCGGCTTATCGACGTACATGGTATGGAGGCTGGGCGCGTCAAAACCGGTCAGCCACATGTCCCGGACCAGCACCATCCTGAAAGGATCATCGGGGTCCCGGAACCGTTTCGCCAGCGCCTCGCGTCGTGTTTTGTTACGTATGTGCACCTGCCAGTCCGGCGGATCTGAGGCAGCGCCGGTCATCACGACCTTAATGCTGCCCTCAACATCGTCATCATGGTGCCATTCAGGACGAAGCCGTACCAGTTCACGGTATAGATCGGCACAGATGCGCCTGCTCATGCAAACAATCATCGCTTTGCCTTCCATGGCTTCAAGGCGGGCCTCATAATGCGCGACGATATCTTTGGCAACAAGCGCCAATCTTTTGTCAGAACCTACTATTGCTTCGAGTTGAGCCCACTTGGTCTTGAGCTTTTCCTTGCGCGCGATTTCTTCCCCTTCAGTGGCCTCCTCGAAACCGGTATCTATATTCGGGCGCTCGTTCTCATCAAGAGTAAGCCTGGCAAGCCTGCTCTCGTAATAGATGGGAACAGTCGCCTTATCTTGTACTGACCGCTGAATGTCGTAAATGCTGATGTAATCCCCAAACACCGCGCGGGTGCTGGCATCCTGAAGTTCGATCGGAGTTCCGGTGAAACCTATAAAAGAGGCCCTGGGGAGCGCATCCCGTATATGCCGCGCAAAGCCGTCAATGAAATCATATTGACTGCGGTGCGCTTCGTCGGCAATCACCACAATATTGCGCCGTCCGGACAGTACCGGGTGGTGGTCGCCTTTATCTTCCGGGAAGAACTTCTGGATGGTGGTGAATACTACGCCGCCTGATTCCACGGAGAGTTTTGCGCGCAAATCCGCCCGGTTTTCCGCCTGTACCGGTGGTTGGCGTAACAGGTCCCTACATCTTGAGAACGTACCGAAAAGTTGATCATCCAGATCGTTGCGGTCAGTCATTACCACGATGGTCGGGTTTCCCATTAGCGGCTCGCGGATGATACGTCCTGCATAGAAAGCCATGGTCAGGCTCTTACCTGAACC
Source organism: Gammaproteobacteria bacterium (assembly GCA_026710545.1). Taxonomy (GTDB): domain Bacteria; phylum Pseudomonadota; class Gammaproteobacteria; order Eutrophobiales; family Eutrophobiaceae; genus JAAXHV01. The sequence goes on along the minus strand of JAPOQU010000079.1, from coordinate 17,087 downwards.
CTGGGTATGCCAGACTACACCGATGCGACGGTCCCCCTTCCCGCCACCCGGTTTGCTGCCCGATTCATACCGCCCGGGGTCATCAGCCTGCTTGAATTCGGCAGCCCGCAAGGTTTCCGCAACCGCCACCTCTACCGCATGAAACTGGTGGTAACCTGCCATCTTCTTCACCAGTATGCCGCTGCCGTCGTCCTCAAATACAATGAAGTCACGCAGAAGAGCGAGAAAACGGCGTTTTTCCAGTGCCCCTTCGATCAATACCTGGAGATCCGGGAGAAACACAGGCGCCAGTTCCTGCCCGCCAATTGTTCGCCAAGGCTTGAACCACTCCCTTCCTGCCGTCAGTGAACCAATATGCGCATTCACGCCGTCCGAGACGATGAGGGCGGCATTGAAAGCAAACAAGGTCGGCAACTCGTTTTTATACGTCTGAAACTGCTGCCAGGCGCTCCAGACAGTGGCATCCTCATCTGCCGGGTTCTTGAGTTCAATCAGCGCAAGCGGCAGGCCGTTTATAAACAACACGATGTCTGGACGGCGCTCATGTTTATTCTCAATGACGGTGAACTGGTTGACTGCAAGCCAGTCATTCCTTTCCGGGTCATCGAAATCAATCACCCGTGCCTGCGCTCCCTGAACGGCGCCTTCAGCATTGCGATATTCCACCGTGACGCCATCCACCAGCATGCGATGAAAAGCCCGGTTGCGGGCTTCCAGCGTGGAACCTTCCGGGCGGGTCAGCCTGCGAAAAGCATCATCCAGGGATCCGTTTGGGAGGTTCGGGTTGAGGCGTCCCAAAGCGCCTCGCACGGTTGAAGCAAAAAAAACATCAGAATAATCTTCACGCAGTGCATGGGGGCCTGGCGGCATATCAGGCCCGGCGATGACGTTGTATCCCAATCCCCGAAGCCAATCGAGAGCGGCGTCTTCCACGACGGATTCAGAAAATACCGTCATGGCATTACTCTGTCAGTCACAATGGCGGGAGAGCTTCCATGCGCGCAATCCACTTGTCGAAATGAGTGCACTCGGCGCGAATGCGATCCAGACCAATGCGGCCGGATACAACCACGCCATGGCGAACTTTATTGTAACGGGGACGAAGGAGGCTTTGCAGGCGGGCAGATGGATGTGTTTCAAACCCGTCATTGATATGTTCCGGGGTAGCAGCCGACTGTCTGGCAGCCTCCAGTTGACTGATAAACGGTTGCCAAGCTGACTCTGCTTCGCTGAAGCGCCCAATATCTGAGAACAACAGAGACTCGAACTCATAAGGCTGAATGTGGGGAAGGAAACGGCCCGGGAGGCATTTCGCTTCTTCCAGGACGGTCTCCTGGAATTTGACTTCTATGGCTGTAGCTCGTTCGATAGGATCTGAGTGTATAGCAGCCTCAGACCGGCCTGGAAAATCCGAGCGCAAGGCATACAAATCGAAGAACGTTGTAACGTAAGTATTCCGCCGTTCCAAGAGGGTATTGCGAAGAAAGCGCAGCACCCGTTGGCGGCTTAGCGCCCCGCCTTTTGCGCGCTGGGATGTCGCGATGAGCCTGGGCTGCACAAATATATCCTGGTGTGTGAAGTGCTGTCTCAGGATATTATTTACGAAAGCTTCTTCAGTCTGGCCCTCACAGACGATTATTATCTTCGTCATTCTGCGGGCCTGCCGTCAAATATGTTCATCTTCCACAACTCGCCAAGGGAGTAATCCTCTAACCAGTCACTTAAATCCTCCTCGTCCAGTCTTTCGAATATGGATGCCCCATCCTTGCGATTAACTACCACAACATTTTCAGGATCAAGATGACTGATAAGGTCCGCAGATTGCGTCGAGACTATTAGCTGTCGAGCATCGCTGGCCTGTTGTAGCATCTCCGCGAGCAAGGTAAGCGCATAAGGATGCAAACCCAACTCCGGTTCGTCGATGAGAATAAGTTCAGGTTGCAGTTGTGCCGGTTGGAGGAGTAGAGTTGCGAGGCAGATGAAACGCAGGGTCCCATCTGAAAGCTGGCGTGGCCCCAATACCGTGTCCGGATCATCCGCTTGAAACCATTCCAACTCCATATTTTCGTCTAGGTCCTTGCGATAGACAAACCCCCCAAAGAATGGAGCTGCAAGCTGAACCGTTTCGACAATTTTAAGATAGTGGTCCGGATATTGTTCATGCAGCTGGCGCAAATATGGTCCCAGATTATCCCCGCCAGATTTGAGCAAAAGGTTATCGCGTACTGCCAGCAACTGGCGAATTGGAGCTGCTGTGCTGGTGTCGTGAAAGTGGTAAACACGCCATTCGGCAATCGCTGAACGTATATAGTGGGCAAAGCTATCCTCCACTTCTTCATCCAGTATCTCCAGTTTTGATTCATCATGGCCGCTGCCTAAATCAAATGCAACGCTATTTCCGAAGTGTCGTTCTTCCTGGTCGAATATTAGGCGATTTCCTGTTGGAACAAGGGAGAAACTATAGGAGTTTCTGCCGGTTAAGCCAGCGTTGTCGTCCCCACCAAAGGACAATATGATTTCTATACCTCCAGTTCGCTTTCTGCCTCCAAAAAGCAATGCATCCGGCCCATCCTGTTCAGCAATATAAACTTGAAGGCGCTTCTCTACAACGCGAGCCAGCATGTGGAACAAGCTGATGAAATTACTCTTGCCGGCGCCATTCGCCCCAATAAGGACATTCAGACGTCCAGGCTTGAAGTCTTCTAGCGAGCGGATCGACTTGAAGCCACGTACAGTAAGGCTTTCCAGCTTAGCCATGAGTTGCCTGAACCTCTGCTCTTATAGTCAAGTTTTCTCTTTAATCAATGCCAATGTGTCCATTTTACGCCGCTAGTTCTTCACGGACTGTGTCTCGTTGACTCCAGAGCACAGGATTTACTTCATAGCTTCGCAGGGCATCTATAACATCTGATGAGGCTGTGTGTTCAGAGTCATTCAACATAGCGTAAGAGCGCGATTCTGGCGCGCGTACTGCCCTGGTATCAATCCATGAAAAAGCCATCGCTTGGGCAGTATCGCGGCTAGGACGATTAATAGTTCGAACTATACGCTCGGGCTGTTGCCGAGACTTTGGAATAACGAAATCAAACCGGTGGTCGTAACCGCTGTTACCTGTGAATTTTACACTTGGCGTATAGCGAATATCACATAGGTCAAGCCAAGATACAACATCTTCATAGAATAGGCTCGCGATTGTGGGCGATGATAGGTAGAAAAGATCGTTGACAGCAAGCATTGCCTGTACGAGATTATGTTTCCGTAAAGCAAAGTTTTCCGCAGTCACCCGGACTTCCAGGGCCTTTTCATTGAGTTGCACACCGAAACCTTGAAGTGTTACCTTGAGAAGGTTCTGACGTTTAGTGCTTTCGAGTTTACAACCACTTTGTTCTAAGTCTTCAATCGTGTATCTGTCATCGGTCAACATGAAACCGCCGTTAGCCTTTTTGGCGTAGATCTGCATGTAATCGTTATGTCTATCAATGTAAGGTGTGGTGATCTCTATCCAATCATCAATTTGACGAATGCTTGTACGATCTTTCAGCCAAACCCAATACTGATCTAGAAGGGATTCTATTTCATTGATCATTTGAATACCCCTTGTTGTATAACTGGCGGCTGAATGATATTGCAAAATCCCATGAAGTCTGTGAGCATTTGCCATGGATCGGCCAAGTCCGAGAATTTATCAGCTGGAACTGGAGATGCCCACTTATCATCATATCCTTCGCGATAAATATGAAGGTGTGGTGAATCGATTTCCTTTCCATCAGGGTTACGATGTGGCGCAGAGCCAAAATCCAGTCTTGCTAAGATAACTACCTGTCGAGCACGGTTTTGGTATGTCCCCTTAGCAAGGTCGATTCGTGCCCTGCGTAGATCAAGAAGAAATGACTCACGCCCGTCAACAGAGACTAAAGGTACTGAAACACATCCTCTGGAGCTCGGGTAACTCCACAATGTATCATCTAATCGACGCTTCTCCAGAGCAATCAGCGCATCGGCCTCGGCTTGAGTAATTTTGATATCTGTCATCTTAGACTGTTCACCTTATGAAATAGCCTTGGTGCTTCAACGCGAAATCCTAAGCTTTTGACGGCTAGCCGCTTTGTAGAATTCTGGGGAATCTTGTATCAATTCGATTCCATATCTCCGGCGGTCCAAGATCTCAAGGAAACCCATGATATGCTTATCACCAATATTCATCTTACCATCGACCTCATCATATTCTACACCCGTCCTGTCGCAAAGGTCTCGAAGTCGATCAGAGTCAATGTCTTTTATATTTTGCTTACGAATCGAAGCCAGATAACGGGCGGCACGTGGATGTGATGATGCATAAATTCCGATTGCTCCAAAATCTACATTCGGTACCTCTTGTTGAAGTGCATCAATGTGTGTCTGTGCCGCGTCTAGAAGCGATTGTTTCATCTCGTTCAAGATTTCGAATGCTTTTGGCCTCCAAATGTGCAGACGGTCGGAATCGATAAGCAGGTCGAAGTCATTATCGAGTTTGAAAACTTTATCTTCCAAAAGCATCAATGCATCGTCAATAATTCGTATAAGTTTTTTATTTAAGACGCCCTTGAAATAAGTTGCTTGTCTCAATCCTGTCAAACGGTTTCCCTCATTGTCAGTTAACCGCACGAAATAACACGAAATCGTGTTCAGATTTTGCATTGTATTAACAGACACCTGCAGATTATCTGCCTTATGTAAATTGGCGAGTGGTTTAACCATTGGCTCAGTTGCCTCTATATAGACGTATTCATTACTTTCGTATTTCTCGGATGGCTCATATCGGGGTGGTACGTTTCCATCATTTTGTCCGTAGTTATTTTGCATTTTGTCCCAAGTCATCGTTACCATCTCGATAAGCGCATCCTGGACCGTTGTATCAACAGGCACTGAGATATATTCACGTTCATCACCAGAACCCCGGCCTACGCCGAATTCTGTAGACGTAACATTTAATGGATCGAAATTAAGATTCACGAATTCATCTCCATATAAACGGTGTCACTCAAACGATAAGCGGTATAATCTTCACTTGGTTGTAGGTGTCGGCGACGTGTTATGAGAACGAAGGGTTCTTTCCCGGTGTAGGGGTTGCCATCATCTGGCGAATGTACAGTAAACACTTGATATTTAAAAATAGAAAACATTATATTAATGTAGTGAAGTCTAAGGTGCCAAAATAAAAATACGATAAACATCAAGGCTACAATCATTGCTGCCAGGTCTCGATAGGTGGCAATCTCTTCCCGGTAAAATGGCAGGAGTGTTGCAAAAAGATAAACCAAAATCTGGCTCTGATGCTCATCCACCAAACCTGCGCGTATAGTCTTCGTGTCGGAATTCCTTCGAGCTGAACGTATCCGACACAATAGAAAAATGTTTGGCACAATTACGATTACTATGCATGCGCTTAAAAACCACGAATCTGGAATGAGACAGTTACCTCGGATAGCCCACAAAATAAATAGTGGAGATAGGCTGCTTAGTACCAATATTATTCGCAGTGCCGGTAGTCCTTCATTGCGGTACGGAATTCTTGGTTTAGTTGTCATATCAGGTTTCAAATAGTGGACTAGGCGTTCTTTGGTCTTACGTCACCTGAAATGAGTTTCGGAAGCAGTACATCTCGTAGGGTGGTGAGTATGCGGGATTCCGAAACTAATTCATCACAACGCTGATCGACCTTTTTGGTCAATATGTCGAAAGTTGATACTAACGACCGTGGAGGACAAACAATTGGCGGCTTTTGTAATCCATCTATTGGGAGCATATTTACGGTCGTGCCATTAGCGTAACCACTCACTATATCGTGCATTTGTGGTGAATTTAGGAGGTAATATAGGTATGTAGTCGAAAGTTGACTGCTCGGTTTAGGCCTAAGACGATAGATGTGATGGCTTGCAATGCCATAATGTCCAAAGAGACTCGGAACTTTGGCTGCGTACCCGATGAGAAACCGATGATGTCCCTGTTCAGTATTAGCGACGATTATATCTCCTGGGCGCACAACATGACGGTCTGCATACTCACCGGAGTAATATTTGATTCCTTCATACTTGTATCCACCGCCTTCGTGAACCGAATTCAAATTATGTAGAGGTATTCCATCTTTACCAAGACCGCTACCTTTGTAACTAACGCCTTTCACGATCTCGAAGTGATTGGAGAGATTTTCAATGCCCCATCCTTTAGGTACTTTTCCCAATTCGGAGCTAATCGTCCGGTCAGGGAAAAGGTCGGCTATGTGTTTCGGTAGGCCGGTATCGCGGCCTTCCAGCTTGGCACGGACAGGGTCGAAATCGATGAACCAGGATTTGAACAGCGCACGCGCCATTTCCTCCAGTGTTTCATTCATGCGCCGGTTTAACTCAATCTTGTCGTCAAGCGTGCCGAGGATATCGGCTATGGCGCGTTGTTCGGGAAGGGGAGGCAGTGGAATTTCGACTAAGCCTATATCATATTTCCTCAATCCAAATCGAGTTATTCCGTTTGCAAATGAATGAAATTGTTGTTGAGTTTCGTTTGTATTTAATGCATAGAAAAGATATGCCCCATCGATTTCTGATATGCGAGGACGAAGGATTGCCAAGTGGTATCCACAGACAAGATTCGGTATTACTTCTCTTACGAATGCAGGAACACCAATGTCGTCATATTTTTTTCTGAATCTTTCGTAATAATTACATCACCTGCGACCAATGAACACTTGTCTATCTCTTGATCAGTTGCTGTAGCTGTCATGAAATCCAATTCTGAGTGGATGAAACTATTGTTATAAACATCCATATAGTTACAGAGTAAAACAGGACATTCATTTTCTTTAGACTTCTTATCCACACTGCTTAGCCTTAGGTCAATTACATTATCCAAAGCTACTCTGCTCCATTGACTCACATTTTTCATATCATTTGCCCGATGGCTGGCTACTAGGAATTGGTGCATTAGAAGATAAAGCCCATGTTAATGGACATAGTTTACCGCTCCGTACCAAATCCTAGTTTTTCTAGATTTTCAGAAATGGCTGCATCCAACCGTTGCGCTTCTGCATGGTGTTCTCTCCATTTTGTAGTTAGTCGTTTCATCTTGTCCTCAAACGGTTCACCGTCATCAGCTTGTGGTTCTGCGCCTACATAGCGCCCTGGAGTTAATACATAGCCGTGTTTGCGTGTCTCCTCCAGATTCGCACTCTTGCAGAAGCCAGGAACGTCGGCGTATTCACCGGCATCTTTCTCACCACGCCAAGCATGGTAAGTGTCGACAATGCGGATGATATCTTCATCGGTAAACTCGCGGTGAGTGCGGTCAACCATGCGTCCCAGCTTGCGAGCGTCGATGAACAATATTTCACCGCGCCGGTTGCGGAACCTGCCGTCTTTGCGGTCACGGGCCAGGAACCACAGGCACGCCGGTATTTGGGTTGAGTAAAACAACTGCCCCGGCAGCGCCACCATGCAGTCAACGAGGTCCGCTTCGATCAAGCTCTTGCGGATGACGCCTTCATTCGACTGGTTTGAAGACATCGAACCGTTGGCAAGCACAAAACCGGCGTTGCCGCCCGGCGCCAGGTGGTGGACGATATGCTGCACCCAGGCAAAGTTGGCGTTGCCTTTGGGAGGAACGCCGTATTGCCAGCGTTGGTCTTCCGCGAGGCGTTCACCACCCCAGTCGGAGACGTTGAACGGCGGATTGGCCAGGATGAAATCCGCCTTGAGGTCGGGATGTGAGTCGTTGTGGAAGCTGTCGCCGTGGGCGACCTGCCCTTCAATGCCGCGAATGGCAAGGTTCATCTTAGCCAGCCGCCAGGTTGTATAGTTCGACTCCTGGCCGTAGATCGAAATATCGGCCTTGATGCTTCCAGGCGCCTTCCCGCCGTTGCCATTACCCGTCTGGTGGGCGCGGATGAACTCGACAGACTGTACGAACATACCTGATGAACCGCAACAAGGGTCATAGACACGACCGTTATAAGGTTCCAGCATCTCTACCAGCAGCTTGACCACGCAGCGCGGCGTGTAGAACTCACCGCCTTTCTTGCCTTCTGCATTGGCAAATTGTGACAGGAAGTATTCGTAAACGCGTCCGAGAACGTCCCTGGAACGGGCATCTTCATCGCCGACCGTGATGTTGCTGATCATGTCGATGATTTGACCTAGCCGTTGCTTGTCCAGCGCGGGACGGGCATAGTCCTTGGGCAGTACGTCCTTGAGCGCCGGATTATCGCGCTCGATCAAAGCCATGGCTTCATCAACGGACTGGCCAATTGTAGCTTGCTTCGCCTGATCCTTGAGGTGTGTCCAACGGGCTCCTTGCGGCACCCAGAAGATGTTATCTGCGCGGTATTCGTCCGGATCCTCCGGATCAGCGCCTTGCTCTATTTCGTCTTCGAGGCGTGCGTGTACTTCCTCGAAGGCGTCTGAGATGTATTTAAGGAAGATAAGGCCGAGGACGACGTGCTTGTATTCAGCCGCATCCATGCTGCCGCGCAAGGTATCGGCCATGCGCCATAGTTCAGCCTCATAGCCTGTAGTGGCGCCGTTATCCACGGGTTTTGTTGAGGAGCTTTTTTCCATAATCAGCATTATGGCTTGACAGGGATGATAGTCAACAATAGTGTAGGGAGATTGGGGTCAGGTCGCATATTGCACAAACAAGCGATAAATATCAGAACGTGATAGACCTTCGTATGTGCAATGTGCGACCTGACCCCAATCTCCCTGACCCCAATCTCCCTTGAATTTATCCCAAATTTAGGCTACTTTATTAGCTAGGTTAGTCACAGCCGATGTGGAGCGTCATGTTCGTCGTTAATGTTCATCAAGCCAAAACCCAGCTTTCCCGACTGTTGGCGCGGGTCGAGGCCGGCGAGGATGTCGTTATAGCCCGTCGGGGCGAGCCCGTCGCGCGTCTCGTCGGCTGCAAGCCCCGGAGTAAACGGCAGGCTGACGTTCTCAAGGGGAAGGTCGTCATTCCTGACAGCTTCTTCGAGCCGTTGCCGGACTATGAACTGGCTGAGTGGGAAGGCCAATAGCGGTGCGAGTCATGCTGGATACCCACGCGTTTCTGTGGTGGATCGCGGATAGTGGGCGTCTTTCCGAAACGGCGCGTCGTTTGATCCTGGACGAGGAAAACGACATCATCGTCAGTGCAGTATCCGCCTGGGAAATTGCCACTAAATTCCGTATTGGCAGACTTCCCGGCGGTGAAGTCGTGGCGGTCGACGTCGCCGGTCACATCGCCGGCCAGGGTTTTGAGGAACTGGCAATCAGCGTCGCTGATGCTGAAAGCGCCGGACGCTTGCCCGGTCCTCATCGCGACCCGTTTGATCGGATGCTCATTGCCCAGGCCTTGGCGCGTGAACTGGCGGTTGTATCCGTCGATGCGGTGTTCGACAGCTACGGCGTCAATAGGTTGTGGTAACGGTAGATGATTTATCCTGATTATCCGGTAAACGGAACTACCTCATCCCGGAGTCTGGTTTAGTAACGCCGTATCCTGGTACGGTTTCATGTCCGCCTTACTCGACAGCAAAAACAAATTAAAACTGGGGATCTTTTCCGCAAACTGCTCCAGCGGCCAGGCCATGACCGGGATCGAGGAACGCTGGGACAGTTCCTGGGACAACAACCTGAAACAGGCGCAACTCACTGATGCGGCCGGCCTGGAATTCCAGTTGCCCATCGCCCGCTGGATCGGTTACGGCGGCGCGACCAATTTTCAACACAACGTACTGGAGACCCTGACCTGGGCCGCGGGCCTGCTGGCCCGGACCAGGAACATCACAATATTTGCCACGACACACACCGGTTTCCACAACCCCGTCATTGCCGCGAAACAACTGGCTACCCTGGATCAGATAGGCCACGGACGCGCCGGCGTCAATATCGTCTGCGGCTGGAACAAACCGGAGTATGAAGCACTGGGGTTTAAACTGCCCGGCGATCACGAGACACGTTATCGGCTGGGACAGGAGTGGTACGACATTGTAAAAAAATGCTGGTCGGACAGCACGGGGGATTTTGACTGGGACGGCGAGTTCTACCAGCTCAAGGGCGTCCACAGTTTCCCCAAACCGGTCAACGGTACTATCCCCATTTTTAATGCCGGTGGTTCCAAAGAAGGCAAGGCGTTTGCCACCCGGAACGCGAACTACCTGTTTACACCGGTGATCGAGCATGAGAAATCAAGAACAGACATCCGGGAACTGAAACAGCAGGCCAGGGCGTTAGGCAGGGAGGTTGGTGTTTTCGCCCTGACCTACGTTGTCTGCCGCCCCACGCAAAAGGAAGCGGACGAGTTCCACGACTATTACGCCCGTGACAATGCCGACTGGACCGCTGTGGACCGCGTAATCGAACTGATGTTCGCCAACGCCGAATCCTTTCCCAAGGAGGTGATCAAGATGTTACGCGAGAGGATGGCCGGCGGGCATGGCGGGATGCCGCTGGTCGGAACGCCGGACAAGGTCGTGGTCGAACTGGAAAGACTCCATGAGATCGGTTGTGCCGGCGCCACCCTGTCGTTCGTGGACTTTGTCGGGGAGTTCCCCTATTTCCGTGACGAGGTGCTGCCCAGGTTGGAGGAGAAGGGGTTGCGGGGAAAACGTTAAATCCCGCCATGTCAAATAACAGGACTTCATGGCTGTTCGGACAGGCCACCTTTTGATTTACCATGAAAGGAAAGCGATAATAAGTTATGAATAACCAGCCTGGAATACCAGGATTCTGTGCCTTATTGCTTGCATTGGCGTTGAATAGCGCATGCACGGATAAACCCGATGTCATTACCGGGCAGGAAGACCCTTTCCCCAGCACCTACACACCGGCAGCAACCAGCCCGGTCCTGTTGAGTAATGCTACGTTACTGACCGGAACCGGCAGCCGGCTTGATAACACATCAATTTTACTCATTGATGGAAAGATCAGCGCCATAGGGCGGGAAATCGATGCGCCCGGGAGCGCCGTTGTCATCGACGCTTCGGGCAAGTGGATAACACCGGGATTGATTGACGTACATTCGCACCTTGGCGTTTATCCGGCGCCCAGCCATGAAGGGAACCTCGATGGTAATGAGATTACCAGTCCGAATACGGCCCAGGTCTATGCGGAACACTCCGTCTGGACGCAGGACCCGCAATTTACCCTGGCATTGGCCGGCGGGGTTACCACGTTACAAATCCTGCCGGGTTCCGCGAATCTGTTTGGCGGCAGGGGAGTTACCCTGAAAAACATTCCTTCACGTACCGTCCAGGAGATGAAATTCCCGGGCGCGCCTTACAGTTTGAAGATGGCCTGCGGTGAAAATCCCAAGCGTGTCTATGGCGGAGAGCTGAAACAGACGCCGGCATCAAGGATGGCTAATGTTGCCGGTTATCGAACGGCATGGATAGAGGCTTCAGACTACGTCAACAAACAGGAATCCTATGCCGGGAAACAGGCGCAAGGAGAAGAAACTGACCCGCCACTGAGAGATCTGCAGCTGGAAACCCTGGCCGAAGTCTTACGCGGAAACATCCTGGTGCACAATCATTGTTACCGGGGTGAAGAGATGGCGGTGATGATCGATATCGCCAGGGAGTTTAATTACAAGGTTACGGCTTTTCACCATGCCGTTGAGGCGTACAAGGTCGCAGATCTCCTGGCCGAGCATGATATTTGCGCGGCGATGTGGCCGGAGTGGTGGGGTTTCAAGCACGAAGCTTATGACATGGTGGAAGGCAACGTAGCCATGGTGGATGCAGCCGGCGCCTGCGCCATCGTGCACTCTGATTCTGCGATAACCGTACAGCATCTGAACCAGGAAGCGGCAAAGGCAATGGCTGCCGGTATCGATGCGGGTTATCACATTACCCGCGCCCACGCCATCAACTGGATTACCAGCAATCCTGCCAGGGCATTGGGTATCGATGCCCTGACAGGCAGCCTGGAAGTTGGAAAAATGGCTGATCTGGTGTTATGGGACGGAGACCCCTTCAGTGTCTACAGTAAAACGGAGAAGGTATTCATTGACGGGGTTTTGATTTATGACCGGCTGGATGAGACCCGGCAGCCCGTCACGGATTTTGATCTTGGCATTATCGACCCGACGGATGAACGATTATGAGACGCGGCATCAAACTAATCGTTTCCATTGCTTTTGTCTTTCTCACAGTTCCTGTACCCGCCGGGGAGATATTGATAACAAATGCCTCTATCCATACCTTGACCGGCGCCGGGACCCTGGAAAATGCAGACATACTGATTAGAGACGGAGCCATTGCCGCCTTGGGTACTGATATTGATCCATCCTCCGTCGGAAAAGTCATAGATGCAAGCGATAAACAGGTCACACCGGGTTTAATCAACGCGTATACCTACCTCGGCGTCATGGAAATAAGTCAGGTCGAAGGGACGGATGACGTATCGACCGCGGATGAGCAATTCAGCTCGGCGTTTAATATTTTTCCTGCCGTCAATCCCGGTTCAACATTGTTGCCGCATAATTTGATTCATGGATTGACCCATGCGGTCGTCGCGCCCGAATCGAATCAGCGCGTGTTTGCGGGACAAGGCATCGTTCTTCAACTTGGCAAGCCGTCATCGATTTTGAATAAGTCAGCGGCAATGTTTGCGCGCCTGGGCAGCAGTTCCAGCGAAGCGGGAGGAGGCTCCCGGGCATCTTCGTACCTGAAAATGCAGCAGGCCCTGGCGGATACACAAGAGTACAGGACAAACCGCCATGCCGTAATGTCAGGTAACTGGCGGGACTTGTCACTGGGAGTTCATGACCTGGAAGCGCTCATACCCGTTATCGACGGGAATTTACCCCTGGTGGTGAATGTGCACCGCGCCAGTGATATCGAAGTGCTGCTGGAATTGAAAAGGCAATCTGGTTTCAAACTTGTTATCGCCGGAGCCAGTGAAGCATGGCGCGTGGCTGATAAGTTAGCCGAAGCAGACGTCGCGGTCATTATCGACCCCATGGCCAACCTGCCGATAGATTTTGATCAACTGGCGGCAAGGCTGGATGCGGCAGCCTTGCTGGATGCGGCCGGGGTAACGGTATTGTTTACCGGGGTGGATTTCCTGCATACCCATAATGCATTCCTGGTGCGCCAGGCCGCGGGTAACGCGGTTGCCTATGGCATGGATAAGACAGCCGCGCTCAAGGCCATGACGTTAAACCCGGCCACCGTATTTGGATTTGCCGACCAGGCAGGCAGCCTGGAACCGGGGAAACAGGCCACCCTGGTTATATGGGATGGCGACCCCCTGGAAATCATGACCCTGGCAGAGCAGGTGCTCGTGAAAGGTAAAATTATCCCGATGACATCAAGATCAACCCGGCTTCGTGATCGTTACCTGGACCTGGATAACGAGCGGGAGATTTTTTACCGGAAATAGCAGTTACGTCTTGCTGCGGGTAAACTGGTCGTATCTCCCCAGAAACGCAAACAGGACCGTAGCCAAAGCCAGCAGGCCGAGGCATACCTGGAGTATGGGAATATAGCTGCCATGGAGGTCATAGGAACTCCCCATGATATAAGGCCCAAAGCTGGTGCCGGTCATGTGGGCGATGAAGACCCAGGAAAAGATCGTCCCGAAGTGGCGCAACCCGAAATAGCGGCCGGTCAGGAACACCATGAGGTCGCTTTCCGTTCCGATACCGACCCCCATCAGGATGGCGGCAATAATGTATAAGCTCAGGTGTTGCCCGTAGATCAGCAACCCGACACCGAGCAATACCGAGATAAAAACGCCGACCGCCACCATGGGCGCAAACAGTTTATCGATAATATAACCGACAACTACGCGGGCGACGGCCATGCTCATACCCATGGTGGAGACGACCAGCGCAGCCGTGGTCATGTCAATGCCCCGGTCGGTCAGCAAGGCGGCCAACTGGCTGAAGATGCCGTTCAGCGAAAAGGCGATGCAGGAAACGATGATGATCATGAGCCAGAACACGCGGGTCCTGAGCGCCTCGCCCAGCGACAGGTGACCGTTCGTATCCGCAGCCTCCTGCTCGCCGGTTGTGCTTTTCGGGGCGCCGTCCGGCAACAGGCCCACGTCCTGGGGTTTATCAATGAGGAGAAAGTAAACCGTGGGGAATACGATAACCAGCAGGAACAGGCCCAGGCTGAAATAACCCGCGCGCCAACCGCCGATGCCTATGGCCCAGTTGCATACCAGGGGCGCAAGGGTAAAACCCAGGCCGATCCCGGCTGAATTAATGCCGATGAACAGTCCCCTGCGCTTGTCGAACCAGTCGGAAATCACGCGCGCATAGCCGATCGTGTTGGTCGGCGCGCCGACCACCGCGGCAAGAAGCATCATGGTGTAAAACAGGGGCAGGGTGGCGACGTACAACGGTCCTGTCAGTATGACCAGGAGGGACAAGAGAATGGACGCGCAAAGCACCCGCCTGGCGCCGTAGCGGTCTATCAGCCTGCCGCTCACCAGCACCCCCACGGCAATGCCGACGGTGAGCAGGGTCAGGGCCAGGGATACATCGCCGCGACTCCAGCCGAACTCCTGGGTCAGGGGCTTGATCAGCACGCCTGTCCCGGCAAACAGGAGCACTCCCGTATTGCCGATCATGCCGACGAAGCAGGCCAGGACGATGCTTGAGCCGAAGAAGAATTTGAACTGTGGTTTTGTTTGCATGGTTTATGGTAACAAAGGACAGGCTCTGAGGCACCTTCGTTGTCCGCTGGGCAACCTCCGGGGACAGACTTAAGTCTGTCCCCTGCGGCGAAGTCTGTCCCCTGCGGCGGAAGAAGATATTATCTACTGGGTTCCTGCCTTCGCAGGAATGACGGCAGGATGTTCTTCCCGGTCCGCCCAGCGGGTTATCTTCAGGTCGTGCAACGGTGCAGCGTCCTTCTGCTTTACGTCGAGTGAGTGTTGCCGGCCGCACGCAGGACATAAGTACCCGACCAGTTCCATCGTCTCATGCAGTCTTATCCCTGCCGGGAGCTCATCGCTTTCCAGGCTGTGATATGCAGCATGATCTTTCCAGTTATCCCTGGCGCTACAGAAGATGTGACCACACTCGCATTCGAATTGCAGTTCTTCCGTTTTCGTGTGAGCCAGGATCAGGCCGGCGCCGAAACGGGAAAGCGGAGCGCCTGTGCCACGCTGGTTGCCTGATGTGCGGGAAGGCGGGTGGGCGTTTGCCAGACGGTGTTGCCGCATCCGTTTGCGACGCGATCCGGTTTTTCCCGTGTCCTCGCCGGGTACGACGCCGTACACGTCCAGCGCCCGCCGCGCCGAGATGTATCCTGCCGCCACGTCGGCTGCCACCGCCTCCGGTGCGCGCTGTAACGGGTCGCCGTAGCCACCGCCGCCCTGCCAGGTATATTGCACAATGTCGCCCGGAAACAGGGGCAGTTCATCCTGTTTGGCCGCGAGTACCTGCGGCTGCCCTCCCAGCTTATCCAGGTCTATAGGCGCGAGCACGTCTTCCAGCTTCAAGGGCAATTCGCCCTGGGCATATTTGCTCCTGATATCCGACTCATGAATGATCATGGCATTGCTGCACACCCCGGGGAAACCGCCGAACTGGCCGTATGATATCGGCACTTCAACGCCGTGGGAGGTGAGGGAACAGCGCAGGCGTTCCACACCGTGGGGTGTCCAGGCGGTGCCGGCCGCGCGGCCGCCGCGCTGTTCACCGTCCCCCCCCGTGTCCGGGAAGAATGAGCGGTAAAGAAACAGCATCGGGCTGTGTATCTCATTGTATTCGATATTCGGGATGTGGGGTCTGGGCGAGACGAAACAGCCGGTCTGGTCCAGGCCGTCCGCGAACGGGTTGGCGCCGCCGCCACCAACCTGCGCGTCGATCAACTGGTTGCCGAAAGGCTCGCCGTGCTGGTTGGTATCGCCGGTGAACAGCGCCGCCATGGTGCCGTGGGTCACGCCCTGGGAATGTTTCCGGCTCTCCTCGGACAGCGCCAGCAACTTCGATATGGCATGTGCGGTCGTCAACGTAATCACCCAACCCTGGCCGATGGTTGCGGCGCCGGTAGCCGCCGGTGCAATGGCGTTACAGATCAGGCCCTTGGGCGCAATCACCTCGATACTGTTCAGGATGCCCTGGTTCCAGGGTATGCCGGACCCCAACAGGGGCGCCACGCCGCCGAAGATGGCGCCTACCAGGCAACCCTCCGTGCAATTGATATAACCGGACGCCTGCGGCGATGAGTCGGACATGTCTATGGTCAACCTGTCACCTTTCTTGATAATCCTGACGTCGGTGCGGTAAACCTTGTTTTCCCTGCCGTCATGATCCAGGTAGCCGCAGGTCCTGACCTCGCCATCGGGCAATGTTTGCAGGTGTTCCCGGGTTTTTCGTTCCGAATAACGGATCAACTCTTCCATCACGGTCAAAACGGTGTCCGCGCCGTACTGCTCCATGAGTTCGGTCAGCCGGTCCCGGGCTACCACGTTGGAGGCGATAAACCCGCTGAGGTCCAGCCCGACCATTTGCGGCTGGCGGGGCATGTTCATGATCATGCGCCAGATGTCCTTGCGCAGTTTGCCCTTTTCGACGATACGCATGGGCGGCATCATCAGGCCTTCCTGCTGCTTTTCCGTAGCCCGCACCGAGACGGAACCGACGGCCATGCCGCCCATATCCACCTGGTGCGCGGTGACACCGGCCCAGGCAACCAGCCGCCCCTGAAAAAACAACGGGGCCATAATACTCACGTCGGGGTGGTGTACGGTGCCTTTGTAGGGATCGTTGACGATATACATATCTCCTTCGGCAAACTCTTCATCGGCAAAGTCTGCCATCACGTGCCTGAGGATGACCGGCATGGCGCCGGAGTGAAACACCACCTGGGGACCCATGGATGCCAGCCTGCCGTCAGCCGTGAACAGCGCATTATTGAAATCGCCGGCGCCGGCGACGATGGGAGAGACCGATACCGCTTTCAGGGCCAGGGCCTGTTCTTCATTGATCGCGGCCAGCTTGTGGCGGATGATCTCAAAGGTGACAGGGTCCACGGCCAGAGGTTTCTTCAAAACCTCCCAGTCGGCAATGGCCGGCCCCAGTACGTAATCAGTATTATCAGTCATCACACTCTACCG